>NZ_JBFTPT010000028.1:0-68260 GCF_056398625.1 Paenibacillus sp. 01T431
CCAGTATGTAAGACCCCTTGAAGACGACGAGGTTGATAGGTTCGGGGTGGAAGCACAGCAATGTGTGTAGCTGACGAATACTAATCGGTCGAGGGCTTATCCTAAACACGTTTACTGTGACCCATACATCCAGTAGACAGCAGCATAAAAGGCTTCAGCAAGCCTAATCTTTCGTATCCAGTTTTCAGGGCGTAAACACCTTGAAGGACTTTGGTTGGATCTTTTCTGAGGAAACTCAGGACTGCATTTCAACGAAAAATCCAGTTTGGTGGCGATGGCGGAGGTGAACCACGCGTTCCCATACCGAACACGACCGTTAAGCCCTTCAGCGCCGATGGTACTTAGACCGCAGGGTCTTGGGAGAGTAGGACGTCGCCAAGCACGAGAGACCTATCGCATAATATGCGATAGGTTTTTTGTTGTTTTTGCATGCAGAAAATGAGCGTTAATCATATAAATGAATCCGGCTATGTATAAACAGCATGCAAGCGTACCAAGCTAATGGAAAATCAATTTTACCGAGCACTTGACCTTTTGCTGAAATTGCATATAATAAAATCAAGGTCAAAGAAAGTCAAAGTCAGTTGTCCGAATATTCGGTGTATATTCTGATTTGATTGCAAGACCTCATTAATACCTATGTTTCAACTTTAGTTTTATTGGTTATTTCTCAGGGAGGTTGGTGGTTTGCGTAACATTTCCGATCTCATCGAACAGTACTTGAAGCTTATGCTTCAAGAAAGTCCAGAGGGCGCAGTAGAAATTCAACGCAATGACCTGGCTGACAAATTTTCTTGTGTACCGTCGCAAATCAACTATGTAATTAGTACTCGATTTACCATGGAGAAAGGATACATGGTTGAAAGTAAGCGCGGCGGCGGAGGCTATATCCGAATACAACGGATTGAGCTTCCTGCATTAAAGGCGATTCAATTCCACATCGAAGAAACGGTTGGAGAATGTGTCGATCAAGGTGCAGCGGAAGGGCTTATTTATCAGCTTGAGGAAGCAAGACTTATCTCTAAGCGCGAGGGAAATCTACTCCGTGCGGCTGTGCATCGCGATACCATTGCACTGAAGCTGCCGCTAAGGGATGAAATTCGGGCAAGGTTGTTAAGGTCCATGCTTATCTCATTGCTGGTTAAATAATGACAAACCGTTTATACCGGGAGGAGGGATCAGGCTTGTTTTGCCAAGATTGCGGTAAAAAACCGGCTACGCTTCATTTCACAAAAATCATTAATGGCGAGAAGACCGAATTTCATATTTGTGAAAGCTGTGCTCGTGAGAAAGGCGAAGGCATTCCAGGCGCGCCGAATAGCTTTTCTATTCATAGCTTACTATCGGGGCTTCTTGATTTCGAACAGCTTGGCGGGTCGACGATTACCGGCATCAAGCAGCCAGCGCTGCGCTGCGAGGAATGTGGACTGACCTATACACAGTTTAGCAAAATCGGTCGATTCGGCTGCAGCTCTTGTTATCAGTCGTTCGAAAGTAAGCTTGATCCACTTCTCAAACGTATTCACAGCAGCACCGTACACAGCGGTAAAATCCCTAAGCGCTCAGGCGGGCAAATCCAGTGCAAGCGCGAGATTGAACAGCTGAGGCGGGATCTGCAGGAGAAGATTGATCAAGAGGAATTTGAAAGCGCGGCTGAGCTGCGTGATCGAATACGTGAATTAGAGCGCAAAATGGCAGACCTGTAGGCTGGCATAGAAGGAGTGAAGGAACCTCTTGACTAAGCATCGATTCTCACAGCATGCGCTCAGCGAATGGATGAAGGACGCAGGTCCTGAATCTGAAATTGTCATTAGCAGCAGAGTGCGAGTAGCCCGAAATTTACGTCATCAGCCTTTTCCATTACTTGCAACAAATCAGCAATCTAAGGATGTCATGGATCAGCTGACTGAAGTTAGCCAGAGCGGCAAGCTGCAGTCAATTGGATCATTTGAGACCATTGTTTTGTCAGATTTAAGCGAGCTTGATAAAAGGGTGCTTGTTGAAAAGCATTTAATCAGTCCCAATTTAGCGAACGAATCGCGATGCGGGGCCGTTATTTTAAGCGATAATGAATCTGTTAGCATAATGATTAACGAAGAAGATCATTTGCGCATTCAATGTCTGTATCCAGGTTTCCAAATCCAGGAGGCATGGGCATTGGCCAGCGGAATTGACGATATTTTTGAAGAGTCGGCTGATTATGCATTTGATGAGAAACGCGGTTATTTGACGACATGTCCAACGAATGTGGGCACAGGCATAAGGGCATCCGTCATGATGCATTTGCCAGCACTCGTTTTAACGTCTCAAATCAATCGGATATTGTCAGCTGTTACACAGGTAGGATTGGCGGTAAGAGGTTTGTACGGCGAAGGCAGTGAAGCGCTTGGGAATTTATTTCAGGTGTCTAACCAAATTACGCTCGGGCAATCCGAGAATGAAATTATTGAAAATCTTTATGGTGTTGCAAGACAAATCATCGAGCATGAGAAAGCGGCACGCAAACGTCTTATGCATGAGTCGCGGCTGAGGACAGAGGATCGCGTGAAGCGCTCATACGGTATTTTAGCATATGCTTCAATTATGGATTCCAAGGAAGCTGCGCAGCGGTTGTCAGATGTGCGGCTTGGTGCAGACCTTGGCATTTTATCAGATGTAACGCCACAAGTGTTGAATGAACTTTTGGTAATGACTCAGCCTGGATTTTTGCAACAAACCTTCGATGAGAAGATGAGTCCAGAGCAGAGAGATTTCAGGAGAGCAGAACTCATACGCAAGCAATTGCGTGGTGAAAAAGGCCATGGGGGTGCGTAAATATGATGTTTGGAAGATTCACGGAGCGAGCACAGAAGGTGCTTGCATTGGCGCAAGAAGAAGCGGTTCGTCTCGGACATAACAATATTGGTACGGAGCATATTTTGCTAGGCCTTATTCGCGAAGGGGAAGGAATAGCGGCTAAAGCATTGATTGGACTAGGACTTGGGCTTGAAAAGATTCAAGATGAAGTTGAGGCGTTGATCGGTCGCGGTCAAGAGCAGCCTAACAACATTGCCTATACGCCACGCGCAAAAAAAGTAATTGAGCTTTCGATGGATGAAGCAAGAAAGCTTGGACATACGTACGTTGGCACAGAGCATATTTTGCTTGGTCTCATCCGTGAAGGAGAAGGCGTTGCGGCACGTGTGCTCAACAATCTTGGCATTAGCCTAAATAAGGCTCGTCAACAAGTCCTTCAGCTTCTTGGCAGCAGTGAAGCTGTCTCAAGCAATCACGGTTCGCCAGCGAATGTTAGCACGCCTACGCTCGATGGACTTGCAAGAGATTTAACTGCTTATGCGAAGGAAGGAAATCTGGATCCTGTAATCGGCCGAAGCAAAGAAATTGAGCGTGTAATTCAAGTGCTTAGCCGCCGTACGAAGAACAATCCAGTACTAATCGGGGAACCAGGCGTCGGTAAAACAGCAATTGCCGAAGGTCTTGCGCAGAAGATTATCGAGAATGAAATTCCCGAAACTTTGCGTGATAAGCGTGTCATGACGCTGGATATGGGCTCCGTAGTTGCAGGTACAAAGTACCGTGGTGAGTTTGAAGATCGGTTGAAGAAAATCATGGATGAGATCCGCCAAGCGGGCAATATTATTCTATTCATCGATGAGCTTCATACGTTGATTGGCGCAGGCGGAGCAGAAGGTGCAATCGATGCATCTAATATTTTGAAACCTGCATTAGCACGTGGTGAACTGCAATGTATCGGTGCAACTACTCTTGATGAATACCGCAAATATATTGAAAAAGATGCTGCGCTTGAGCGTCGTTTCCAACCTATAACGGTAGATCAGCCATCTTCAGAAGAAGCGATTCAAATTTTATACGGCTTACGCGATCGTTATGAAGCTCATCACCGTGTGAAAATTACGGATGAAGCTATCGTGCAAGCAGTTAAATTATCGGATCGTTACATTCCGGATCGGTTCTTGCCAGATAAAGCGATTGACCTTATCGATGAAGCCGGTTCAAAGGTACGCTTGCATTCTTACACTGTACCGCCAAACTTGAAGCAGCTTGAAAACCGTTTGGAAGATATCCGCAAGGAGAAGGATGCAGCGGTTCAAAGCCAAGAATTCGAGAAAGCGGCAGCACTTCGCGATACGGAGCAAAAAATTCGCGAAGAGCTTGATATTACCAAAAACCAGTGGAAAGAAAAACAAGGCCGTACTGATTCTGAAGTGACACCAGAGGATATTGCTCAGGTTGTAGCTAGCTGGACGGGTATTCCTGTTAGCAAGCTGGCTGAAGAAGAGACGGAACGACTTCTGAAAATGGAAGATATTCTTCACGATCGCATCATTGGACAAGATGATGCCGTGAAGTCGGTATCCAGAGCGATTCGTCGTGCGCGTGCCGGCTTGAAAGATCCGAAGCGTCCAATTGGTTCATTCATTTTCTTAGGTCCAACGGGTGTTGGTAAAACGGAGCTCGCCAGAGCACTTGCAGAAGCGATGTTCGGAGATGAAAATGCGGTTATCCGTATCGACATGTCGGAATATATGGAGAAACATTCGACATCCCGTCTAGTCGGAGCGCCTCCTGGTTATGTAGGTTATGAAGAAGGCGGGCAGTTAACCGAGAAAGTTCGCCGCAAGCCATATTCCGTTGTGTTACTAGATGAAATTGAGAAAGCTCACCCTGAAGTATTTAACATATTGCTTCAGGTGCTGGAGGATGGTCGCTTGACTGATTCCAAAGGCCGCGTTGTCGATTTCCGCAACACACTGATTATTATGACTTCTAACGTTGGAGCGGATCAAATCAAGCGTAATTCCTCGCTCGGTTTCACAGCCGTACAGGATGCGGGACGCGACTTCCAGCAAATGAAGGATAAAGTGCTTGGCGAGCTTAAGAAAAGCTTCCGTCCGGAGTTCTTGAACCGTATCGATGAAAGCATCGTGTTCCATTCGCTTGGCGAGGAGCATATTGCTCAAATCGTTACACTCATGTCGGATGAGCTGCGCAAGCGTCTGCGTGAGCAGGAAGTTGACTTCATCTTGACGGATGCAGCAAAAACCTTCCTTGCGAAGGAAGGCTACGATCCACAATATGGAGCTCGTCCGCTTCGCCGGGCAATCCAAAAACATATCGAAGACCGTTTGTCCGAAGATTTGTTGATGGGTAAAATCCAAAAAGGCGATACGTTCACAATCGATGAGAAGGATGGCGGTCTAACCGTTACCAAATCGATTTCCGAACAAGAGCCAGAAGAATCCACGACAAAATAAGCATGATAGTAAACTGTCCCGCAATCAGAATAGCTGCTTGCGGGACAGTTTTTATTAATACAATAAATTGACAATGATAATCATTATCGTATAATAAGACTATAGCGTTACATAGAATGGAGGAACAACGATGATAGTTGTCACCAATACGATAAAAGTAAAAAAAGGCCACGGGGAGACGGTGGCGAGTAGATTTCAAAACTCCAAAGGCATAGATTTATCTCCTGGTTTTGTGCGCATGGAAGTGTTGTTAACGGAAGGCTTAGAAGAATATGATGAGCTTAAAGTAAGCACGACTTGGGAAACCAAAGCTTCCTTTGAGGGCTGGGTGAACAGTGATTCTTTTCGGCAAGCACATGCTCATAGAGGCGGGGGACAACAGGGTGAGGCAGGCCAGCAAACGGAAAGCGTGATGCTCGGCTCACAATTGACAACGCATCGTGTGTTAGTTGCTCGGCAAGCTGGAATTGAGCTTAAGCAGCATTAATTCTATTTATTTATAACTTGGTGCTCTAATAAATATGCTGCGTTGTGACTAATCTTTCGCTCTCTTATCCACTGTGGATAACGAGGGCGTTTTTTATGTTGTATTTATAGAAAAAGCCTTTGGGGATATGTTGATGAGTTGTGGATAATGTTGATAACTTGTTCGTAATTCTGTGGATAACAATGAAAAGACGTGAAATGGATAAGCTTAGCTGTGGGAAACGAATAATAAGTGGGTTATCTCCTTTTTTCATTAACAATGTGGGTTTATACATGGAGGATAAAATGGTAAACTTTATGTAGTGTGATTTTAAGCACAATCGCTAGGGCTGGCATCATTCATTTACGCTGGTTCATAACGTTTAAGGAGTACAGAATGGCCAAAATTAAATCAAAATTTGTTTGTACGGAATGTGGAACAGAATCGCCAAAATGGCTGGGGAAATGTCCCGGTTGCCACGCTTGGAATTCGATGGTGGAAGAGAAAGAAACCGTTGTGAAAACGAAGGGCGTCGGATTGTCGTCGTTTCATGCGAAAGAAAAGCCGCAGTCCATCATACATATAGAAAGTGGGCAAGAGCCTCGTATAGAAACAAGGATGCTTGAGCTTAATCGAGTGCTCGGCGGAGGTGTTGTTCCAGGCTCGCTAATTCTTGTCGGCGGAGATCCCGGAATCGGAAAATCAACGCTGTTGCTGCAAACGTCTCATGCGCTCGCGGTGAAAGGATTGAAAGTGCTCTATATTTCTGGGGAGGAGTCCGTGCGGCAAACAAGGCTAAGGGCAGATCGACTTGGTGCGCTGACGGAATCGCTTTATGTACTATGCGAAACCAATATGGAGCAAATTAACGATGCCATAGAATCAGTCCAGCCGGATTTTCTCGTTATTGACTCCATTCAAACCGTCTACGATCCAAATGTTCAATCGGCTCCCGGAAGTGTATCGCAGGTACGAGAATGCACGGCACACTTTATGCGAGTGGCCAAAATTAAAGGAATTGCGACGGTGCTCGTCGGCCATGTTACGAAGGAAGGCGCGATTGCGGGGCCAAGGCTTTTAGAGCATATGGTGGATTGTGTTCTTTATTTTGAAGGGGAGCGCCATCATACGTACAGAATTTTAAGGGCAGTCAAAAACCGCTTTGGCTCGACGAACGAGATTGGCATTTTCGAGATGGGCGAGGATGGACTGCGAGAGGTTTCGAATCCTTCTGAGCTGTTTTTATCTGAGCGGCCGCTTGGTGTATCAGGGTCAACCGTAGTTGCAAGCATGGAAGGCACCAGGCCTGTGCTTGTTGAGCTTCAGGCGCTTGTGGCCACAACTAATTTTCCATCTCCGCGCAGAATGTCAACGGGTATCGACCATAACCGAATGGCGCTCATTATCGCAGTGTTGGAGAAGCGGAACGGCATGTTTCTACAAACACAGGATGCTTACTTGAACGTAGCTGGCGGAGTTAAGCTTGATGAGCCGGCAGTCGATCTAGCAGCGGCGGTCAGCATAGCCTCCAGTTTTCGCGATGCGCCAACGAAGCCGTATGACGTTATATTTGGTGAGGTAGGATTGACGGGAGAAGTGCGTGCGGTATCGCGTGCTGAGCAAAGGGTGAAGGAAGCAGAGAAACTAGGTTTTAAACGTGTCATAATGCCAGAGAAAAGTTTAAAAGGGTGGAAACCACCCGCAGGGATAGAAATTATTGGCGTATCTACAGTGTCGGAAGCACTTAAGGCAGCGCTTGGATAGGGGGGCAGATGATGAAGGAACCTACACAGCTTGAAATTATGAATCAATTATTGCAATTAGTCGCACCAGGCACCCCTTTTCGGGATGGGCTTGAAAATGTGCTTCGGGCGAAAACGGGGGCGTTGCTGGTTGTTGGCTACAGCCCGGAAGTAATGGAAGTCGTAGACGGAGGTTTCTCCATTAATTGCGACTTCTCGCCTAACTATTTGTATGAGCTTGCAAAAATGGACGGAGCTATTATTTTGAGTGAGGATATGCGCCGAATTTTGTATGCGAATACGCAGCTTATACCGAATAGCTCCATTCCGTCGATCGAAACGGGAATTCGGCACCGTACAGCTGAGCGGGTTGCAAAGCAGACAGGCAAGCTTGTTGTATCCATCTCGCAGCGCCGTAATATTATTACTTTGTATCAAGGCAATCTGCGTTATTCGCTGAAGGACATGGGTGTTATTTTGACGAAGGCCAATCAAGCGATTCAAACGCTCGAGAAATATAAAGCGGTGCTAAGCCAATCCTTTACGAATCTTTCAGCGCTTGAATTCGAAGAGCTCGTTACACTTCAGGAAGTAGCGCATGTTATTCAACGTGTTGAAATGGTTCTGCGCATCAAGATGGAGATCAAGCGTTATGTAAATGAGCTTGGAACGGAAGGACGGCTCATCAGCATGCAAATGGATGAGCTCGTTGGCGGAGTTGAAGAGGATGCATGGTACTTACTTAAGGATTATGCCAAAGAAAATTCGGATGAGAAAATACGAGAAATTCGGGCAGGCCTGAAGAAGCTGAGCTCGGATGAGCTGCTGGATGCGCCGCCAATCATCCGTTTGATCGGTTATCCACATACGAGCAACATGAACGATGAATCCGTGTCACCGCGCGGTTATCGACTGCTGAATAAAATTCCAAGATTGCCGCTCATTATTATGAACAATCTGATTGAAAACTTCGGTCGATTGCCTCATATTCTGATGGCGACAATTGAAGAATTGGATGAGGTTGAAGGTATTGGCGAGGTGCGGGCACGTGCGATTAAGGAAGGTCTAAAGCGGATACAAGAGCAGATGTTCATTGACAGGCAAATTTAAATCCCATACAATGGATTGAATGTGGTCCTGTAACGTGGAGATACATTCGTTAAGGGTTTTGGGGCATAGTAGAGAAGAGGTGGAAAAGATGATCACAAAATCGATACCGAGCCTTCTCACGGTGGGGAACTTATTCCTAGGAGTAATCGCCATCATTCTTGTATTCAATGAAAAACCAGATACTGCGGCTATGATGGTGTTAATCGCCATGCTGCTTGATGGTGTTGACGGACGCGTTGCTCGGGCGCTGAACGTTCAAAGTGAATTCGGTAAGGAGCTGGACTCATTATCCGATGTGATTTCGTTTGGCGTAGCTCCAGCATTTATTATGTATGTAGTTGCTTTTCAAGATCTTAATCCAGCCTTGGCTTGGATCGTAACGGCATTGTTCCCGATTTGCGGGGCACTGCGGCTTGCTCGTTTCAATGTAATATCAAGTGCGCCAGGTTATTTTATCGGTCTTCCGATACCGGCGGCTGGCGGAGTGTTAGCGACATTAGCTTTATTTCAAAATGACATTTATGTATCCGTGTTGCTTGCAAGCACAGTAGTGCTTTCCATTCTTATGGTTAGTACGATTAAATATCCGAATTTCAAAAAGGTCGGTATTCCTAAGAGCGCAGTATGGGTTGTCCCTATTGTTATTGTTGTATCTGTCGTATTAGGTCTATTGTTCAAAAATGACTTATCCAAAATTTTGTTTGTACCGCTGCTTCTATATGCGCTGTACGGCCTAAAAAAAAACGTTGATCGCCGTTTGCCCAAGCGAAACCGCAAGCGGAAGAAACGGGATGAAAACGCGGAAGACCCTGTTCAAACAGAAAAGCCGGCTTGATCAAAGCGGCAATATTGAATGTGAAATAGCGTTTCAAGCACAGATTTTTGTGCTTGGGCGCTATTTTTTTTCTTGCTTACAGCCCCCTTTTAGCAATCTATTATGGGATAATTTTGAAACTAATCATCTTCCAAATTCGTATTTAATAGGCGGTCAAAAACGAATTCGAATGGAGAAGATGCTGGTTTGAAACGACTATTTAGTATTAGAAAGCCTTCTTTATGGACCAAAACGATTGTTACTGCTGCTTTATCAGTCAGCCTGCTTGCTCCAGCCGTCTATGCGGCTCCCGTGGAACCGAGTGCTGCGCCTGCTCCAAAAGCGTTAAATGCTGAAAATGCGACAACTTTTTTAAACGATTTTTTTGCAACGGAACAAATCAAATCGCAATATGTAGGAGCTTCCGTCGTTATTGTAAAGGATGGGAAAACGGTAGCGCAGCGAGGATATGGCTTTGCAGACCTGGAAACAAAAAAGCCGATTGACCCTGCTTCAAGCGTGTTTCGCATCGCGTCAGTGTCCAAGACCTTTACGGCAGCCGCGGTTATGCAGCTTGTAGAGCAGGGGAAGATTTCTCTTCAAGACGATTTCACCAAGTATGTGAAGGATTTGAAGTTTGACAACCCGTTCGGCAAGCCGGTTACAATTGAGCATTTACTTACACATACGACGGGTTTTGAAATACGTGATCCGCAGGCAGAGGATATACATACCGACTTCGGGAAAGTAGTTGAAATTGAAGACTATGTTCGGGGGCATATGCCTTCTGTTGTTCGGGAGCCGGGCAGCGCCTACATGTACGATAACTTTGCGTCGATGCTGATTGGATTGATCGTACAAAAAGTCAGCGGTTTACCTTTTAACGATTACATGGAACAGAATATATTCAAACCGCTGAAAATGGATTCAAGCCGTTTTTTACTTGATAAAAAACTTACAGAAAATCTAGTTTCGGAGTACGACGCTGCAAACGGCAAACATGAACTATATGCAGTTACTCCTACTGTAATGCCGCAAGGGGGAATGTTCTCTACTGCTGAGGACATAAGCAAGTTTATGATTGCTTTCCTGAATGGCGGTTCATCAGAATCCGGCAGCATTCTTAAGCAAGCAACCGTTGATCAGATGAAAACGTATCGCTCTTCGATTCATTCATTGCTGCCGAACACTACTTATGGATTTGAGGCACCGATTCAGCTTCCTGGGGCGGGAAGCAGTTCTTCCGTGATAGCCAAGTTTGGAGATATTGTGGGCACTAGCTCGCTTATGTTCCTTATTCCGGAACAAAAGACGGGAGTATTCATTACTTACAACAAAATAGGCCCTCTCCGTGATTTCTTCTATCAGGCGTTTATTAATTCATTTTTCCCGGCATATGCTGAACCTGCCAAGTTCGACGCATTCACGCCGAGTACGACAGATTCATTAAATAAATTCACGGGCATTTATACTGACCTTCGTCTTGCACAACTAAATACATCAATAGAAGCAGACGGCAAAGGCAGCTTGATGATATCAGATGCTTTCCTTGGACCGCGTGCGCTTAAACAAGTAGATAAAAATCTATTTGTAGATAGTCTTACGGGTAAATTCACGGCATTTGCGATAGGGTCAGGCGATGAAGTGCTTTACTTTAAGGAGCCGTATCTGAATCCGCTCGGCTATGGGATGAAACATAAAGCGCCAACCTTATTTGCTGATATTGCGAAAGACCACCCTTATGAGAAGGCAATTTATACGCTGAAAACATTAGGGCACTACTCCGATATTGAGGATGAGAAATTTAATGCTGAGCAATCAGTCACTCGGGGACAATTTGTTAAGCATCTTATGGAGATTAGCGGATTAAAAGGAAGCAGTACGGAAGAACTTGTATTTACGGATTTGGAAGGCCATTCAGCCGCTGCTTTTGTTCAGCAAGCGTATGAGCTGGGCCTGGTCAAAGGTACAACAACGAATCTGTTTGAGCCGGATCGCAATATTACTCGCCAAGAAGCGGCTGTTATGATGTGGCGCGTTTTCTCTCAGCAGTATCCAGCAGAGTTGTTTGAGTCGGTTAAGCTCTCCGGTGAGACTGATAAATGGGCGCTGCCAGCTGTTAAGATGATCGTTAAGCTCGGCATCTATGGACCAGAGGTTCAAGAGCCAGAGAAAGGTGTTTTCAATTACGCTTCTAAAAAAGTTCTGAACCGCCAAGAGGAAGCTGCTATTTTATATTCTCTTCTTACACGTCCGTTAGATGTTATTGTTTCTGGATTCATGCAACAGAAGTAGCACTATTAGTGCTAAAAAAGAGGCCTCCCAATATGGGAGGCCTCTTTTGTTACTCGTTGCACGGGAGTAAGAGATAGCTATAGTCTCTTTCCTGCGCGATTCATATGTTGCATATTTACGTTAAGTTAAACAGGCCTAAAGTTGAGCATTTGTCGTATTCATCAGCAATAACTTCATCCAGTTGAATGTCCAGCAAATTACATAAAGCAGTCATATAAAACAAATTGCGGCCAAGATCGGCCTTGAGCGCATCGCGGCAATGCTCGCATACGGCTCCAGTGAGATGACTTTGCAGCGTCGTTTTCGCATTTTCAAGATTTAGTTCGTCCGAGTATTGTTGTTTGCGGGCATTTAGTTCAATACATCCACAGTCTGTGACTGCTTTCGTGACTGCACGATTTACCGAAGCGCCTGACTGTCCAAATTTGGACATAACATCTAGCAAGCTGCGGTGCCGAAGCAACAATTCGGATACTTGCTGCTGAAATTGATCCAGTGTAGGAGCGCTCATCGGTTCCACCTCTTTCACCAACCTCTTATGTTTTCTTCCTAATATCCATTATAAGCCTCCTATCCCCCTTTTACAAAATGTGAATTATTAAAAATTATAAATGTTTTCAATTAATCCGTGCCCCCACGGTTAGCGATCCAATTATTGGAACATAATTATAGTGGAGGTGAACCATAATGGTTAGACGAATAATTCAAATATTGGGTATGTTGTTCGGTGGTATGGCAGGCGGTGAAGTATACGGATGGATAAATGGAGCGGCCGTATGGTCTGGCTCATCCTTCGGAATGCTACAGCGATCCGGCACTTATTACATGAATGTAGCAATTGGCGCGGTTTTTGGTGTAGTTGTAGCAACGATGGTTGCAGGGCAAGTCATTCGCTATATGCAGAAGGGTGCGGAGCAAACCGCAGCGCTTCCTATGCAGCAGCTGATTGCTGGAGCTGGCGGTCTTCTAGCAGGTTTATTGCTTACTGTTCTGATCTATCCCGCAGTATCGGGTCTAGATGGTATAGGAAGTCTCCTTCCTGCTGCTATGATGTTATGCTTCGGTTATTTGGGCATGCGAATTGGTCTGCATAAGCAGGAGGAGCTGGCAGAAGGTTTTGCAGCTCTGCTGGAGAAACGGAGAGTCGCGCCTGTAGATGAGGCAGGTGGTTACGAGGAGCATAAGATACTCGATACCAGCGTTATTATTGACGGCCGTATTGCAGACATCTGTAAAACTGGATTTATTGAAGGCACGTTAGTCATTCCTGAGTTTGTGCTTGAGGAGCTGCAGCATATTGCTGATTCATCTGATTTATTGAAGCGCAATAGGGGACGCCGCGGGCTTGATATTTTGAACAAGATTCAGAAAGAGCTGGACGTAAAGGTTCTTATTTATGAAGGAGATTTTGAAGAAATCGGAGAAGTAGACAGCAAGCTGGTCAAGCTGGCTAAGGCGCTTCATGGTAAAGTTGTTACCAACGACTTCAACTTAAACAAAGTATGTGAGCTTCAAGGCGTGTCGGTGCTCAATATTAATGATTTGGCTAATGCTGTGAAGCCGGTTGTTCTACCTGGAGAAGAAATCATCGTACAAGTGATAAAGGACGGCAAAGAGCATGGACAAGGTGTCGCATATTTGGATGATGGCACGATGATCGTTGTTGAGGGCGGACGTGAATATATCGGGACAACGATGGAAGTGCTTGTAACGAGCGTGCTTCAAACCTCTGCGGGCCGAATGATATTTGCAAAGCCGAAGCTGTTGGAAAAAGCGCAGTAACAAGGTATGATAGTACTATTGTTATAGCGCAAACGGCTAACGTCGACAAAAGACGGCACAAGCTCGTTTCGCAGAGAAACGTAAGTTTATTTATAAGAAGCTAGGTTTATAAATACTTATGTTTTAACTCAGTGTGAGGCGGGTCGAGGCATGGGAGCAGATTGGGGAGTTATCATCGTAGCGGCCGGACGAGGCACGCGGATGGGAACGAAAGAAAGCAAGCAGTATTTGAAGCTGGCGGACAAGCCTATTCTTGTGCATACGCTAGAGCTGTTTCAATCGATGGATTTGGTAAATGAAGTGGTTCTGGTCGTAGGCAGCGAGGACGTGGAGCGTTGCCGCAATTGGGCTTCCCTATATGGCATAACGAAGGTAACCGCTATAGTTGCCGGAGGGAAAGAACGACAGCACTCGGTATACTTAGGACTGCAGGAGCTGAAGAGCGACTGGGTGATGGTGCATGACGGTGTACGTCCGCTGGTATCGGCGAATGCCGTCCGTGCTTGCTGTTCGCAGGCTGAGCAGAGCGGTGCATCTGTGCTGGCTGTTCCAGTAAAGGATACGATTAAACAAGTCAATGAAGCGGGAGTTATCGTTTCTACTCCGGACCGCCGAAGCTTGTGGGCGATACAAACGCCGCAAGCTTTTCGACGTGTTTTATTGCAGGAGGCGCATGAGCGTGCACTTGCAGAAGAGTTCATTGGAACAGATGACGCAATGGTTGTAGAGCGCATGGGCGCAAGCGTTACTGTTGCAGAAGGCGAATATACGAATATAAAAATTACGACGCCTGAAGATTTGCCGTGGGCGGAATTTTTGCTTGCGAAGCGTCATGCCGATAGGGCAGAGGGGAAAGGTGAGCAAGGATGATTCGAGTTGGTCAAGGATTTGATGTGCATCAATTGGTAGAAGGACGTCCATGTATTATTGGAGGAGTAACGATTCCATACGAGAAGGGGCTTCTAGGCCATTCTGATGCGGATGTTCTGTTGCATGCCATAACGGATGCAGTGCTGGGCGCGCTTGGACTTGGCGATATCGGTAAGCATTTTCCGGATACTGATGCTGCTTTTAAAGATGCCGACAGCTTAAAGCTGCTGGAGGAAGTATGGAAGCTTGTGCGTGAGCGCGGATATAAGCTTGGGAACATTGATTCCACGATTATTGCTCAAAAGCCAAAAATGCTGCCTTATATTCCGCAAATGGCTGAAATTATAGCGAAGGCGCTTGAGGCTGATGTAACACAGGTGAATGTGAAAGCAACGACAACCGAGCAGCTTGGATTCACAGGACGCGGTGAAGGAATTGCAGCGCAATCCGTTGTCTGTCTAATCAAGGATGTGCTATGATCGGGAGTATTCATTAATCAGCATATGCTTGCAAGATTAGATTTTGCTTCGCAAAACTTTATTGGTATATGCTTACGAAGCCAGTTTGTGCTTCGCAAAACTTTTAGGAGGTTATTTATATGACTGCAGAAGTTCGTGTACGTTATGCCCCATCTCCAACGGGTCATTTACATATTGGTAATGCAAGAACGGCCTTATTCAATTATTTGTTCGCGAGAAACCAGGGCGGTAAATTTATTATTCGGATCGAAGATACGGATGTAAAGCGCAATGTTGAGGGCGGAGAAGAGAGCCAGCTTAAGTACTTGAAATGGCTGGGCATGGATTGGGATGAGAGCATCGATATTGGCGGCGGGTACGGACCTTACCGTCAGACTGAGCGTCTTGATATATACAACAAATACTGGCAGGAACTGCTTGATCGTGGTCTTGCTTATCGCTGCTACTGCTCGGAAGAGGAGCTTGAGAAGGAGCGGGAAGAGCAAACGGAGCGCGGCGAAACGCCTCGTTATTCCGGACGCCATCGCAATCTGACGGAAGAACAGCGCCAAGCATTCGAAGCGGA
The DNA here is from genome assembly GCF_056398625.1 of Paenibacillus sp. 01T431. Classification (NCBI taxonomy): domain Bacteria; kingdom Bacillati; phylum Bacillota; class Bacilli; order Caryophanales; family Paenibacillaceae; genus Paenibacillus; species Paenibacillus sp. 01T431. The sequence continues at coordinate 15,400 of NZ_JBFTPT010000028.1, forward strand.
AGGACGTATTCCGAGTATTCGTTTCCGTGTACCGGAGAATCGGACTTATGCTTTTGACGATATCGTAAAAGGCTCAATCAGCTTCGATACAACAGAGATGGGCGATTTCGTCATCGTGAAGAAGGACGGTATCCCGACTTATAACTTCGCTGTAGTACTGGACGATTATTTGATGAAAATCAGTCACGTATTGCGTGGAGAAGACCATATATCGAATACGCCGCGCCAATTGATGATTTATGAAGCTTTTGGCTGGGAAGCTCCAAAATTCGGCCATATGACGCTAATTGTGAATGAGCAGCGCAAAAAACTAAGTAAACGAGATGAGTCCATCATTCAGTTTATTTCGCAGTATGACGATCTCGGTTATTTGCCGGAAGCGATGTTTAACTTTATTACATTGCTTGGATGGTCGCCTGAGGGTGAGCAGGAAATGTTTACTCGCGAAGAATTGGTTAATGTGTTTAATCCTGAACGTCTTAGCAAAAGCCCTGCCGTATTCGATACGCAGAAGCTTAGCTGGATGAACAATGAATATTTGAAAAAAGCGGACTTGAACCGCGTTGTTGATCTTTGCCTGCCACATTTGCAAAATGCGGGTCGTGTCGCTGCTGAACTTGATGCAGAAGGCAGAGCCTGGGTGACTGCGCTAGTAGCGCTGCATCAGGACAAACTGCGTTCCGCCTCAGAAATCGTTCCAATGACAGAGCTATTTTTCCGTGATACGGTAGAGGATGAAAGCGAAGCGGTAGAGGTTCTTGCCGAGGAGCAAGTGCCAACTGTTTTGCAGGCCTTCCTGTCAAAAATCGAAGCGGGAGAAACAGCCTTTGAAGTGGATGGCATCAAAGAGATGATCAAAGCTGTACAGAAGGAAACTGGATTTAAAGGCAAGCAGCTGTTCATGCCGATTCGTGCAGCCCTTACTGGACAAACGCATGGTCCTGATTTGAATCAATCGCTTGCTTTGCTAGGCAAAGATAAGGTTGCTGATCGTCTGCGTGCGCGTTTGGCAGGATCTTTAGCTTAATTCTTATAAATGAGAGTATGCATAATGCCCTTGTCACATTTTTGGGTATTCGGTATACTATGACTAATAAATGAATGAATCAAACGGCCATGAACAGGAGAAGTACGTTTGCTTGTGGATTCGCAGAGAGGACAACCGTCATTCGAGTCGGAGTCGCATCACCATGTGACTATGAGGAAACGTAATGGGGCTGCAAGTTGTCTGGTCCGCCGAACGGAAATATGCACCTGGGAGCTTTGTTCCGAGCTGTGTCAGCAGGTAATGCGCAATGATGAGGATGGCGGCGACGCTTAATCGGCTATATTGGCATATATTTGGCTGGACAGGGTAGGCAGCAACGTATCGTCTGCGTTAAAGACCTTAAGGTGAATAAACTTCAGCAAGGATAGCTGTCGAATTATTCAAGCAGAGTGGAACCGCGAGATCACACGCCTCTGCAGCATATTATGCTGCAGAGGCTTTTCTTTTATTAGAAATTTATGAGCGTAGGAAAAAGGAGCATTGTTTATGTTTCGTCATTTTCGATCGGACATACTAGCTGTTTTTGAGAATGATCCGGCTGCTCGCAGTCGCTTCGAGGTTATTTTCACCTATTCAGGTGTGCACGCTATTTGGGCGCATCGCATTGCCCATCCCTTATACCGTAGAGGTTGGTATACTACAGCGCGCTTGATCTCCCAGGTTAGCCGCTTTATGACTGGCATCGAAATTCATCCAGGTGCCCGTATCGGCGAGCGATTGTTTATCGATCATGGCATGGGTGTCGTCATTGGTGAAACCTGTGAGATTGGCGATGATGTCGTTATTTATCAGGGAGTAACTCTTGGCGGAACGGGTAAAGAAAAAGGGAAGCGTCACCCTACAATTGGCAATAATGTAGTTATTGGCTCAGGAGCGAAGGTGCTCGGCTCATTTCAAGTGGGCGAATTTTCTAACATAGGATCAAACGCGGTTGTACTCAGAGAGGTTCCTGCCAATTGTACGGTAGTTGGAAACCCGGGACGCGTGGTCAAAAGAAACGGCGAGCGTGTAGGCGATCGACTTGATCATACGAAGCTGCCCGATCCGGTCATCGAAATGTTCCGTACAATGCAGAAGGAAATAGACGAATTAAAATCCGAGCTCGATAAGCTTCGGAATCCTGTAGCTGGAGGAGAAATGCGAAAATGACAGTATCCATTTATAATACAGTATCGCGGCTAAAAGAGCCTTTTGTATCGCAAGAGCCAGGTAAGGTGAAAATGTACGTTTGCGGTCCAACCGTTTATGACTACATTCATATTGGAAACGCTCGTCCGGTTATTTTCTTTGACGTTGTTCGTCGTTATTTGGAGGACGTAGGTAATGAAGTTCAATATGTGGTTAACTTTACAGATGTCGATGATAAGCTGATTCGTAAAGCAGAACAGCTTGGTACGACAGTCCCTGAAGTAGCGGAGACGTTTATTGCGGCATTTTATGCAGATATCGAATCGCTGGGTGTTCATAAGGCGACACTTAATCCAAGGGTAACGGAGCATATTCCACAAATCGTTGCGTTTATTCAAGGCTTGATAGATAAAGGCTATGCTTATATGAGTGACGGAGACGTTTATTATCGTACGTCTGCATTCGCAGATTACGGCAAGCTCTCTCATCAGAATATTGAAGAGCTTCAATTCGGTATTCGAGTAGAGATTGGCGACCGCAAAGAGAATCAACAGGATTTTGTATTATGGAAAGGCGCTAAGCCGGGCGAAATCAAATGGGAAAGCCCTTTTGGCGATGGACGCCCAGGCTGGCATATCGAATGCTCGGCTATGGCTCGCGCATATCTTGGGGATACTCTTGATATCCATGGCGGCGGTCATGATTTGCAGTTTCCGCATCATGAATGCGAGGTTGCGCAATCTGAGGCGCTGACAGGCAAACCGCTGGCGAACTATTGGATGCATAACGGCTATATTCATATAAATAATGAGAAAATGTCCAAATCGCTTGGCAATGGCATTTCGGTGCATGAGCTGGTGAAGCGGGTTAAACCTCATGCGATTCGTTATTTTATGCTCTCTACACACTACCGCAGTCCACTCAACTTCAGTGATGACACGGTTGCACAAGCTGAGAACAGCGTAGAGCGGATTGCAAACAGTGCAGCGAATCTAAAGCATAGGCTTTCATCGTTTGAAGGCAAGCTAAATGAGGCGGCAGGCAGTGGCAACGGACTTGTCCCTTCTGGCGACGAAGCGCTGGATGCAAGACTAAAAGTGATTCATGAACAATTCCATGCCAAAATGAGCGATGATTTCAACACCCCTGATGCGATTACAACGGTGTTTGATTTGGTAGCTGAGGCTAATCAATATTTGAATCGTGCAGACGCCTCTGCTGAAGCGATTTATGCTTTGCTTACTTTGTTTGAGCGTATGGATGCTGTACTTGGCTTGCTGCCGCAGCAACAAGCGGACGCTGAACTGCTGGATGCGGATATCGAACAGCTTATAGTGGAGCGGACCGAAGCTCGCCAGTCCAAAAACTGGGCTAGAGCGGATGAAATTCGTGATTTGCTCATAGAGAAAAACATCGTCCTTGAGGATACACCGCAAGGTATCCGCTGGCGGCGTAAATGAGCGAGCATATCGATACGAACCGCTTGCTCTTTTACCCGCCGTCCAAGTCACCGCAGCTGATGAATCCGGTCGTTCTCGCTTATATGGGCGATGCTGTGTTTGAGCTTCTTGTAAGACAATATTTTATTTCGCTGCCGAATCAGAAATCGCATCACCTTCACCGTGAGGCAACAAAATTTGTTTCTGCCAAAGGACAAAAGAAAACATTGGATCTCTGGCAGCCGCATTTAACCGAGGAGGAGGCGGACATCGTCCGCCGAGGCCGCAATTCAAAATCGGGAGCGCCTCCCAAAAACGCTGATTTAGCTGATTATCGTCTAGCAACAGCGTTGGAGAGCTTGGTTGGATTTCTTTATTATGAAGGCCGAATCGAAAGAATACATGAACTATTTGCCATTGCAATAAAGAAGCATGAGAATTAACAAGGCTCATGAAGCTATTTTGTAAATGAAAAAATAAAGGAGGGTTACCGATGACAGAAGAAACGATTCAAGATCAAGATGAAATGATAGCCGGTAAACATCCTGTGTTGGAAGCACTGCGTTCCGGACGAGAAATTAATAAAATATGGATTGCTGACGGTGCTCAAAAAACGTTAACGCAGCCCATTGTAGCGGAAGCTAAGAAATCCGGTATCATCGTACAGTTTGTCGACAAGCGGAAGCTCGACAGCTTAGCCCCTGGAGTTACGCATCAGGGAGTTGTCGCTCAGGCAGCGGCTTTCGCTTATGTGGATGTTGAGGACATTCTGGAACGAGCAAAACAACGGGACGAGGTTCCATTTATTTTGCTATTGGATGAAATCGAAGATCCTCATAATTTGGGCTCTATATTGCGGACAGCGGAATGCACAGGCGTACATGGCGTTATCATTCCAAAACGTCGTGCAGCAGGGCTGACGGCTACGGTGCTTAAAACATCTGCGGGTGCTGCTGAGCATGTGCCGGTTGCACGCGTTACTAATTTGGCGCAAACGATCGATAGGCTGAAGGAAGCGGGCGTATGGGTAGCGGGAACCGATGTAAGTGCAAAGCAGGATGTTTATAAAATGAAATTCGACATGCCGCTGGTTGTCGTTATAGGCAACGAGAGTAAAGGCATGGGAAGACTGATTAAGGAGAAATGTGATTTTCTCGTTAAACTTCCTATGCTTGGTCAGTTGAACTCGCTAAATGCTTCCGTTGCAGCTGGTGTTCTTATGTATGAGGTCGTTCGGCAGCGCCGGAGCATTTAGGTTATGAACCGGCGCGACGATATTTTATTAGTCGACGGTTATAACATAATTGGCGCTTGGCCGGTACTCGAGAAGCTGAAGGAACATGATCTGGAAGAAGCGCGGGATAAATTGCTCGATTTAATGGCGGATTATCAAGGTTTTACAGGAATGAAAGTGTATGTTGTGTTTGATGCGCATCAGGTGCCTGGATTAGGCGCTACTTACAGGCACCACAGGCTGACTATCGTTTACACAAAAGAGAAGGAAACAGCTGATGAATGCATCGAGCGTTTATGCTCGGAGCTGTTCGTCAGACGCAGAAATATATATGTAGCCACTTCGGATTTGGTCGAGCAGCATGTGGCATTCGGTAAAGGTGCGCTTCGTGTATCGGCACGGGAATTGCTTATTGATATAGGCCAGAATCGCAAAAATATCGAGCAGACACTCCGTGAGGAACAGCCGGGAAAACGGAATTCAGTAGACGGCAGAATTAGTTTAGAGGTTCGAAGCCAGCTGGAGAAACTTCGGCGCGGAGAGAAATAAAAGATTGGAAAAGCGATAATCTTCAAATAGATTTAGAATGATTGACTCGGATCATTCCACTAAGTTACAAAATTCCCAGTATATCTGTGGTTGTCGGGGCTCAGATTGGTTGACGGTGTAAGGTTACATAATGTATACTGACTCTATTATTAGCGATAAGAACGTGTTGATTTTGTTCAGTATACATTCTTATCTTTCGACGTGAAACGCTGTTTGAGCTCAGACTTTGAGTTCAATCAGATAGGTTTGCGTGAATAAGAATCTAGCGGTGTACGCCTTGCAGGCCGGAGGGATAGTTCGTGAGTATCGACCTCAAAGAATGGAGTACGCTCGAGTATGACAGCAGTACGGACGAGGATATCGTCGAAGCGGTCCGCAATGGTGATAGCATAGCGTTGGAATATTTGATAAACAAGTATAAGAATTTTGTGAGAGCCAAAGCGCGCTCGTATTTTCTTATCGGTGCGGATCGTGAAGATATCGTGCAGGAGGGTATGATTGGTCTTTATAAGGCAATTCGAGATTTTAAAGGGGACAAGCTAGCAAGCTTCAAAGCCTTTGCTGAATTGTGTATAACCAGGCAAATTATTACCGCCATCAAAACAGCCACGCGTCAGAAACACATTCCGCTAAATTCCTACGTTTCGCTAGATAAGCCCATTTATGATGAAGATTCGGATCGCACACTGCTGGATGTCATTTGTGGTACGCGAGTATCTGATCCAGAAGAATTAATTATTAATCAAGAAGAATTCATTGGCCTTGAAGATAAGATGTCCGAAATATTAAGCGACCTTGAACGCAAGGTGCTTATGCTTTATTTGGATGGAAGGTCCTATCAGGAAATTGCTGTTGATTTGGATAGACATGTGAAATCTATCGACAACGCTCTTCAAAGGGTGAAACGCAAGCTCGAACGTTACTTGGAAGTCAGAGACATTAGCGGCTAGCCGCATTTATACGTAAATCATTTTTACGAGGACTGTCTTCCATCTGGCGGTGTCTAGGTGGAATATACGGTCCTTTTAGTTTTAAACGGACAAAAGTAGACTATACTGGTAGATACGAGACCGATGGCGCTTTTGTTTCCAATCATTCACAGGCTTAACACTTATCTTTTACATTGACATCAAAATTGCTGTATGATAAAGTGTTTAGGTAGGCCTAAAATCGAGGTTTTATTTCGTTTTGGCGTTGGAATCAATGAACTTTCATATAGAGCTTCATGATTCGTATTTTGTAGCAGTTCGGGAGGTGTAATTCAATGCGGGTAATTATCACGTTGGCATGCACAAACTGCAAACAGAGAAACTATGCGAGCAGCAAGAACAAACGCAATCACCCCGACCGCATCGAGTTGAAGAAGTTTTGCAAGTTCTGTAACGAGCAGACTCCTCATCGCGAGACGAGATAGTCAATTGGAGGTGTGAACGTGGCATTTTTGGCTAAACTAAAGCAAAGCTTTGGTACAACGTTTAGTTTTTTTGCCGACAGCTGGGCGGAACTTAAGAAGGTTCGCTGGCCAAGCCGTAAAGAGTTGACAAGCTATTCGATCGTGGTTTTGCTCACGATTACGCTTGTGACTATTTACTTCTGGCTTCTTGACATCGGGATCTCGTCTCTGGTTGAACTCATTGTTTAAGAAGGGTCCAAAGGTGGATTTGTGATGGAAAAAAGATGGTACGTCGTGCATACCTACTCAGGTTATGAGAACAAGGTGAAAGCCAATTTGGAACGCCGTGTTGAATCAATGGGCATGGAAGATAAGATTTTCCGTGTGCTTGTTCCTATGGAAGAAGAAGTGGTAGAGAAGGATGGTAAGAAGAAGACTGTCCAACGTAAGGTCTACCCCGGCTATGTTCTTGTGGAAATGGTTCAAACCGACGATTCATGGTACGTTGTTCGAAATACACCAGGTGTAACTGGATTCGTAGGATCAACAGGTTCCGGTTCAAAACCGATTCCTCTATTGCCAGATGAGGTTGAGCAAATACTCAAACACATGGGCATGGAAGAACCAAAACCGAAAATCGAGTTCGATTTGAAAGAAACGGTTCGCGTCAAAGTGGGTCCTTTCGCAGATTTTGTTGGTACAGTAGAAGAAATTTTGCTGGACAAAGCGAAGTTGAAGGTTCATGTAAACATGTTTGGCAGGGAGACCCCACTAGAGCTGGATTACACTCAAGTGGAAAAGATATAATATCTGGTTTCCGAACCCACTGGGTTAAACTAGTGGAGGTTTGGACGCGAAATAGCAATGCCCCCTTGCGGAGGCGGATGCTATTTACGCATGGAATAAAGGGTTAGGAGGTGTGTCAGGCATGGCAAAAAAGGTCATCAAGATGGTCAAATTGCAAGTTCCTGCAGGTAAAGCAAACCCAGCGCCGCCGATCGGTCCAGCACTTGGTCAAGCAGGCGTTAACATCATGGCGTTTTGTAAAGAGTTTAATGCTCGTACCGCAGATCAAGCAGGCTTGATTATTCCGGTTGTTATTACAGTATTTGAAGACCGTTCTTTCACTTTCGAAACAAAAACGCCGCCGGCAGCAGTATTGCTTCGCGTCGCAGCTGGTATCGAAAAAGGTTCAGGCGAACCGAACAAGAAAAAGGTCGCTACTGTAAAACGTGACAAAGTTCGCGAAATCGCTGAGCAAAAAATGCCGGATCTTAACGCAGCGTCTGTAGAATCAGCAATGCGTATGGTTGAAGGTACTGCTCGCAGCATGGGCGTAACTATTGTTGACTAATACCGCGAGGTAGCTTGCTTTGCGATAGCTTCGGCTTTCGCGAGTGGGAGGATCATCCCTAGGAGGATTTTCCGCTACAACCACATGAGGAGGAAATTACAATGGCTAAACAAGGTAAAAAATATGTAGAAGCTGCTAAGCTATTTGATAGCGAAGCAACTTACGAGCCTCTAGAAGCGATTGAGCTTGTTAAGAAGGCTGCAACAGCTAAATTCGACGAGTCCGTTGAAGTAGCAGTTCGTTTGGGTGTAGACCCACGTAAACAAGACCAAGCTGTTCGTGGCGTAGTTGTACTACCACACGGCACTGGTAAAACTAAACGCGTTCTCGTTTTCGCAAAAGGCGAAAAAGTGAAAGAAGCGGAAGCTGCGGGCGCTGATTTTGTCGGCGATGCAGACATGATCAACAAAATCCAACAAGGCTGGTTCGAATTCGACGTTTGCGTAGCAACGCCGGACATGATGGCTGAAGTTGGTAAACTTGGACGTATCCTTGGTGGTAAAGGCTTGATGCCGAACCCTAAAGCTGGTACAGTAACGTTTGACGTTGCTAAAGCCGTTCAAGAAATCAAAGCCGGTAAGATTGAATACCGTCTTGATAAAGCAGGTCAAATCCATGCGCCAATCGGTAAAGTATCTTTCGATGCTGAGAAACTCAACGAGAATCTCAAATCATTGATCGATGCACTTAATCGTGCTAAACCGGCTGCGTCAAAAGGTGTTTACCTGAAAAACATTGCCGTTTCTTCAACAATGGGCCCTGGCGCTCGTGTTTCTACAGCGGCTTACCGCTAAGAAGAACGGAACTAAATTCGAATACGCATACCGTAGACAGTAGGTGCCTTAAGGCTTAATTTCCTACCGAGGTGTTATGATAAAACGTTTGTAAGCAACATTCGATCCTTTAGGGTTGATGCGCGATAACGACATCATGGCCTTCGCAGTGTCTGCGAAGGCCTTTCTCATGCATCGAGGCGTGGAAAGCCCGTCGTAATTAACGGAATGTATACTATTACGGGAGGTGTACAGTTTGGCTAACGCAAATATCATCCAAGAGAAACAAGAGGCAGTTGCCGTAATCGCGGCAAAAATTGCTAATAGCTCAAGCACAGTAGTAGCTGACTATCGTGGATTGAACGTTGCTCAAGTAACTGAACTTCGGAAACAACTTCGTGAAGCAGGAATTGAATTCCAAGTTCTTAAAAACTCGCTCGTTCGTCGCGCAACTGAAGGTACGGATTATGTAGAATTGAACAACATTCTTACAGGTCCTACAGCAATTGCATTCGGTAAAGAAGACGCTGTTGCTCCAGCTAAAATTTTGAACGATTTCGCTAAGAAAAACGATGCTTTGAAACTTAAAGGCGGCGTTGTTGAAGGTAAAGTCGTATCTCAAGAAGAAATTAAAGCTCTTGCGGAACTTCCGTCCCGCGACGGTTTGCTCTCTATGCTCCTCAGCGTATTGCAAGCTCCAGTGCGCAACTTCGCGCTTGCAGTTAAAGCAGTCGGCGAGAAACAAGAAGCACAAGCTTAATTTTTTTCAAGAGTCCCTTATAGTAATGAACCGACGCAAGTCGGCTGTAGGATAAACCAAAAAAAATAAACCATATTCCCGGAGGTATAATCATGTCTAAAGAACAAATCTTAGAAGCGATTAAAGTTATGAACGTTCTTGAACTGAACGATCTTGTTAAAGCAATTGAAGAAGAATTCGGCGTAACTGCAGCAGCTCCAGTAGCAGCAGCAGGTGCTGGCGCAGCTGTAGAAGCTGAGCAAACTGAATTTGACGTTATCCTTAACGGCGCTGGCGCTTCAAAAATCAACGTAATCAAAGTTGTTCGCGAAATCACAGGTCTTGGCCTGAAAGAAGCGAAAGACTTGGTTGATAGCGCTCCTAAAGCAGTTAAAGAGAAAGTTGCTAAAGAAGAAGCAGAAGCTGTTGCAGCTAAGCTTACTGAAGCTGGCGCTTCCGTAGAAGTTAAGTAGTATTTCTTTCAATAAAATAAGCTGATCATGCGATTGAATGATGAATCGGCCGGCGAGCCCCTTGAAACGTCAGGTTTCAAGGGGCTCGTTGTATGTTGAAGGATAAGAATGTGCAAGTTTTTGGCTTGTACATTCTTATCCTTCAACGAGAATCGAGTATTTTTTCGCTGAAGCAAGGCGATATCAATATACTCGATGCAATATGGAATAGCGGGGAGTGATGAATAATGTCGAATCACTATTACTCACAGAGCCCAGATGTTAAGCATAATCGTCAAGTTCATGAAGCAATTCTCCGAGGCTTTTCTTTGAAGTTTATGACGGATGCCGGTGTATTCTCGAAATCAGGAGTTGATTACGGGAGTCAGGTATTGATCGATGCTTTGGAGCTGAATGCAAATGCAAACATTCTTGATGTTGGCTGTGGTTATGGTCCTATTGGATTAACATCAGCAAAACTCGCTGAGCATGGGCAAGTAACGATGATTGATATAAATGAAAGAGCGGTAGAGCTTTCGCGTGAGAACGCAAAGCTTAACCAGATATCTAATGTTACCGTTTTGCAAAGTGATCTATTTGAAGCAGTTAAGCAAATGAAGTTCGATGTCATCGTTACAAATCCGCCTATCAGGGCGGGGAAGTCAGTCGTTCATCGGATTTTTGAAGAAGGTTATGAATTGCTCGAACAAGGCGGCAGCATGTGGGTTGTCATACAGAAGAAGCAAGGGGCACCTTCGGCGAAAGCTAAATTAGAGTCATTATTTGCAGATGTAGAAGAAGTAACGAAGGATAAAGGCTACCGTATTTTCCGAGCTGTAAAAGCTTAGAAAATTAGAGAAAAATATGTTTAGAAAATATGTTTGAAAACTGAATAATATTTATTGACTTGACATTTGCGATATGGTAAGATTATAAAATGTCAGCATTAAATTGGGCTCGATCTCTTTAGTTAACTAAAATGTCAAGTGTAAATTTAAAGCGCGGAATGCATAAGTTTTACACATTTGACGTATAATGTTTACGTTTTGGGCAAAATTATTTGATATGAGACTGTCACGGCCGCGCTGTGATTAGTTAACTGCCGGAACATGCTCTTTTTTCGAACCATTCGATAAGGGCTTTTCTTTATTTGACTATATAGGCGGCTGGTTCGTCTATAGTGACGCAGTGATTATCGATGCTGTGATACAGACATGAGGGGTGAGGTTAAGTTGGCAGGACAACTTGTTCAGTATGGTCGGCGCGCGCGCAGAAGCTACGCCAGGATCAACGAGGTGCTGGAAGTCCCGAACCTGATTGAAATCCAACAAAAATCGTATGAGAAGTTTTTGGACAGCGACCTAATTGAGTTGTTCCAAGATATTTCTCCGATTTCGGACTTTACGGGCAATCTATCGCTTGAGTTTATCGACTATAGCTTGGGCGAACCGAAATATTCGGTCGATGAATCAAAAGAGCGCGATGTGACGTATGCAGCTCCTTTACGCGTTAAGGTGCGACTTTTCAATAAGGAAACTGGCGAAGTAAAGGAACAAGAAGTTTTCATGGGTGATTTCCCGCTTATGACAGAGACGGGCACGTTTATTATTAACGGAGCCGAGCGTGTCATAGTCAGCCAATTGGTTCGATCCCCGAGTGTGTACTTCAGCACGAAGGTCGATAAGAACGGGAAGAAAAACTACACAGCTACTGTTATTCCTAACCGTGGCGCTTGGCTAGAGCTTGAAACGGATGCTAAAGATATCATCTACGTTCGTATTGACCGGACCCGGAAAATACCGGTAACGGTACTTTTGCGTTCGCTTGGATTCGGTACTGACGCTGAGATTCTTGAACTGCTAGGCCATGATGAGTACATTCGCAACACGCTAGACAAAGATAACACGGATTCGACTGAAAAAGCGCTTATTGAAATTTATGAGCGTCTTCGTCCAGGCGAGCCTCCGACTTTGGATAATGCGAAGAGCTTGCTAGTTGCTCGTTTCTTTGATCCAAAACGTTATGACTTGGCCAACGTAGGCCGTTACAAAATAAACAAAAAACTTCACATCAAGAACCGTTTGTTTAATCAACGCCTTGCGGAAAATCTAATTGATCCTGCGACTGGCGAAATTATTGCTGAGTCCGGACAAATGATTGACCGCCGCTTGCTTGATGAAATTCTCGAGAAGCTTGAGAAGGATGTTGGTTTCAAAACGTATCATGTAGCTAATGGCGTTCTTGATGCTGATAGTATTCCACTACAAACGATCAGCGTATTCTCGCCATATGACGAAAGCAAAGTAATTAAAGTTATTGCGAATGGCATTATTGATAAATCCGTCAAGCATATCACGCCTGCGGACATCATTTCTTCCATTAACTACTTTATCAACTTGCTTCATGGCGTAGGCAGCACGGATGATATCGATCATCTGGGTAACCGTCGTCTGCGTTCTGTTGGCGAGCTGCTTCAAAACCAATTCCGTATCGGTCTGTCTCGTATGGAGCGCGTTGTGCGTGAGAGAATGTCCATTCAAGACGCGAATGCAATTACGCCGCAAGCGCTAATTAACATTCGTCCGGTTATTGCATCTATAAAAGAGTTCTTCGGCTCCTCGCAGCTGTCCCAGTTTATGGACCAAACGAATCCGCTTGCTGAATTGACGCATAAGCGTCGTTTGTCAGCACTTGGACCCGGCGGTTTGACTCGGGAACGCGCGGGCTTTGAAGTTCGTGACGTCCATCACTCCCACTATGGGCGGATGTGTCCGATCGAGACGCCAGAGGGACCGAATATCGGTTTGATCAACTCTTTGTCTTCCTTTGCTCGTATTAACGAATATGGCTTCATTGAAGCACCATATCGTTGGGTAGATCCGAAGACTGGAATTGTTACAGAACAAATCGCTTATCTGACAGCTGACGAGGAAGATAACTACGTAATCGCGCAAGCGAATGCGAAGCTGACTCCAGACGACAAGTTTGCAGAAGAGAATACGATCGTTCGTTACAATAAACAAGCCGACAACATTTTGACTATGCCTAGTGATCGCGTTGATTACATGGATGTATCGCCTAAACAGGTAGTATCTGTTGCGACAGCGTTAATTCCTTTCTTGGAAAACGATGACTCCAACCGTGCCCTCATGGGATCCAACATGCAACGTCAAGCGGTACCGCTTCTTATCCCTAGATCACCACTTGTTGGTACAGGTATGGAGCACAAGGCAGCGAAAGACTCAGGCGTTTGTATCGTAGCGAAGCATGACGGTATAATCGAACGTTCTTCCGCAAATGAAATCTGGCTTCGTCGCGTCGAGCAAATCGATGGCAAGCCGGTTACTGGTGACTTGGTAAAACATAAACTACACAAGTTTATGCGCTCTAACCAAGGAACGTGCATCAATCAACGCCCGCTTGTACGTAAAGGCGACGTTATTAAAAAAGGTGATATCCTTGCGGATGGTCCTTCCACTGAAAAAGGCGAATTGGCTCTTGGACGCAACGTCGTTGTTGCATTCATGACGTGGGAAGGCTACAACTATGAGGATGCGATCCTGCTAAGTGAAAAGCTAGTGAAAGAGGATGTTTATACATCCATTCACATCGAGGAATACGAGTCTGAGGCTCGTGATACGAAGCTTGGACCTGAAGAAATTACACGCGACATTCCAAATGTCGGTGAAGAAGCTCTTCGCAACCTAGATGAGCGCGGAATCATTCGTGTCGGAGCTGAAATCGGCGCTGGCGATATCCTAGTTGGTAAAGTAACGCCTAAGGGTGTAACAGAGCTAACTGCGGAAGAAAGATTGCTGCACGCTATCTTTGGTGAGAAGGCTCGTGAAGTGCGTGATACATCGCTACGCGTACCGCATGGTACAGACGGTATCGTTGTTGACGTTAAAGTATTTACGCGGGAGAATGGCGACGAATTGCCACCAGGCGTTAACCAGCTCGTTCGTGCTTATATTGCTCAAAAACGGAAAATATCCGAAGGCGACAAAATGGCCGGACGTCATGGTAACAAAGGGGTAATCGCTCGTATCATGCCTGAAGAAGATATGCCTTTCCTACCGGATGGCACACCTGTAGAAGTTGTTCTTAACCCGCTCGGCGTACCGTCGCGGATGAACATCGGTCAGGCGCTTGAAGTTCACTTGGGAATGGCTTGTAAGCATCTCGGCATCCACGCCGCAACGCCGGTATTTGACGGCGCGCGCGAGAATGACGTTTTCGATACGATGGAAGAAGCAGGCATGCAGCGTAACGGTAAAACCGTACTGTATGACGGACGGACAGGCGAGAATTTCGAACGTGAAGTTACAGTTGGGGTCATGTACATGATCAAACTGGCGCACATGGTCGACGATAAAATCCATGCCCGTTCCACTGGTCCTTACTCACTCGTTACACAACAGCCGCTCGGTGGTAAAGCACAGTTCGGTGGACAACGTTTCGGGGAGATGGAGGTATGGGCGCTTGAGGCATATGGCGCTGCGTACACGCTTCAAGAAATATTGACTGTTAAATCCGATGACGTGGTTGGTCGTGTGAAAACGTACGAATCCATTGTCAAAGGCGAAAACGTACCAGAACCAGGTGTTCCGGAATCGTTCAAAGTTTTGATCAAAGAGCTTCAAAGTTTGGGTATGGACGTTAAAATTCTATCCGAGAATGAAGAAGAGATCGAAATGAAGGAAATGGATGATGAAGACGAGGCAACGGGTGATAAGCTCAACCTCAATATAGAAGGTGCCGAGGTCGGCACTGCTACTGAATAAACTAGTTGCTGGATTCCGTCACATGGTCACGCGCCTATGACGGAATCTAGCTGATTAGATAGACATTGTCATACATGACGGAGGAGGGTTGCTCCTTGTTGGACGTGAACAACTTCGAGTATATGAAGATAGGTCTGGCATCGCCGGATAAAATTCGCTCGTGGTCCCGCGGAGAAGTTAAAAAGCCGGAGACGATCAACTATAGGACCTTAAAACCGGAGAAGGAAGGACTCTTCTGCGAGAAAATTTTTGGACCTACAAAAGACTGGGAATGTCATTGCGGTAAATACAAACGTGTACGCTATAAAGGTGTCGTTTGTGATCGCTGTGGCGTTGAAGTAACTCGCGCTAAAGTTCGCCGCGAACGTATGGGTCACATCGAGCTAGCAGCTCCAGTTTCTCATATTTGGTACTTCAAAGGGATTCCAAGCCGTATGGGCCTTGCACTTGATATGTCGCCTCGTTCGCTTGAGGAGATCATTTATTTTGCATCCTATGTCGTGACGGATCCAGGTGATACCCCACTTGAGAAGAAACAACTTCTATCGGAGAAAGAATACCGCAGCTACCGTGAGAAATACGGGTATGGATTCCATGCTGGTATGGGTGCCGAAGCTGTTAAAAAACTTTTGCAAGATATCGACGTTGACAAAGAATTGGAGCAATTGAAAGAAGAACTGCGTACTGCTCAAGGACAACGACGCAATCGTGCGATCAAACGTCTTGAAGTGGTAGAAGCATTCCGAAATTCCGGCAACGAACCGGAATGGATGATTCTAGACGTGCTTCCTGTCATCCCTCCTGAGCTTCGTCCGATGGTACAGCTTGATGGCGGTCGTTTTGCGACTTCTGACCTCAATGATTTGTATCGTCGTGTTATTAACCGTAACAACCGTCTGAAGCGTTTGCTTGATCTGGGCGCTCCTGATATTATCGTGCAAAATGAAAAACGGATGCTGCAAGAAGCGGTTGACGCATTGATCGATAACGGTCGTCGCGGTCGCCCTGTTACAGGTCCGGGTAACCGTCCGCTTAAATCCCTCAGCCATATGCTGAAAGGTAAGCAAGGACGTTTCCGTCAGAACTTGCTCGGTAAACGGGTTGACTATTCTGGTCGTTCGGTTATCGTAGTAGGTCCAAACCTCAAGATGTTCCAGTGCGGTCTTCCTAAGGAAATGGCACTAGAATTGTTCAAGCCTTTCGTTATGAAAGAGCTTGTTAATAAAGGCCTAGCACATAATATTAAGAGTGCGAAGCGCAAGGTTGAACGCGTAAGCCCTGAGGTATGGGATGTTCTTGAGGAAGTAATCAAGGAGCACCCAGTACTGCTTAACCGTGCCCCGACACTTCACAGACTAGGTATTCAAGCATTTGAGCCTATCTTGGTTGAAGGTCGCGCAATTAAGCTTCACCCACTCGTATGTACAGCTTACAACGCTGACTTCGACGGTGACCAAATGGCCGTTCACGTTCCGTTGTCTGCTGAAGCACAAGCGGAAGCACGTTTGCTTATGCTTGCATCAGGCAATATCCTTAACCCGAAAGACGGCAAACCGGTCGTTACTCCTTCACAGGATATGGTACTAGGAAGCTTCTACTTGACGATGGATAACAAAGAGGCTAAAGGCAGTGGTTCCGTATTTGGTACCATTAACGAAGCGATCTCTGCTTACCAACGTGGTATTGTTTCCTTGCACGCCAGAATTTTCATTCCGGTTCGTGTGCTTAAAAAAGTTAACTTCACCGAGCAGCAGCAAAACTCGTTACTCGTTACGACAGTTGGTAAAGTTATCTTCAACGAAATTTTCCCTGAAGATTTCCCTTATATCAACGAAGCAACGAAAACGAACCTATTGCACGGTACACCAGATAAATATTTCGTTTACGAAAAAGGCGCAGATCTTCCTAAATTCTTGGATGCAATCGAAACGCCTGGTGCGGTAGGTAAAGACTATCTTGCATTAGTTATTGCAGAATGTTTCCGCCAATACCACACTACGCTTACTGCGATGCTTCTTGACCGCATTAAGCAGCTTGGTTTCACTTACTCGACTAAGGCTGGTATTACGATCGGCGTGTCTGACGTTATCATCCCGAAAGAGAAAGACGAAATCATGAAGCGCTCCGATGAGAAGGTTGCTACCGTTATGAATCAATACCGTCGTGGTTTGATTACAAACGAAGAGCGTTATGACCGGATCATTACAATTTGGGGTAAATGTAAAGACGAGATCACCGAAGTTCTTATGAAATCGATGGATCGTTACAACAACATCATGCTCATGGTGGACTCCAAAGCACGGGGTAACAAATCTCAAATTACACAGCTTGGCGGTATGCGTGGTTTGATGGCCAATCCATCCGGTCGTATCATCGAGTTGCCAATTAAATCGAACTTCCGCGAGGGTCTTACAGTACTCGAGTACTTTATTTCTACTCACGGAGCGCGGAAAGGTCTTGCCGATACTGCCCTACGTACTGCCGATTCCGGTTACTTGACTCGTCGACTTGTTGACGTTGCACAAGACGTAATCGTACGTGAAGAAGATTGCGGTACCGATAAAGGCTTCTCTGTAAGCAAAATTCAAGACGGTAAAGAGGTTATTGAAGATCTTTATGACCGTATTGAAGGCCGCTATGCGTTTGAAACGGTTCGTAATCCAAAAACAGGCGAGATTATTGTTAACCGCAGTGAGTTGATTGACTCGAACAAAGCGGATGCAATTATCGACGCTGGCGTTGAAAAACTGCAAATTCGTTCCGTACTAAGCTGCCGTGCTCGTCATGGCGTATGTAAGATCTGTTACGGACGTAACCTTGCAACTGGTAAACATGTTGAGATTGGGGAAGCGGTAGGTATTATCGCAGCTCAATCCATCGGTGAGCCAGGAACACAGCTCACAATGCGTACGTTCCATACGGGCGGCGTTGCGGGAGACGATATCACACAAGGTTTGCCGCGTATCCAAGAGTTGTTTGAGGCGCGTAATCCGAAAGGTCAAGCGATTATTTCTGAGCTTGACGGTGTGGTTAAAGAAATCCGTGAAGCTAAGGACCGTCGTGAAATCGAGGTTCAAGGTGAAGCGGAATCGAAAGTGTATGCTGTTACCTATGGTTCGCGTATCCGCGTAACGCAAGGTCAACAAATCGAAGCCGGCGATGAGCTGACGGACGGTTCAATTGACCCTAAAGATATGCTGCGTATCAAAGGTATCCGTGGCGTTCAAAACTACATTTTGCAAGAAGTACAGCGCGTTTACCGAAATCAAGGGGTAGAAATCAATGACAAGCACGTTGAGGTCATGATTAAACAAATGCTCCGTAAAATTCGTATCGTAGATGCAGGCGGCACAACGTTGCTTCCTGGTGCGTTCGTTGATATTCATGAATATGAAGCTCAAAACCGCACTGCGATTTTCGCAGATCTCGAACCAGCTGTTGCAAAACCAGTTTTGCTCGGTATCACGAAGGCATCGCTTGAGACAGATTCGTTCTTGTCAGCAGCTTCCTTCCAAGAAACAACTCGTGTATTGACTGATGCAGCTATTAAAGGCAAAGTTGACCAGTTGCTTGGACTCAAGGAAAATGTTATTATCGGTAAGTTGATTCCAGCAGGTACTGGAATGGCCCGTTATCGTAACATTCGTTTTGCTGGACTTGAAGATGAAACAACTACTGCAGTTGAAGGCGAACTAGAAACAGAAGCTGTAACAGTCGACTAGTCGGCTTGAACAGATCATGTTCTTAAAACCGGATACTAACTAATATCGAAGGAGCGTCACATCTTCCGTTTCCTTGGAAGCGGAAGATGACCGCTCTTTTATATGTTTACAGTATGAAATTCATTTACAAAAAGTTTACAAGTGATTATCCTAGAAGGTTCTTGACACAAGCACATAGTAGGTGATATTATATCGAAGTGTGCCTAATTGTGTGTTCGCTGAATGGAAGAATTGAAGGTGATTATCATGCAATTCAAAGTCGGCGCGAAGCAAACGACGAAGATGCTCGAGCAACAAAGAGCCATTAAAGTCTATATCGCACGAGATGCAGATCCGCAGATGAAAGAGAAGATTGTTCATCTATGTGAGCGGGCGGGAGTTCCAATGAAATGGATCGACACGATGGTAGAGCTTGGGGAAACCTGCGGCATCGATGTTGGGGCCGCGATGGCAGCGCTCGTAACCGAAGAAGAATAACGCAATAGCCGTTTTTGTTAGTTGATTATTTAACGATGATTAGCTGGCGAGAACTTTTGTTTGTTCTTTTATGATCCGCCTGGATCTGTGGGCTTAATTTTAGGTAAAATGTCTACCATACATGCGTAAACAGCTAATGCCGCCTTTTGGTGGGAAGAGCCCGCTTACGCGAAAGAATATAAGTTGATTTATAAACAACTTCTTTATAAATGCTTATATTTTCAAAAGACATGAATATAGGGAAGGGGGTGGCAACATGCCAACTATTAACCAGCTAGTCCGTAAAGGACGCCAAGCGAAAGTCGTTAAATCGAAATCGCCGGCATTGCAAAAAGGTTTCAATGCATTGAAACGTGAAGCTACAAACATCAGCGCTCCTCAAAAACGCGGTGTGTGCACTCGTGTAGGTACAATGACTCCAAGGAAACCGAACTCCGCACTTCGTAAATATGCTCGTGTTCGTTTAACGAACCGCTTAGAAGTTACGGCTTACATTCCAGGTATCGGACACAACTTGCAAGAGCATAGCGTTGTTTTGATCCGTGGTGGTAAAGTAAAAGACTTAGCAGGAGTACGTTATCACATCGTTCGCGGTGCACTTGATACTGCAGGTGTAAACAACCGTATGCAAGCTCGTTCGAAATACGGTACGAAACGTCCGAAAGCTAAAAAATCATAATCATAACCTTAACAGGTTATTGAAATGCTAGAAATAGCAACTATTAGAAGAAAGGGGGACTTTCTCATGCCACGCAAAGGTCCTGTAACGAAACGCGATGTGCTTCCAGATCCGCTATATAATAGCAAACTGGTAACGCGCCTAATCAACCGCATTATGCTTGACGGTAAAAGAGGCGTTGCACAAACACTATTGTATGATGCTTTCAAACTGATTCAAGAACGCACGGGTAAAGATCCGATGGAAGTGTTCGAAGCTGCTTTGAAAAATATTATGCCTGTACTTGAGGTTAAAGCACGCCGTGTCGGCGGTGCAAACTATCAAGTGCCTATCGAAGTTAAACCAGAGCGCCGTACGGCACTTGGTCTCCGCTGGCTCGTGAACTACTCACGTAACCGCGGTGAGAAAACGATGGAAGAGCGTTTAGCTGCTGAAATCACAGATGCTTCCAATAACACTGGCGCAGCTGTTAAAAAGCGCGAAGATACTCACAAAATGGCTGAAGCAAACAAAGCGTTTGCTCACTACCGCTGGTAGAATTTTTACATTCGAGAGGAGACAATTTTATGGCAAGAGAGTTCTCCTTGAAAAATACGCGTAACATCGGGATTATGGCGCATATTGATGCTGGTAAAACAACAACTACTGAGCGTATCTTGTTCTTCACGGGCCGTACTCACAAAATCGGAGAGGTGCACGAAGGTGCAGCTACGATGGACTGGATGGAACAGGAACAAGAGCGCGGTATTACGATTACGTCTGCCGCGACAACTGCTCAATGGCATGGACACCGCATTAATATTATCGACACCCCGGGACACGTTGACTTCACTGTTGAAGTTGAACGTTCCCTACGCGTATTGGACGGGGCCGTTGGGGTTTTCAGTGCAAAAGAAGGCGTTGAGCCACAGTCTGAAACCGTATGGCGTCAGGCTGACCGTTACAACGTACCTCGGATTGCCTACGTAAATAAGATGGATATCATTGGTGCTGATTACCTAAACGTAATCAAAGACATGCGTGAGCGTCTAGGTGCCAATGCCGTAGCAATTCAAATTCCAATCGGCGCGGAAAGCGACTTTAAAGGTATTATCGATATCGTTGAACGTGTAGCTTATATCTACAAAGACGATACTGGTAAAGACCCTGAAAAAGTTGAAGTTCCAGCTGAGTATGTAGAGCAAGTAGATGCACTACGTACGGAATTGATTGAGAAAGTAGCAGAATTGGATGAAGAATTAACGATGAAATATTTGGAAGGTGAAGAAATCACTATTCCAGAAATTAAAGCAGCACTCCGTAAAGGTGTTTGCGAAGTTAAAATCTTCCCAGTTGTAGCTGGCTCCTCATACCGTAACAAAGGTGTTCAACCGATGTTGGATGCTGTTGTGGATTACCTGCCTTCACCTCTTGATGTACCAGCTATCAAAGGTACTCTTGAAGACGGTGAAGAAGGAGAACGTCCATCTTCAGACACAGAGCCTTTCGCGGCTTTGGCATTCAAAATCATGACTGACCCTTATGTTGGTAGACTTACTTTCTTCCGTGTGTATTCTGGTGTACTAAAATCCGGTTCGTATGTCCTTAACTCAACAAAAGGCAAACGTGAACGTATTGGACGTATTCTTCAAATGCACGCAAACAGCCGTCAAGAGATCACGGAAGTTTATTCCGGCGATATCGCTGCAGCTGTAGGTTTGAAAGATACGACTACTGGTGATACACTTTGTGATGAGAAGCACATCATCGTTCTTGAATCGATGAACTTCCCAGAGCCGGTTATCTCGGTTGCTATCGAACCAAAAACGAAAGCTGACCAAGACAAACTAGGTATCGCTATTTCCAAGCTTGCTGAAGAAGATCCTACTTTCCGTGCACATACGGATGAAGAAACAAACCAAACAATTATCTCTGGTATGGGTGAGCTTCACCTTGAGATCCTTGTTGACCGTATGTTCCGCGAATTCAAAGTTGAGACAAACGTTGGTAAACCACAAGTTGCTTACCGTGAAACGTTCCGTCAAGCTGCGAAGGTTGAAGGTAAGTTCGTTCGTCAGTCCGGTGGTAAAGGTCAATTCGGTCATTGTTGGGTTGAGTTTTCACCACTTGAGCCTGGTACAGGCTTCATATTCGAAAACAAAACAGTTGGTGGATCAATTCCTCGTGAATTTATCGCTCCAATCCAAGCTGGTATCGAAGAGTCAATGAAGAACGGTGTTGTAGCCGGCTTCCCGCTCGTTGATGTTAAAGCTGTTGTTGTTGACGGATCTTACCATGATGTTGACTCCTCGGAGATGGCGTTTAAAATTGCAGGTTCTATGGCGCTTAAAGCTGCCAAAGAAAAATGTAAGCCAGTTCTTCTTGAGCCAATCATGAAAGTTGAAGTTACTGTTCCAGAAGAGTACATGGGCGATGTTATGGGTATGCTTAACTCCCGTCGTGGTCGTATCGAAGGTATGGATACTCGTGCAGGTGCACAAATTATCCGCTCCAAGGTGCCTCTCTCCGAGATGTTTGGTTATTCCACTACACTACGTTCCGGTACACAAGGACGCGGCGTATTCTCCATGGAGCTTTCTCACTATGAAGAAGTTCCAAAATCAATCTCTGATGAGATTATTGCTAAAAACAAAGGCGAGTAATCGTTTTTGGACTAGCGCTCAACAAATTGCTTTTGCCGTCATTTTGGTTTGCTTGCAAGCCAAATGTCGGCCACACATAAAAAATATGATGTTAAATTGAGGAGGCTCAAGTTCAATGGCTAAGGCAAAATTTGAACGTAACAAACCGCACGTTAATATCGGTACTATCGGTCACGTCGATCACGGTAAAACGACTTTGACTGCAGCTATCACAACTGTACTTTCCAAAAAATACGGCGGTGCAGCAATCGCATTCGACCAAATCGATAAAGCTCCAGAAGAGCGCGAGCGTGGTATCACGATCTCGACAGCTCACGTTGAGTATGAGACGCCTGCTCGTCACTACGCACACGTTGACTGCCCAGGTCACGCCGACTATGTAAAAAACATGATCACTGGTGCTGCTCAAATGGACGGAGCTATTCTTGTAGTTTCCGCTACTGACGGTCCTATGCCACAAACTCGTGAGCACATCTTGCTTTCGAAACAAGTAGGCGTACCTTACATCGTTGTATTCTTGAACAAATGCGACATGGTTGAAGACGAAGAACTTCTTGAACTAGTTGAAATGGAAGTTCGTGACCTTCTTTCTGAGTATGAGTTCCCAGGCGACGACACTCCAATCATCCGTGGTGCAGCTCGTGAAGCACTTGCTAACCCAGATGGTCCTTGGGCTGAAAAGATCATCGAGCTTTTCGAGCAAGTGGATACTTATATCCCTACTCCTGAGCGCGATACTGCTAAGCCTTTCCTTATGCCTGTCGAGGACGTATTCACAATCACTGGCCGTGGTACTGTTGCTACAGGTCGTGTTGAGCGTGGCGTTATCAAAGTTGGCGACGAGATCGAAATTATCGGTCTTGCTGAAGAATCCCGTAAGTCCGTAGTAACAGGCGTTGAAATGTTCCGTAAATTGCTTGACTCCGCTCAAGCTGGTGACAACGTAGGTGCTTTGCTTCGTGGTGTAGACCGCAGCAACATCGAGCGTGGTCAAGTTTTGGCTAAACCGGGTTCGGTTAAACCACACACTAACTTCACTGCTCAAATCTACGTTCTAACTAAAGAAGAGGGTGGCCGTCACAAGCCTTTCTTCACTGGTTACCGTCCACAGTTCTACTTCCGTACAACTGACGTAACGGGTATCATCAACTTGCCAGAAGGTACTGAAATGGTTATGCCTGGCGACAACATCACTGTAACGGTTGAGCTTATCGCTCCAATCGCTGTTGAAGAGGGAACTCGTTTCTCTATTCGTGAAGGCGGCCGTACTGTAGGCGCTGGCGCTGTAGCTTCTATCCAAAAATAATTCATTGCGGCTTAGCCGCTATGAATGACAAAAGCCCTCACTTCGGTGAGGGCTTTTTATTTTTCTATGTAAAACGGTCAATAGGGCTTCTTACTTAATTTTACAAATAACTATTCATTGACTGTATGCCGTAAGCCCATTTAATATTAAGGAATAGTAGGTAGAGCTTGTCCTTCACTTATTAATTGAAGTCATTACGCACAGACATAGGCTTTAATGATAGAAAGCGATAATGCTTTGCTGTACATGTTTTTTTGCAAACGGCTTCAATACAAGAGAATTTATATGATGAGAGGGGTTTGAAGAATGAACAGAAAATTTTTACTTAGCTTGGTATTAGCTTCAGTTATGGTAGTAACTGCAGCATGTGGTGCAAACTCAGGTAAAGCAGGCACAGAGAACGAAGGAAATAAATCGGGTTCAGGCAACAGTGAGAAACAGTATACGATCGCGATCTCACAAATTGTTGAGCACCCATCATTGGATGCAACGCGCGAAGGCTTTATTGCAGCACTAAAAGATGGTGGATTTGAAGAAGGCAAAAATCTTAAAATCGACTTCAATAATGCGCAAGGTGAGCAAGCGAATATTGCTACAATTGCACAAAAGATTAAATCAAGTAAAAGTGACCTTGCATTAGGAATTGCAACTCCGACTGCACAAAGCTTGGCTGATGAAGTCAAGGACATCCCTGTATTATTCGCTGCAGTTACAGATCCTATTGATGCAGGAATCGTTACACAATTGAAAGCTCCAGGAGGAAATGTTACTGGTGCTTCTGATACGAATCCAGATGCCATTAAACAAACGATGGATTTTATCGCAGCTCAATTTCCTAATGTAAAAAATGTGGGCCTTGTTATTAATGAAGGAGAACCAAATGCGGTTGTAATGGGCGACATTGCTGAAAAGGCACTTGCTGAACATGGCATTAAGCTCGTTAAAGCTTCAGTTGCGAACTCTTCAGATGTTAAACAAGCGGCAGAATCACTAGTTGGTCGTGTAGAAGCTATCTACATCACTTTGGATAATATGGTTGTAAGCGGCGTTGATGCTATTATTGAAGTGGCTAATAAAAATGATATTCCTTTCTTCTCTGCTGACCGTGATACGGTTGAAAAAGGTGCTTTTGCGGCAGTAGGCTTCAAATATTATGATCATGGTTATGAAGTTGGTCAAATGGCAGTTGAGATTTTGAAAAATGGCAAAAAACCAGCAGACATGGATGTTACAGTGCCACAGAAGCTTGACTTCATTTTCAACTTGAAAGCAGCAGCTGAGCAAGGCATTACCGTTACTGACGAGATGAAAGCATTCGTTAAAGATCAAGCAAACAACATTATCGAGTAAATTTAAATTCATTTGCTAAAAATAACAGGCTCATAAGTTCAAAAGGGGTGACCGGGCTACTCGTTCACCCCCTTGTTATGAAAAAGGAGGTATGTCATATGCTCGTATCAATGCAGGGAGCTATAGAGAGTGGATTATTGTATGCGCTTATGGCACTTGGAGTATATATAACGTTTCGAATTCTTGATTTTCCGGATTTGACGGTAGATGGCAGCTTTACTACAGGTGCAGCTATCGGTACCGTTATGACGGTTAATGGAACAGCTCCATGGATTGCTGTATTATGTGCATTTGCAGGTGGGGCTATAGCGGGTACATGTACAGGCTTACTCCATACAAAGGGTAAAATAAACGGACTATTGTCAGGCATTATTATGATGATAGCACTCTATTCAATCAATTTAAGGATTTTGGGAAAACCAAACGTTTCCTTAAGGGGACAGGAAAATCTATTTAGTAATGTATCCACATTAGTTGTTATGATCATTTTTGTCGTTGTGGTTAAGTTGGTTCTCGATCTATTTTTCCGTACGGATCTCGGATTGAGCCTTCGCGCAACTGGGGATAACTCTCGCATGATTCGCAGCTTTGGTGCAAATACAGATGTTACGACGATTTTTGGCGTGGCTTTGTCGAATTCACTAGTTGCCACTTCAGGTGCATTAGTCGCACATTATAATAAATATGCGGATAATAGCATGGGTATTGGTATGATCGTTATTGGTCTTGCATCCGTTATTATTGGTGAAGCGATATTCGGATCCCGCACAATCTTTAGAGCAACTTTGGCTGTTATACTTGGTTCGATTATTTATCGAATTATTTATGCATTTGCACTGCGTGTTGAATGGTTGGATGCTTCTGATATGAAGCTTATTACAGCAGTAATCATCATTTTTGCATTGATCATACCTACGATAAGAAGAACATGGAAGCAAAAGAATATAGCCAAAAGACGAACGGCAGAAATGCTGGCATCCTTGGATAATATTCAACCTGGAGGTGGACGCTAATGTTGGAGATCGCTAAAGTGTCCAAGCTGTTTAATCCTGGTACCGTTGATGAGAAGACAGCGCTCGTAGGTGCCAATCTTATTATGAAGCCAGGCGATTTTATTACGGTTATCGGTAGTAACGGAGCAGGCAAATCTACATTAATGAACATTATATCCGGCGTGATGAAGCCGGACGCGGGCGAAGTGCGAATTGACGGCAACAATATAAGTCATCTATCGGAATATGAGCGCAGCCGCTGGATTGGCCGAGTATTTCAGGATCCGATGGCAGGAACAGCGCCACGTATGTCCATTGAAGAAAATTTGGCGATAGCTTATGCACGTGGAAAGTCACGTGGTTTTTCATTTGGCGTAACACGCGCAAAACGTGCCATTTTTAAGAAAGAGCTGCAGCGCCTCGGTATAGGTCTCGAAAATCGACTTGGCGCAAAGGTGGGTTTATTGTCAGGTGGAGAACGCCAAGCGTTAAGCCTATTGATGGCTACCTTTACAAGACCGCAAATCTTATTGCTTGATGAACATACGGCAGCGCTTGATCCTTCAAGAGCGGAGCTCATTACGACTTTAACGGAAAACCTAGTTCGTGAGATGAATTTGACTACGCTTATGGTTACTCATAATATGGAGCAGGCTATACGCCTAGGCAATCGACTTATTATGATGGACAAAGGCCGGATTATACTTGATGTACCAGAAGAACGCAAAAAGGATCTTACCGTACAACAACTGCTAGGTGAGTTTGAGTTGATAAGCGGAAAGAAACTTGCGGATGATCGTATCGTACTTGGTTAGGGCGTTTTAACTCTGAATATGAAGTGTTGGATGGAGAGTGTGCAGCTCTGTTAGAAAAGTCATAGCTGCCTGCACCTTCTAAACAAGTAGAATCAGAGCCTGCGGATACTTCACTTCAACTCTGTTATTATAGAAGGAAAACACGCAGCGACATGTGGTCGCTGCGTGTTTTTTTTGTAAATGTGAAGGTTGGCGTTATTTGGTGGTGTATTTTCATCGGGATGATGTATATAATCAGATAGCGCCCATTAAGTCCGTTATTATAATGATAGTGTTCTAAATACTTGTAATAAGGGACATAATGGGCGAATGTAAGGATAGATTGCAATGCAATATTGACGATCTTTCCGCAGTTGTATGACGCTATAAAGAAAGAAGAAACTTTATGTTGCATTTGCCTATTAGATTCGGTATAATATTGACTGTTGGTCTGACGTTGCGATGATGTGAGAGGTTGCCGACACACCCGGCCCCTTTGCCATGGGGCATGTGCAGGGTTTTCTCACGGAGTATGTCCGATAATAAATTGGGCGAAAGAAGGAGGGACTTATATGGCAAAGCAAAAGATTCGTATCCGCTTGAAAGCATACGATCACAGGATTCTTGATCAATCCGCAGAGAAAATCGTTGAAACTGCAAAACGTTCCGGTGCAGGCGTATCCGGGCCGATTCCGTTGCCAACGGAAAAGCAAATCATCACCATTCTCCGTGCGGTACACAAGTACAAGGATTCTAGGGAGCAATTCGAACAACGCACTCATAAGCGTTTGATCGACATTGTAAACCCAACGCCGCAAACGGTTGATGCGTTGATGCGCCTGGATTTACCATCCGGTGTAGATATCGAAATCAAACTGTAATATCAGCATATGCGATTATAGAAAGGAAATGAGGTGTCAACATGAAAGGTATCTTAGGAAAAAAACTTGGTATGACTCAAGTGTTTACTGCTGAAGGTAATGTCGTTCCTGTAACGGTTATCGAAGCTGGACCTTGCGTAGTACTTCAAAAGAAAGACCAAGAAAACGATGGCTACGAAGCAGTTCAATTCGGTTTCTCCGATAAGAAGGAGAGCAGATCGAACAAGCCAGAAGCTGGTCACGCTAAAAAAGCTAACACAACACCTAAGCGCTACGTTCGTGAAATTCGCGGAATTAATCTAGGTGATTATGAAGTTGGCCAAGAAGTTAAAGCTGACCTATTCACAGAAGGCGAATTCGTTGACGTAACAGGTATTTCAAAAGGTAAAGGCTTTGCCGGCGTTATCAAACGTTGGGGACAAAGCACGGGTCCTATGTCTCACGGTTCCCGTTACCACCGTGGACCAGGTTCGATGGGTTCTATCCAAGCGAACCGTGTACCGAAAGGCAAACGCCTTCCAGGACATATGGGTCACGAAACAATTACGATTCAAAAACTTGAAGTTATCCGTGTAGATGTAGAACGTAACGTTCTTCTAATAAAAGGTTCGATTCCGGGCCCGAAAAACGGATTCGTAAAAGTTAAGCAAACTGTTAAGAAATAATTGATCTTAAAGAAAGGAGGAACAGGAAATGCCAAAAGTAACAGTATATAACGTGAGTGGCGCGCAAGTGGGCGAACTTGAACTGGCTGAAACGGTTTTCGGAATTCAACCAAATGTTCACGTTTTGCACAGTGCTGTTGTTAATCAACAAGCATCTGAACGCTTCGGCAATCACAAAACTAAAGGACGCTCCGAAGTACGTGGTGGCGGTCGTAAACCTTGGAAACAAAAAGGTACTGGCCGTGCTCGTCAAGGTAGTATTCGCTCCCCGCAATGGGTTGGCGGCGGTGTGGTTTTCGGACCTACTCCACGCTCTTATGGCTTCAAACTTCCTAAGAAAGTTCGTCGTCTAGCGATTAAATCAGCATTGTCTTCGAAAGTGATTGCAAACGAGATTATCGTTTTGGATCAACTGACATTTGCAGCTCCTAAGACGAAAGAATTCGCAGCAATTCTAAGCAACCTTAAAGTTGGCCGCAAAGCTCTTGTAGTAACGGCTAATTATGAAGATAACGTAGCATTGTCTGCTCGTAACATCCCAGGTGTGAAGTTCGTTGCAGCTGACGGCATCAATGTTCTGGATGTTTTGGTGCATGACAACCTTATCATCACTAAAGAAGCAGTAGAGAAAGTACAGGAGGTGCTTGCGTAATGAAAAATCCACGCGATATTATCAAGCGCCCGGTTATCACGGAACGTACGAGCGATTACATGGTTGATAAAAAGTATGTTTTCGAAGTTGATCTTCGTTCAAACAAAACTGAAATCAAACTTGCGATTGAATCAATCTTTAAAGTAAAAGTAACCGGCGTTAACACAATGCGTGTTGCGGGTAAACCGAAACGTTATGGTAAACATAGCGGATACAGACCGGATTGGAAAAAAGCCATCGTTCAATTGAGCGCTGATAGCAAAGAACTTGAATTCTTTGAAACGTCTGTTTAGAAAAGGAGGAAATCAAAGTGCCTATTAAAAAGTACAAACCGACCTCTCCTGCACGTCGTAACATGTCGGTCTCGACTTTCGAAGAGATCACGACAAGTACACCGGAGAAATCGTTGCTTGCTCCACTTTTCAAAAAAGCTGGACGCAACAACCAAGGTAAAATTACGGTTCGTCACCATGGCGGCGGACACAAACGTAAATACCGTATCATCGACTTCAAACGTACTAAAGACGGTATCGTTGGTAACGTAGCTACGATCGAGTATGATCCAAACCGTTCTTCCAACATCGCTTTGATCCATTATGTTGATGGTGCAAAAGCATATATCATCGCTCCTAAAGGTTTGAAAGTTGGAGATCAAGTGGTATCTGGAGTAGGCTCTGATATTAAACCCGGCAATGCAATGCCGCTTGTTAATATCCCTGTCGGTACAGTTATCCACAACATCGAATTGAAACCAGGCAAAGGCGGACAACTTGTTCGTGCAGCTGGTACTAGTGCTCAACTTCTTGGTAAAGAAGAAAACTATGTATCCGTTCGTTTGTCTTCAGGTGAAGTTCGTCGTATCTTGAACACTTGCCGTGCAACAATTGGTTCTGTTGGTAACGAAGATCACGAACTCGTGAAAATCGGTAAAGCCGGCCGTAACCGTTGGTTAGGCAATCGTCCTACTGTACGTGGTGTTGTCATGAACCCTAACGATCACCCACACGGTGGTGGTGAAGGCCGTGCTCCAATCGGACGTAAATCTCCGTTGTCACCATGGGGTAAACCAACTCTTGGTTACAAAACACGTAAGAAGAAAAAAGCATCAAGCCAATACATTATTCGTCGTCGCACGAAATAATAGCTGCTTGATAAAAACCGCGTGATACGAAAGTATCGCTACCGCTTATTTGAAGGGAGGAACACAAATGGGTCGCAGTTTAAAGAAAGGTCCGTTTATTGACGGATACCTGCTTAAAAAAGTCGAGGTATTGAACGAAGCTGAGAAAAAGGTCGTTATCAAAACCTGGTCCCGCCGCTCGACCATTTTCCCACAATTCATAGGTCACACGTTTGCGGTATATGACGGACGCAAGCACGTGCCTGTATATGTAACGGAAGATATGGTTGGACACAAGCTTGGTGAATTTGCACCAACTCGTACGTATAAAGGCCATGCCGGTGAAGACAAAAAAACGGGCAGACGTTAATTTGCCCTTAAACATCTCTAACTGAACGAGAGGAGGTTCCTACATGCCAGAAGCTAAAGCGCACGCTAAATATATTCGTATTGCACCTCGTAAAGCACAGCTTGTTGCGGATTTGATTCGCGGTAAACAAGTTGGCGAAGCAATCGCGATTTTGCGTCACACGCCTAAGTCTGCATCCCCAATTTTGGAGAAGCTGTTGAACTCTGCGATTGCTAACGCTGAGCATAACTACCAGCTTGACGTGAACAAATTGGTTATCTCGCAAGCCTTTGTTAACCAAGGGCCAACGATGAAACGTTTCCGTCCACGTGCGATGGGTCGCGCAAGCCGGATCAATAAAAGAACCAGCCACATTACCTTGGTGGTATCTGAAAAATAAGGAGGGAATACGTGTGGGTCAAAAGGTAAATCCAATAGGCTTCCGGGTCGGTGTTATCCGTGATTGGGAGTCCAAATGGTTCGCTGGCAAAGATTTCGGCGATCTTCTTATGGAAGACGTTAAAATCCGTGAATATTTGAAAAACAAGCTGAAAGACGCAGCAGTTTCTCACATCGAGATCGAACGTGCAGCTAACCGCGTGAACGTTACGATTCAAACCGCAAAACCAGGTATGGTTATTGGTAAAGGCGGTTCTGAGGTAGAAAACCTACGTACTGAGCTTGGTAAAATTTCTAAAGGCAAAAAAGTTCACATCAACATTTCTGAAATCAAACATGCAGATCTTGACGCTATTCTTGTAGCTGAAAGCATTGCACAACAACTTGAGCGTCGTGTATCTTTCCGTCGCGCATTGAAGCAAGCAATTCAACGCTCCATGCGTTCAGGTGCTAAAGGGATCAAAACCGCAGTTAGCGGTCGTCTCGGTGGCGCGGAAATCGCACGTTCGGAAGGCTACAGCGAAGGAACAGTACCACTTCATACACTACGTGCAGATATCGATTATGGCACGGCTGAAGCGGCTACAACATACGGCCGTATCGGCGTTAAAGTATGGATCTATCGCGGCGAAGTCCTTCCGATTAAGAAGAAAGCTCCCCAGGAAGGAGGCAACTAATCATGTTGGTACCTAAACGTGTCAAACACCGCAAACAACAACGCGGTCATATGAAGGGTCGCGCTAAAGGCGGCACTACAGTAGCATTCGGTGAATTCGGTCTACAAGCTCTAGAACCATCATGGATCACAAACCGTCAGATTGAAGCGGCTCGTATCGCTATGACTCGCTACATCAAACGTGGCGGTAAAGTTTGGATCAAGATTTTCCCTGCAAAACCTATTACTCAAAAGCCTCTTGAAGTGCGTATGGGTAGTGGTAAAGGTAACGTTGAGAAATGGGTAGCCGTAGTTAAACCAGGTAAAATCCTGTTTGAACTTGCTGGTGTATCCGAAGAAACCGCTCGTGAAGCGATGCGTCTTGCGGCTCATAAATTGCCAATCAAGACTAAATTCGTGAAGCGTGAAGAAGTGGGTGGTGAAGCAAATGAAAGCTAGTGAATTTAGAAACCTAACCTCTGCTGAGCTTGAACAACAGGTCGCTGGTTTTAAAGAAGAGCTTTTCAATCTTCGTTTCCAACTGGCTACTGGCCAATTGGATAACCCGACTCGGATCCGTGATGTGCGTAAAGGAATCGCTCGTGCTAAAACGATTTTGCGTGAAAGAGAACTCGGAATTAGCAGCTAGTAAATCCCTTACATGAATGCATAATCATGGCTGAAGGAAGGAGGAAGAACATGAGCGAACGCAATGCCCGCAAAGTGTTAATTGGCAAAGTGGTAAGCGACAAGATGGATAAAACAATCGTAGTTGCTATTGAAACATATAAAAAACACGAATTGTACCATAAACGCATTAAAGTTACGAAAAAATTTAAGGCGCACGATGAAAATAACCAAGCGAAGATTGGCGACATCGTGAAAATCATGGAGACTCGTCCGCTATCGAAAGATAAGCGCTTCAGACTTGTGGAAGTTGTTGAAGTTGCTGTTATTATCTAATGAGCGTATGCAGTATCTGAGCATTTTTCCGAAAGGAGGACGTTGAAATGATTCAACCATTTTCGCGCTTAGCGGTTGCTGACAACTCTGGCGCAAAACAATTGATGTGTATCCGTGTACTTGGTGGAACGGGACGTCGCGTTGGACACATCGGCGATTTGATCGTTTGCTCAGTAAAACAAGCAACACCAGGCGGCGTTGTCAAAAAGGGTGACGTTGTTAAAGCGGTTATCGTTCGTACAAAACGTTCGGTTCGTCGTAAAGACGGTTCGTACATCGCATTTGACGAAAACGCAGCTGTTATCGTTAAAGAAGACAAAAGCCCACGTGGCACACGTATCTTTGGACCAGTTGCCCGTGAACTTCGCGATAGAGATTTCATGAAAATCGTATCGCTTGCTCCAGAAGTAATCTAACAACCTATATAAGCTTGAAAGCACAAGCGTGCAGGAGGTGTAACTCATGCCAAGGCTGAAAAAAGTACTCGAATCCCATAACAACAAATTGCACGTGAAAAAAGACGATACGGTTATCGTAATTACCGGTAAAGATAAAGGTAAGAAGGGCCGCGTTATCGCTGCATACCCGCGTGAAAATCGCGTTCTTGTAGAAGGTGTAAATACTGTTAAGAAACATACTCGTCCATCACAAGCTAACCCACAGGGCGGTATTATCGAACAAGAAGCACCAATTCACGTATCAAACGTTATGCATATCGATCCGAAGAGCGGTAAAGTAACACGTATCGGATACAAAGTGCTCGACAACGGCAAGAAAGTTCGGATCGCGAAACGTTCCGGAGAAGTAATCGACTAATCGTTACGGTAGGAAAGGAGGTCCATGATCAATGGCAGCAAGATTGAAAGGTCGTTTCTTAAACGAAATAACTCCTGCTCTTATGCAGAAGTTCAACTATACGTCTGTTATGCAAGTGCCGAAAATTGAGAAGGTAGTTATCAACATGGGGGTAGGCGAAGCGGTTTCCAATTCGAAAATCCTTGATGTAGCTGTTGAAGAACTACGTATCATTTCCGGTCAAAAACCAGTCGTTACTCGTGCGAAGAAGTCTATTGCAGGCTTTAAGCTTCGTGAGAACATGCCAATCGGGGTTAAAGTTACTTTGCGCGGTGAGCGTATGTACCATTTCCTTGATAAACTGTTCAACATTTCTCTTCCGCGTGTACGTGACTTCCGCGGTGTATCAAACAAAGCTTTTGATGGCCGCGGTAACTATACGCTTGGTTTGAAAGAGCAATTGATATTCCCAGAGATCGAGTACGACAAAGTCGATAAAGTGCGCGGTATGGACATCGTCATCGTCACGACGGCAAAAACGGACGAAGAATCTCGTGAACTGCTGACCCAAATGGGCATGCCGTTTACGAAGTAATCCACTTTTAGGAGGTGTAATACCCAGTGGCAAAAACTTCGATGAAAGTGAAGCAACAACGCACACCGAAATTTAAAGTGCGCGCGTATACGCGCTGTGAGCGTTGCGGCCGTCCGCATTCTGTTTTGCAAAAGTTTAAAGTTTGCCGGATTTGTTTCCGTGAGTTAGCACATAAGGGCCAGATTCCTGGCGTTAAAAAAGCAAGCTGGTAATCAGCCTAGTTTGGGAAGGAGGTTAACACAATGGTTATGTCTGATCCGGTTGCAGATATGTTGACGCGTATTCGTAACGCGAATGTCGTTCGTCACGAGACCGTGGAAATGCCCGCTTCGAAAATGAAGAAGCAAATCGCTGAGATTTTGAAGCGCGAGGGTTTTATCCGCGACGCTGAATATATCGAAGACAACAAACAAGGGATTATCCGTATTTTCTTGAAATACGGCCCTAACCAAGAACGCGTTATTACTGGCTTGAAACGTATTTCAAAACCAGGCCTTCGCGTTTATACACAATCAACTGAAATCCCTCGTGTACTCGGTGGACTTGGAATTGCAATTATTTCCACTTCCAAAGGGATTATGACTGATAAAGAAGCTCGCCAAGTTAAATCTGGCGGCGAAGTAGTTTGCTACGTTTGGTAAGTAACAAGTCACAAAGATAGGAGGTGTAACAATGTCCCGTATTGGTCGCAAACCAATCCAAGTGCCTAACGGCGTAACAATCAGCTTGGACAACACAGTTATTACTGTAAAAGGACCGAAAGGCTCACTTTCCCGTGAAATTCACAAAGATATGGTTGTGAATGTAACTGAAACTGAAATCCTAGTAGAACGTCCTTCCGATAATAAATTGCATCGCTCGTTGCACGGAACAACTCGCAGCATCATCGCTAACATGGTGAGCGGCGTTACTGAAGGCTTCTCCAAAAACTTGGAGCTAGTTGGCGTAGGTTACCGTGCAAGCAAAACTGGAGACAAAATCACACTTAACGTTGGTTACTCTCACCCAGTTGAGATCACTCCAGATAGCGGCATCGAGTTCGACGTTCCTGCGAACACTAAGATTACTGTTCGTGGTATCGATAAAGAACTAGTTGGCGCAACTGCAGCGAAAATTCGTTCCGTACGTGAACCAGAACCGTATAAAGGTAAAGGTATCAAGTATGAAGGCGAACGCATCATCCGCAAAGAAGGTAAAGCTGGTAAGAAAAAATAAGCAAACGGTTCGTTTGCTTAAGATAGCGTCTTAAGGCTGAAAGAAAGGAGTGAACTTTGTATGATTACGAAAGGCGACAAAAACAAGGCTCGTCTGAAAAGACACCTTCGTGTTCGTAAAAAAATTAACGGTACAGCTGCACGTCCGCGTCTATCTGTATTCCGTTCCTCCAAGCATATGTATGCTCAATTAATCGACGATGTTTCAGGAGTAACAATCGTTTCTGCATCCACACAGGATAAAGAATTGACTGAAGCAATTGGCAACGGTGGTAACATCGATGCAGCTAGCAAAGTCGGAGAATTGATTGCGAAACGCGCTCAAGCTAAGGGTGTAACCCAAGTAGTATTTGATCGCGGCGGTTACTTGTATCACGGCAGAATTCAGGCACTTGCTACAGCAGCTCGTGAAGCTGGCCTAGAATTCTAATCGACTTTATTTATAAGGAGGTTAAACGACTTGCGTGTAGATCCAAATACGTTAGAACTGACTGAAAAAGTTGTTAATATCAATCGCGTATCTAAAGTTGTAAAAGGCGGACGCCGTTTCAGCTTTAGTGCACTAGTAGTAGTCGGCGACGGTAAAGGCTACGTTGGCGCAGGGATCGGTAAAGCAGGCGAAGTACCTGATGCAATCCGCAAAGGTATTGAAGATGCTAAGAAAAACCTGATCCACGTACCAATCGTTGGCACGACTATTCCCCATCTTGTACTCGGACATTTCGGTGCAGGTGAAGTTCTTTTGAAGCCAGCTTCAGAAGGTACTGGCGTTATCGCTGGCGG
This sequence comes from Paenibacillus sp. 01T431, assembly GCF_056398625.1. NCBI lineage: Bacteria > Bacillati > Bacillota > Bacilli > Caryophanales > Paenibacillaceae > Paenibacillus > Paenibacillus sp. 01T431. The sequence continues at coordinate 51,326 of NZ_JBFTPT010000028.1, forward strand.
CCCAGTTCGTGCAGTTCTTGAACTTGCTGGTGTCGGCGACATCTTGACGAAATCGCTAGGTTCTTCGAACTCCATGAATATGGTTAATGCAACGCTTGAAGGTCTTTCCCGTCTTAAACGCGTGGAAGAAGTTGCTAAGCTTCGTGGAAAAACAGTCGAAGAGCTGTTACGCTAAGGAGGGAAATAAGATGGCAAAATTGCAAATCACCCTCGTTCGCAGTTTAATCGGTCGCAACGAGAAACAACGTGCAACGGTTGAGTCTTTCGGTCTTAAGAAGATTCGTCAAGCAGTTGTTTTGAACGATAGCCCAGCTGTCCGCGGCATGGTTAACACTGTTAGTCACTTGGTAAAAGTTGAAGAAGTACAAGAATAGATAGCTGTTCTAAGAATTAAATAAGGAGGTGCACGAACGATGAAATTGCATGAGCTAGCACCAGCACCGGGCTCAACCCAAGCGCCAAAGCGCAAAGGTCGCGGTATCGGTTCCGGTAACGGTAAAACCGCCGGTAAAGGTCACAAAGGTCAAAACGCTCGTTCCGGCGGCGGCGTTCGTCCTGGTTTCGAGGGCGGACAAAATCCTTTGTATCGTCGAGTGCCGAAACGCGGATTTAACAACCCGTTCCGCAAAGAGTACGCAATTGTCAACATTGAAGAGCTAAATGCTTTTGCAGCAGGTACTGAAGTCACTCCAGAAGTTCTCATCGAGACTGGGATCGTTAAGAACCCGCTCGCAGGAATCAAAATTTTGGGTAATGGTGAAGTTAGCGTTACACTTACTGTTAAAGCAAACAAGTTCTCTCAATCTGCGGTAGAGAAAATCCAGGCTGCCGGCGGTAAAACCGAGGTGATCTAATTGTTCAAGACCGTGTCCAATATTTGGAAAGTGGCGGATCTTCGTACAAGGATCCTCTTCACCCTTTTCATCCTATTAATATACCGCATCGGTGCTTTTATTCCGGTACCTGATGTAAACAAAGATGTGTTTAAGCAAGTTAATACAGCCGGTTCGGAACTGTTCGGCTTGCTTAACACGTTTTCCGGCGGTGCTTTGTTCCAATTCTCTATCTTTGCAATCGGAATTACCCCATATATTACAGCGTCGATTATCGTACAGTTGTTGTCTATGGATGTTATCCCGAAATTTGCTGAGTGGGCAAAGGAAGGCGAGAACGGTAAACGTAAGCTCGCACAAATCACTCGTTATGGTACGATTGTTCTTGGTATGATCCAAGGTTTCGCAACAGCGATCGGCTTTAACCGTCAATACGGTTATGAAATGATCGTTGGCGCAACATTCGTTGATTACTTGCTTATCGCTATTATCTTGACAGCAGGTACTGCTTTCTTGATGTGGCTGGGTGAGCAAATTACGGAAAAAGGAATCGGAAATGGTATTTCCATTCTTATCTTTGCAGCAATCGCAGCTGGTATTCCTGGACACATTCGTACGATCGTCGAAGATCAGTTCGTAGGTGCTCAAGACCAACTGTTCCTGAACATTATCAAAATGGTACTGATTCTGATTGCGATTATCGCAATCATCGTCGGTGTTATATTCGTACAGCAAGGTATTCGTAAAATTCCTGTTCAATACGCAAAACGTGTTGTTGGACGGAAAATGTACGGCGGACAATCGACGCACATTCCGATGAAAGTGAACGGCGCAGGCGTTATTCCGGTCATTTTCGCGGTTTCACTCATCATGTTCCCGGTTACGATTGCTCAGTTTTGGTCCACTCAGGGTTGGGCAGACTGGATTATTAAGAATATGAGCTATGACCAGCCGCTTGGTATGGTATTGTACGTATTGTTAATCATCGGGTTTACCTTCTTCTACACTTTCGTTCAGATTAATCCGGTTCAAATGGCCGATCAAATGAAGAAAAATGGCGGATATATTCCAGGTATTCGTCCAGGAAAGCCAACTTCGTCTTACCTAACACGCGTTATGTCGCGTATTACGTTGACAGGTGCAATTTTCTTGGCGGTTATCTCAATCATTCCGGTATTCTTCGGGACACTTGCTGGATTACCTAAGTCAGTGCAGCTAGGTGGTACTTCATTACTAATCGTTATCGGTGTTGCACTTGATACGATGAAGCAAATCGAGAGCCAGTTGATCAAACGCCATTACAAAGGGTTTATCAATAAATAACAATAGGTTCTGACCGGGCTTCCGCGTTCGTCAACAGGCGCTCTGCGGCAGCCCGCCCGAGCCTATTGTGCTTAAAGCGAGGAACTCAGCAATGAACATTTTATTCATGGGCCCTCCGGGTGCCGGTAAAGGTACACAAGCTGAACGGATCGTAGAAGAGTTCGGTATTCCCCACATTTCCACTGGTGATGCATTCCGCCTCGCTATGAAACAAGGAACCGCACTTGGAATCAAAGCGAAAGAGTATGTCGATCAAGGCTTGCTCGTTCCCGATGAGATCACGAACGGCATTGTAAAGGAAAGACTTGAACAAGCCGATTGCAAAAATGGATTCTTGCTCGACGGGTTTCCTCGCACACTGCAGCAAGCAGAAGCACTTGATGTTATGCTTGCGGAGCTCGGACGCAGTATTGACCATGTTGTAAATTTAAAAGTTGATCGCAGCTTGCTGCTTGCTCGTTTGACGGGCAGACGCATATCGAAAACGACTGGTACGACTTATCATGTAATCTTTAATCCACCTAAGGTCGAAGGTATCTGCGACAAAGACGGCGGAGAATTGTATCAGCGTTCTGATGATACAGAGGAAAAGGTCGGAACTCGTTTGGATGAGTATACATCCAAAACCGCACCTCTACTCGATTACTACAGTGCTAAAGGTCTCCTTCGCGAAGTCGACGGCGAGAAGGACATTGATGTTGTAACATCAGACATCGTTTCCTGCTTGCGAGGTTCATTGTAATGATTATATGCAAATCCGAATCGGAGCTGCGTTATATGAGGGAAGCAGGACGCATTGTTGCGGAAACGCATCGATTGATGGCGCAGGCTGTGAAACCAGGCATCACTACTCGTGAGCTTGACCAAATCGCTGAAACGTACATTAAGAGTCAAAATGCGATTCCTTCCTTCAAAGGTTACAATGGTTTCCCTTCCAGCATTTGTGCTTCTGTGAATGATGAGCTGGTGCACGGCTTCCCTGGGTCACGCAAGTTGAACGAAGGCGATATAATTAGTATCGATATCGGTGCGCAATTTGAAGGCTATCACGGAGATTCAGCTTGGACCTATGCGGTAGGAGCTGTAACCCCTGAAGTTCAGAAGTTGCTCGATGTGACGGAAGCATCGCTTTATGCGGGGCTTGCGCTCGTCAAACCGGATATTAGGCTATATACAATTTCGCATGCTATTCAAAAGGTAATTGAAGATGCAGGATTCTCCGTAGTACGGGAATACGTAGGGCACGGAATCGGCGCGGACCTCCATGAGGAACCACAAATACCGAACTACGGCATACCAGATCGCGGACCTCGTCTGAAGACCGGAATGGTGCTTGCAATCGAACCAATGGTTAATATCGGTGAACGATATGTCCGGACGCTCGAAGACAATTGGACGGTTGTAACGGAAGACGGCTCATGGTGTGCTCATTTCGAGCATACAGTAGCTGTTACAGAGGACGGCTTTGAAATATTGACCATTTTGCCGCAGCAACCATAGTATGACGATGGAAGCTCGTCCCCAGATTGGTCAGTTCGTCAAAGTACTTCGCGGTAAAGATGAGGAAAGCTATGCTGTTATCCTAGCAATCGTTGATGAGCGATTCGTCATGATTGCCGATGGCCATAAGCGCCGATTCGATGGACCGAAGAAAAAGAACGTTCTGCATCTCGAGTTACAGCCTGCAATTAGTTCTGAGGTTTCAAGCAGTATGCAAGAGACCGGCAGGGTGACCAACGCAAAGTTACGTTATGCAATTCAGAAGTATTTAAATGCGAAAGGAGAATGACGGTTGGCTAAGGAAGACATCATTGAGGTCGAAGGTACGGTTATTGAACCGTTGCCGAATGCCACGTTCAAGGTGGAGCTGGAGAACGGTCATCAAATTCTCGCACATGTTTCCGGTAAGCTCAGAATGCACTTTATTCGCATCCTGACAGGAGACAAGGTGGTTATACAGTTATCGCCTTATGATTTATCAAAAGGGCGCATCACCTATCGTAAATAGGCTCAATTTGGGGCTTATTACGAAAGATTCGGGAGGTAATCACAATGAAGGTTAGACCTTCGGTAAAGCCGATCTGCGAAAAATGCAAAGTCATTCGTCGCAAAGGCAACGTTATGGTGATTTGTGAAAATCCGAAACACAAACAAAAACAAGGATAGAAGGAGGGGAATATAGCCTATGGCACGTATAGCTGGTGTAGACTTGCCGCGTGACAAACGCGTCGAAATCGCCCTGACATACATTTTCGGTATCGGCAAAACAACGTCGCAAAAACTTTTGAATACAGCTGAAGTTAGCTACGACACTCGTGTTCGTGACTTGACAGAAGACGAACTTGCTCGCCTTCGCGAAGCAATTGATAAATCTGTTAAAGTAGAAGGCGACTTGCGTCGTGAAATTTCACTTAACATTAAACGTCTGACTGAAATCGGATGCTACCGTGGACTTCGTCACCGTCGCGGCTTGCCTGTTCGCGGTCAACGTACTAAGACAAATGCACGTACGCGTAAAGGTCCTCGTCGGACTGTAGCTAACAAGAAGAAATAAGAAGGGAGGATAATGGACAATGGCTAAACCAAAAAAAGTCGTTCGTACAAAACGCCGCGACCGGAAGAATATTGAGACTGGCGTTGCGCACATTCGCTCGACATTCAACAATACGATCGTTACGATCACGGATCCTCACGGCAATGCAATTTCATGGGCAAGCTCTGGCAACATGGGCTTCAGAGGCTCACGTAAGAGCACGCCTTTCGCAGCGCAAATGGCTGCTGAAACAGCTGCTAAAGCTGCGATGGAGCATGGCATGAGAACTGTCGAAGTGATGGTAAAAGGACCAGGCGCTGGCCGCGAAGCTGCGATTCGTTCGCTTCAAGCTGCTGGATTGGAAGTTAACCTCATTAAAGACGTAACACCAGTTCCTCATAACGGATGCCGTCCTCCGAAACGTCGTCGCGTATAGTTGGATCTGATGTGGTATCAAATATCAACAACTTGTGAATAATGGTTGTGAAGGTTTGGCATACTACAAGGTTTGACTTAAAATAACGTAAGCTAACGGAGCGACGTTTGAAGGAGGGTACTATTAGTGATTGAGATCGAAAAGCCGAAAATCGAAACCGTAGAACTGAATGATGAAGGAACTTACGGACGTTTCGTCGTCGAGCCGCTTGAACGCGGATATGGCACGACGCTTGGGAATTCGCTTCGCCGAATTTTGTTGTCGTCGTTGCCGGGTGCAGCAGTAACTTCGGTTCAAATCGATGGAGTGCTTCACGAGTTCTCTACGGTTCCCGGAGTGATTGAGGATGTTACCGAAATCATTCTGAACCTGAAGGGCCTCTCGTTGAAAATCCACTCCGATGAAGAAAAGGTGTTGGAAATCGACGCGGATGGCGAAGGGAATATTACAGCGGGCGACATTCGAGCAGACAGCGATGTCGAGATTTTAAGCCCTGATCTTCACATCGCAACCTTGGCCTCCGGCGCGCGGCTCCATATGCGGGTATTTGCTAATCGGGGACGCGGTTACGTGCAAGCGGATCGCAACAAGAAAGACGAACAACCGATTGGTGTAATTCCTGTAGATTCGATTTACACGCCAATTACTCGTGTAAATTATAGCGTTGAAAATACGCGTGTTGGTCAAGTAACTAACTACGACAAGCTAACGCTTGAAGTATGGACTGACGGTAGTATTAGACCGGAAGAGGCTGTGAGCCTCGGCGCTAAAATTTTGACCGAGCATTTGGACTTGTTCGTTGGATTGACCGATGAAGCCAAAGACGCTGAAATAATGGTTGAGAAGGAAGAAGATAAGAAAGAGAAAGTTCTAGAGATGACGATCGAGGAACTTGATCTTTCCGTCCGTTCTTACAACTGCTTGAAACGCGCTGGAATCAACACGGTTCAAGAGCTAATTACGAAATCCGAAGAGGATATGATGAAGGTCCGTAACCTGGGCCGTAAATCCCTTGAGGAAGTTCAAGAGAAGCTTGAAGAGCTTGGTTTGGGCCTTCGCATGGAAGAGTAGTAACCAACTAGTGAAGACTTAAGAGCAAGGGAGGGGAAAACAAGATGGCATATCAAAAATTAGGACGTGACGCTAGTGCACGGAAAGCTTTGTTCCGTGACCTCGTTACTGACTTGTTCCTTTATGAGCGTATTCAAACGACTGAAGCTAAAGCGAAAGAAGTTCGTTCAATCGCTGAGAAGCTGATCACTAAAGCTAAGCAAGGTGATCTTCATGCTCGTCGTCAAGTAGCTGCTTATGTTCGTCGCGAAACTGTCGATGGTACACAAGACGCTATTCAAAAGCTATTCTCCGATCTAGCACCTCGCTATGCGGAGCGTGCAGGCGGCTACACGCGTATTCTAAAACTAGGACCCCGTCGCGGCGATGCTGCGCCTATGGTTTACCTAGAATTGGTTGACCGCGCGTAGGTTACCTAATAAATGAAATGTATAAGCTTGTCCACAGCGTTAAACCTTGTCCAAGCTTTATACGCGAGCGGTAAACGGCTTGTGCCTGCCAACGTGGGGGATGAGCTGCCAACGCAATAAAATATAAGTAAGTATTAGGGTCTCCCTATACTTCTTATATTTTAATGAAAAGGGTGGACCCTTGCGGCCACCTTTTTTTGTTTGAAAAGAATGATTTGTTATTCATGCCAGGGGCAATAGATGAGCTTGTGTGATACCTACAGGTGTCCATAAGGCTTAGCATCTTAGGTTCTCTTAGCAAGAGGGAATTTTGGACGTTTAGGTATCCCTATAGTTAAAGGGGGGGATAGGTTGAGGAATATATGCGTAAAGGTCAGTTATGACGGGGCAGGCTTCAACGGTTTTCAGACGCAGCCTTACGGCAGAACGGTTCAGGGTGAAATAGAGAAGGCCATAAAGAAGCTGACGGGCGAGACGACCATTATTATTGGCTCGGGTCGCACAGATGCGGGAGTGCATGCGCGGGGACAAATATTCAATTTCTATACGGAATCTACGATTCCCACAGAGAGATGGGCGATTGCGCTTAATACGCGGTTGCCGAAGGATATCGTCATTATTGAAGCATTCGATGTGCCAGAACATTTTCATGCAAGAAGATCCGCTAAGCGCAAAACGTATCGCTATACGATTGATACTGGTAAGTTTCCTGATGTATTTGGCCGACAATATCGCTTTCATCATCCGACGCCGCTTGATGTGGATGCGATGCGGGAGGGTCTCAGCTACCTAGTAGGTAAACATGACTTTACTTCCTTCACATCGATACATTCAACCAAGCCTCATCATATTCGTACGATCTATGAAGCAGATTTTGTTCAGGAAGGCCCAATCGTGCATATGTACGTGACAGGCAATGGTTTTCTGTACAATATGGTTCGAGTCATTATGGGAACTTTACTATGGGTTGGCGAAGGGAAGATGGCTTCATCGGAGATCAAAAACATCCTTGAGGGGCGAAATCGTTCGCTTGCTGGTCCTACGGCAATGCCGCATGGATTGATGTTGATAGATGTTGAATATTCCAGCGAAATACAGGGATAAATCACTATAAATTACTTGCACTTACTTATTCTTTATAGTAGAATATAACTTGTGCTTTCGAAGTGGCTAACCCACAGCCCCGACTGAGATTGTCACAAACTTGGCTATCAACAATGAACAAACAAATCAACGTTTACGTTGTTATAAAAACGATTAATGTATGAAATTAAGGAGGATCATCCATGCGTACCACTTATATGGCTAAATCAACTGAAGTTGATCGTAAATGGTTCGTCGTCGATGCGGAAGGCAAAACGCTAGGCCGCTTGGCGAGTGAAGTTGCTGCCCTGATCCGCGGCAAACACAAACCGACATTTACGCCACATGTTGATACAGGCGATTTCGTTGTTGTTATCAACGCTGAAAAAATCCATCTGACAGGTAAGAAAATGTCAGATAAAATTTACTACAGTCACTCCATGTACTCCGGCGGATTGAAATCCACTCCGGCTCAAGAGATGATTAAAAACAAGCCAGAACGCGTAATCGAACTGGCTGTACACGGCATGTTGCCTAAGAACCGTCTTGGTAACAAAATGAAGCTTAAACTTAAAGTATACGCAGGTGCTGAACATCCGCATCAAGCACAAAACCCTGAAGTTTACGAACTTCGCGGGTAATAAAGAGGAGGACAAGTTTCATGGCTCAAGTGCAATACTATGGAACCGGTCGTCGTAAACACTCTGTTGCACGTGTACGTCTTGTGCCGGGTGAAGGACGAATCATTATTAACAAACGCGACCTTAATGAATATTTTGGTCTAGAAACATTGAAGCTGATCGTAAAACAACCGCTTAACCTTACTGACACATTGTCTAACTACGATGTACTAGTAATTGCTAACGGCGGCGGTATGTCCGGTCAAGCAGGCGCTATCCGTCACGGTATTTCACGTGCTTTGCTTAAAGCAGACCCTGAATTCCGTCCGGCTCTAAAACGTGCTGGCTTCCTAACTCGTGATCCGCGTATGAAAGAGCGTAAAAAATACGGTCTTAAAGCGGCTCGTCGCGCTCCACAATTCTCGAAACGTTAATACTTCAAAATGTCTTCTCTGCTTGCCAGAGAGGGCATTTTTTTGTTTATAGAAGAAAAGCTACATCCAATTTAGATTTTTTTACTGCTATTCCCTTAAAAACACCTTTGCTGATCGGAAGACGCATAAGGTGTTTTTTGGTGCGTCCAATAAAATTTCAAACTTTATTTCATTTTGGTTAAAACTTATATTGAACATTTCACTTTTTGGACGTATAATTTTTATACAGAGCAATTTACTAGGAATTAAAAACGGAGGGCAAAAAAAATGAACCTTTTTGAAAAAGAAGCGCTTATCAAACAAAAGGAAGTTGAGCTCGAAAACGCAACACCGGAAGAAATTATTGCGTTTGCGGTAGAAACTTTCCCAAATATTACGTTTGCATGCAGCTTTGGTGCTGAAGATGTTGTGCTTGTTGATATGCTGCAGAAAATTAGCCCGAAAACGGACATTTTCTATTTAGATACGGATTACCATTTCAAAGAGACGTATGAGACTCGTGATTTGATGGCTAAGCGCTACCCAGGCATTCCATTCGTAGAAGTAAAGCCTGAAATTACACCTGAGGAGCAAGCTGCTCAGTTTGGCGAAGAGCTTTGGAAATCCGATGCGAACGCATGCTGCAACATTCGTAAAGTTAAACCATTAACCCAAATTCTTTCGAAATATGATGCTTGGATTACGGGTATTCGCCGCGATCAAGCACCTACTCGTGCGAATTCCAAAAAAATTGAGTACGACACAAAATTCGGGCTCGTTAAATTTAATCCAATCGCTCACTGGACATCCGAGGACGTATGGAACTATATTCGCGAGAATGATGTTATTTACAACCCATTGCATGATCAAAACTACCCGAGCATCGGTTGCGAGCAGTGCACGCGCAAAGTAATGCCTGGTGAAGATCCACGCGCTGGACGCTGGGCAGGTCAAGAAAAAACAGAATGCGGATTGCATAAATAAGCACTCTCGAGGAGGAGCAATATCAATGAGTCAAATTCTACCGCACGGCGGCGTACTCGTTAACCGTGTCGCTACGGGCGAACAACGTGAAGCATTACTAGCTGAAGCTGCTACCCTTAAATCGATTACGATCAACACTTGGGCTATATCTGACCTTGATTTGATCGCAGTTGGAGCATTTTCCCCACTTACTGGTTTTATGAACGAAGCTGATTACCAGTCCGTTGTGAAAGACATGCGTCTAGCAAATGGCACGGTATGGAGCATTCCTATTACGCTTGCTGTAGAAGAAGCGAAGGCAGCAGAGCTGTCCGCAGGAGAACGTGCAGCGCTAGTCGGTGAAGATGGCGTAACATACGCAATTATCAGCATTGATAGCATTTATTCGGTTGACCATAAAGTTGAAGCAGTGAATGTGTTCAAGACAGATGATTTGGAGCACCCAGGCGTTCAAAAGCTGTTCGAACGCTCTTCCATAAATGTAGGCGGAGAAATTACGGTGCTGAATCGTCCGCAGCCTGAGAAGTTTAACGAGTTTTATTTTGACCCAGCGGAAACGCGTCGTTTATTTGCAGAAAAGGGCTGGAAAACCGTAGTTGGCTTCCAAACTCGCAATCCGGTTCACCGCGCGCATGAATACATTCAAAAAACAGCAATGGAAATTGTTGATGCGCTTTTCCTCAATCCGCTCGTTGGTGAAACGAAATCGGACGATGTTCCTGCGAATGTACGGATGAAGAGCTATCTTGCACTGCTTGACAACTATTATCCGAAGGATCGTGTATTCCTTGGCGTATTCCCGGCAGCTATGCGTTACGCTGGGCCTCGTGAGGCGATCTTCCATGCTCTTGTTCGTAAAAACTATGGCTGCTCGCATTTTATTGTTGGACGCGATCATGCCGGTGTAGGCGACTACTATGGAACATACGAAGCTCAGGATCTGCTCAAAACGATTCCAGTAGAGGATCTAGGCATTACTCCACTTTATTTCGAGCACAGCTTCTTCTGCAAAGAGTGCGGCAACATGGCTACTTCAAAAACTTGCCCTCATGACAAGGAGCATCATTTGACGCTTTCGGGTACGAAGGTACGCGCATTGCTGCGCGATGGCATTTGCCCGCCGCCTGAGTTCTCCCGTCCTGAGGTTGCTAAAATACTGATTGAAGGCATGTCTGAGCAGCCAGTAGTTTAATTAACCGAATAACTTAAGGTTTGTCTCATAAACGACCATCTCGTCCCATATAAATGAATGTGTGCATTTGGCTAGATTAAGCTGTTTGCTGCTGTGTATTCATTTGATGGAAAACGGGGTGGTTTTTTTATGCGCCGAATTGATCGGCATGTTGTCATTTGGTTGACGTATAAGGGCTTAATTCGAATCAGTATCGGATTGCTGGTTATTGCACTAACGGGCATATTGCTTACACAATCGATGCCTTCAAAAAAAGCATGGTCTTATTGGACGCTGCCTTTGTCGGGCAAGACTATAGCCATTGACGCCGGGCATGGCGGGGCAGACGGCGGTGCGGTCAGTAAGCAGGGCATTATCGAAAAGGATTTAAACTTAGCGATTGCGCTGTATTTGCGCGATTATTTGCAGCAGGCTGGAGCGGTCGTTGTTATGACAAGGGAAGGGGATTACGATCTTGCAACAGGGGATTCAAGAGCCTATAGCAAGCGCAAGACAGAGGATTTAAAGAAGCGAGTGTCCCTTATTAAAAATAGCAATCCTGCCGCAGTCATAAGCATACATATGAACAGTATCCCTTCAGCTAAGTGGACGGGTGCACAAACCTTTTTTCATCCGGACAATCACCCAGACAATCGGATTCTCGCAACCTTCATACAAGATGAGATTAAACGCAATTTAGAAAACACGACAAGAGTTGCCGCTACCGTGAAGGATGTTTATGTGCTGAAGGCAATCGAGAACATTCCGACGGCACTCGTTGAGGTGGGCTTTCTATCTAACCCTGGGGAATCACAGCGACTTGCGGATACGGAGTACCAAAGATCAGTAGCTGCCTCCATCTATGAGGGTATTCTAAGATATACTGCAGGGGAGAAGCTGAGCGGAAGCGTGCTGCAAGACGAGGTAACCGACAAGTAAGAAACCTTTCGCCGAAAATGAAGCAAAGGTGCACCCTATGACTTGGTTCATGGGCTTACTGTGTTATACTAACTATTATATAGTTTTAATTATATAAAGGTGGGACACAACCTATGTTGACACGAGAGCAAGTTATAGAGGCCGTTGAAATCGTGACGGCACAGCATAAAGCGGATGGGGTTACCATCCGCGATGTAATGGTTCGGGACCGTCAAGTTTCGATGACGGTCCTTGGGTCTGGCGCGGCAATGGAGCCCGCGCTGGAAGCCTCGCTCCGCGAGGCGCTGGCGCGTCTGGGCGCCGAAACCGTGCATTTCCGGTTTCGGGCCGAGGCAGCGCCTGCCGCAGTCGCAGGCGCGTCTACGCCGCCGCCAGCGGCAGCTGCAGCACCGGCTGCGGCTAGCGCCGGTGCTGGCAAATCTAGCGGCCCAGCGCCCGTTCAGGGGCATGGGGCCGGCTTAGCTAACCCGCTGCTGGATCCTGCCAGCGGGGTGCAGTTCATCGCCGTCGCGAGCGGCAAGGGCGGCGTCGGCAAATCGACAGTGACCGTCAACTTGGCGGTCGCTTTAGCCCGCAGGGGCAAGCGCGTCGGCATCATCGATGCGGATATCTACGGCTTCAGCGTGCCGGATATGATGGGGATCGAAGAGCGCCCGGATGTTGTGAATGAACGGGTCATCCCTATTGAGAAGTTTGGTGTTAAGGTGATGTCCATGGGCTTCTTCGTAGAGGACAACAGCCCAATCGTGTGGCGCGGACCGATGCTTGGCAAAATGCTGCGCAACTTCTTCCAAGAGATTGAATGGGGCGAGCTTGACTACCTGCTGCTAGACCTTCCGCCGGGTACGGGAGATGTGGCGCTTGATGTTCATCAGATTATTCCGCAAAGCAAAGAAATTATCGTAACTACCCCGCATGCTACAGCAGCATTCGTTGCAGCTAGGGCAGGCGCAATGGCGATTAAGACGGAACACGAAATTATTGGAATCGTTGAGAATATGTCCTATTTCGAATCTAAAGTTACCGGCGAGAGAGAATATGTATTTGGCCGCGGTGGCGGCGCACGCCTCGCAGAGACGCTTCATTCAGATCTGCTTGCTCAAATTCCATTGGGGGCGCCAGACAATCATGTATCTGAGCCTGACTTTGCACCATCGGTATACAAAGCCGATACTGAAACAGGGAAGATGTACTTGGAGCTTGCAGACAGCGTATTAGCGAAATGCGGCAAATAGTCAAATAACAAAAGCCCGAACCATTGTCTAAGGCAGCTAATCCTTGCTGCCATGCGGACAACCTGTTCGGGCTTTTTTGAATTCATTTTATGCAGTGAAAACAATACTTCTACCGCTACATAGCCGAATCGCCGCCTTGTTCATCACCGCCGCCTGAATCGTCCCCGCCGCCGCCTTCCTCATCGGATTTTTGCTCACCGCCCGATTCTTCTTTCTTTTTATCTACTTTCTGGTCTGGGCTTGGTTTAAGCTCTTCTTGTACTGCTTTTTTCATCAGATCAAGCACTTCAAGTCGAAACAATGGATTTTGCATCGCATCCTGCATAAGGGACATCACTTCCTTGCGGTATTGCGTACTTTGCAGCACCTCAAGAATCATCTTGTCCATTTCAGGGTTTTTAAGCACCTTAATTAAATCAGCTTGATAGGAGGGGTCCTTTATTAGTTCTTTATGGATTTGTTTATTTTGCTTATTAACGGATTTGGCAAATTCCCCCGCGAAACGTGGATCAACCATAAGCTTTTTGATTACCTTGTCGTACTGAGGAGAAATAAGGACATCCTTAACCGCTAAGCGAACCTCCTCCTGATCCTGCACAGACAGCAGCTTAGAGGTTTGGCCACTATAACCGGAAATTTGCTGTGATGACTCCTGCAGTGCTTTTTGGGCATCCTCCGTTTTGAGGATATCAATAACCATCGTTTTTAAATCCTTGTAGCTGACCTGCTCATTACTACCTCCAGAGGACTCGGCGCCACAGCCTGATAAAACAAATAACATGGCTGTAATAACCGAAAATAAAGCAAAGCTCTTACGCATGATTCGCAAGCTCCTTCCTATGTCATTGCTGCTGCATACCGTTTGGATAAACAAATCGTTCGAAAAGTGATGGATCGTATAGTTATTATGTACAAAGTTCACCGGATTATCATGGACAGACTTTAGCTTTTTATTGTGAACGTGGTAAAATAAAGGGTAATGTGGATAACAGGAGGATAATGAACGTGAATTTAAAAAAGTGGTTCTTTTTATTTTGGAGCGGCATGGTAGTAGGCGGGCTTGCCTGCGTAATTACCGGTGCGTTGATGGCTTGGGTAGATCCGGAGTTTGGGTTCTTAGGCTTTAAAGCTGTCGGCTTTAATGCATTAATGATGGGTTTGGTCGGTTTAATGATTGGAGCATTTAGCCAAATGGGCTTTTTCGCTTATTTAACGTTAAACTACATCGCTCTTAGCGTATTCGGCAAAAAATATTTATGGAATGCGCTGCAAGGCTATACGACGTTATTCGCAGCAATAGGGCTGGGGTATATGTTGTATGAGCAGCGCCTGAACAACTGGTTTTTCTGGACATTGCCGCTTACCCTGCTTCTATTTTCTGTTGCAGTATCATGGTTCAAGGTTAAGCAAACGAACAAAACCGCTTTTGTGCCAACCATGTTTTTGATGTTCTTCATTACATTCATTGAGTCTTGGCCTGCGCTGCAAGGTGAAACGAACGTATCTGCTATTGTATTTATGATGGTTCCTTTATTCGTCTGCAATGCATACCAAATTATGATGATGCACCGTTTGGTCAAAAAACAAACAACCGACTCAGCAGCGATTGCTGCGAAGCCGGTCGTTTAACTTAATATTCTAGTTCAGCAGCATTAATTTGCGGGAATGTAGAGGATGTCTTGTCCTGCACCGCTTTGCCGTCAACCTCAGTTTGTGTGATGAGGTCGGTTACCGTAACAAACTCATAGCCTTTTTCACGCAGCTGATCAATAACGATCGGAAGCGCCTCATGTGTCTGCTTTACGGAATCACTCGCATGGAACAAAATGATGTCGCCAGGATGAGCGCGCGTAACGACCCGATTAATAATTTTGTCGGTGCCGATGTTCATCCAGTCGAGTGAATCCGTGTCCCACTGAATTACCTTATATTGCAGCTCTTCAGCAATGCGCAGTACCCGCTTGTCAAAATCTCCGTTAGGAAGTCGGATCAATTTCGGTTGTTTTCCCGTTACGTCGGATAAAATGGTGTGTGCAGTCGTAATTTGTTTGCGAATTTCTTCATCGCTAAGCTTGCTGTAATTATCATGCTTGTGGCCATGGCTGCCTATTTCATAACCAGCCTCTTGAATCTTTCTGACGATCTCGGGATGGGACTGGCTCCATGGTGAAGATAAGAAGAAGGTAGCCTGCTTAATGTTTTTCTCTTTTAGCACATTAAGAATGGGTTCCGTGCGTTTATCTCCCCAACTAATGTCAAAGGTAAGAGCAACAACCTTTTTATCAGTGGGTACGCTGTAGATTGCAGCCGGCTGCTGCGGAGCAAAGACGGTGATGTTGTCACGTTCGGCATAAATGATGCCAATGGAAAATACGACAGCGATAGCAATTAAGAAATACCTTTTCAACTTTCGGCCATTCAGTACATAAAAAACGTTCATTGGGAAGGGCACTCCTCTCTAATGGAAGCTTGTACAAAGATAAGAAAGTATAAATCCGACCTTTATACTTCACTTATCCTTAATTGCGAAACGAGTATTTGCCTCCAACGAAGGCTGCCGTCGTTTACGCTTGTAGTACAATCTATGCTCGTACTACAGAGATATTCATCCATCTTGCGAACTTACAAGCTGCGGAGGGGATAAAATGTTTAAATGGCGTTTGATTTGGGAGCATTTTAAACAAATGAATCCCTATATAGCGTTTGGATCCATATTATTTTTAGCAGGCATGGTTATCGGAGGCACGAACCCAGCGTTCAGAGCTTTTCTTGATGAACAGCTGAAGGGGCTAGGACAGCTCGCTGAAATGATCGATGATTCCAAAAATCCAACGTTAACGATGATGATTTTCATTTTTTTGAATAATGCGGTCAAATCGATACTGGTTATGTACTTAGGTGCTTTGTTTGGGGTATTGCCTTTCTTTTTCTTAGTTGTAAATGGAATGATGATCGGTTATTTACTGAAAACGACAGCTGAGCTTCATGGCGGCGGGTATGTGATGGAGCTTATTGTTAAAGGTTTGCTGCCGCACGGAATTCTGGAAATTCCCGCGATTATTATTGCATGTGCTTATGGCATGCGTTTTGGAGTACTCATCTTCAAAGCGGCCGGATCACTTGTATTTGCAAGATCTAAGACAGGGAATATAAGCCGAGAGCTTGAAAGCTTCGTTGTTCGTACCGTTCCTGTCATGGTTATTTTGACGATTACACTGCTTATTGCGGCGGTAATTGAAAGTACAATTACATTATGGTTGTTGCAGATGTAATAATTTTTCCAATATTTGAGCATAACAGTAAAGCAGTGTCGAAACGCATTTGCGTGAGATGTTGCTTTTTTGTTCGTTAAAGGACGATCAAGTTGCGCTTTTCAACTTAAGGAGGTCACTCACGGCTATGCTCGGAATACTATTCAACGATAAAGAATGCAAAGAACTCGACTACGTCCTTCGCAAAGAGCTGGATGAAATGCTGCTCGACTTGAATGATTCAAGATTAGATGGTGATATTAAGCAAGCGATAACCAGAAGATATAAGATCATCTTCCGTATGTACGCACGTATTGCCTCCCCGAAAGAGCTATCGCGTTATGCATTAAATGCGCGTTCTTATCGATAAAATCAAGTTTTAAAACTTTTTTTAAAAAAGGGGTTGCATTTAATTGGGCCCCTGTGATATATTATTTCTTGTCGCCGCTGAGACACACGCGGTTGACACGAAAGAATGAATTGTTCTTTGAAAACTGAACAACGAGTAATAACTGCCTTGCAAATCCTTCGGGATGAGCAAATATAGCGATAAAAGTTATGAGCAAGTCAAACACCAATTTGGAGAGTTTGATCCTGGCTCAGGACGAACGCTGGCGGCGTGCCTAATACATG
>NZ_JBFTPT010000029.1:0-61499 GCF_056398625.1 Paenibacillus sp. 01T431
CCTCGTTTTTTCAAGGGGCTTCGCCACACATTTCCATCTACGTGTCAAGTCCTATTTCACTTTTTCAAAAAAAAAGAGCAGGCTATCTTTTTGATAACCTACTCTTTATTTATGGTTTTTGATCCTGCACCTTAACTTAATGACATTGCCATGCGGGGCCCCTCTTCTTTTCTTCGTATATAGCAGATTAGACGGTTGTCCGATCCTCTTGCGCCAGCTTCGTATAGTACAGCTTGAAAATGAGATCCTGATTATAGTTTCCGAAACCAGAGCCGAATAAAGTAAAGCCGCCAATATGCTCAGCATCCTCCAAAATCGCAATACGGAACGTCCAGTGACTGTTGCTAATATCAATCTGGTCGAGACTTACATCCGAGAGCCTAAGGCCGTCCATGTAAGTGCCATCCTTCTTAATAATCAACCGCTTCAATAAACCGAACTGGTTGACATCATCAAACCACCAAGGTGGATTAAGCTTGCCTTTTCCGCCATAATCGGCAGGGCTCGTCCACATGCCAACATTTACACCATTAAAGAAAAACGTAAGATCCGAAGGCCAGTTCATATTGGTGAGAGGCGCTTCAGACGAAATTTCCATCGAAATTTCGAGCTCGTCTGGACTCTCGCTCGTTAATAGGAAGTTAGGAATTTTGTATTCGATATAACCTTGCGAGAACCATAATATTTTGGCGTTCACGCGATCGGGATCAAGAAAGTAGCGGGGGTCGTCGAAAATTCCGATAACCTTTTCCGTCGTGCAAATGCCGCAAGTAGGAACGATGTTGAGATCGGTATAATGTCCGATGGAAACCTCGGTTCTGCGTGACTCGCGCTGTACGACGTCCTTGCGAGGGAATGCTATTTCAAGTCCATCCATGCTAAGCGAGCACACCTTCTGAGCGGCACCGCCTTTGCCGGGGGTCATTTCGGATTTGATGATTCCGGCCTTCTCCAGCTTTTTTACGTGCATTGTCATGATTGCACTGCTTAAGCCTAAAGCCTCTGCCAGCTCGCGAATGTTCATTGATTTTTTGGAGAGCAGGTGAATCATTTGAATGCGTACATTACTCGATATAGCCTCAAATATAGGCAGGCTTTGCTCTGATAGCTCGATTTTCAAGGGTTACCTCCGAATAAGAGTTATTATTAATACATATGTGAATGTTTAGAGTAGGCTATAGTCTGTAATATACATGAAAATAGTCGAAATCACAAGGAATATTGCTTGAAATAGCCGCTGCAAGCCATGAAGAAGATAACCATATTGTAAATTAATTCGCCGTATCGTTTACTTGTGTGTACAAATTCATTTTTTTTGGATAAGCTTTATAAAATGAATATTTTTTGGTAGCATAATTATTAGTAAATGATCTAACAAATCTGTTTCCATAAAGAAAGGTGACCTTATTCATGCACATTGATCTTTCTAATAAAACAGCTTTAATCACAGGAGCTACTGGCGATTTAGGACGGGTTATGGCACGTACACTGGCAAGCTGCGGCGCTAACATCGTTCTGCACTACAATAATAACGAAGCAAAGGCCAAAGAATTGCAGACGGAAATTACAGCTATGGGCAGAAAAGCGATGATCGTACAGGCAGACGTAACGAATGAGCAGCATATTAATGAAATGAAAGCTAAGGTAACAGAGGAGCTCGGCCATGTAGACATCGTTGTCGCTAACGCGGTCATTCAGTACCAATGGACAAGCATACTAGAACAGCCTGTTGCTGATTATGTCAGCCAATTCGAATCCTGCGTATTGCATAGCGTCTTTTTAGCGAAAGCTTTTGTGCCGGCAATGATCGAGCGGGGCGGCGGTAGAGTCATTGGCATCAACACTGAATGCGCGATGCAAAATTTTGTGGGACAATCAGCCTATACAGCTGGCAAACGCGGGATGGATGGCGTCTATCGTGTGTTAGCCAAAGAAGCTGGGGAGCATCAAATTACGGTTAATCAGGTTGCGCCAGGGTGGACCATCAGTGATCGCGATCGTGCCACTGGTACGGAGGAGAACCTTGCTTATTCACAAAACGTTCCGCTTAAACGCAGAGGAACGGACCAAGAGATTGCCAATACGGTCGCTTTTCTAGCATCGGATCTAGCAAGCTTTATAACTGGCGCTTACATTCCTGTAAACGGCGGAAACGTTATGCCTGCCATCTAGAATAAGGGAGAGTTAAGAGGATGAGCCCCAGAAAACGATTGTGGCGCATATGGGCAGCTTTAGGCAGCATGAGAATGGAGGGGAAGCTATTTATCGTTTTCCTGCTTCTAATCACGCTGCCGTTATCGTTTATAGGCTACATCTCATATAGCAATTACTCGCGTTCGATTGAGGAGAAAACGATTGTCTATTCGACCAAAATGCTTGAGAACATGATGGTTCGTGTTGACGATTATATCGAGGATATGATTCGTATTTCCTCTATTCCTGCGTACCAGAACGATATCAAACAAAATCTGATTCTCTCGAACAGCTATTACGAGAAAAGGCAGCAAACATCGATCGATAATAGCAATCAGGTGCCTGACGATTTTGACCTTCTGCTCTTGATCCAGCGAGGCATAGAGGGAAATATTTCGTTCATCAATACGATAAAACGCGGCGCCAACTCGGTTTATATATTTGATCAGTTCGGCAATGGCTATTATTCAACAGCTGGCGGCGGCATTCGGTTGAACGTGAAGGAGAGCTATGAGAAATGGCGAGAGCTCATTAATACTTCCGGCGGTGAAGCGAGACTGTTCAGCACGCAAAAATATACGAGCAATTTGCAGAGCGTCAAATATGCGTTTACCGTCGTTCGCAAGGTGATTGATAAATCGCTTAAGCCTATCGGCATGATTGCGGTGGATGCGAATATTAGCGTCATTGAGGATCAAATGAGCGAGCTCGATAAGGTGACAAATGGAAAATCGGTCATTATCGATGAGCTTGGCAATGTCGTTTATGACAGCGACAAGCAGCGAATGGCCACAAACATTATGAGTGATCCTACGGTAGCCCAAGCAAAGGGCACGAAGGGGAGCTTTTATTTTGAGCGTGACGGTGTTAATCGTTTATACATTTATACGACCTCGCCCAATACGAAATGGAAGGTAATGACCTCCATTCCGGACAGTGAGCTGACGAAAGATGCTGTTGTCATTCGCAACGTAACCTGGATCGCTACAATTATTACGATTATCGTCGCGCTTTTTATTTCTGTTGTGTTTTCCTTTGCACTAACGAATCCGCTCCGCAAAATGATGCGATTGATGAAGAACGTGCAGGAGGGTGACTTTAACGTTCAGTTTCAAGTGAAATATCGGGACGAGGTAGGCCAGCTAGGCAATCAGTTCAACCGAATGATTGTCCGAATTGATCACCTCATTCAGGATATTTATTTGATGGAGACAAAAAAGAAGGAAGCTGAGCTGCACGCGCTGCAAAGTCAGATCAATCCGCATTTCATGTATAATACGCTCGAATCGATCCGAATGGCGGCTGAGCTGAATGACGATCAGATCGCAGCCGACATGATTGCCATACTCGGGAAGCTGCTGCGATACAGCATAAGCGATTTGCATGAGGAAGTAACGCTGGAGAATGAGGTTCTGCATATGCGCAACTATGTGGAAATGCTTAATTATCGTTATCCGAACCGCTTCCATTTAGAAACGCATATAACCGATGATATGCTGAAGTATCCTATGATTAAGCTTGTGCTGCAGCCCATTGTCGAGAATGCGATTTATCACGGCATGGATGACAATAAGGCCTCGATGAGAATTGTGATGAGCAGCGAGCGTACGCCGCATGGTGTGCTGCTTCGCATAAAAGATGATGGGCTTGGCATGGATGAGGATACATTAGATCGCTTAAACCGTTCACTTGCAGGATCGGAGGAAGCGGTCGTCAAGCGCAAATCAGGCGGAATCGGCTTGAAAAATGTAAACGAGCGTATCAAGCTCCACTACGGAAACGCATATGGCTTGAAGGTGACCAGTGAACGGGGGAAAGGCACCGAGGTTATTTTACAGTTTCCACTATAATGAGGAGAGACGCTGCATGAACAAATACATTTGTATGCTGCTGCTTATTGTTCTTTTGTCCAGCATAGGCTTGACGGGATGCCAGAAGGCACAAGGCAACAGCGAAAAGGAAAAGGAGCCCGTTAGCAAAGAGGAACAAGTTGGTCAAAATGTGACGATTAACGTAATGACCAATCGTGTTGATCTGATGGAGAATGGCGTGTTTCAAAAATATGCCGATCAATTTGCACAGCTGAATCCTGGCGTAACGGTCAAGTTTGAGGGCATAACCAATTATGCCAGCGATATTATGCTGCGCTTATCCACTCGCAGCTTAGGCGATGTGCTGCTGCTTCCGAACAATATTAAAAATGAAGACTTGCCTGATTATTTTGAGCCGCTAAGCGATAGCTTGTTCGAGCATATTCATTTTGCAGACTTTAAAGCCTATGCTGGACAACGCTTTGGCATTGCTACCGGCGCTTCCACGACAGGGATCGTATATAATAAGCAAGCTTTCAAAAAGGCAGGCATTACACAAATCCCAACGACGTTGGAGCAGTTTTATGCAGCATGCGAGAAGCTGAAGAAAGCCGGCATTGTGCCTGTCTATCTGAACTATGGCGCTCAGTGGCCGCTTATGACTTGGGGCGAGGATCTAGTCAGCTATATGACTGGTAATGCCGACTATTTAAATAATATGGTCAACACGGACGAGCCGTGGACTATTGATAATGCATGGGGACAGTCAATTTCCATCGTCAAAACATTAATATCAAAAGGGTATGTGGAAAACCAATTGCTCACGAATCAATGGGAAACATCCAAAAAAGAGCTTGCTGACGGTAGAGCCGCCATGTATTTAATGGGTAACTGGGTCATCAATCAAGTTATTGCAGCGGGTGCGAAATCGGAAGATATCGGCTTTTTCCCATTCCCTTACGACAATAGCGAGAAGCGCTTCTCGCCGCTAAGCCCGGATTGGTTTGTGGGTGTAAGCAAATTTAGCGAGAATAAAGAGCTCGCCGAGGCGTGGGTCAAATTTTTTGTAAACGAATCTGGTTATGTTGATGATTCGGGCTTCTTGCCTGTGATTGAGGATAAGCAGCCTTCCTTGCCGCAATTTCAACAGTTTCTATCGTTCAACATCGAATTTCTGGAGCGAAGAGTGCCAGACGACCTCTTGCTTGAAATTGCGAATACAGCTCAAATTGCATTTTGGTCCGGCGATTATATTCAAGAGTGGATTGCCTCTCCAGATTTGCAGAAGGTGTTTACCGAATACAATAGGCGCTGGAAAGAAGCGCGAACCATTACTGAAAGCTAAGGTGGACTACCGATGTCAAACAAGGTTACCATGCAGCAAATTGCTGATTATTTAAGCGTATCAAAGTTTGTTGTCTCGAAGGCGCTCTCCGGCAAAGGCGGCGTCAGTGAGGCAACACAGGAGCGGGTTATTCAAGCGGCATCGCAGCTGGGTTATTTTACGCAAAAGAATGCTTATGTGAAAACAATGAAGCTTGAGCAGCTTCCCAAAACGCCTGCCGCCCACAAACAATCGGTGCTTGTTCTTATGCCAAATATTCGCTTCCAAACGAAGGAGTCGCTGTATTGGGGAAGAATCCTCGATGGGATTGCTTCGCGATTGGAGGAAGATGGTTATGGCATGGTCATTGTGTCAGAGCAAAGCGTCGATCATTTCCTTCATTTCTTGAACCCGAATGGCATATTGGGGCTTATCGGCGTGGGAGAAATTTCAACTCCGCTGCTGTTAGAGGTGCATCGCATCGGCTTGCCAATGGTGCTCGTGGATCATGAGGATATGTTGATTCCTAGTGATACGGTGTTTACGAACAATTATGATTCAATGTATCGCTTGACGAAACATTTGATTGGTAAAGGACATACGCAGCTGTGCTTTATTGGGGATATGAATTATTCGCGGAGCTTTAAGGATCGGTTTCTTGGGTTCCGAAGTGTACTGGAGGAGCAGGCTCTGGTGGAGCCTAGGTTCCAAATGAGCAATGACTGTTATCTTCCCGTTGAAGGTTTTGAGCATGAGCAGTTTCAAGAGCCGATAAAACAGTGGGCAATCAAAAGGCTCAAGGCAAAAACGATGCCAACGGCGCTTCTATGTGCAAATGACATGATCGGTATCGGTGCGATTGATGCCATGAAGGAGCTAGGTATTGCGGTTCCGGAAGAGGTGTCCATTACAGGCTATGACAACATTGACGATTCCTATCGCATGACACCTTCTTTGTCGACGGTGCATGTGCCTAAGGAAGCGCTTGGCAAGCGTGCGGTAGAGAGGCTGATTAGCAGAATAACGAACAAGCAGGAGCCGATGGAGAAGCTGCTTGTAGCTGGAGAGATCTTGTACCGAGAGTCAACGGCGCAGGTGAAAGCATGACTTAGGACATAGGTTGATGTATGAACAATGAAGTTTAAATGGATGAATGGCTTATGATTTGTCATATTGATAACGATTTCGAATACAATTATAAATATATATTGTATATATTATATATACAAAATTCGCGATATTCGACAAGGAAAGTGGTTAAAAACGCTCGATGTATAGGAAAAAAGCTATAAATTAGCGTCTTCCTTAGTTCTAAAGAAGGGTAATTTACTTCATTCGACAAAGATGTGGGTATTGCCTAAAAAGAGGCTAACCTATATTATATATTACAAATATTAATATGGAGCTTGGTGATAGCAAATGAATTCAACAGTCCGTACGCCGCTTTACCAGAAAATCCAGGATTATATCCGTGAGTTGATTGCTACGGAAGGCTTGAAGGCGGGGGACCGCATTCCGACCGAAAAAGATCTTATGAAGTTGTTTAACGTCAGTAAAATAACTGTAGTGAATGCGATGGTCGGTCTTGCGAACGATGGAATCATTTCCCGAGTACCGGGAAAGGGCAGCTTCGTCAGCAATGATGGGCAGGTAGAAGTGGATGAGACAGTGCCGGCTACGCCGACAGTTGGTTTAGAAAGAGCGGCAACCCAGAATAAAACGCATATGATTGGTCTCGTTATGCCATCTATTTATGATTATTTTGCCATCCGTTTAGTTGAGGGAGTGCAGAGGGCGCTAAGAGAAAAGGGCTACCGAAGCATGATTTTGCTGTCTGAGGGCGATGTGGATAAAGAGAAAGAAGCGTTTAAGACGCTAAAGGAATTCGGTACGGACGGTTTGCTTGTATTTCCCGTAGATGAAGAGAATTATAACGAAGAAATATTAAATATGAAGTTCAATGGCTACCCCTTTGTACTTATCGATCGTTTCCTGCCTGGCGTAGAAACCAATTATATCGCTGCGGATGGAAGGCTTGGAACAAGCCTTGCAGTCGAATATATGTGGGAGCTTGGGCACCGGGAAATTGCGATTTGCTCAGATTCTCCGCTGCAAACGGTTACGGTACAGGAGCGGATTGAAGGTTATATGGACGCTTTGAAAAACAAAGGCGCACTCATTAATCCGGCTCATATTATTACCGATTTTAATGTTGGTAGTCTTAAGGATGCGGAGAAGCATCCGTTATACCGCTATATTCGCAACCGAATGGCTACAGCGTATATTACGCTTAACGGAAGGCTGGCTGTTCGAATTTATCAAATGGCTAGGCAAGCGGGGCTTCGCGTGCCTGAGGATTTGTCTATTATCAGCTTCGATGACCCGACATCTATCGTAGATGAGTTCAGCTTGTTTACACATATCAATCAGTTTGAGCATGATATGGGTTATCGTGCAGCAAGCACACTGATCAACATTATTGAGAATGGGGTAGACCCAAACAATAGATATAGCAAAACGCTGCTTAATCCTGAGCTGGTTATCCGCCAAACGACTGGACCAAGACCAGTTCAATAATTGAATAAGCGATAAAATTGAGAATCTTTTCCGCTAAGGAAAAGATTTTTTTATTTATATATTGAATATATTGAATCTATATATTATATTATGAATAAGACGAATGTTTATAAAGCTTGGTTGCAAAGTCATATAGCGAAGTTTTGAATAGTTTCGCGAGTACGATCTGAAAACGCTAACATTTTGAAGTCGATAGGCATGTATGGGAAAAAGCCTGTATGAAATATAGAACTGGATGATAAAGGAGACCTACAAATGCCATACGAAAAAGTGAGAACGGAGCAGTTGAAGTCGCTGTTGGACCGGTTGAAGGAACAAATCTACAAGCCGCTTACGGATTTGAAAGTAACCGCTTGGGTTACTGAGGAGCCGGTTTCTTACGAGGATAGGGAGTCAGGCAGGAAGATTGAACTCGCTGCGGGAGACCGCTGGGGAAATCTTTGGGACTGCGCTTGGTTTCACTTTAGCGGAAAAGTACCGCAAGAAGCGAAGGGCACCAAAATTGTACTTCTTATCGATGTGAATGGTGAGCTTTGTTTAGTAGATGAAGAGGGAACACCTACTCAGGGTTTAACGAATATAAATTCTGAGTTTGATTATAGCCTTGGCCTTCCTGGCAAACGTGTTGTACACATTAGTGAAAGCGCGCAGGGAGATGAAGAAATTGATTTGTGGGGCGACGCAGGCTGCAATGATTTGTTCGGTCGCTTCCGCAGTGGCACTTTGAAGGAAGCCCAAATCGCAATCTGCCACGAGAATATCCATCAGCTTTATTATGACGCTGAGGTACTTCTGGAGACGGCAGATCGTTTGCCTGAAGGGTCAGCACGCAGAGCACGCATTTTGCAGTCTTTGTATGAAGTCTCTCATATCCTTACATCTTTGAGTGAAGAAAGAGTGGCTAAGGCATCGAAACTGCTGCGTGAGCAGCTTGATAAACGCGGCGGAGATCCAGTGCTTACTATTAGTGCCGTCGGCCACGCGCATATGGATCTGGCTTGGTTATGGCCTATCCGTGAAACCATCCGTAAGGGAGCACGCACATTTTCAACGGTGCTGCGGATGATGGAACGTTACCCTGACTACATCTTTGGAGCAAGCCAGCCACAGCTTTATGATTGGATGAAAATTCATTATCCGAAGCTGTATGCCAGCATCAAAGAGCGTGTGCAAGAAGGGCGCTGGGAGCTGCAAGGCGCGATGTGGGTTGAATCGGATACAAACGTACCTAGCGGAGAAGCCCTGATCCGTCAAATCCTTTACGGAAAACGGTATTTCCAAGCAGAGTTTGGTCAAGAGATGAAGTCGCTTTGGATGCCGGACGTATTTGGATACACAGCGAGCTTGCCTCAAATTTTGAAAAAATCAGGCGTTGATTACATGATGACGCAGAAGCTGTCATGGAGCATTTACAACCGTCATCCCCACCATACGTTCCACTGGGAAGGAATCGACGGCTCGCGTGTCCTGACTCATATGCCGCCTGAGGATACGTATAACAGCCCGGCTGCACCTCGTTCTATTGTGAAGGCAGAGAATGAATACATGGACAAAAACGTATCGGAGAATTGTCTCATGTTGTTCGGAATCGGCGATGGCGGAGGCGGTCCTGGCGAGGAGCATCTCGAGAGATTGCAGCGGGAGAAAAATTTACTGGGCCTTAGCCCAGTTGTTCAAGAGCATTCTTCGCAATTTTTTGAGAAGCTTGCAGTTGGCTCTGATCGTTATCAAGTGTGGTCCGGGGAGCTTTATCTGGAGCGCCATCAAGGAACGCTGACGAGCCAAGCGCGCAATAAACGGTATAACCGTAAGCTTGAGAAAGCTTTGCGCGAGCTTGAATATGCAGCTGTCTTGGCTGAAAGAACAAAGGGCAAACCTTATCCTGCGCAGGAGCTGGAAACGATATGGAAAGAAGTGCTGCTCTATCAATTCCATGATATATTGCCAGGCTCCTCTATTAAACGCGTATATGATGAATCGTTGGAGAGATACGCAATACTGCTGGAACGTGTCGAGCAGTTAATTTCCGAAGCTTACGAAGCGGTTGCACAATCCGTATCTGCTGAGAAAGGCTCTGAGGTGATCTTTAACTCCCTGTCATGGGATCGGGAAGAATGGATTGAAAACAATGGCGCATGGCAGCGGGTTCGTATTCCTGCTATGGGATATGCCGTTGCAACTGGTTCACTAGCGCTTGCTGAGACGGCAGCAGCTGAAGCAGAAATTGCAGCTGCCCGGACGCAAGAGAAAACAGCGGCAAATAACCTCTTTCCTGATATGAGGGCATCGGCTATCGATCGGATAATGGAAAATGATATGTTATCGGTTACGTTCGCTGAAGACTTCACGATTATATCCATCATTGATAAAGAGCTTGGCCGGGAAATCATCCCGCATGGCCAGAAGGCGAATGAACTCAGCCTGTATCATGATGAGGGCGATGCATGGGATATTAAACAAGATTATCGCCTCTCGGGAGGAGTACCGCTTGAGCCATCTGAATCATCAGCTTTCCAAGATGGACCAACGGTAGGCTTGCTGCTTGTATATCGGTTTGGTCAATCAACAATGACGCAGAAGGTCATCCTGACTCAAGGAAGCCGCCGTATCGATTTCGTTACGGACGTTGATTGGAAGGAATCAGCGAAGATGCTGCGTACATCCTTCCCTGTCAATATTCGTTCGGACAGTGCGAGCTGTGAAATTCAGTTCGGCTACTTGAAACGCCCTACACATCGCAATACGCTGTGGGATTATGCGAAGGATGAAATTTGCGCTCATCAATGGATCGATCTTTCGGAGTCGGATTATGGCGTCGCACTTCTCAATGATTGCAAATACGGACATCGTGCTTGGCAGAATGTGCTGGATTTGAATCTTTTGCGCAGTACATCGTATCCAGATCCAGAAGCCGATCAAGCAGAGCATCAGTTTACGTATTCTTTGTACCCGCATAAAGGGGATCATGTTCAGGCAGAGGTTTATAAGCGTGGATATGAGCTTAACGTACCACTGCGTTCGGTAAGCATGACAGCAAGCGACGAGGCGCAGCATTTGCCAGCAGCAAAATCATTTTTCAGCGTTGACCATTCCAATGTAATGGTTGAAACGGTGAAGCAGGCAGAGGACGGAGATGATCTCATCATCCGTTTATATGAAACCGCAGGAACACATCTTAAGGCAAAACTCATTGCAGCTATGAACGAAGCGGATGCTTGGCTTACTGATTTGATGGAAACACCCATCGATAGAATCCATGCGGAGGAAGGGGCATACCACCTGGCCTTTACTCCATTTGAAATAAAAACGATCCGTTTGGCAAGGAGGTAAAGCATATGACAGAGTCAGTATTGTGGAAACGAATTTGGCGGCACAAACTATTTTATTTGTTTATGCTGCCCGGCATCATCTGGTTTTTCCTCTTTTCCTACGTCCCACTTTTTGGCGTACAAGTGGCATTTCGTGATTTCATGTTCTCTGGGGGCTTCACTGGAAGCCCCTGGGCAGGACTGAAATACTTCCAGCAGTTTTTCTCCTATTATCAGTCATTCGAGTTGATCCGCAACACGATTATCATCAGTCTCATGAAGCTTCTTATCGGATTTGCAATGCCTATATGTCTTGCAATTCTATTGAACGAGGTTCGCAACATTAAATTTAAGAAAACCGTGCAAACGCTTTCTTATTTACCGTATTTCGTTTCATGGATTGTCGTTGTTACGCTGATGCAGCGTCTTCTTACTCCATCTGGAGGTCCAATCAATGAATTGCTTGGTGTGTTTGGTGTAGAACCGATTCAGTTCTTGAACAATACAACATGGTTTTATCAAATCGTTGTAGGCTCAGATATTTGGAAAAACATCGGGTGGAACTCGATCATCTATATGGCAGCAATCGCCGGCATTGACCAGCAGCTTTACGAGGCGGCTAAGATCGACGGCGCTGGGCGCACTCGCCAAATGTGGCATGTAACGCTTCCTGGTATTCGCAACATTGCCGTTATTTTGTTCATACTCTCGGCCGGCAGCTTAATGAGCGCTGGTTATGAGCAGCTGCTCCTGCTGAACGGTCCGGCTACCGCCGCAATCGGCAGCGTACTCGATGTGCATGTTATCAGCTCCGGTATAGGTGAAGGCCGATTAAGTTATGCGGCTGCTGTAGGATTATTCCAGAGTGTCATTGCACTCATTCTTATCGTGACTGTCAACCGAATTGCTCGCAAGGTTAGCGACGTATCCCTGTTTTAAGGAGTGGTTTGATATGGCGAAAAGCCGATTTTCTATATTTAGCATTTGTAATTATATTTTCTTAACATTGTTCGGATTGTCGATGATCTACCCGTTTATTTACATTCTGGTCTACTCGCTCAACGATGGAAAAGATTCGATGATGGGTGCGCTTTATTTCTTCCCTCGTAAATTTACACTGGACAATTACGTAGAGGTTTTTGATAATGCCCGCATTTGGCAGGCCTACAAAATCACGCTGCTTCGAACGGTGCTCGGCACATTCCTGCACGTAGGGCTTTGTACGCTGATGGCTTATGCGCTTTCCAAAAAAACGCTGCCAGGAAGAACATTTTTTACGTATTACATCTTTTTGCCAACGATATTCAGCGCTGGATTCATTCCGTATTTCATCACTTTGCAGAAGCTGCATCTGATCAACAGTTTTTGGGTATATGTCATTCCGATGTTATTCAATTTCATGCATATCGTCATTCTTCGAACGTTCCTGCAAGGCATACCGGAGGAGCTAGAGGAATCGGCACGAATTGACGGCTACGGTGACTTTCAAATATTCCTTAAAATCATACTACCGTTATCGGGTCCAGTTCTTGCGACTATCGCTTTGTTTATCGGGGTTTCGCATTGGAACGACTGGTTTACAGGCGCCTATTATGTGTCGGATAAAAATCTGATACCAGTTCAAACGCTGCTGCAAGAATTGCTGACCGAAGCGGAAGCGCTATCATCCTCCATGCAGAGAGCGGCGCAGCAAGGCGGTCAGACCGTCAGCGTCAATGTGGCTGGGGCAACACCGGAATCGCTTCGAATGGCTTTGCTCGTTATCACGGTGTTTCCGATCTTGTGTATTTACCCGTTTTTGCAGCGTTACTTCGTCAAGGGCGTTATGATTGGCTCGGTCAAAGGATAATCGTCCGCATTCGGGACTTTATCATATTTCATTACAGTTCACGGGAGGGTTTTTATGAAGAACAAAAGAGCAAAAAGCACTTCGTTGTTTCTCGCAGTAACTCTGATGGCGGTTACGCTGTTTGGCTGCAGCAACAACAACGGTGGCGCCGTCAATAAGCCTTCGGACAACGCAGGCACAACTAACAGCGGTACAGAGCAAAAAGAGGTGAAACTCAAAGTTCTTCACAACTGGAACGGCTCCAGCGGCAGCGACACAGACACGACGGCGATCGAGAAGGTTATTAAAGAAAAAACGGGGATTACGATCGAGTGGGAATATACAAAGGGCAGTGAAGTTGAGAAAGTGAACACCATTTTTGCAACTCAAGATATGCCTGATATTTACACAGGTCCAGCTTGGGGCGGAGAGCTAGATGGAATTATAAAAGCAGCGAAGGAAGACCAATTGGTCGATCTTTCGGATAAGCTGGACAAATATCCAAATCTAGCAAAAGCGATTCAGAAAGACAATGTTCCGCCAGCGCTTTATGAGAAAGCTTTTGATGTGTATGACGGCAAGCAGTTCTTGCTTTACCAGAACCACCCTGCAACACCTGAGGATGCAATGGATTGGCTTTATGGCTTCTATGTCCGCAAGGATATTGCTGAGAAGGTTGGAGTAGACCCGCAATCCGTACGTACAAAGGAAGAGCTTTACAGCTTCCTGAAAAAAATCAAGGACGCTGACCTGAAGGAAAATGGCATGTCTGTTATTCCTCTCGGAGGCTTCCATAACGGCTGGGCTGTCGGTATCGGCAATACGATGTTCTATGGCTCTGGTTATGTAGATAAAGGTGATGGAACGCTGGAAAACAGCTTCTTCTCGAAACAATACGAGGATTATACGCTGTATTACCGCAAGCTGATCTCCGAAGGTCTGCTTGATCTTGAAGCGTTTACGCAAACTGATCCAATCGCGAATGAGAAAATCAAGCAAGGCCGTATTGCAGTGCTGGCTGCTCACTATCCAGCGATTCTCGATGCTTCCAAGGACTATGTGAAAGCGCATCCAGGCAGTGATTATATTCCAGTTGGCCCGCTTGAGCGTGCTGGCGCTGCTGCAGACCGTCCTGCTGACCTTTCTATTCAAGGAAACAACGTAACCGTTATTCCGAAAAAATCGAAAAACGTAGATGCAGCGCTTCGCTTGCTGGACTATCTTGCTTCTGATGAAGGTTTCCTTCTCGTACGTTACGGCATTCAAGGCGAACATTGGGATATGGAAAACGGCAAGCCTGTAGCCAAAAAAGAATGGTTTGATAAATTCTCAGCGGATACAACTGGCAAGATGAAGAAAAATGAAGGAATTGGCATTGGCCTTGAGAGCATGTCTGGCCAAGACCGCATCAACTCCGTTGGCGCTGGAGACATCTGGTCTGATCAGGATCGTCTGGCAGCAATGGATAATGCGCGTAAAATTTTACGCCCTAACGGTATTAGTGTTATTTCGGCATACAATCCTGGCGACGTTATGATTAAGTCTCCTCAGTGGGAAATGCTGAAGCCATCCATGGACAAAATAGGCGACGTCTGGAAAGAAGCGATTTATGCGAAATCGGATGAAGCGGCACTAAAAATCATTAATGATCTTCGCGGTCAGATGAATAAAACAGGCTATAAAGAAGCAATGCAGTTTACTAATGACAACTTGAAAGGCAAGGAAGTTGCTTTGTTTGGAATGGCAAACTAAAGGAGGCTTCTCGCTTTGACGAAGGGTTTGGGACAACGAGCAGAGTGGACCGGTTTTCAAGAATCAAGGCCGTATGGCCCGAAGTATGATTTGCGGACCGATTTTGTCATGGTATACGGAATATCTGATGATTTGCCTGAGCGGATCGAAGGCTGGAGAAATGCCGGCTATAAGATTCATTTGATGACAGGTGTATCTTGGGGGGAGTATCAGGACTACTTGTACGGTCGATTCGACGGACGGGAGCACTGGGATGAAGCTCAAATGGACCGCAGCGGAAATCATCTGCTTCATGGCAAGGATGTTCCTTATATGGTTCCGACCATTGCCTTCGCTGAATATTTGGCTTCTCATATTAAACGGGCAATCGACTCTGGTGCAGAAGCGATTCATTTGGAGGAGCCGGAATTTTGGGCGGCATCTGGTTATTCCGATGCGTTCAAGCGGGAGTGGCTG
Organism: Paenibacillus sp. 01T431; assembly: GCF_056398625.1. Lineage (NCBI taxonomy): Bacteria > Bacillati > Bacillota > Bacilli > Caryophanales > Paenibacillaceae > Paenibacillus > Paenibacillus sp. 01T431. The sequence continues at coordinate 15,250 of NZ_JBFTPT010000029.1, forward strand.
AATTATTACGGGGAGGATTGGATTCCTCCCCACTCCTCGCCGGACGCTCAGTATAGAGCATCCAAGCTGAAGGCGGCAATGTACTATCGTGCGCTTGACCGGCTTTGCAGTCAAATGAAGGAATATTCCTTAGTAACCTACGGTAGAACGGTGCGTTTCTATGTCCCAACTCACAGCTTGATCAATTACACGCAGTGGCGAATTATAAGTCCTGAGGCGCTGCTCGTGTCGATGCCTGGCTGTGACGGTTTCATTGCTCAGATCTGGACGGGAACGGCTCGTACTCCGAACGTTTATAAGGGGCTGCGCAGAGAGCGAACCTTCGAGACGGCATATTTGGAATATGGAATTATGCAGGAGCTCACTCGTGGGACGGGGCGTGAAATGTGGTTCCTTCACGATCCGATAGAGGATAACCCTAGATACAGCTGGAGCGACTATCGTAAAAACTATCGTTCTACTGTTGTTGCTTCCCTGCTGCATCCTGAGGTGAAGCAATACGAGGTATGCCCATGGCCGCGCCGTGTATTCGAGGGCAGCTACCCGACTGAGGACGGGAAAGGAAAAGAAATGATCCCGGGTGACTATGCGACCGTGCTTCTGACGGTCATGAATGTGCTGCGCGACATGCATAACCATGATGAGGTTGCTGGAGACGACGCCTATACAGCTGGCATTGGCCTTTGCTTATCCAACTCTGCAATGTATCAACGCGGGGACGTTATCCGTGAAGGCGAGCAGGAAGGCGAAGCCGCCAAATATGACGGAACGAGTTCAGCTGAAGAGCTGAGTGAAGAGCAGAAGGAGCTTCTTGACTGGTCGTCCTTTTACGGACTCGCGCTTCCGCTCGTGAAGGTAGGCATTCCGCTAAGACCGGTACAGCTGGACAATATTTTGACCTTCCCAGGGTATTTGGATCATTACCGGGTGCTGCTGCTCAGCTACGAATTTATGAAGCCGGAGCATCCGGGCATTCATCAAGCTATCGGACAATGGGTGAGGGAGGGCGGCATACTCATCTATGTCGGTGACGGCTCGGACCCCTATCATGAAGTACGGGAATGGTGGAACCGTGAGAACAGCCGCCGCTCTTACATGCGTCCGGAAGAACATTTATTCGAGTCGCTTGGCTTAGGTAGAAACCCGGAGCAAGGAGAGTTTACGGTAGGCAGCGGTGCTGTTTTATTTTACCGTGAGAATCCAGCGGAGTTGTCCCGTTCTGAAGCGGGTGCAGCTCTTATACGGAGTGCTGTAAAAAGGTCGCTCGAGATCCGCGGAGAAATGGTTGATTATAAGGAAAGCACCTCGTTGCATATTAGACGGGGGCCTTATGTCATTACTCATGTGCTGGATGAGAGGGAAGCGGATGATTCAATCATTCTGGAAGGATTGTTCGTTGATTTGTTCGAAGCGAGCATGCCTGTGAAACATTCCGTGGAAATCAAATCGGGCGAGGACAGCTTGTTGTTTGATTTGAACTACTCGGATAAACAGCTGGGAGAAACAAGTATTCTTGTTAGTTCGTCACGCATTCGTGAGGAGCTGTTGGCTGAAAACGGAATTTCCTTTGTTTCAGAGTCACCGCTGGACATCACGGTTAGTACGCGCCTGCGTGTTCCAAGTGAGCCTAGCAGCGTCACAGCTGGTGATCAAGCGGCATCATACGAGTATGATGGAGAGTCAGGAACGGTGCTTCTTCGCTATCCAGGCATTCCGGAAGGAATTGCAGTAAGCGTGGAATGGTAATGCGATAACAAACAAACGATTGAAGGGGCTGTCCCAAAGTGATGAACTCACTGGAGAGATAGCTGGATATGAATATTGAAAAAATGGCGTCACAGAGATTTAATCCTGTGACGCCATTTTTCTATTTTGGTCTATTGATGTTTGCTTAAGCAAATAGTGGACAAGCGAATCTTGGCGTATGATCGAGGTAGGAAATGGAGCAATAAGCACATATATGTTCTTACAGCGAGAGAAAGGGCTAGGTTTGTTGTCTGTAAGCACATATATGCGCTTATAGAGTAGCTGCGGCGTATGATCGGGGTAGGAAATGGAGCAATAAGCACGTATATGTTCTTACAGCGAGAGAAAAAGCTAGGTTTGTTGTCTGTAAGCACATATATGCGCTTATAGAGTAGCTGCGGCGTATGATCGAGGTGGGAAATGGAGCAATAAGCACTTATATGTTCTTACAGCGAGAGAAAGGGCTAAGTTTGTTGTCTATAAGCACATATATGCGCTTATAGAGTAGCTGCGGCGTATGATCGAGGTAAGAAATGGAGCAATAAGCACATATATGTTCTTACAGCGAGAGAAGAAGCTAGGTTTGTTGTCTGTAAGCACAAATATGCGCTTATAGAGTAGCGGCGGCGTATGATCGAGGTGTGAAATGGAGCTGGAGCTCAGACAGAATGAACGTTTTCGGACCTATAACTTACGAACCTAGTAGCTCTTATTTTAACCTTTCGTAATGGATTAAAAGTGCAACGAACTACAGAATCGTTATTTCGAGAAAAATAGCTTATGACACCCAATTCAGCATGCTATAACGTTCATGAGGTTCGTTAAAACTTAAGTAAGCTAGTTTTCATCACAATAAGAATAATACAGTTCGTTAGAGAGTTGATCTTGGGATGTCTTGGGATGCCTTGATATGTTATGCGCAGAAATGGCTGAAAAAAGTTTGAGCAGTGGATGGGTACAAATTGCATAGAAACGGTTATACTTAAGCACTTGAACAACTCGGAAGCCTTATTATTATACGATTAGGAAGCGATTTGATGATAAAAACCCAATCCAAGCTCAATCGGCAAAATGTGTTTACTGGTATATTATCTGCGATGCTAGCATGTACAGGCGGAGCCGTACTCATCGTTAGCAGCGCTGAAAAAGCAGGTTTTTCAACCTTAGAGCTCGTCGCGTGGCTGTTCGCCGTTTACTTTTTTGGCGGACTGTTGAACATAGCTTTGACATTGATTTATAAGATTCCGTTTGGCGGCGCGCATTCGATAACCGCTGTTGCTTTCTTAAGCACTTCTGCGACACAGTTTACAGTGCAGGAGTTAGCTGGTGCGAGCATTATTTCCGGGATTATTATCGCTGTATTTGGTTTATCTGGTCTGTCTGATAAGCTGCTGGCTTTCCTGCCCAAGCCGCTGATGGACGCGATGCTTGCCGGTTTAATATTCAACCATATTGTAAAAATCGTTCCCGCGGTCAAGGATGCTCCCTTTGTCGGGTTCATGGCCTTGGTCGGTTTTTTCTTATTTCCCCGTTTATTCAAGGGCTTTCCGCCTGTGCTCGGCGTCGTTTGCATGGGGCTGCTTGCGCTATGGATTGGCTACGATTTGCCTCCAATGGAGGTGCTGCCGTTTGCGCTGCCGCATGTGGTGAGCCCTGAGTTTTCGATTAATGGGCTGTTATCGTTAGCTATCCCTTTGTCGATACTCGTGCTTAGCAACGATTTGTTTGTAGCTTTGGCAGCACTTCGCAAAAATGGCTATGAGCCATCCGCTTCCAAGACGATTACGATAACTGGTTTTGCTACGACTGCTGTAGCGTTTCTTGGCGGTCATAGTGTAAATGTTGGCGGAATGATGAGTATGCTGTGCAGCAGCGAAGAAGCTGGTGCAAAGGAATCTCGTCCTTATGCAGCGATTGTCTCGGGCACATTAGTGGCGTTGTTTGGATTATTTGCTTGGAAGGTTATTGCCTTTATTAATATTCTTCCGTCTTCATTTATTTGGCTTCTAACGGGTTTTTCATTGATGGGGGTATTCATTCAAAGCCTTCAGTCAGCTTTTTCGGAATCTGCCTACCGCTACTCAACGGCCTTTACATTTGCAATTGCGGTAGCGAATGTCGCCTTTCTCGGCGTTTCTGCCCCTGTTTGGTGCTTGGCAATCGGCATGGTTACGATGAAATTGCTGGGCGAGGGAACACGCAGCAATAGCAATGATGCTGTTCGTCAAAATAAATAGTAATAAAAGGGGACGATTATTCCCACGGAAACTTCGTCAGCAAAAAGTCTGCAAACTTTTTGCTCTCTTCTCTGCGCTGCTTCCTCATTGCCGTTCTATGCTCGGCTGTTTCATATAATTTAATTTCTTCTTCCGTTTCAGGGACAATACGAGGTACAAGTATTGTCTTATTTTGTTCATCTAGGGCAACGAAAGTAAGAAAAGAGGTTGCTGCTATTTTTCGCTCGCCGCTTCTTAAATCTTCTCGTATCACTTTCACAAAAACCTCGATTGAACTTTTGCCCGTCCAAGTAACGAAGGACTCTAGGGAAACGGAATCTGTTGGCCGGATTGGATGCAAGAAATCAACGGAATCCGTCGAAGCGGTTACCGCGGTAACTCTGCATAATTTGGAAGCGGATATCGAAGCAATATCATCGATATAAGACATAAGTTTGCCGCCGAACAACGTATTATGATTGTTTACATCGGTTGGGAATACTCTCGAAACCTTAAAGGATCGCGTTTCTTTGACATATTTATTTTCCAAAGCATTCACACAACTTTCTAGAAAGTGGCTGATCTTTGGGTATTTTCTCCCCTTTATGGATAGGTTATGCTTCTAAAATAAAACTTAAAAGGGTTCCACATATATTGCTTGATCAGTATGTGGAACCCTTTATATATAATTACTCTTGGCTGAGCTTTAACAACTGATCATTAACATTTTCGGTACTTAATCCCCCGTGATAACAAACGACGGATGCAATATCGAGGTCTACATATTTTTTCAAAGAGAGACGAGCCTCTTTTATATCCGGTGTAGTCGGGACATGAATTCCCCCGAGATTTCCGTCTACACTATACATTGAATCACCAGCAATGAGCGTTTTACTTTGCTTTAAATAAAGGCTAATATGGCCGGGAGTGTGCCCAGGCGTGTGGATGACGCGTATACCGCCGCAAAACGGCAGTTCTTGACCGTCGATCAGCGTATCGTCCACTCTGCCTTTCGGAGGGTTCTCAAGGTGCCGGTCTTTTAAAAGCGGTATCTCTCCCTGAATATATGGCTTATCCAATTCATGCGCATAAATTTTAATATGATGACCATACTCTTTCAAAATCTCAGGAAGGCAGCCTATATGGTCCATATCCTGATGCGTTAAAATGACAGATTTTAGTTTGTCTAATGACACGCCTGCTTTTTCAATGGCAGCGCGTAAATCTTCGATTTGCCCTGGAAAACCTGTATCTATTAAAACAGCCGTATCTTGATCCCACAAAAGAATGGGATGAATAATCGTTCCGTGAAAATCTAGTTGAAGCATTTCTACACCCTTTGAAATCTCCATAATAGCGAGCCTCCGTAAAATTAGATTTATATGGATGTTATTATGCAGGTTTAGTTGATGTCAACATCTTCTAATAACATCGCAGTGAAGTGGTAGTTGAGATTTTTTTTTCGCAAAATGAACTTTAAGAGCCTCTGTGATCTCTTATCTATGAAAGGGGTGAGAACATGAATGTAAGCCGTCTTGTCAAACAAGCTCAAAAAGGCAACAAAGAAGCTTTATTACAACTAATCATAGCCGATCAGGACGCTTATTATCGACTTGCCTACAGCTATTTGAGAAATGAGCATGACGCGATGGATGCCATGGCAGACATGATTGTTACGCTTTATGAAAAGCTGGATCAATTGCAAAAGAGCGAAGCCTTCTACAGCTGGAGCAAAACCATTCTCGTCAATCGTTGCAAAAAACTACTCCGCCAAAAAGAACGATTTGTTCCGCTGGGAGACGAGGGAGAATCGTCCTTTGCTGGATTAACGGAAGATAACCCTTATCGCAACACGGAGTCTGAGATGAACATGCAGGTGCTGCTCTCGAATCTAAATGCACAGCAGCGGGAAGCTATCGAGCTTCGCTACGTACATGATCTTCCGTATCAGACGATTGCGGACATGACCTGTTCGCCGATTGGAACAATCAAATCAAGAATTTCGCAAGGCATACAAAAATTGAAAGCGATGATCGGAGGGGATCGTAATGAAAACGATCGAGGAGAGATTACAGGAGCACAAACAGAGCTTGAATATCGTGCAGGCACCATCAGGACTTGAGGACAGACTTCGAAATGCACTTGAGCATGTTCCCGTGAAGAAAAGAAAGCTGAATAGAGCGATGACATGGGTTGTCTCATCAGCTGCAGCACTCCTTCTGATTGTAGGCACTTATCAATATCCTGCGTTTGCTTATTACGGAGGCAAGTTGTTTAACAAAATCGAGCTGAACTCGCTTAGCTTCTCTGAAGTGGCGGAGCAAGGCTACGGACAATCGGTCAACAAAAGCAAAACGCTAGAGGACGGTACTGTCATTACCATCAACGGGGTTATTGCGGACGATAACGCTTTACTCATGTATTATAGCATTGATAGACCCGAAGGCTCTGTATTTACTGACAATAGTTCACTGCGTTACAACGTGGGTCAAATGGAAGGGTTCTTAACGGATTCCGATCCCAAAGAAGGAAGCGGCAATTATAGCAAAGACGAGACCCAGTACGAGGGCGTCTATAAATTTGAATCGGTTAGTCCATTCTCTAGAACATTAACCGTTACATTTAGTGAGTGGCTAGAAAATGGGGAACGGGCATCTTACCCAATCTCCTTCAAGTTTGAAGCGAATAAAGCGATGAAAAGCATGCTTAAAGAGGATATCTCAAAATCTGTTTCGGTCGATGAGGGATCGGTCCACTATGACGCCATCACAGCTTCACCTACTTCTACCATCGTAAAGGGACATTATGAAATGAATGATGGGGGATACCCGAGGTTCTCAGGCAAAACAAAGCTTTATGTGAATGGAACAGAAGTGAAATCATGGGGAATGCAGTCGGATCATTCCGGTGAAAAGGGCAAGGCAGCATTTGAACTTGAATTTGATGTGCTGCCGACAGACAAGCTGGAAAACATTGAGCTCGTACTCGAAAATTTTGCTGGCTATCAGAAAATAGAAGAGCCGATCTCCCTAGCCTCGCCATCAGATCTGTCCATAAAGATTGGGAATGAAAAGTTATGGATTCGCAGCGTTACAAAAACCGATACAGGTTATGATATCGTTATCGCCAGAAAACAATTTACAATCTTGGAAACAGAAAACTTATCTGTTCAATCGGGTGATAGTGTAGTTCCCGTCTCATCCATTTCCTCATCACGCCCGTGGGATTTGAAAAATGGCAATATCTTGTGGGAGCAGACGTTTTCTTTTAACACGGAAGAGGAACCGGAACAGCTGCTGCTTAACGGATTTTCCTATATTAAAACCTACGATAAGACCATCTCTATTCCTATGGATATCAAAAAGTAATTTGTATCAAACAATAAATGAAAAAGGGCTTCCCAAAAAGCAGAAATGCTGCTCTCTGGGAAGCTCTTTCTTTTAGGCTGGAAAGACTAAAGTTCCTTGCAATGGCGAAGAGGATTATAGCTGCAAGTTGCGATCAATTAAAGCGATGCGCTGCTCTACACATGCGTAGGAGCGAAGCGGATCTTCCGGTGTGTTTAAGCAATAGTCGAGCAGTTGATCAACGGTAGTTGCAGCAACGTGACAGCGTGTGTCGGAGGAAGCGTAGTAAATATAGACGTTGCCGTTATCCTGTGCGATAACCCCGTTGCAGAAAGCTACGTTCGATACGTCGCCGACACGTTCAATGCCTTCTGGTGCAAGCAAGTGGCCACCAGGACGATGCGTTACTTTGTTAGGCTCCTGCAAGTCGGATAGGAATGCATAAAGTACATAACGCAAGCCTGCCGCGGTGTTGCGAACGCCGTGAGCAATATGAATCCAGCCTTTGTCCGTCTTAATTGGAGCGGGACCTTGACCGTTCTTCACTTCTTTAATTGTATGATAATGGCGTTCATCAATGATGATCTCACGCTCTACAACTGCATTCTCGATCGTATCGGATAGTCCCCAGCCAATACCGCCGCCAGAACCCGTATCGATAAAGCCGTCCTGAGGACGAGTATAGAAGGCGTATTTTCCGTCTACAAATTCAGGGTGAAGCACGACGTTGCGCTGTTGGTTGGACGCTGTTTTTAGATCAGCAAGACGCTCCCATTGCTTCAAATCCTTCGTTCTTACGATACCGCATTGTGCAATTGCGCTCGACAGATCTCCTTTTGGAGCGGAAGGATCTTTCCTCTCTGTGCAGAACAGACCATAAATCCAGCCGTCCTCATGTTGAACGAGGCGCATATCATAGACGTTAATATCGGGATCGCTTGTTTCTGGAAGCAAAATAGGGTGGTTCCAGAAGCGGAAACCATCAACGGGGCTGTCACTCTCTGCAATGGCGAAAAATGATTTGCGATCATTGCCTTCAACGCGAGCTACGAGATGGAATTTGCCATTTAAGAAGATTGCTCCTGGATTGAATACGCAATGAACGCCGAGGCGCTCCATGAAATAAGGATTCGTCTCAGGATTAAAATCATATTTCCAAATTAGCGGAGCATGTTCTGCTGTTAGAACAGGGTGCATGTAACGATCAAAAACGCCGTTGCTAACTTCTACTGGCTCGTTTTTACGCTGTACAAGCGCCTCATAACGGTCTGTTAGCATTTGCTTGCGTTCATTAAATTTACTCATTGAATAAACCTCCATTAGTGTGAAGTAGCAGTACCAGACAAGCGTTCGATCATTTCAAAGCATGCGCGTCCATTATGATAAGGGCATTTCCAAGGACTAACCTTTTGTAAATTGTCGCTTGGAGCTCCATCGCGTGTTACGCTCCAGTGCCATTCGCCAAACTGTTTGTCGACGATAAAATTTTCAATGAACTGCCACGATTTCAAAGCAGCCTCAAGGTATTTCTCATCGTCCGTCATTTGATAAGCATTATAGAAACCAACAACAGCTTCTGCTTGCGGCCACCAATCCTTGTGCGAATCGATTATTCCATCTGGACCTGCCTCATTAATAAGACCGCCGTCCTCGTCAACGCCTTCATTCAGCGTCGCTTCTGCCATTCGAATGGCAATAGCTTTGGCTTCAGCCAGCAATGCTGCATCTCCAAGCACCTCAGCGGCCTCGACCAGCAGCCAGCTGCCCTCGATATCGTGACCGTAAGAAATATGCTCGGATCTGCCGTTCCATTTTTCATCGAAGAAAAGGATAAAGTGCGCGTTATCTGGGTTAATAATATGTTTTATTGTGATTTCGATTAGTTCTTTCAGCTTGGCATGCAGCACATCCGACTTCCATACCCTGTATAGGTTCGTATAACCCTCCATGATGTGGAGATGAGTATTCATGGATTTCTTCTCGTTCAAATCTTTTTCACTCAGGCTATTATCGTCGGTTTCCAGCCACTCGCGTGTAAGAGCTTCAAAATAACCTTTATATTGCTCGTCGTAGCTATATTTCTCAAGCGTATGAAATAGTGAGATCGCTTTCTGAAGCGCAGCTTCATTCCCGGTAGCGCGGTAATACTCGGAGTAAGCATAAATAGCAAAGGCTTGGCCATATACTTGCTTTTTCGTTTCGGCTGGGCTGCCAGCTGCGTCGACCATCCAGTATAATCCGCCGTATTCTTGATCTACAAAGTATTTATTTACATATCGATAGGCACGGTCAGCCATTTCGAGATAAGCTTCATTGCCAGTCATGCGATAAGCGGAGGCGAAGGTCCACAAGATACGTGTGTTAAGCACCAGGCTTTTGCCAGCTTCATCGTTAACGGTTAAATCTCTGCTGATATTGCCGTAGAAACCGCCTTTTTGCTCATCGATCGTATTTTTCATCCAAAAGCCGAGAATGTTAGATTCCAGCTCCTGCTTGATGCTTGCCAGCCACTGCTCGTTAGTTACGTTCATTCGCCCAAACCTCCGTCACTCGATTCAGCTATTTTGGCTGCATAATATTGACGAACCGTTTGTTCTGCTTGCTTGCCATACATACAATAATCGTCGTTGGCACTCGCATCGGCCTCTTCATATAGCCTCGCCGGCCAATCCCAAAGCATAAAGCCGCCAACCCAATCACGTTTGTCCGTATGGGAGAACATCGTCTCGTAGAACTGACGCTGAACCTCTTCGCTAGGCGCGCCGGCAAGTCCCCAATCGTTCGGAATATACTGCGAGCCCTCGCGGCTAGGACAGCCTGCTTCCATGAAGAAAAAAGGCTTGTCGTATTCGGATACGACCTTTTCAATCCGGTTCAGCTGCTCTACCCAAGCATCGATAGGGTAGTAGCCGCTGGAAGAAATGACATCAACAGCATCCCACCATTTAATTTGGCCTTCTTGATATTTGTCGCAGTTGTACGTAACGATGCCCGAATAAACTTTGCGAACCTCTGCGATGAGCTCACGCCATTCAGATTCCCTGCGATCGGTTTGTACCATTTCGCATCCAACACAAAACATTTCGCAACCTGTTTCTTCAGCCATTTTGGCATAGTGCAAAATGAATGTAGTATAAGAAGCGAACCAGTCAGACCATTTTGGCTCGCAAGGCACATCGAGATCAAAGAAATTAATATGTGCACGCCATGTGCCATCCGCACAATTGACGACCGGCTTCAAACAAACGTTAAGACCTAGTTCCTTCGCTTTGTGAATGGCACCAAGAACTTCCTCATCGGTAACCGTAGGCGCCTCGCGAAACTTAATTTCGGTGGAGTGGGCATGATCTTGAAGTGCGCCAAGTGCAATAGCTGTCCAGTTCACGCTTAACCGCTCGGCCATTAGTTCCATCGAACGATCCGCTTTTTCGCCAGTCCATGTGCCTCGAATGCCTGTCCAGCCCCATGTCATTCCGCCTATATAGGCTGCTTTAGTTGTCATTGGAGTCGCCTCACTTTATATTTGGTATTTTTGTTATTGCTAATAATATTTTTGTTATATAACAAGTAAACATGATTCTAGTCTTGTTTGCAATACCTTTCTTGAACAGCAAGCAACCTTATAAAATTGCTTCATTTAATAACGCAGAAAGCGGCATGTGTATGCACAATAATGAGTGAAAATGCGTAAAAAAACGTTTTCACAAAATGACAGTTGAAGACTATAAATCATATTTCAAACCATTTTAGAACCACATTTTATGAGGTATTATCGAAATGTAAGCGGAATCAAAACGAGCTGAGGGGGATTTAGAAAATGAAAAAAGTCATTTCGTTAGCACTTGTTTCTGTAGTTATGCTAACATCGTTAGCTGCATGTGGTGGAAATAACGCAAGCACGAATACACCTACGAACAAGCCGAGCACGGATAACACCGCAACAAACAAACCGGAAAACGGTGGAACAGAAGAAGCATCAACGATAAAAGGAGAAGTCGTATTCTTAACAAACCGTACCGACATGATTGACAAACAGTACGTCGATTACGAAAAACGTTTTGAAGACAAATATCCTGGTGTCGATCTTAAATTTGAAGCCATAACGGACTATGATAAAACGTTGAAAATCCGCATCGCTTCCGGAGACTTCCCAGATGTCGTATTTGTACCAACGATTCCAAACGCAGAGCTGCCTAATTATTTCGCTCCGCTTGACGACATTGCATTCTCAGGTGAAATTCACTTCAAGGATTTGAAGGCGCAAGAAGGCAAAATGTATGGTGTATCCTCTGGCGGATCGACAGTCGGTATCGTATACAACAAGAAAGCTTTCGAGAAAGCAGGCATTACAGCTCTTCCAAAAACATACGACGAATTTCTAGCTGCATCGCAAAAGCTTAAAGACGCTGGCATCGTGCCGCTAGCATCAAACTTCAAAGATAAATGGCCGCTTGATACTTGGGTATACGATGTTCCAACGCTAATTGGCGGAGCTTCTGACCACCAAAACAAACGTGCTGAATCTGAAACACCGTACACGCTTGATAATGCATACGGCAAATCATGGGGAATTCTTCGTGAGTTGTACACAAAAGGTTTCCTGGAAACAGACGTGAACTCGACGAACTGGGAGCAATCGAAAAAAGACGTAGCAACTGGCAAATTCGGTATGTATCTGCTTGGCAACTGGGTAATTAACCAAGTAATCGAAAACGGCGCTCCTGCTGAGGACATTGGCTTCTTCCCATTCCCAGTCGACAACACTGGCGAAGCGAAAGCACCGCTTAACCCGGATTTCTTCTATGCAGTTAACAAAAACGGCAATGTTGAAGCAGGCAAAGCATTCGTACAATGGATGATCGAAGAATCCGGTTATGATGATTTCGCAGGTTTCATTCCTACTTTGAAAGCCAAAGAATCGAAGCTTCCACAGCTTTCGGAATTCAACAGCTTTACCCCTAAATTTTTCGAGCCGGCTGCACCGGTAGATGCAGCGACAGAAATTCAAAACAAAGCGCAGCTTGATCAAGCTGCAGTTGTACAAGAATTCGTATTAGCTAAAGACCCGCAAAAGGTATTGGATAAAGTGAACACAGCGTGGGCGAAAGCGAAAAAAGATTTAGGATTGTAAGGGCTGCGTGCAGGATGGATTACCTTTAACGGTTGTCTATCCTGCACCTTCCGATTAGAAAGACGCAGGGAGGATGGGGTTGTCTCATGTTTAGCAGATTGCCTTTTAAAACACAGAAGAACTATGTCATTATTGGCTTCGTCGCATTGCCGCTGCTGCTGCTGCTGACATTCGCCTATTATCCGGCAATGGAACTCATTCGATTAAGCTTTACGAGCTGGGACGGCTTAAGTCAAAACAAACCATGGATTGGTTGGTCGAACTACAAAGAAGTATTTTCAAATCCAGCTATATTTGGCGTCTTCAAACATAACTTTGCCTATTTCGCTGTTGGAATTGTACAAAATATTGCCGCGATTTATTTCGCAGTGGTGCTGAACAGCAAGCTGAAGGGGAAAAACTTTTTCAGGCTGCTGCTTTTTTTACCGTACATCCTAAATGGCGTTGCTGTAGCATACTTATTCGGTTACGTATTCGATACGACAAACGGATCATTAAACTATTTGCTAGGACAGCTCGGCTTTGATGCACTCTCCAAAACAAGCTGGCTCGGCAGTGGTTCTTTTGTAAACTATACGCTTGCTTCTATTGGCTTCTGGCGCTTTATGGGCTTCAATATGGTCATTTATTTGGCGGCGCTTCAATCGATTCCAAGTGATATTTACGAAGCGGCATCGATTGACGGGGCAAACGGCTGGCAAAAATTTATTAGCATCACGCTGCCGAACATTTACAAAATCATCGAGCTCAATTTGTTCCTAACGGTAACCGGCGCTTTAGAGGTGTTTGATCTGCCTTATATTTTAACCAAGGGCGGGCCGGCAGGATCGAGTGAAACCTTCGTTATGAAAATTGTTGAGACCGCCTTTCAGTTCAACAACTATGGTTTGGCATCCGCAATGAGCGTCGTCTTGTTACTCTTTGTTGTCATTGTATTATCGATTCAGCGGTTTTTGTTGAAAGGAAAGGGGGAATAATCGATGAATAAATCCAATAAGCTTTGGGACACAATCAAATATTTAAGCCTTCTATTGGCTGCGTTTGCGATTTTGTTCCCGCCTTATATCATCGTCGTCAACGCCTTTAAGACGAAGGATGAATTTCACACGAAATCGACGATCTCCATGCCGGATAGCTTTCTTTATTTTAAAAACTTTGCGCAAGCCTTCAAGCAGGCGGATATGCTCCATGCGTTCGGGAATACGCTGTTTATTATCGCGATCACGCTAATTTTGAACATATTGATCGGATCGGCGTTCTGTTATGCCGTTGGGCGCTTCAATTTCAAATTTAAAGGCCCGTTAGTCGGCTTGTTCCTATTCGCCACGATTATTCCAGCGATTACAACGCAAGTCGTCAACTACAAAACGATTCAGGCGCTTGGCTTAACGAATAATTTGATGGGGCCTGTACTAATCTATGTAGGCGCAGATATTTTGCAAATCTACATTTATCTGCAATTCATTAGAAATATCCCTTATGAACTAGATGAAAGCGCGATGATCGAAGGTGCTTCATTGATTCGTATTTTCCGCTCCATCATCTTCCCGCTGCTTGCGCCAGCGACAGCGACAATCATTATTTTGAAAACAATCAGCATCTATAATGACATGTTTATTCCGCTCCTATATCTGCCTAGGGCCGAACATGTCGTCGTATCAACGTCACTCATGCGTTTCTTCGGGGTCAACAGCGGGGACTGGCAAATGATATCCTCAGCCATTCTTATCATTATGATTCCTACCGCAATTCTTTATGTGTTCTTGCAAAAATATATTTTCGCGGGTGTGACAAGCGGTGCGGTTAAATAAACCGTCCGCTTTCTTTTCATTGCAGATGTACCGATTTTAGCACAAACTAGAAGAGGAACACGCGGGGAGGAGCGAGCAGGATTGTTGAACATTATGATCGCGGATGATGAAGAATTCATAAGGCTGGGTCTAGAAAAAATATTAACGAAAATGGATTTGGAAATCAAAGTTATCGGCTCCTACAGCAACGGAATGGACGCTTGGGCGCAAATTTCGAAGCTCAGTGAAGGCGAGCTGGATGTGCTGATTACTGATATAAAGATGCCGATGATGGACGGTTTGCGTCTAATTGAGCACTTGCGCGATAAGTCGATTGATACGATTGTTCTCAGTGGATTTAGTGAATTTGAGTATGCACGCAAGGCTCTTCGCTCTGGCGTGCGGGATTATTTGCTCAAGCCGGTGGACAAGGTGAACTTGTACGACATACTGGTTAAGATTGAGCAGGAGCGCAGCGAAAACGGGCAAACATCGGAATCAACGGTATCTGCTCCAGCACAAGAGACGATCTCGAAGGAAAAAGAGCATCATGTTATTGAGCAAATGAAAACGATTTTGGAGCAAGAATACGGTAAAAACTTCGAAATGGAGCGTATCGCTGACACCGTCGGCATGAGCGCCAATTATTTGAGCCGCTTATTTAAGCAGGAGACAGGCATGACGCTGACAGACTATTTGATCGACATTCGAATAGAGAAGGCAAAGCAGTTTTTGAGCGATCATCCAAATTTGAAAAATTACGAAATATCACAGCTGGTCGGCTATAGTGATCCTGTTTACTTTAACAAGCTTTTTAAGAAAATGGTCGGTGAAACGCCAAAGGATTATAAAGCTAAGCACCACTAGTATTGAAGAGCAAAATTGAATATAAGAAGTGCAATATCGCACATTTACAGGAAGGTGGAATGAGCGTAAGATGATGCGGTAGCTTGCCGGATTTAGAATGGTTGGACAGCATGCAGAGCTGCAGAAGGATGGAGAGAGAAATGTCAGAGAGGGTTGTAAAAACTCAGCTTGGTGCTGCAAAGGGACTAGCGAGCACATTTGAAAACGCGGCACTAGAGGAAAATGTCAGCCCGTTGAAGTTTTTATTGTCATTATACAAAGGCAACTTTGCCAATCTATTGATTTCATTATTATTTTTGTTTATCAAAAGCGCGCCCGTTTATGTGCTGCCGATTGTAACGGCAAATATTATCAACATTGCGACGAATCCAGCAAAATATCCGCTAAGCGGCATTTGGATTAACTTTGTTATTATTTTGATCGTCATCTTGCAGAACATACCAACCCACGCCGCTTACATTTCTTTTTTGAGCCGTGCGGTAAGATATGTAGAAGCGGGACTTCGCAGCGCGCTTGTGCGCAAGCTGCAGCAGTTGTCCATTAATCAACACAGGGAACTGCCTGCGGGCAAGCTGCAATCGAAGGTGCTGCGCGATGTCGAAGCGGTTGAGATGATGTCAAAGCAGTTCATGATTGCTTTGGCGCCGGCTGTCGTTAACATTATCGTATCGTTTATTATAACGCTGAACAGCAGCTGGATTGTGTCGTTGTTTTTTATACTGACCATTCCAATGTCCATAACGATTGTAACGATTTTCAGGCGCAAAATCCGTAAGTCGAACAAGGAATTCCGCAAAGAAATAGAACAAATGTCCTCTCGCGTGTCAGAGATGGTCGAGATGATTCCGATTACGCGCGCACACGGCTTGGAGAAGGTAGAGATCGCACGTATTGACCAGACGCTGAACAACATTCAAGGCAAAGGGTATCGGCTGGATTTGGTGGAGGCGTATTTTGGCTCAACAAACTGGGTGACGTTTCAAATTTTTCAGGTGCTTTGTTTAATTTTCACGGCATACTTAGCTTACAATGGGCAAATTCAGGTTGGCGACGTCGTTATGTACCAAGGTTTTTTTGCGATGATTTTGGCTTCCGTTACTGGTCTCATTAACATTTATCCGCAAATTGCAAAAGGTCTTGAATCAATTCATTCCATTAAAGAGATTTTGGTATCGACCGATATTGAAAATAATAGCGGCAAAAGAAAAGTTGCCGATGTACGAGGTGAATTTTCTTTCGAGGGCGTAGAGCTTTCATATCCGGGCAGTGAACATCATGTGCTTGAGGATGTTACCCTCGAAGTTGAAGCAGGCGAATGTATTGCATTTGTTGGCGCATCCGGCGCAGGTAAATCAACAGTGCTCAATCTAGTTATCGGCTTCCTGCAGCCAACGGGCGGGAAAGTGCTGATGGACGGCATTGATCTGGCGGACATTGACCTGCGCAGCTATCGCAAGCATTTGGCGGTCGTGCCGCAAACGAATATTTTGTTCTCAGGAACAATTCGAGACAATATTACGTATGGCCTTCGCGATATTACCGATGAGCAAGTGAATCGTGTTGTTGAGATGGCTAATCTATCCGAGTTTATCGGGCAGCTGCCGGACGGCCTCGATACAATGGTTGGCGAACATGGCGGCAAGTTGTCTGGCGGCCAGCGTCAGCGGATTGCGATTGCACGTGCGCTTATACGCGAGCCAAAAATTATTATTTTGGATGAAGCAACCTCCGCACTCGACAACGAGTCAGAATTTCATGTTCAGAAGGCGATGCAGGAGCTGATTAAGGGCCGGACGACATTCATTGTCGCTCACCGCCTGTCCACGATTCGTGATGCAGATCGTATTGTCGTCATGAAGCATGGACGTATTGTTGAGGTCGGCACCTTCGATGAGCTGATGGCAAGCAAAGGCGAGTTTTATAATTTGAAGCAACTGCAGCTCTAGAAGAGGCGGGTCTGCTTCTAGATATGGCGGTTAAGGCTGATCGGGTGTTTTTACCTCGGTCAGCTTTTTTTTTTGCTTTACGCTTCCAATCACGAGCACCGTTTGTATAGTTATGTTCATATTTTTATAGAAGATATGAAAATTGTTTTATGATATAAGAAATAGCAATGCCTTATAATGTGAATATCATATCCATTAATAGTGATGAGGTGGTTGATTTTATGCGAAAAAAGCTAGTATATACGCCGCCGGCCAACGGTTACCCGGAGTGGAACAATAACCCTGAAATTTATCGGTTGAACCGAATGGATGCGCATGCTTCGTTAATGCCCTTCGATACGATAGAGGAGGCATGGGCTGGCGATCATAACAAGTCTTCGAATTATTTGTCGCTGAACGGCCAGTGGAAATTTGCGTTTGCAGCGAATGCCGAATCACGAATCGCCAACTTTTATGAAGCCGATTATGATCATAGCCAGTGGGACAGCATTACGGTTCCTGCGCATTGGCAGCTGCAGGGCTATGATTATCCGCAATATACGAATGTTAGATATCCTTGGGATGGCAACGAGGACATAAAGCCGCCGTTTGCCCCTACTGCATATAATCCAGTTGGTTCATATGCTCGTACTTTTACAGTACCTTCCGAGTGGGATGGTAAACCTGTATTTATCAGCTTCCAAGGTGTGGAGTCGGCTTTCTACGTATGGCTGAACGGAGAGCTTGTTGGTTTTAGCCAAGATACGTTTACACCTTCCGAGTTTGATCTAACCCCTTACCTTGCAGTCGGAGAGAATAAGCTGGCCGTAGAGGTTTATCGTTGGAGCGATGCAAGCTGGCTGGAGGATCAGGATTTTTGGCGAATGAGCGGTATTTTCCGAGATGTCTACTTGTACTCCACTCCAGAGGCGCATATCTACGATTTTTTTGTACATACAGAGCTTGATGAGCAGTGCCATGACGCAGAACTGATAGTTGATGCGAAGCTGCTTAACTATTTTGTAAGGCCAATTTGCAAAATAACGATAGAGGCAGCGCTATATGACGCGAATCGAGCTGCCGTATTTCCAAGCCCGCTGACAATCCAGACGCAGGTGGAAGGGGAGGATCTCACTTCTGTTCAACTGCGCGCCGCTGTTTCTAATCCGCTCAAATGGAGTGCTGAGCAGCCGAATTTATATACACTGATACTAAGCTTGAAATCAGAGGACGGCACGCTGCTTGAAGCGATAAGCTGCAAGGTCGGCTTCCGCAAGTTTGAGATCAAAGATGGCCTGATGCAAATCAATGGACGCCGGATCATGTTCAAAGGGGTAAATCGTCATGAATTCTCATGCGATACAGGCCGTGCAATTAATGAAGCGGATATGCGCAAAGATATTGAACTGATGAAGCAATATAATATCAATGCCGTCCGCACTTCACATTATCCGAACAACTCGCTCTGGTACAAACTTTGTGATGAATATGGGTTGTATGTCATCGACGAGACGAATCTGGAAACACATGGTTCTTGGACTTATGGACAGAAGGAGCTTGGCACTACGGTGCCAGGAAGCAGACCGGAATGGACAGGGGCTGTGCTCGATCGCTGCAATTCGATGATGCAAAGAGACAAAAACCATGCGTCTATCGTCATCTGGTCGCTTGGAAATGAAGCATTTGGCGGAGACAATTTCATAAAAATGCATGATTTTTTACGTGAAGCTGATCCATCGCGCGTCGTTCATTATGAGGGAGCGTTTCACTACCGCGAATCGGATGCAGCTTCTGATATCGAAAGCCATATGTACACGAGCCCTCAGGGCGTTGAACAGTATGCGAGAAGCAATCCGAAAAAACCTTATATTTTATGCGAATACAGTCATGCGATGGGCAATTCCTGCGGGGGACTACATGTGTATTGGGAGGTTTTTGAGAAGTATTCTGTGTTGCAGGGCGGATTTATATGGGATTGGATCGATCAAGCCATTCGAGTAACAGACGAGAGCGGCACAGTGAAAATGATGTATGGAGGCGACTTTGGCGAATCGCCGCATGATGGCAATTTCTGCGGCAACGGCCTTATTTTCGCAGATCGTACTGTGTCGCCTAAGCTTCAAGAGGTGAAGAAGGTATACCAAAATGCTAAGTTTGAAGCGATTGATCTGAAGAATGGCACCATTAAGGTGACCAATCGTCATCTATTCAGCGCTTTAAATAGCTTTACGCTTGCTTGGCAAATAGCGATTAACGGTGTTTCTGTGGAGGCAGGCACGGTAGAAGCGGCCGCACAACCGGAGAGTGAGGAAACGTTAACGATTCCTTATACGCTGCCTAAGCTTTCTTCCATTTCGGAAGAGGCTGTATTAACGGTACAGTTGCTGCTGAAGGAGCAAACCCTTTGGGCCGAAGCGGGTCATGAAATCGCGTTTGAGCAATTTGTGCTGCCTGCGCCTATTGAGCCGATTATTGGTCTTGTACCAGCTAAGCCTGCTGTTCATGCTGAACAGTCGGCAACGGCGCTTCACGTAAGCGGCGAAAGCTTCACTGCGCAATTTGATCTAGCAAATGGCAGTCTTACTTCCTACGAATGGAATGGCTCAGAGCGGTTATTGCAAGGATTGACTCCGAACTTCTGGCGTGCATACACGGATAATGATCGAGGCAATCAGCAGCATGTGCGCTGTGCAACATGGCGTGAAGCGGGGACGGAGCGCGTTCTGCAAGCGATGACTTGGAAGCTTGAGGCAAGCAGTGCAACAATTCATGTGCAGTATAGCTTGCCTACCACGACAGAATCCTTGCTGTCGATTATATACACAGTAAGTGGAGACGGAGAGATTAATGTATACGAGAAGCTGCAGCCTGGAGCGGATTTACCGGAAATTCCGGAAATCGGCATGCTCTTCCAGATGCCGGCATCATTTGATCAAGTAAGCTGGTATGGCAAAGGCCCAGACGAGACGTATTGGGATCGCCAAACGGGAGGCAAGCTTGGGCTTTACGCTGGCAGTGTTCAGGATCAGCTTGTACCGTATATCAGGCCACAGGAATGCGGCAATAAGATGGACGTTCGCCATGCTGCGGTTACGAATGCAAAGGGCGAGGGTATCGTGCTGAAGGGTGCGCCACATTTTGAACTAAATGTACTGCCTTATACGCCATTGGAGCTGGAGGCGCATGATCATATTCATCTGCTGCCGCCAAGCAACAAAACGGTCGTACGCGTCAACCATAAGCAAACCGGCGTGGGCGGACATGACAGCTGGGGACAGCTTCCGGAGAAGGAATACATTCTCTTTGCGAACCAAGCATACTCCCATCAGTTTTCAATTAAAGGGGTTTAAAATAAAAAGAGGCTTGTCTTCCGTCTGCTGACGGTCGGCTGGCCTCTGTTTTATTTGATATAGATGCCGCCAAACGGCAGCACTTCGCGAAGAATTCTTTTGATAAACCCGCCGTTTTGCAGCTGCTCCTCCAGTTCGGCATCGCGGGAGCCTGTTTGGATAAGTACTGGGCCGGTGCCGCGAATTTCCCACTGCACATTCATATGCTGGCTTGCGAGCTTGTTGCCGTAAACGGACAGCTGGATGGAAGCATGCTCTGGATATGCGACGAGTGCTCCAGTCTCAACATACAAAGGACGATCCGGATGGAGCTGAATGGATTTCACATCACCAGCGGTAATGATACCGAGCAAGCCCGGCCCGGAAAATCGCATTCTCACAAATTCCTTCGTAATCCATGCGTTTTTGAGCTTCTGCACGACAGACTTTAGCTTCATGCCGTCCGAGAAAAAGATAATATGCCTGAAATCAAACAGCAAGTCGCTTTTCTCATCGATGTGCAGCGTTTCGAGCGAGCAGCCTGCAGGCAAGCCGACAATGAATTCGGCCGGTCCAGAAATAAGGGAGCGAATCCAGCGTTTCTTGCGATACATGCCAGCTAAATCCATGAAACGATCCTCGCGATTTTGCGGATCGCCTTGAAAGGCGATGATTGATTTTGGATGCAGAACATGAAGCTTGTCCGCAGTATCAAGGGTGAGATGCACATGGCCGACTTGGGCAGGAACGGTTATTTTCATCCGCTAATTCCTCTGCTGCCTCTGCTGTCTCTACTGCTTGTGCTGCGCTGCTTGCGCCATACGACATAACGCCAAACTCTCAGGGATACGATATAAGCAACAAAAACAGCTGCGATTATAATGACAGTATTAATAAGCTTGCTGATAAACGATTGTTTGTCCTGCTTCATGCGATCCATCTCAGCTTGCAGCTCGGCATTTTGCGCGATAAGCTGATTGTTTTGTTCAAGCAGCTCCTGTTGCTTCATTGCATACTCTGCTGCAGCCTTTGCAGATTCCTCAAGCTGCTGCTGCTGCTTAGCGAGTGCTTCTGTGGCTTCAATATACTGCTGCTGGAGCTCGCTTATTTTCTCAGGTGTATTGTAAATGTCTTTGATTCGATCAATTAAACCTGCGTGGACAGTTGGTTGTGGAATGATGATGAGAATAAAGGATAAGAAGCTTGTAATGACAAGTGCTTTCCATAATGATTGCCGCATCATATTCTCCCTTCAGTTTTCGACATAAGAGGGGCTTATGCTTACATTTTACAGCCTTTCTCGACAATAGTCACTCCTGTCCTGTATTTGGATGGAAAAAATGATTCGGCTTCGTTAAAAATCTATTTCTACATAAAAAAAAGGATAGCAGCGAAATGGCTGCTATCCTTGATCAGTTCCTATTTTCTAACGTACAAGCGGCTTGTTTCTTCCCAAATGCCGCCTGGCTCAAGTGAGACAAGCCCGATTTGCTCAGCTGGCAAGTTCACATTTGGCGCATTGACGAGATTCAGCTGCGGCTCCGGACAGAAGAAGCCTGGCGTAGCGTTGTTGTTCCAAATCATCCACTGCTTGTAAGCTGTTCCAATATCGTAGACTAGCGTTACGCCATTGCGTGTATCGGTCAGCTCCATCGCGTTGCGGCCATTTTGCGGCTCGGTTGTGTAGTGATTATCCATCGGCTCCCAGAATGGGGAGATGCCTGTTGTTTTCATGGCTTCCTCGTCTGCAACTAGCGTCTGGTAATTGCCTGTTGGCAGCATCCGCTCGTTAAGCTCCCAGCGTTTGCCGGTTGTTAGCGTGAAGCGGTAATCATCTGCTGTACTATTCGCTGCGAACGGTGCATTGATCGTTGTATGGAAAGCGATCAGGCAAGGCATAACGTCCGTTCCTTCATTATGTACCGATACATGCTGCAGTAGACCCGTATCATTCAAAGCATAACGAAGCTTAATCGTGAAGCGATGCGGCAAATACGTGTAGATCGGGTGGCTTTCATCGATTGAAATTTTGAGCGATACGTAGCTTTCCGTTTTGTTTGTGCCAAAATCCTCGACACTCCAAGCTGCTGTATGGAAAAATCCGTGCAAATGGTTGCCCGTTTTTGCTTCGTTAACTGGAAAGTTATACGTTCTGCCGTTCCATGTAAAAGTACCATCTTCATAACGGTTTGGGGGGAACAGAACGGGGATGCCGTGAATGCCCGGATTCTCTCTGAAGCTATCCATTTCCTCTAGGGATGGTTCGCGAAGGAAGGTATAGTTGTTTGCTTTATCGCGAAACGCAATAAGATTGGCACCAACTGCTGGCAATACAGCTGCTTCATATGCGCCCCATTGCAGCCATACAGCTTGCTCATCATGAAATAATTTTTCAAACGCTTGTCCTTGCGTAGACATGGTAGTCCTCCTAAAAGTGATTAATAATTGACTTCATTTGTGCAAAAAATATAATAATATTCAACTTTAGAATAGCAGGACGGTAGACAACAAACAACCGCCCTATTCCGATAATAGCGGAAAATGGGGCGGTTGTATGTACAACTATTTTGTTATCCGATATTCTTTGCTTGAAGCACGCTGTGAAAACAGCTGTTGGATTACGAATTGCTTGCGGCGATTTACGGTTACTTGCTTAGAGTCTGTTATTTCGGAGTCAAAATAAATCGTACCAGCATCAATCGTCTTGATTTTTCCGATATTGATGTAGCAATTAGAGCTGACTTGATAGAAGCTGCGTTCGTTAGTCAACTGGCTAATCTGTTCGGCAGTCATTCGTCTCTTTATATTATAGTTTCTGCCATGGAAGCTTACGAGTCCTTGCATACCGAGCTTGAAATAGAGCACGTCTGTCTCCAACTCGAAATCCTCATACACATTCCGTTCGCTCATTACAACATTCATCATCTCAATTCCCCCTTTAGAAATGTGAATCGCTGAATTTGTTAGCGCTTACATTGTAACATGTCACAATAGTATTTGTGAAGTCTTTTATAAAAAAAAGACATTGTTTGATGAAGCCGCTTATGCTATGGTCACTGTAAAGCCAAAAAGTCAGAGAGGTAGGATAAAAAATGAGCAATTTAAAGGAACAACCGACACCCATAAACATCCTTTATATCGGGTCATATGGAACAGCGGAGGACTCAACGATTCATGTGTGTACGTTTGACGAAACGACAGGTGAGTTAGCGATATTGCAGCGTCTTAGCGGGCTCGAAAACGCTTCTTATTTGACTTTAAATCCAAGTGGCGGCAGCTTATATGCGGCTAGTGAAACTGAAGTAACCGGAGATGCTAGCGGCGGCTCAGTCGCTTCGTTTGAGATTGATAAAGCAACGGGCTTGTTGAAATCTACAGGCAACCGCTTGCTTACATATGGCGCTCATCCTTGCTACATTAGCACGGACAATGCGGGGCAGGTTCTCTTAGCTGCCAACTATACAGGCGGAAACGTTGCGTTATTACCGATTAAGGCTGATGGCGGGCTGGAGGAGGCAACATCTGTTCAGCAAAATGCCGGTGAGCTCGGTCCAAACGCAGCAAGGCAGGATGCACCGCATGCTCATTGCATCATTCCGTTTGGTTCTTCTTATGTATGTGCAGTCGATTTGGGTATCGATGCGATCGTTATTTATCGCTTTGATGAGGAACGGCGCTCGCTTATTCCTCATGGGATTAGCAAGGTTCATCGGGGTGCTGGTCCACGTCACTTGATTTTCCATCCTCATTTAAACACAGGCTACGTGATGAATGAGCTGGATTCGACGATTACACAATTTGATGTGGATGCGGAACTGGGCGCATTAACAGCAAACCAGGTGATATCAGCATTGCCAGCGGACTACAATGGATATAACGATTCAGCTGATATTCATTTAGGAGTTTCAGGACGTTATTTGTACAGCTCTAACCGTGGTCATAATAGTATTGCTGTTTTTGCAGTGGATCAAGGAAATGGACAGCTCTCGCTTATTCAGCATATCGATTGCGGCGGAGAGTCGCCGCGAAATTTTGTCCTTACGCCAAGCGGCGATCATTTGCTAGTTGCTCATCAGAAAACTGGCAATATTACTGTATTTTCAGTAGATGCGGAAAGCGGGCTGCTGTCCAAGCTGGATTCGGAGCTTGAACTGCCTAGTCCTGTTTGCATGAAGTTTGCAATAGCTTAGTTCATGCTTGCTGCACGCTTCGTTGAGGGCAACGAGTGTTTTTCGTTAAGAAAGGCAGGTCCTACTAAACATGTCTGCACAGCAAGAAACGAGAAAAATCAATAAAGAAGCGATAAAATCTGCTACTGTATACTCGATACTCATTTGTATCAGCTCCGTTCATCTCATGAATGATATGATGCAATCGGTTGTATCCGCGCTGTTTCCCGTATTGGAGCAATCTCTGCGGTTAAGCTTGGCACAAATCGGCTGGATTGCTTTTACGCTCAATATGACTTCATCCGTTATGCAGCCTGTTGTGGGCTTGATCTCGGATAAGAGGCCTGCGCCTTGGATGCTTCTTGTCGGGATGTGTGCCAGCATGCTCGGGATGGTTGGCTTAGCCTTCGCACCGAACTTCTACTTGGTGCTGCTCGCGGTTGTGTTTGTGGGGCTTGGCTCAGCCGTGTTCCATCCAGAGGGCTCTCGGGTTGTTCATTTGGCCGCAGGCAATCGCAGAGCTTTCTCCCAGTCGATCTATCAGGTTGGCGGTAATTTTGGTCAAATGCTCGGTCCGTTGATGACGATGCTGATCTTCTTGCCGTTTGGACAGAAGGGCGCTATATGGGGGACATTGCTTGCTGCTACAGCCATTATTATTTTGACGAAAGTCGTTCCTTGGTATAAGACGCAGTTAGCTGTACACGATGGCAAAATGCAGCGCAAAGCGGCAGGCAGCGCGAAGCCCGCTCTTGCACCCAAGGTTGTTGCGTTTGCACTTGCTATCTTGTTCGTGATCGTATTTGCACGATCCTGGTATGCGGCAGCGATCGGTAACTTTTATCAGTTTTATGTGGTGGAAGCCTATCATCTGACGATTAAGCAAGCACAGATTCCATTATTTCTATTTATGGCAGCTGGTGTTGCCGGCACCTTTCTTGGCGGTATATTGGCGGATCGGATCGGACGCAAAAAAATGATGCTGATTTCCATTCTAGGTGCAGCACCATTCGCTCTCATTTTGCCGCATCTGCCTCTAGCCTGGGTATATCCAGTAATCGTAGTGCTTGGTTTTGTTTTGCAATCCGGCTTCTCGGTCAGCGTCGTGTATGCGCAGGAGCTAATGCCCAGCAAGGTAGGGACGGCTTCAGGGCTTATAACGGGTCTTGCTTTTGGAATGGGTGGACTTGGTGCGGTTGTTCTCGGATATTTGGCGGACGCCCGTTCACTCAGCTTTGTTATGGTCGCTTGCAGCGTGTTGCCGCTGATGGGCTTGCTGGCGCTTATGCTGCCAAAGGATAGGAAGGAATCGGTGTAACTCGAATAGGAGTGACAGAATAGTCGTTTTAAGGATATTTCCTTAAGGCGACTTTTTTTTGTTTGAAAAAGTATTTGATAAAAACCAAACATAATTATATAATGTTTATAAAATAAGTAGACGTTATTGAGAGGTGTTTGTATAAATGGTTACTGAAGAACATTTTTGGTCGGCGTCGGTAGAAGAACTGAAGCAGGGTTATGTATATGAGGAAGCCGAAGGATTTTATTATTGCCTTATTTGCGGAGAACGTTTTGAGGATGGAGAGATTTTTCGGGATGAACAGTCTGGACGCTGGTATGAGGCGCGTAAATATGCAGCCTATCATGTCCAGCAGGAGCATGGTTCCATGCTTGATTATTTACTTGAGCTGGATAAGCGGCAGACGGGTCTGACCGACTTGCAGAAGGAGCTTATTCAAGGCTTTGCCGATCAGCTGACTGACAATGAAATGATGAGCCGTACTGGAATAGGCAGCGCTTCGACCATTCGAAATCATCGTTTCGTGCTGAAGGAGAAGGCCAAGCAAGCAAAGCTGCTGCTCGCGATTATTGAAATGATGGACCATGGCAACACTGGGGCTCCGCGATTCGTGCCTGTACATCGGACGGCTACACAAATAGATGAACGTTATGCGATTACAGAGGATGAATACGCAGATCTTTTGAAGCAATATTTTCCGGATGGTCCTGAAGGTCCGCTCGCTTCATTTCCGCGCAAGGAGAAACGTAAAGTAGCAGTGCTGCGTCATATCGCCTCTTATTTCAAAAGCGGAGTCCGCTATACGGAGAAAGAAGTGAATGAGCGGTTAATTTCTTTTTGGGAAGAGGATTATGCAACACTGCGCCGCTATCTGATCGATTATGGCTACTTGGATCGTAAAGATGATGGCAAAGTGTATTGGGTGAAGGGTTCAGGAATTAAGAAAAATGAGCTTGAACAGAGTGGGTCGACCGAGCAGGTTGAGCAAATGACAACCCCAAAGAAATCTGCTAAAGGCAAGCAAGGAAAAACGGACAAACAGAAAGCTCAGGCTAAAGTGCAGGAGCAAGAGGAAGAACGAAAGGGTGAACCAAAAATGGATAAGGCAAAGAGGAAGCAGCTGACAGCTGAATACCAAGAGCGTGAGCGGCAGATGGGTGTTTTTCAGATCAAAAATAATGTGAACGGAAAAATTTATTTAGGAAGCTCCACTAATTTAGATGCCCTTTGGGGAAAAGAGCAGTTTGTACTGAATATGAATGGTCATGCGAATAAGGAGCTGCAGAAGGAATGGAAGCAATTTGGCTTCGAAAACTTTTCTTTTCTCGTTCTAGAGACCGTTAAATTGGAACAAAAAATTCGTTATGATTATAAAGACGTATTGGACCCGGAAGGCCGTCAACCCGTTGACATGGTGCGACAATACAACAGAGAAGTCAACGATTTAAAGGAGCTATGGGCCCAAAAGCTGCAGCCTTATGGTGAAAAGGGTTATCATGGCCCAGCCGAGAAGGTGGAGAAATAAATCATTTTTTGGTTGAGGGAGAGTGCTGATTGAAATGTCTGCTAAAGAAGTAACAGGAGCGGGAGAAAGTTTGCTTCGGAACAAGTTTTTTCAAACGATTATATTTTCAAACGTATTGCTTCAAATTGGAATTTGGGTAAGGAACTTCGCTATTCTGATGTATGTGACAGACAAGACGAACGAGGACCCGTTTGCGATTAGTTTGATGGGCTTCGTGGAATTTTTACCGATTTTCGTATTCTCATTCATCGGAGGAACATTTGCAGATCGCTGGAAGCCGCGGCTCACGATGATTTGGTGTGACTTTTTATCAGCGTTATCTGTGTTTGTTGTACTGATTACATTGCTTTACGGTTCATGGCATATGGTGTATTTTGCAACGTTTGTATCGGCAATCCTATCGCAATTTTCACAGCCCTCTGCTATGAAGCTGTTTAAGCAGCATATTCCCGCAGAACAATTGCAATCGGCGATGGCGATGTTCCAATCGCTTATGGCGATATTCATGGTGCTTGGTCCGTCACTTGGTGTCATATCGTATCAAAAGTTCGGCATCGAAGTTTCCATTGGAGTCATGGGCGTAGCGTTCTTGCTCTCCGCTGTCGTTTTGTTCAGAATTCCGCGTGATCGTGAAGTGGAGAAAACAGACGCTGCAATAGAGAAGCATTTTTGGAAGGAGTTCAAGGATGGATTCAAATATGTATGGCGCAGTCCAGTCTTAAAAGCACTTGGTGGTACGTTTGCATTAGCGGGTACGGCGGTAGGAATTGCGCAGACGCTTGGCTTGTTCATCGTGCTTGAACGACTGGGTCAGCCTAAGGAGTTTTTGCAATATATTCTGATGGTTAACGGGATAGCGATGCTGGTTGGCGGCGGGGCTGTCATGGTTATAGCCAAAAAAGTAGCTCCGCAAAAGCTGCTCGCAATTGGCCTATTAATGAGCTCGCTTTGTATGATTGGTGTAGGCTTATCAACAAGCATACCCATTACATTAGTGCTGCAATTTATTAGCGGTTTAGGCTTCCCGATGATTCAAATCGGTATTAGCACAATGATTTTGCAATATTCGGAGGAGTCCTATACGGGACGGGTCAATGGCGTGCTTACCCCGATGTTTATGGGGATGATGGTTATTATGACGCTTGTTGCCGGACAGCTCAAAACGGTGTTTCCGCTCGTCGGCATTTATTGCGTCGCAGGATCGATTATGTTTTTGGGAATGCTGCTCCTTGTTCCGTTGTTCAAGCATAAACCGCTTGTTGTTCAGTCTAGTTCTTAGTTGGAGAGAAAGTATAGTCATAATGAATAGGGATACAGAGCATGGATGGGGAATAAACCTCAATGCTCTGTATTTTTTTATTAAAGCAAAAATGTGCGTGCGCAAAATAGATTTCGGAAAACACTAAATCTATTTTCGTTGTTGATTGGTAAGTTGATTGTTAATCTATAAAAGATGATGTGAATTTCAAAGCGTTAAATGTATCTTTAAAACTTGGAGGGTGAGGTCTGTATATGAAGGTGGATCGATTATTGCTCATATTTGGGATTCCACTAGCAGTCATCTTTGGAGGCGGCGGCTTAATTAATACGGACAATCCTGATTACTATATGTATATCGGGTTATTAGGATCGGTTTTCGTTATTGTATCTTTTATTATGAGATATTATAAAAAGAATCAAAAGCAGCAGAATATAATAAAATCAAAAAACATTAACGATAGAAGTGATTAAACCTATATATTGACAGATTCTCCGGTGTGAAGTAACATTTGCTGTAGTTGATATGTAGGATAGCGAAGCACGCTTATTCCCTCGATAGAGGGAGGGGCGTGCTTTTTTGCGTTGCTTCAGCAGTGTTTCTTGGGAGAGTGGCCTGCTGATGGGGGGAAGGAATGTTGTCGAAATACGGGAAACTTTGGAGGGAAAGGGGATAAGAAAAGAAGGGAAAAGAGACGGGCAAGAAGAATGATTATGATGTTGCTGTAAAAAAATGTGTTAAAAATGTTTTTTAGTTCACTGGTGAATTTTTATCATCCTAATAAATGGAGTGGTTAAATATGCGGAAAATAGGACAAATCATGCTCGCAATTACGTTATTGGTGACGATTGTGATAAATACGGAGACAGCTGCGGCAGCGGTTGCTTTTACAGATACAAAAACGCATTGGGCAAAGGATGAAATTGCGACGGCTGTTAATCAAGGATGGATTAATGGTTATGATGCAAAAACATTTAAGCCAAATGCGAACATGACACGCGCAGAATTTTTGAAATCGATTGTGGCGGCGATGAAGGTGAAAGTGGAAGATACAGATACGCCTTTTGTTGATGATACGGGTTGGTTCCGCTCGTACATTGCAACAGGATTGAAGCAATCCATTATTAAGGTTGGGGACTATCCAGAAAATACATTTGAACCAAATCGTATGATTACGCGAGAAGAGATCGCGCGTATGACGATCCGTGCGCTAGGTAAAGATGCCGAAGGCGTAAAGTCGGGTTATTTGGCTGTGGCAAAGAAACTGGAAATTATGAAGGGTTATCCCGATGGTTCGATGGGCGGGGAGAAGAATGCAACTCGTGCTGAGGCAGTGGTGATGATTCTGAATACGTTGATGGCGAAGAATGGGAAGCCGGTGGCTTATCCGAAAACAAGAGAGGAACTAAATACACTTGTTCAATCTTTGCCTAGTTTTAAGGGGAACACCACTTTATCTAGACATGCTCTGCTGATCAACTTAAAGGGAACTGATGTTTTTTCAGATAACACTGTAACCATAGAATATAAACCGGATTTAAAGAGGACTACTTTAAATACATATGACTCTTCGGCAGATGTTAAGGCTTTAGTTAAAGACTTACTAAAAGTCTATTATCCAAAATCTTATGAAAAGGCATATAGCAGTTATATAAAGGTGGATGGAGTTGAAAATAAAGACTCTGCTAGTGAGGTTGAAACAACGTACGATGGCAGAAGTTTTGTAGTGTACAAAGGTAGCGATAATACCGGAGTGTCTTTTTGGATCGGAGGTTAACTAAGTGAGGAAGTTTCTTCGAGCTTGTTTATTATTATCTTTAACAATTTCATTTTTAGTAACTTCAATACCAGCATACGTGAATGCTGCTACTAATTGTCCTGCGCCATCTACATATAGTGATGAAGCAAAAGTGTACATTGACTTCTACGATATACCGTTGAAAAATTCTAAAGGAGCATTAAATGAAAAGTTTTTATTGAATCAATCTAACATTGGTTCAAATGTTATCGTATACGGTTGTCCATCGGATATCGACAAATCTGTGCAAGATTTAAAAAAAGGACAATATCGATTTCTTGGTTGGGATTATGAAGGCAACCTCTATCGTAATTGGATGTTTGAAAGTGACTCAAATGTGACAAAGAGCGTAGCTAAAAATTGGGTGAAAACTCCTTGGGATACTGCGATAGGAAAATCTAAAGACATTAGACAGACAAACTTATCATTGCATCCAGATGTGAATAAATGGCTCACAGAAATGAATGACCCATATATACATTCAAAAACTTTTTTAGAAAGCTATAACAAGCTTAAAGGCACTAATTGGACAGCAGATACACTATGGAACTATGCCATTGTTCAACAAGCACGCACGAAGTTTTCTCCCGGCGTAATACAAATGTGGAACATATGGCAACCTGATGGCTCATGGTGGTATGAAATCTTTACAGTTCCAGCTGAACCGCTTCCGCCGCCGCCCTCAAAACCTGATCTTGTTATTAGCGCAATAGTCAATCCGGCAGATGCATGGGTTGGCGACTCTGTACCAATTAAAATTACTACAGAGAATAAAAGTAAAACGGTAAGTAGCGGAGCTTTTACAGTGGGCATAGTTGGGACAACAATTAAATCAGAAATCATTTCAAACATACCACCCGGACAAATCAAAACAGTTACCGTTAATGTATCCTCTACATCAAGCGGAATTAAGAGCTTCACAGCGAAGACTGATTTTGGTGAAGCCGTCATCGAATCAAACGAAAATAACAACACCAAAGATTTTAAAATTGCATTCAACAAAAAGAACGAACCCACTACTCCAATAGCTATCATCTCTCATAAAGAGGGAGACCATCGAACAACCCCCGAAATAACCATGAAGCCGGCAACAGAGCCGATGCTTGATGACAAACTCTCCTATTCACCAGGCAAGGAATCAATCACCATTCGAGAATGGAAATATAAAAACCCAACAGGTAAAACGATTGCGACAAAACCAACAGCAAAAGATTTTGCTGCTGAAGGGAAATACATAATTGAGCTGCGGGTCACCAATAGCGCAAAAAAAGTTTCGGAATGGGCGCAGCTGATAATAAACGTGGCAAATAAAGCAACGCCTAACCCAAGCGCAAGCCCTACGCCAACTCCTGAGCCAACACCTACACCTAAACCTGATTTGAAAGCGGATATAGAATTTGATCCCCCTAGTATCATTGCTGGGGAAAAGTCCTCGCTTATAAATCGGTCAAAAGGATTGAATGGCTACACATGGACATTCACGAACAACTTGAGCGCAGTACTACCAAATAATACAGACTTTGAGTTTTTGTACAAGACGTATTCAAATCCTGGGTTTTATACGGCTGAAATTATCGTAACTGATGAATTTGGCGGATCGCAAAAAGATACTGCATTGCTTCGGGTTGTCGATCCCAAACCAGTAGCCATTGTATCGGGAATAACGCGTGTAATACAAGGAAGACCCTTAGAGCGGCCTTACAATCTTTTAAACTCGTATACACCATTAGAGGATAGAGGCGAAAAAATAGATTTTAGCAAGTCGGAGATGCGCTATAAAAAAGTAGGGGATGCAGCCTATACAAATGGTTGGTTCACCGTAACGCCTGCTAATTTAGGCGAATATAGTATCGAAGGAAAGGTTTATGACACGACTGGAAGAGTTAGTGAATGGGATGATTTGATTATGGAGGTTATACCTGATGAACCACCTACAGTCGAAGTGATAGCACCTGAAGAATCATATCGAGGTAACGGATTCATGCTTTATATTGATGCAGAGAGTCCTGACGGCGATATTCTAAATCATCTTTTTCTCGAAGAGCGATATGACCAAGATGGTGATGGAAACTTTGAGGAAGAAGCGTGGAAACCCTTATATGATGGAGTTTTTAAAACAACGCACTCGCTCAATTACTCCAAAGTAGGGAAGAGGCAATATCGTGCTACCGTGACAGAAGACTATGGGTTAAAAGGCATTTCGGGCATTGCCACTACTGATATTCTGAACTACGCGCCGTCTGCTAACTTCAACGTGTTTGGAACTACACAGCAGCCAGGACAGGGAGAAGACAGCGGTCCACCAGTTACGAACTATTCAACACAATCGATTTTCCGTTCTTGGACGGCTAAAACGCCATACAAAGGTGGAAATGCCCAAAAAGCGGCATGGAAAGCGGATGCTACTACACTATCGACAAAAAATGGAGTATACACAAACTTTTCTGTGGGATACCCGAACTCAGGAAATGGAGCGAACTCACGAACAAAATATCAGCTTGCTGCAGATATTGTTGCTAAACCCACTTGGAGTGTGCCAGTTACAGAAATATTATTCAACAAGGTTTTCGGTGGAAACCGACTATATTCTTATAATCAAAATTATAGCTTGCCTAACTATCCCTATACATTTTATGAACGAAATTCAATTACAGGTGAGCTTTTAAGGACGGTTAATTTTGATACCCCAAGTAACTTCACACTTATGGAAATTGGCGGAGATGAAACATTTTACTTTAAAGATAGTAGACAAAATGCAGCCAACCCGTATTTAGCGGTCATTGCGAGGTACGATAAAAATGGTGTATATCTTGATTCAATTAATTTGCAATCTAGTTTAACATCACCTAGCGGACTAGGCAGCGGAATTGGACCGGCTCTTGTGCAAATATCAAATGATGGCGAATATATGTATGTGGCTAGTAAATTCTCGTATGATGTGCCAGAAGAATATAACTATGGTTACAATAATCAATTGCGAATTTTCAAATACTCCTTAAAAACGAAAAGCTTAGTGTGGGAAGCGCCAGGAGAGAATTTGGATCGTGGATTTATTACAAACATCAACTTGACCGAAGATGATAACGGAGATGCGTACGTTACGTATAACTTTGAAGATCGCTATTCTTCTGGATTAGGAGGAGTGAGAGGTCTCGTTGTACAAGTGAAAAAAAATGGTGTAACTCGTACCGTTACTGTAGGGGGTGCAATTGGACTATCTGCGGCTTCCATATCTGATTCAAAAAGATTTGTATATGTAAATTATGTGTCCATGGGTAGTAGTAAAACAGGTACTACTATGTTTGAGGCAATTGAGAGCGGTACTAACTATTACGGTGAAGAAATATTTAAGAGCGCTTTTGGAAGAAGGATTGTCAGTTACGAAAGTTCACATTCATTAGGTTATTCAGATGTAGCACCAAATGCAAATCCAATCGTATTTTCCAATTTATTGACGTATTCCCAAGGCAGAACGCACGAATCGTATAATGCATTTTTTAATTACTATGGAGACCAACACGGCGGTTTTCAAGGTGTAGATTACGGTGCAAACCTTGGTAAAATATTTATCAATCAATACGATCAGATTATTTATCCTGTGTTTATGGGTGTGGGAACCTCTTGGGGTGATCCCGATGCACCTAAAAAAATATGGGCCACGTTGTATAACGCAACAACCAATAGTGTCATTGCCCAGACGCCATATTCCGGACCAGAACCAGGAAATAATCAAAAGCAATCAGGAACATCAACCCCTATTTTACCTGATGGCTCCATTTATGTTTTTTACGAAAGAAATGTCATGCCGTTTGTTTCAGCTAACGCTAATGGAACATTAAAGGAAATAGATGCAAATACCGTTGAAATTACGAGCGACGATTGGGGCGGACTGCTCTATGATGCTGGAAGTGCTATGAAAAACTACGCCTTAGAATTTCATGCAAATGTAAGTGATATAAGAAACGACAAGGTTATCGGAGCTGCTTTTCAGATTCAGAATGAGAAGAATATGTTTGCAATGGAGTGGAGCAAGAACACCCTGTCGCTATTCCGTGTAGTCAATGGTGCGAAAACGTTATTGCAATCTACACCTATGACACGAACTGCATTTAACACGTATCCGATTAAAGTAGAATCGGTTAATGGCATCCAGCGTGTATATGTGAATTATGCGAAAGTACTAGAGGTTGCCGATGGTACGTATACAAGAGGCTACGCGGGATTAATGTCACTTGGGCAATCCAACGCTGTATTCTCTAATGTAAAGAAAACGAACTATGGTGACACTTACATCGAACAAACCTATGATTCCGTTCTCGTCAATGATCCGATCTCTTATGAGAAACTATTCAATGATGTTGAAAAAGATCCAATGGGAGCAGAAGAGTGGAGCTACAGCCATAATCCAAACTTCTTTGAAAATCCAGAAGGGTTGAGCATTTATAGCGGAAAAACGTATGGATCAACCATAAACGCGCTAGAGAAACCTGGGGTATATGAAATCACCTTCCGTGCTAAAGACAATCCTGGTCTTTCTGCTTATAGCAAATGGTCAGAGCCAGTGAAAAAGCTGCTTTATGTACATCGACGACCGGTCGCACAGCCGGATGTTAGGTTTACAGGCAAGGTTTTTGCAGATGGTGAAGCACTAGATTATGAAACATTTGATACCTCTTATGATCCTGATATTGCTCATATTTTATCAGACAAGTTATTCCGTACACGGTGGGCTGATCAAACCACATGGACAGTCGGGAAACGAGAGTACTATAATCGCCCTGGTGTGGAGCTGATTGTACAGGAGCAAGTTCGAGATATACACGGAGCATGGTCTTATTGGGGGCAATCGATTGTTTATAAGGACGGAATACTGCCAGTTAACCAAACGAAGCCTGTTATGACCATTACGGTTCCTGCTGGAACAACTCCAACAACACCAACGGTGCTGATTAAAGAACCGACGATTCGATGGACATATTATGATGCTCAGAATGATCCACAAGAGCGATATCGACTAATGCTAAACTATGTCGATAACAATGAAACGGCCTTGTATATTGAGCATGAAGGAAATGCACTTACGTATCCTATGCTTGCGGAAAGCATCGTTCCTGGTCGCGTCGTTAAGGTGCAAGGGCAGGTTTACTCAGCAGGGGGATGGTCTAATTTAAGTAATATTAAATATTTTGTACTGGATCTCCCACCGCAAACCTATTTACTTTCATTTAACGGGCTTGATGCTAATAATCCTATTTATACAAACTCAAATCGTCCACAGCTGCACGCGTTTACGATTGATCCAGAGAACCATCCCATTAAAGCGATAGACTATGAGGTGTTCAAAGCATCGAGCGGTGTTATGGTAGTGGACACGAACTCTGCTTTGGCTGCTGCTAATTACACAACACCTGTTTTAGCTGAGGGGCTGCATTACTGGAGAGCGAGAGCGAACGACAGCTATATATGGGGACCGTATTCAAGCAACGGGTTTTTCTTTGTCGATACGGTTAAACCTGCAGATGTGAATGAACAGCTTACTGTTGAACCTACGGCCGTAACGGTTCAGTTTAATACTTTCTATGATGCCGAACCTTCCTCGGGACATGCTGCTCGCACCTTCTATTTGCAAAAAGTGAACGCTGATGGCAGTGTGACGAATATTGATTTAAATGGTGACGGTAAAACGGAATACAGCATTCCTTTAGCACTTTCTAAGCAATCATACAAAGTTGCTGGGTTGATTTCTGGACAAGCATATCGTCTTACCGTAATCGATTATGACGTTGCCGGCAATGAAGGGCATTATGAATATATTTATTTCGTTACCAATCGACCTCCGACGGCTGACTTTGATTGGACGCCCAAACCTGTATATGAAGGAGATATGACAACTTTTCTATCGAATGTGACAGATGCTGATGGCAATACGCTTACGATTGCTTATGAGCTGACAAGTCCGCTCGGCGTGAAGAACAGCTATTTCTATACCGTTAATGGTCCAAACTATCCGGTAAAAGGGCCTTCACTGAGGTTAACAACGGTAGGACTTTGGAGTATGAAGCTAACGGTTAGCGACGGTATAGCTGAGCCGGTTAGCGTGACCAAAACGTTGCAGGTGCTGCCGCTACATGTCAATGCTTATGTACGACATACGGAGCAATGGGATCAGCATCGTAAGGCTTTTAATTTAAAACAATCAGGAGATGAGAATTCGCCGCGCGGTTATTCGGTATTTTGGGCGGGAGAGAAATTTATACTGGAGGCAGATACAACCATTACAGGCACGGCTACAAAAGCGGATCGGGTAGAGGTGCGTATGCGTACTTACGAAACGTCTCTAACCGCATTAAACGCAGGGCAAACCAGCTGGCACGGTGAACTTTGGGATGCATCATTCACAAAGCTTGCTAAAGGCACCTTTACATTCATATTCTCTGCTTACTATAATAATGGCACAGTGAAAACGAAATCAGTAGACATAACGATCGATGGACAAACATTAGATATTGTTGGCGTACATCGTGTTCAATAATGGAGCGGGTTATTAGGTCAATTGTAAGTAGAAAAGCAATAAAAACAGGCATGCTGCCATMGCAGCATGCCTGTTTTTTGTTTGAGACTAATGAGCACTAATCCTCGATAGCTGCTTTTTTGCTGTTGATCGCTTTAATTCGTTCAACATCAAACTTCGGTTGTCGATCGTAAGTATAAAGCCCATTCACTTCTTGTTCCACGTCATAAAGCTGTGTATAACAGAACCCGAACATATTAGGATTCTCAAGAAGAGTACTGGTCAAGCCGTCATATCTTTCAATAAATTGCTCGACGCTTTGTGGACGATCCCCGTAGCCCCAGCTTTTCTCATCGGACTGGTTAGGATTCCACCAAATTCCGCCATACTCACTGACGAAATAAGGTTGGCCGTTATAGCTTTGTCTATCGGGGAAGGAGACCCACGCCTCGCCTTTCTCGGCAAACGGCCGATAACGTTCCCTGAATGTAACAGGATTTTGATCATAATCGTGAACATCAAAAATGTCCGTTACAACATGGAAGTTGCCGCTTGTGTCGATGACCGGTCGCGTTGGATCAATAGCTTTAGTCGTTTCATAAACGACGCGAAGTACGTCATTATCTTGACGAGTGCCGCGCGATGAGTCCCATGTTTCATTAAATGGGCACCATCCGATCAAGCTTGGATGGTTAAAGTCTCGTTCCACACCCTCAATCCATTCCGGTAGAAATTGAGCAAGGCTGGCAGCTGTTGATATATCGAGACCCCAGTTAGCATGCTCTCCCCACACCAAATATCCAAGCTTATCTGCCCAATATAGGAATCTAGGCTCGAACATTTTCTCATGCAATCTTGCACCGTTGAAACCAAGTGCGAGCGACATTTCAATATCTTGTTTTAAATCATCGTCAGTAGGTGCTGTATAAATGCCTTCAGGATAGAAGCCTTGATCAAGAACGAGCCGTTGGAATACGGATTTGCCATTAATACGGAACGCCTTGCCATCCAATTGAATGGAACGCAAACCGAAATATGAAGAAGCTGAGTCCAATACTTCACCATCACGAATGAGCTCAAGCTCCAGATCATAAAGAACAGGTGAATCGGTGTTCCATAATTTGATTTTGGAGAGGGGCAGCGTTAATGAAACGGACATCGAGCCGGCGTTTGCCGTTTGTTTTCCTACCGACAGGCCATCGAGCAGCGCATTACAGCGGAATTGTACATCTTTTGTGCTTCCAGACAGCTTGGCAGTTACGTGCAGGCAGCTGTTCTCCGGGTCTGGAACGAAACGGCAGGATTCTATATATGTTTCCGACACATGCTCAAGCCAAACCGTTTGCCATATGCCAGTCGTGCGGGTATAGTCGCAGCCTTGTGAATGGTAGGTACCGCTCTGCTTGCCGCGCGGTTGTAAGCCAGAGCGAGTATCATCCTCGGCATATACGGTAACCACATTTTCACCTTGCTGGAGGGAATCAGTAATATTGAATGAGAAAGAACTGTAACCGCCTCGATGCTTTCCTACATGTTTGCCATTAACCCACACCTGAGCCTCGTAGTCTACCGCTCCAAAATGCAATAATGTATGTCCGCCGTTCCAGTTGTCAGGAAGCTTGAAGCTTCGTTTGTACCAAACGGCTGGAATGAAATCTGTATGCCCAATGCCTGACAGCCGGCTTTCTGGACAAAAGGGGACGATGATGCGTTGAGTTAGCTTTTGCTCGTCTTGGTTTAATCCGCGCGAGATACCACTTTTTCCAGGATCCATTTCGAATTGCCATTCACCATTTAAATTGAGCCATGAATTTCGAGTAAACTGAGGTCTTGGGTATTCAGGGCGAGGGATTTGCTGCTGTTCCATTTTTCATTCCTCCATTATGTTAATTTAAAAGTTAATAATAAGTTCTTATATTATTGATTTTAATGAATATTAGACCGAATTGTCAATGAATAATTAATTTAAATCTTTTATAATTAACTTTTAAATTAATATAATGCTTATTTAAAACACCAATCTAAAAGAAGATGGTATTAAATCGAAGCTATTAACTGATTAACAATACTGAATAAAAAAACTTAATAAAAATACTGATCAATACTAATGAGTAACATTACTGAGTACCATTACTGATTAAAAATACTGATCAAAGTTACAGCCATACAATAACCTAAGTAGCCGTACTAAACCTAAATGTGAGCACTTTTATTTTCCGAGAGGTATCGTGCAAAGAGCAAAAAAGAGGGGGTGAAAAGGAGCAGATCAAGCTGGGCGATTTATTATTTTAATGTTGTCCTGTTAAAAAAAGCCTGCATCAGAGTTGATCTGCTGCAAGCCATGAGAAAAAAATTACTATTTGTATAGCAATGTTTAGCAATGTTTAGCAATGTTCAGCAATGCATAACGAAGCTACTGCCCGCTCTTAATCTTCGTGAAAAATGTGCTAATCGCGTAATATGCCGCGCCGCGTACAGCTGACTGCTCTTGAAGCTCTGCAAACAATATTCGCATACGTTCGCGATGATACGATAGTGTGCGCTGATCGACGGCAGCTTGTACGGCTGGCTCCAGCCACTGAGCAGCACGGCTCATACGGTTGCCAATAATGACAACGTCAGGATTAAATACGTTGACGATATTAGCAATGCCTGCGCCCAAATAATCGCCAATCGAGAGTATATGCGCAATAACGCGTTCATCTCCAGCTGTTGCAGCAAGCAGCAGATCTTCCAAGTTCTTAAAGCCTAACGATGCTGTACTCTCAAGCAAAGCATTCTC
Source organism: Paenibacillus sp. 01T431 (assembly GCF_056398625.1). Taxonomy (NCBI): domain Bacteria; kingdom Bacillati; phylum Bacillota; class Bacilli; order Caryophanales; family Paenibacillaceae; genus Paenibacillus; species Paenibacillus sp. 01T431. Next base: position 54,944 of record NZ_JBFTPT010000029.1, read on the forward strand.
CGAAGCATATAGCTCCCAACAGCCCCGATTGCCGCAGCTGCAAGGTTTGCCATCATACTCAATCGAGAGATGGCCGAGCTCACCTGAGAATCCTGATGCGCCCTTATATAATTCCTTGTTCAAAATAATGCCTGTTCCAATACCGATCCCGACGCTGACATAAATTTGGTTGGCGATGCCTCGTCCTGCCCCGTATTTCTGCTCTCCTTGCGCGCCCGCATTCGCTTCATTGTCTATCGTAACGGGAAGGTTGAAGCGCTCTTCGAGCTGCCGCTGCAGCTCAACTTGCCGCCATTTTAAGTTTGGTGCAAAAAGAATCGTGCCATTGTCATCCACGATACCTGGTACGCCGACGCCGATTCCGACAATCCCGTACGAGCTCTCCGGCGCATCATTAATAAGCAGCTCAATACATGAAATTAACTGCCCAATTACATGATCAGCATCCTGCTGCTTCAGACTGCGCTGCTGCTCTGCAATCACATTGCCTTCGAGGTCTACGAGCAGGCCGCGAATATAATTGACACCAAGATCGATGCCGACAGCATAACCAGCCGTACCATTAAAGAGCAGCATGACAGGTTTGCGCCCGCCGCTGGATAGTCCGGGACCATTCTCAACGACGAGATGGGTGTCGATCAAATCCTGAACGAGACTGGAAACAGTCGCCTTGTTTAATCCGGTCAACTCCGATATTTGAGCTCGAGAGAGCGGGGCATAACCAAGCACCGCTTCAAGCACGATGGCTGTATTTATTTTTTTGATGAGCGCTAAGTCGCCTGTTGGTTTCCTTTTCAAAAAAGAATGCCTCCGTCCAAATGAAAATATTTATTATTGTATCATGAAAAGCCTAATCTAGAGCCTACTAGATGGGGATGCGGATTTTGAGACAGCTAAGCCAAATAAGTACTGCATTTATTTTAACACAAAAACTTAGTTTGTTTAATAGACAAACTAAGTGGAGGCATGTTATTCTTTATGTAAGCACTATCATAAACTTCTAATCCATGAAGGAGGATTTTGATTACGATGACTTATTTTAAAAATATTAACACAATCCAATTTGAAGGTAAGGGCTCAGACAATCCGCTTGCATTCAAACATTACGATCCAAGCCAAGTTATTATGGGCAAAACGATGGAAGAGCATCTTCGCTTCGCAGTTGCTTACTGGCATACATTTAATGCGAATGGTTCGGACCCATTCGGATCAGCTACTATGGTTCGCGGCTGGGATCAATATACAGGCCTTGACCGCTCGAAAGCGCGTGTTGAAGCTAACTTTGAATTCATGACTAAATTGAATATTCCTTTCTTTGCTTTCCACGATGTGGACATTGCACCTGAAGGCGAAACGCTGCAAGAAACGAACAAAAATCTTGATGTCATCGTAGCTTTATTGAAGGACAACATGAAATCCTCCGGTAAAAAGCTGCTTTGGAACACTGTTAATATGTTCACAAATCCGCGCTTTGTTCATGGCGCTGGCACAACTTGCAATGCTGACGTTTATGCTTATGCTGGTGCGCAGCTCAAAAAAGGTCTTGAAGTGGGTAAAGAGCTTGGTGCGGAAAACTATGTTTTCTGGGGCGGCCGCGAAGGTTACGAAACACTTCTTAACACGGACATGGGCTTTGAGCTTGATAACCTAGCACGCTTGTATCATATGGCAATCGCTTACGCGAAGGAAATTGGCTTCGACGCGCAATTCCTGATCGAGCCAAAACCAAAAGAGCCAACTAAACATCAGTACGACTATGACGCAGCAACAACGATTTCATTCCTGCAAAAATACGGCTTGAAGGATCATTTCAAACTTAACCTTGAAGCGAACCATGCTACGCTTGCTGGTCATACGTTCGAGCACGAGATTCGTACGGCTGCAATTAACGGCATGCTTGGATCGCTTGATGCGAACCAAGGCGACCTGCTTCTTGGATGGGATACAGATGAATTCCCAACCGATCTATATTCAACTACACTAACGATGTTTGAAGTATTGAAAGCTGGCGGTATTGGCCGCGGCGGCGTTAACTTCGATGCGAAGGTTCGCCGTGCATCGTTCGAAACGGATGATCTGTTCCTTGCTCACATTGCTGGTATGGACAGCTTCGCTTGGGGCTTGAAAGCAGCTGCCAAATTGACGGAAGAGAAAATTCTCGACAACATCGTTGACAACCGTTACCGCAGCTTTAAAGAAGGCATCGGCGCGGATATCGTGTCTGGCAAAGCAACGCTTGCTTCACTTGAGCAATATGCGCTTCAAAACAATCCAATTAAAAATGAGTCCGGACGTCAAGAACGAATCCGCCTTATGTTGAGCGAAGTTATTTTTAGCGTTTAAGTCGGGAGGACTCTGACAAATGAGCTATGTAATCGGTATAGATTTAGGAACGAGCGCCGTTAAAGTGCTGCTTGTTGACCGTGATGGCACGGTAGCTGGGGAAGTCTCCCGCAGCTACCCGCTGTTTCATGCTTACTCCGGTTGGAGCGAGCAGCGGGCAGATGATTGGGTAGAAGGTACAGTTGAGGCTTTGCGTGAATTGACATCAACAGCAGGCATCGATGCCCAGTCAATTGAAGGGATTAGCTTCTCCGGTCAAATGCACGGACTTGTACTGCTGGACGGTGAAGGAAATCCTGTTCGCAACGCTATCTTATGGAATGATACGCGTACAACGGGGCAATGCCGTGAAATCGAACGCACGCTTGGAGACAAGCTGCTTAGCATTACTCGCAATCCAGCTTTGGAGGGCTTTACGCTTCCGAAAATTTTATGGGTTCGCGAGAACGAGCCGGATGCCTTCGCAAAGGCAAAGCTGTTCCTTCTGCCGAAGGATTATCTTCGCTACCGCTTAACAGGCGAGCTTCATATGGATTATTCCGATGCGGCGGGAACGCTTCTTCTTGATGTGGCTGGCAAAGCATGGAGCGAAGAAGTGCTTGAAGCGTTTGGAATTCCGGCACAATTTTGTCCACCGCTTGTTGAGTCGCATGGACTCGTAGGTACGCTGCTGCCGCAGTATGCTGACAGCACGGGGCTGCCAGGCACGACGAAGGTGTTCGCGGGTGGAGCGGATAATGCATGCGGGGCGATTGGCTCAGGCATTTTATCCGAAGGGTTAACGCTTTGCAGCATTGGTACTTCCGGCGTTATTCTCTCTTACGAGAATGACAAGACGAAGGATTTTGCAGGCAAGGTGCATTTCTTTAATCACGGCAAAGAGGACTCGTTTTATGCAATGGGTGTTACGCTTGCTGCTGGCTACAGCTTAAGCTGGTTTAAGAAAACATTCGCTCCGAATGAATCCTTTGATCAATTGCTCGAAGGTGTAGGGGCTGTGAAGCCGGGAGCTGGCGGATTGGTGTTCACGCCATATCTCGTTGGCGAACGCACCCCACATGCGGATCCGCTCATTCGTGCAAGCTTTATCGGCGTTGACGGCTCACATGAACGCATTCATTTTGCACGTGCGGTGATGGAAGGCATTACTTTCTCCCTTAATGAGTCAGTCGATATGTTTAGACGCGCCGGCAAGACGGTCGATACGATCATTTCGATCGGCGGCGGCGCGCAAAACCCAGTATGGCTGCAAATGCAGGCTGATATTTTTGATGCAAAGGTTGTCGCATTAGAGAATGAGCAAGGACCTGGTTTAGGCGCTGCGATGCTAGCTGCATATGGTGCAGGCTGGTTTGATAGCTTGGAGTCCTGTGCAAATAAATTCGTTAAGCATGCAGATTCGTATTCGCCGCAGCCTGAAGCGGTTGCTGCTTATGCAGGCATTTTCAAAGTGTACCAGCAGGTTTATGAGCAAACAAAAGGCTTGAATGAGGCGCTAGCGCCTTATCGCGGCTAGTCGTACACAATAGAAGGGACTGTTATCCTCGAATTGAGGGTGACGGTCCTTTCTTTTTTTTTGGACCAGTGATTCAGAAAAGTGCCTTTTATTAAAACATTTAAACTAACATTCTATCGTGAAGGAGCAGATAGAGCGGTAAACGTTAGCGGGGATATACATAAGCAGAACAACATTGAAATCATTAGCGGTCTTGCTATCAAGTTCCTATGTATCTGAGCTGTCAGTCGCTGCTGTAGATCGTTCACGGACGGGCGGCGAGTTAATCGAGACGGTGGTTAACAAGATGACGTTGATTGATATGGCAGTACGCCAGTCAACTCAGCAAGTACAGCAGCTCGCAGCGCACATCCGAAATGAACCATATCTGAGCTGATTGGAAATATTTCAAAGCAGACAAATCTGCTGGCGCTGAACGCTGCGATTGAGGCGGCAAGAGCGGGAGAGCATGGGAGAGGCTTCGCGGTTGTAGCGGAAGAAGTGCGCAAGCTCTAAACACAGTCAGCGGAATCTGTGGTGAGAATTAAAGATTTGATCAATGAAATTCAGAATGATACAGAAACTGCCGTGAAGGCTATGAGAATGAGTGAAGCTGAATCAATAGAAGGACTGGCAAGCATAACAGATGCGGGAGATGCATTCATTCAAATCGCACATGCTTCAAGAGATGTGCTTGAAAAAATTCAGGAGGCAGCATCCTCCTCGGAGCAGCTGGCAGCAAGTGCACGGGAGGTCAATTCATCCATTTCCCAAATGACAGGAATTGCCTCTAGAAACTCCGCTATTGCCGGCGAAGTTTCTGCATTCTCGGAAGTGCAGTATGCGTCAGCAGAGGAAATATCATCATCAGCTAAAGGCTTAAGTGTAATTGCAATGGAAATGAACGAAGTGGCTCAAAAATTCAAGCTTTAAATAAAACGCGGAGCAGCTATTATCGTTTATAGCTGCTCCATATCATTTCGGGTCTAACACCCAACTCTCCGGCGATCAATTCTGCCGTTAGACGCTGGGGCTTTTTTATTTTCCCATTGCGAATTTTGGAAATGGTCGTAAGAGAGATAAGCGTTGATTGAGCGAGTGAAGTGACGGATATATTTTTACTGAGCATAAGCATACGAAGCTTATAGGAGGGGTCCTCATCCTGATTATTCATATGAAGGCTGGTTAATATGACAACAAAGTTTTTTAAGGTCCGATTGCCATTGTAAAACGGCTGAACAACCGCATCAGCATTATAGCAACGATCCCCAAGCTTAAGATGAAAGTCCACGGATTCAGCCGTTCGGTTGTTTTTCGCATATTCTAATACCCGCTTAAGCTTGCTTCGTTCATGGTCTGGAACAAGCTCAAATATGGATTTGTTCAAATAGGAAGAGGAGGGCTGCTGTACAGGAGCATAATAATGCTTAAAGCTCATAATGTTATAGCGCTCATTCACAACGGCAGATACCATTATTTTATGATGCAAAATATATTCGTCAATCCATTTGGCTTCCCGTAAATCCTTGCAAATGATGACATAAACAATGCGGTCTTCGAGCTGGAGCTTGCGGCAGGACAAACGTATATCTGCAGGAGTCGATGACTTCGTGACAAGCTTGCATTCAAGAAGCGGTGATAGGGCTTGCTCATCAGCAAGTTGATGTACGGCTTCATCAAAGGAGAGAGTTGTCTCATCCGTCGATATAATAGTAGATGGATCGAGGAGCATAAGATCTGATTTCTTAAAACCGGAAAAAGCTGCAAAAGCTTGATTGACGTCTACAATAGACCAACGGGATTCGTCCCACTCGACGATAAGCATAGGATCTGAAAGTAAATAAAATAAATGGTTCATCGATGACATCCTCCTTATCAATAGCCTAGCTGCACACTTATGTAATGATTATGTCACAAAACATAACATAATAAAATAGTTATTTGTAATTATATATCATGACGCCTTGCCGTATTCTTTTTTTACATGATTTTGTATGAATAGGGCATGTTAAACAAAACGTTAGAAAGGATGATCGCTATTGTCTACGAACTCAGCCTTATTGTTTGATTTTAACGATGCTCAAAGTGCAGCTCTTGCTTGCGAGACGCTGAGGGAGCTCGGATATGAGACGGTTCTTCATGAAGGCAGCAGCATGCATGTACATTTAGAAGGAAGCGATCTAACTTCAGCACTCGAAATTGCACAATCACATGGCGGTCAGCTCGTCGAGCAAGCGAATATCGATGCGAACGCAGTTACCGGCACTGCATACTCGCTTGATGCGATTGCAATTCCGGCACATCTTGTGAATGAGGATTGGGCTGCAACCGATGGACAAGGCAATGATGCTGAGGAGCTGCACAATCGGGATGAAGCTGCGGATTATTCCGAGGAATTTCTTCCTGATCCCGGGACGTATGATCATTTTTCAGGGGATGTTCGAATTTAGACGTACTTCATGTACATAATTGCATTAAAAAAAGGCTGTCTCAACGGGGACTGACCCCCATTTGTGAGACAGGGATCAAAACACCTTCAAGTTTAAACGGCCAGTCGCCTGTAATCAAACGGCGACTGGTTCTTTAGTTTCGTTTGAATACGAATTGCGTTATAGTAAGTGATGTAGTCTCGAACGGTCTGTTCAACGATTGCAGTCGTTGTATGGGTCAACCCTTCGAGGTAGAACGTTTCAGACTTTAGTGTGGAATGAAACGATT
>NZ_JBFTPT010000030.1:0-60784 GCF_056398625.1 Paenibacillus sp. 01T431
ATGAGATTTCCCAGTATGTAAGACCCCTTGAAGACGACGAGGTTGATAGGTTCGGGGTGGAAGCACAGCAATGTGTGTAGCTGACGAATACTAATCGGTCGAGGGCTTATCCTAAACACGTTTACTGTGACCCATACATCCAGTAGACAACAGCATAAAGGCTTCAGCAAGCCTAATCTTTCGTATCCAGTTTTCAAGGCGCAATACGCCTTGATATTCAACCGTGCCTATTTTGAAGTTGATGCTTTAATAACATTCAACTCAAAATACAATGTTCCCTGATAGCTCAGTTGGTAGAGCACTCGACTGTTAATCGAGTTGTCACAGGTTCGAGTCCTGTTCGGGGAGCCATTATGCTCTCATAGCTCAGTAGGTAGAGTGCATCCATGGTAAGGATGAGGTCACCGGTTCGAATCCGGTTGAGAGCTCCAGAAAACTTTCAACTGTAAGGACAAGCATCAATTTTAGCATGGCCCGTTGGTCAAGTGGTTAAGACACCTCCCTTTCACGGAGGTAACAGGGGTTCGAGTCCCCTACGGGTCACCAAATTATTTTTACAAATGGCGCCTTTATCCTTGGACGCTTAGCTCAGCTGGGAGAGCATCTGCCTTACAAGCAGAGGGTCGGCGGTTCGATCCCGTCAGCGTCCACCATATCGCTATTGGGGATTAGCCAAGCGGTAAGGCAACGGACTTTGACTCCGTCATTCTCAGGTTCGATCCCTGAATCCCCAGCCACTTATACTATGAGTCATTAGCTCAGTTGGTAGAGCACCTGACTTTTAATCAGGGTGTCGTAGGTTCGAATCCTACATGACTCACCATTTTTTTATCTCACATGCGCGCGTATGGCGGAATTGGCAGACGCACTAGACTTAGGATCTAGCGGGCGACCGTGGGGGTTCAAGTCCCTCTACGCGCACCATATTTAACACCCTTCATAGGGAAGCACTCTGTATGTCAACAGAGTAATGTAGGTGGAAGCCCTGCAAAACATGGTTAAGCTTCAAAGAATCACATATGCGCGTATGGCGGAATTGGCAGACGCACTAGACTTAGGATCTAGCGGGCGACCGTGGGGGTTCAAGTCCCTCTACGCGCACCATACCATGAAGAAACCCTTGGCGAACAAGGGTTTTTTGCTGTTTATATATGTGTTTAATAATTATGTAGTAATCATCCATCATGCTTGATTTTATAACCACGCTTATCATCCACATCTATTAATCGAATAGCCCGGAATGATCATTGAAGCTGTATAGCGCTTGTTCAGCACCATATCTTTGCAGCTTATGCTCTAATCGCATGCCTACCTTCTCAAGGAGCCTGCAGGAAGCAGTATTTGCTGTTTGTGTCTCAGCTATTACTTTGCCAAGCTTTAATTCATGAAGTGCGTACATTAATAATTGACCGACTACCTCGGCTGCGTAGCCGCTACCCCAGCTTTGCGGAAGAAATTCATAGCTAATTTCCTTAAGCCTTCCGTCTATGTGATTATCTAAGGAAACAACCCCAATAAAATCATTGTTTTCTTTTAGTCTAACCGTCCAAATGTATGACTCCTTCGTTGATGAGCGCTCTAAAGCATCTAGAAACTTATTTAGATGATATTCCTCTGGTACAGCTCCGCCTAAGTATTTTCTAACCTCATGACTCGAATATATCCTTTGCATGTTTTTGAAATCTGATTGTTGTAATGTGTCCAGCTTGCATCTAGTGGTTTGCATATTGGTTATAATCCTCCTTTTATGTTTGCTTAGGATAGCTTGTTCAAAACACGATCTACCTCTACAGTAAGGTGATCCTGCTCAATCGTATGGGGTTAAAAATGTACAAGGTTAATTGTTTTGAGGATAAATAGTAAATGGAATTAGTGTTTTATATAAAGAAATAGTAATCCCATTGCTAGATTTGTAGACATGTTTTTGTGATCGTAACATAGGGAGTTACAGGATGCCAACCTATTCCTGAATAGAATTTGAGGGCTCTATTATCCATATAATCCCTTCATTTTTAGAATAAACCTGTCGATATAGTTCATTGGGACTAACTGGAATCTACACATAAGAAGGAGAAGGAGATCAGTCATATGCAGCAAAAGATGAAAAAATGGCTTGTTAGAGTAGTAGCTATTCTGCTTATTATAGTGTTGAATGTGAGCTACACAGGAAGTGAATCATTAGGTGGTAAGGGAGCTTATAGGGGTTCCTCCGTTTCTGCGGCAGAATCGACGAATGAGACAAAAACGGTTGCTTCTAATGCGAAGGGTTCTGCTGCCAGCAAAGCAGAAATCGAGTACTGGCGATACAAAGCAGAAGGTACTCTATATCCTCCGATTGTTATGCCGAGCGGAAAGCTGCTGGTAGTAACGAATAATGGATGGTTATCCTTATTAGATAATGGCGGAAAAGAATTAAAAAGAATAAACACATATTCGAAACTATCCGCCCCAGCCGTAAATGGAAAAGGACAAATATTTACTGCAGGAACTGGTGCTAGGCTTTATCAATATGATGAAGGCGGCAATGGCGGTCAGAAAGGTATTTATTATTTTAAAGGGAAAAAGGAACAATTAGAGCCATCTGGCATGGTGACGGATGGGGAAGGTACTCCTTATTTTGCATATCAGCATGCTGTTTTATCGCTGAGCAGTGTGGGAGAGCAGCAGGCTGCTCTGCTGCCAGAGGGTGTATCGGTTAAGGAACTGGCGGCAGGTAAGCGCGGCGTCTATGTACTGGGCAGCAATGGCGTGTTGTATGCCGTGCGCGGCAATGCAGTTGTATGGGAAGCGTCGCTTGAGCAGACGCTGCTTGTTGCGAAGCTGATCGCAGGCGATGTGAGCGGCGGCGTGATGCTGCTTGCGGGCAACGCTATCGCTGCGTATGAAGAGGACGGCAAAGTCCGCTTCACTCGCGAGCTTGCAGCAGCGCCCGCAGGCGGTTGGACGTCTCCGGCGCTTGTGCCCGGAGACAAAGGTACAGTCGTTGCCGCGGAACGCAGCGGCAACGGCATAGCTGCGTTCCGCCTCGCAGACGGGGCGGAACTATGGCGCATTAGCGCCAGCGGGGCGGGAGGCTTTGGCCCCGCGGCGCTGGCGCCGGATCTTGGCGCCGGCACGGTGCTGGCCGGCGGCCGTTCCGGCGCTGTGTACGCGATCGACGGCTCTGCCGGGTCGATCTTGTACACCTACGGCGGTCACACCGCGGTTCCCGCGAGCGGTGTGGCGCCGCAGGGCAGCGGACGCTTCGTATATGCGTCCGCTAGTACATTAATCGCAGCGGGGCCAGTTCGCACCGTTGCGATCACCTATGCAGCAGCGGCGGCGGTTAAGCTGCCGCTGGATACACGGCTCCTGCTCACGGACAAGCTGAAGCTGTCCGATCCAGTCGCTGTCAGCTATCGCTCCGACAATCCAGCGATCGTTCGCATCAATGAGAAAAGCGTGGTAACCCCGGTTACAGCTGGATCAGCTAACCTTTATGTCGATGTTACAGCTAGCGGCTACAAAGGCCAGCTGAAGCTTCCTATTCAGGTTACAGCCTCTACCTTGAACCTAAAGGTGAAGCATGAATCCAAGAAGGTTGCTGCCGCAGGCCAGTCGTTTACGGTTCAAACCGTTACCATTCCAAAGGGAATGCCGGTTACGGCAGGCCTGGCAAGCCGTAAGATAGGCGTCGTTCAGTCGCTTCAATCGATTGCTAAAGATTACCGTGCAGACGCAGCGATTAACGGAACCTATTTTGAGGCTTATGGCGGCATTCCGGAGCCATATGGAACGGTAATTGTAGACGGCAATGTGGAGCATATAGGAAATACAGGGACAGCGATTGGTTTTACATGGGACGGCAAAGTAGTTATGGATACGCTGCGCGTCAAAATTTTAGGTGGAACAGACGGTTCTTTTAAGTCGCCTAACAACTGGTATGCGTATTTTATTAATCGAACACCTGCAGCAGGCGCATCGTCAGCCATTATGTTCACGCCAAAGCGTGGTGCTAAGCTTGGATTTGCACAAGGCACCTCAGTAACGGTCAGTAAGGGTGTCGTGACCAAAATAAGCAAAAAAGAGAATGTCAGCATTCCAGCAGACGGATATGTTCTCGTCTATACAGGTTCTGAGGAGAAGCTAGCCTCACGCTTTAAGGTGGGGACGAAGGTTGATTATAAGATCGAAATGACCAACCTCTCGAAAAGTCCGATTGCATGGTCTCGCGTTCATACCGCCATTGGTGCAGGACCAAGACTAGTGAAGGATGGGAAACCGGCAGTTAATCCAGCTGGTGAAGGGTTTAGCAGCTCCAAAATATTGACCGATGCAGCTGGCAGAAGCGGCATTCTTGTCAAAAAGGACGGGACTGTTGTCATAGCTACTGTCTCCAAAGCAACGATAAAACAGTGGAGTCAAATCATGATTCAGCTTGGCGCTGAACAGGCGATGAATTTGGACGGAGGAGCATCCTCTGGTATGTACGCGCAAGGAAAACTCATAACCACGCCTGGAAGGCTAATAAGCAATGGTCTCGTATTTGGCACGAAGCTAAAGTGGTAACGTATGTAAAATGATAAAAGCTAGCCGTCCCAACCTGTTGGGCGGCTTTTCTATTTAAATGGGGCTCTATTTTTATCGATATGAATAAATGCTATTTATATTATCATTGACTTTTTTTATGAGAAACATTATCATTAGAAAATAAATGATAATCGTTATCAATATTCGTTACTTATTGAAATATAAATATAAAATGATAAGGTGTCTGCCTCAGGCAGCGGAAGGAGCGTGCATGTTCAATGATTCGTTTAACGACCTCTAGTCTTGATATTGCTTATGATGACCGTCTAATCGTTGAGAATTTAAACATTGCTATACCTCAAGGGAAAATCACGGCGCTAGTAGGAGCTAACGGCTCTGGTAAATCAACGATTTTGAAAACAATGGCCCGTATTATGAATCCCTCGAAGGGCAGTGTACTTCTGGACGGGAAGTCCATCCATAAGCAATCGACGAAGGAAGTAGCGAAGCAATTGGCAATTTTGCCGCAAAATCCAACCGCTCCGGACGGACTCACAGTAGCTGAGCTTGTCTCTTATGGTCGTTTTCCATACCAGAAGGGCTTCGGATCGATGACTAAGGATGACCGCAGTATCGTGCAGTGGGCAATTGAAGCGACAGGTATGACTGATTTTGCCGATCGTCCGGTTGATCATCTATCGGGCGGACAACGTCAACGTGCATGGATTGCAATGTCTCTTGCACAGGAAACTGATATTTTATTCCTTGACGAGCCTACAACTTTCCTGGATATGGCACATCAGCTTGAGGTACTTCACTTGCTTCAAAAGCTCAACGCAGCTAATAATCGCACAGTAGTCATGGTCGTTCATGATTTGAATCACGCAACACGTTACGCTCATCATATGATCGCAATTAAAACGGGTGTCGTTGTAGGCGAAGGTACGCCTGCAGAAGTTATGACACCGGATATTATGCGCGAAGTGTTTAACATTGAGGCAGATATCGTGCCTGATCCGCGTACAGGCGTTCCTCTTTGCTTGCCATATGCACTAGCCGGCCAGCCTGCTGCTGATAAAGTGGCATTGATTAACCGTGCACAGTCAGAGAGACCATTGGCTGCTGCTGGAGCATAGTAACTAATATGAATGCCGTAAACCGCGTTTCCTTTGGAAATGCGGTTTTTTGTTCTTTTAGATAAGCCCTGTGTAGTATATTGAGCTTAGAAGCGAGTGGGTGGGAAGTGAACCGTTTATATTTGTTATTTATAAAATGTAATCCATTAGAGCTAAACAATCGGAAGGATTAAACCGGGTAATAAGATATAACGTCATTTAAGCTGATTTTTATGATTGGATTTATGAAATCTAAAAGCACATATTTCCGCGCCATATAAGGTTTTGCAGCCAAATTAGAACATTGTATTTTAAAGGATTTAAAATAATTTAAAACTTTTTTTAAAAAACAGTTGCTTTTTGTTTTCAGGGGTGATATATTATTACTTGTCGCCGCGATGATAAACGAAACAAACGGCCGACAGAAATACATGCGGAAGTGGCTCAGCGGTAGAGCATCGCCTTGCCAAGGCGAGGGTCGCGGGTTCGATTCCCGTCTTCCGCTCCATAAATTGTGCGGCCTTAGCTCAGCTGGATAGAGCGTTTGACTACGAATCAAAAGGCCAGGAGTTCGAATCTCTTAGGCCGCGCCATTTTCCCAACATTAGACGCAATTCATTTACACTTCGGGACGTAGCTCAGCTTGGTAGAGCACCTGGTTTGGGACCAGGGGGTCGCATGTTCAAATCGTGTCGTCCCGACCATAATTTTTTTCTTTGCGGGTGTAGTTCAATGGTAGAACTTTAGCCTTCCAAGCTAATAGCGTGGGTTCGATTCCCATCACCCGCTCCAACTATTTAAACCCGAAAGCCTTGCGCAGCAAGGCTTTTTTTGTTTTTATATATTGCAATAAAAGTGCCTCTTGCACCTAATATGGTGCAGAAGATGGTGCGAAATTTTAATTAACTGTTTGAGGGTTAAGATACACAAACCGATCAGAAGCCTCTCTGCTGGTTATTTCAGAATCATGCATATAAATATCTGCTGTAGTTCCGATCTTCGCATGAATGAAGCAACCATTCTTCTATTTGTTTGAGTTCTGAACCGCTCTCTCGCAGTAGCTTCGCCGTTTTATGCCATAGATCATACAAACGGGTATTAGGGAGCTCTCGCTTGCTTAGAAACCTGCTCTAGCCCATAGAGGGGAGGATAGTAATTCACACCTTCTCACCATGAAAGACATATCGCTTAGTACCGCCTTACCAGGTCTTACATAACATTTATTTCATTCTAGTCGGAAGCGTCTTAGAGACTCCCTGTACTAAACAAGTGTATGTAAGCTAATCAAATATCCATTTGTATAGTCGGAAAATTAGCCGAGGGAGGTATATCCATACTTCAAAAAATACTTCCAATCTGTAAAAAAAAGTATCTACCTTATTATTACGAGTTCTGCGCCTCATTAAATCATTCTCCTTTATTGGCATTAGGTGAATTGGAGAAATATAGTTACACTTCGATATATCGATTCGATAGTGACCACGTTTGAATTCTAATAAACTTAAAGCTTATTTTTTGGTAAGCCAATTAATTAAATATATGACCCCAATTGCAGAGCCCAAAACTAAAATCTTCTCTATAATGTTTTCCAATGTAGCTCGTCCCCTGCTTCATACATGCTAAGAAAAAACAGAGCCACAAGAATGGTTGGGGCATATAGGGATTGTTTTTTTATTCGTAATGACCTCATTCTTTCTTTATTTACAAATATTTCTACGCAAAGCATTAGTCTAAGTTTCAAAGACAGTGAACATAAAAACATTTAAATCTATTCTTGAAATATCAAGTTATGATTAAAAATTTCGAATGGCACGGCTTAGAAGCGTTATTTATGCAGCAAAGTAATTTATTTAAAATGCTTAAGAAAGTGAACTATCATATATTAGCGGCATTTACCTAAAGCGGAAGTTGAAGGTATAAAGTGGGGTTTTGATGAATTGGTACAGGCGCACGTATTCTTAGCTAATTGTGAGGGTTCTCTACAATTAAAACTTCCAAGTAAGAGCTGTAACGGACATGAGATACCTTATTTGCCGAAATTCCATCCTTTTAGAGAACTAACGGACATAGGATCTCTTATTTAGCTTCAGAATGCTTGATTAGGCTACTTTTCGAGCTATTAACGCATCCTATGTCCGTTAGATCCACGTAATGAGCTTGAATTCTCGAAATAGCGGATTTCATGTCCGTTAGTACTGAACATGAACATCACAAGAGCAGACTCCTATGTTGAGCGGAAAATATTATTTGTGCAAACATAAATAAATGCATCAATACAGAAACCAGATGCCTAATAAGCGGCGATTCCAACCTTATGTAGAATTAACGGACATGAGATACCTTATTTGCCGAAATTCCGTCCTTTTATAGAACTAACGGACATAGGATCTCTTATTTAGTTTCAGGATGCTTAATTTAGCTACTTTTCGAGCTATTAACGTATCCTATGTCCGTTAGATTTACGTAACGAGCTTAAATCCTCAAAATAGCGAATTACATGTCCGTTAGGGTTAAAGGTTAAACATGAACTACATAACAGCAGATTCCAATGTTGAGCCGAAAATATTATATGTGTAAACATAAATAAACATATCAATCAAATAACCCGTCTGGAAGCTCCCAGCGGGTTATTTTGTTTGCCCCAAACGCTTTATCTAGAACCATACACGTTGCCAATAACCAAACACTCCACCAATAACCAACCCCCACCAAACCCCAAGCGCTTTACAAAAGCTTCATGGAACATTAATCATTATGAAATAAAAGCTCTCTACAATTCTAGTTAACATAATAGATATGGGAGTGAGTGAAACTTGAAGATCTATAGTAAAAGGTTAATATCATTATTATTAGCTACGGAAATTACGGCCAGCATGGTGCTGGCAGGCGGACCTGTCATGGCTGCTGGTTTGCCATTGTCTGGGACGCCTTACGCAGTAGACAGTGCCTATAATGTAGCGATCCCGCATGTTGTTATTAATCAAGTATATGGCGGCGGCTTGAGCACAGATACGACCACGCTGTTGTCTCACGGTTTTATTGAGCTTTATAATCCGACGGATAGTGATGTCAATCTTGCTGGTTGGTCGCTGCAATATGCGGAACCGCTCCCAGTTGTAACGACAGGTGCTACTAAGGCTTGGGAAATGCTAAATTTGACCGGAACGATTAAAGCGCATTCTTCTTTTCTTATAACAGGAGCTTCTACAGGTGCTGCAAATCCTAAAGTAAATCTCTCTGCCAAATGTGATCTTACTTGGGAGCGTTTCATTAACAATAAAGGGATGAAGGTTGCTCTTATGAGCAATCAAACTTTACTGACTGATCCTAATCCTTTTGACACTAAGCCAGACGGCTATGTAGATATGGTCGGTACAGGAAGCAACGATAAGGATAGTAATATCGACGGTTATGAGACTGCATTCCCTACGGGCTCAGCAGAAGGCACATCGAAGAAAAAGTCCATTCGCCGCAGCAACTTCGTAGATACAGACAATAATAAAGCGGATTTCAAACAAGTCGATTATGAGGTAGCTACCGGCGATGCATTACTAGCAGCAATACCCCGCAGCGGTGCTGACGGCGCATGGGGGCCGGGTATTGTCCAGCCGCTAGTCATTACTACAGCATCTCTTGCTGATGGCTTTGTTGGATCTCCATATTCCGCAGTTATTCAGGCTACTGGTGGAAACACGCCATATACTTTTACAGCAACTGGTTTACCAGAAGGGCTTAGTCTTGCGCCAAATGGTGCTTTAACGGGGACACCGACTAAGGCGGTAGCAAATACTAATGTGACGATTACAGCGACTGACAGCACGGCAGGTACGCCAGTTAGCATAGTTAAGTCGTTTGCGTTTACCATTCAATCCAGTATAGCTCCAGCAACTCATGTTCTCATTAATGAAGTATATGGCGGCGGCGGGAAAATTAATAAAGATACTCCGCCAGCAGCATCTCCATACCTGTATGATTTTGTAGAGCTCTACAATCCTACTGCTTCGCCAATATCACTTGCAGGATATCATTTAAGATACAGCAATAAAGGTGCTACAACGGTACAAGGCTATGATTTTGAAGAAGGTGCGGTCATTGCTCCTCATGATTATTACCTCGTTCGCCTTGAAGCAACATGGGGCAATACGAGCGACAAAAATTACGGAGATCCTTACCTGGCTGATGCATATGCAAGCACGAAAGAGCAATCCATCGGCATGTCTGATGTGGATGGCACGGTGGAATTGTTCCAAGGAGTGTACGCCACTTCGGCAGTTGTTGATGCGGTAGGCTTCGGTGCGGTTCAAACTACACTGCATGAAGGAACATCCGTAGGGAATGGGGCTTCACTGCCAGCGGCTGTTAAAGGCGTGCGCCGCATTAACTTCCAAGATTCCAACAACAATGCTGCTGATTTTGCAGTAGTGGATCCATCGCCTACGCGAGGTGGGAAAACAGAGGGAATCGTTGATGTCATTCCTGATTTTGTGAAGCTTATCGGCTCACTCCAGAAGAATACAGCAGACAAAGCGGTAACGGTCGAAGGTTTGGTTACAACTCCGTCCGTTAAATCGGATAACAGCCAAGCAAACGCAGTGCGTTATGTACAATCGTTTACGGGCGCAATTGCTGTTGAAGGCATGGACCCATCCATCCCGGTAGGCGCAGAGGTACGCGTTTCTGGGACGGCTGGTCTTCATGACGGCGAAGTGCGGGTAAAAGGCAACTTACAGGTAACAAGGCTGAACAATAAAATTTTTAGCTTAGTGGCGGAAGATACGTTCGATAAGTCTATGCTTAACGTAGATAAGCTTAGTTCAGTAACATCTGAGATGTACGGCAGGAGAGTGACAACTACAGGCAATGTAACTGCCGTGGACAAAACGGCTAATACGATTAAGCTTGATAACGATATACTGCTTTATGTGAATGGAGCGTTTCCGAAGGTTGAAGTTGGGGACAACGCACAAGCTACGGGAACCATTGGAGTTTTCGGCAGCGAAGTTAGATTGGCTGTAGCGAGCGCAGCTGCAGATATGATCATAAAGCCAGCGTCCACTGAATTTAAAGATACGCTCAATATTTCAAAAATCGGACAATATTCAGTAGGCCAATTCAATAAAGATGGCGGCGTTGCCGAGATCGTGAAATTCAACAAAGACAATGGCAAATTTTATTTAGTTAACGGCTCCGGTAATCCGCCAAGCTTAGATATTGTCAGCTTGGGAAGCGGGAACGGAACGCTAAGTAAAGAAAAAACGATACTTGTTAAGCCGATGGCCGAGGTTGAAGGTTTTGTATACGGTGATTTAACTAGTGTAGATATTAATACGACAATTAAGCGTGTTTCTGTAGCGGTACAAGAGGCGGATCCACTCAAGCCAGGTAAAATCATCGTACTCGATTATGAAGGTAATTTAATCTCAGCCTACGCTGCTGGTGTACAACCGGATATGATTAAGTCAACAGCTGATGGAAAGTATATCCTTACTGCGGATGAGGCGGAGCCGCGAAATGGTACAGATGATCCTAAAGGAAGCGTAACGATCGTCAATACAGTAAACAACAAAGTTACCCATGTACTCTTCGATGATCCGTCCGTTATCGAGGATGGCGTTCATATTCGCGGCAAAGTGGATCCGGCAGATGGGAAAATTAAATCGAGCGGAACCAAAGTAGACGCTGTGTATGATCTGGAGCCTGAGTATATCACTCTTTCGGATGACAACAAGACAGCCTATGTGTCATTGCAAGAGAATAATGCAATTGCGATTATTGATATCGAAACGAACAAAGTGACGGCTGTAAAGGCACTTGGATTAAAGGATTATAATGATCCGCGCAATTCTCTCGACGTTCTAAAAGACGGCGCGATTAAGCTGGAAAATGTACCGTTTAAAGGGATGTACATGCCTGACGGCATCGCATCTCATACGATTAACGGTCAAACGTACCTTTTTACAGCTAATGAAGGCGATGTAACGGAATGGCCGAACCGTACAAACGGCAGCACGATAGGTGCATTAAAAGCAAAGCTTGATCCGGCTTCAGCGGCAGCGATTTTCCTAAATGGCAAGACTGCCTATGATGGTATTGAAGTCGCAAGCGATATGGGCAATGAAGGCATTTACATGTACGGCGGACGTTCTTTCTCTATCTGGAATGCGATCTCGATGGAGCAGGTCTATGACAGCGGCAACGATTTTGAAACGATAACGGGCAGTCGCTTGCCAGCATTCTTTAACACAAGCAACAGTAAGACAGCCATTGACGATCGAAGCGGCAAGAAGGGACCAGAACCGGAAGATATTAAAACGGGGAAGGTTGGCAATAAGGTTTTGGCATTCGTTGGTCTTGAGCGCATCGGTGGTTTCATGACCTATGATGTAACAGATCCTGCGCATGCGACATTCGCTAATTATACAAATACTCGCGTGTTCAAAGACAGCCAAGGCAAGGACAACTTAGATACAGATACCGGCCCTGAAGGCTTGGAGTTTATTCCGGCTAACATTAGTCCAACTGGAATGCCTTTGCTTTTGGTTGCTTACGAGGTAGGCGGCAAGGTAGGCGTATATCAGCTGAATGTAACAAAAGTAACGATGGATAAAGCTTCCCTTTCCTTAAAAGTTGGAGATGCATCTAAGCTGGTTGCAACCGTCGAGCCTGTAGGCGGAAGCTCTGCTGCTGCAATGTGGACTTCTTCTAATACAGCTGTAGCAACTGTAGATTCAAATGGAAATGTCACAGCGTTAAAAGCGGGAACAGCGGTCATTTCAGCAGCGAGTGCTGACGGATATGGTCTCGCTGAGACGAGTGTCACGGTTACTTCAGGTGACATCGTAACTCCATCGCCAACGCCAACGCCTGCACCTTCTACAAAGCCTGAAGATGCTGGAGTGACGATCGTAAATGGCGAGACCGTAAAAGCAGTAAGCACGATTAAAGCTGAAACGGATAACAGCGGTAAGACAACGGCAACGGTAACGGTAAATCAAATGGATGCAGCAATAGCTGCATTAGATAAAGCATCAAACGGCAAGCCGGCATCCATTGAGTTTAAAATGGCGGCTAACACAGACACCAAGTCAACGGCTATCAAGTTTGAGGAAAAAGCTATCGCTAAGCTTGCAGCTAAGGGATTGAAGTCGCTGGATGTTCATGCAGGACTCGGAATCGTATCCTTTGATGCTAAGGCTATTGGAACATTGGCGGCAGCCTCAGGAAGTGGCGAGCTTACCGTAGCGGTCAACAAAGCGGATGCATCTAAGCTGTCTAGTGCGATTAAGGAAACGATCGGCAGCCATCCTGTGTATGAGTTTGATGTGATCGGCGGAAAAACAGCGATTACCGATCTGAAGGGCGGTACAGCACGGGTTAGCATTCCTTATTCGCTTCAAGCAAACGAAGACAGCCAAGCAGTAGTCATATACTATATTGCAAATGACGGCAAACTTAGCATTGTACCTAACAGCGTGTACGATAAGTCGACAGGTCAATTACAGTTTACGGTAAGCCATTTCTCTACTTACGGAGTTGGCTACAATCATGTGGCATTTTTGGACACGGCATCAAGCTTTGCGAAGGATTCTATCCTTTACTTATCTTCCAGAGATATAATCGGCGGCTTGGGCAATCAAAAGTTTGCTCCAAAGGCTAACATGTCAAGGGCTGATTTCACACTCATCCTTGCAAGAATTGCCGGCGCTCAACTGGACGGTTACACGTCATCAAGCTTTACGGACGTGAAGTCATCCGATTATTTTGCAGGGGCGGTAGCATGGGCGGCTGAAAAAGGAATTGTCGGAGGCGCTGGAGATGGCAGCTTCAATCCTAAAGCCAATATTAGCCGTGAGCAAATGGTTGCTATGATTGCAAGGTTCGTTGAAGTCATGAACTTTGATTTGCCCGTGCAGACAAATGCTATAGCGTTTGAAGATGCATCATCTATTGGTGCATTTGCGAAGGAAGCAGCAGCTGCAGTGCAGCAGGCGGGAATCATTAACGGCAAGATCTATGCAAATAAGGCAGGCAGCTATTTTGCACCGAAGGATTTGGCTACCCGTGAGGAAGCGGCAAAAATGCTGGCGAAATTAATTCAATTAATGGCATAATTCGACTTGAGCAAGACCGCAGCGCCCTTCAGAGAGAGGTGCTGCGGTCTTTTTCATAAGAGGTCTTATTAATGGGATTGAACCAGCCTTTTTGCTAAGTTAATAAGCATCGTTAACTTAACTGAAGCGGGTTGTCTTTCGCAGTTATTATTTACCGGAAACATAAGAAGCAAAAAGGAGCGGGTTATATACTTTGTTTGCGTGAATCTGTTTTTGTTAGGATTGGCTTCAGGGCTTCAACCCTGTAGGTTTTTGTAGTATGATGGTAGAAGTCAAAAAAACGTTCATGTTGTACAAGCAAGCTTTCGAAGCGATTGCTGCTTCGGAAAACAAGTAAATGCTTACGGAGCGATCGTTGCTTCGCAAAAATTTAGGAGGAACAGTATGTCGGATCAATCTGCATCTACTTTGACCACAAATCGGCAGCAGGCTAACAATTTGCTGCGACGCGATGTCCGGTTTCTAGGCAACATTCTCGGTGAAGTTCTTGTTCATCAAGGCGGCCGCGAGCTGCTTGAAATCGTAGAACGGATTCGTGAACAAAGTAAATCTCTTCGCGCTGAATTTGTACCGGAATTATTTGATCAATTTAAAGAAAATGTATCATCGCTTAACCCGGAAATACGTCATCAAGTGATTAGAGCGTTTGCCATTTATTTTCAGCTTGTCAACATTGCAGAGCAAAATCATCGGATTAGACGGAAACGTGATTACGAGGTTTCTGCTGGCGAAGCGGTCCAACGCGGCTCCATTGAGAGCGCGGTTCAAGATCTGAAGGAACGCGACATTGCAATCGAGGAAGTTAGAGATATTTTGAGCAATATTTCGCTGGAGCTAGTAATGACTGCACACCCGACCGAGGCAACTCGCCGCGCGGTGCTTGATATTCATAAACGGATTGCTGTAGATGTGATGGAGCTGGATAATCCAACACTAACCTATCGCGAGCGCGAGAAGCTGCGTGAGAAGCTCATGAATGAGGTTCTTATTTTGTGGCAAACAGACGAGCTTCGTGACCGCAAACCAACCGTTATCGATGAAGTTCGTAACGGCTTGTACTATTTTGATGAGACATTGTTCGAAGTGCTTCCTAATGTTTATGAAGAGCTTGAACGCTGCCTAAGCAAGTATTATCCAGATGAGAAATGGCATGTGCCGGATTACTTGCGCTTCGGCTCTTGGATCGGTGGCGATCGCGATGGCAACCCATCGGTGAAAGCTCAGGTAACTTGGGAAACGCTAACGCTGCACCGTCAGCTGGCTATTCGCAAGTACGAAGAAAAACTAGGCGAGCTTATGGACCTTCTCAGCTTCAGCACAAACCTTGTCGAGGTATCGGCTGAGCTTATCGATTCGATTCGATCGGATCGCGAGCATGTTGAGCTTAAGTGCGTCGATCTTTGGAGAAATACGAAGGAGCCATACCGTATTAAGCTTGGCTTTATGCTAGAAAAGCTGGCTAATACACGCGATGAATCGCTTAAGGGTTCGCAAATGCGTTACAACCATCCTGAAGAGCTTCGCGAGGACTTGCTCGTTATCGATCGCAGCTTGCGTCATCACTACGCTGATTATGTAGCAGATACAGCACTTGCTAAGTTAGTACGTCAAGTGGAGCTGTTTGGTTTCCACCTTATGGCGCTTGATGTTCGTCAGCATAGCCAAGAGCATGAAAATGCGATGGCAGAAATTTTGGCGAAAATGAATGTAGCAGCAGATTATGCGGCACTTCCTGAAGAAGAAAAAACAGACCTGCTTCACCGTCTCCTAAATGATCCGCGTCCGCTTACTTCGGGGCATCTAGATTACACGGAGTCCACGCGTGAATGCTTGAATGTATACCATACGATTTATCGGGCGCAGCAAGAGTTTGGCGTCAATTGTATTTCAAGTTATCTGATTAGTATGACGGAAGCGGCAAGCGACATGCTTGAGGTTATGGTGTTTGCGAAGGAAGTTGGCCTGTTCCGCAAGGAAGCGGACGGCACGATTCGTTGTACACTGCAATCGGTACCGCTATTTGAAACGATTGATGACCTGCATGCAGCACCAGCTATTATGAAGCAGCTATTCGAAATGCCGATCTACCGTCAAGCGGTGGAAGCTCGCGGCAACCTGCATGAAATTATGCTTGGTTATTCCGATAGCAACAAAGACGGCGGAGTTGTTACAGCGAACTGGGAGCTGCGCGTAGCGCTTAATGACATTACAGCAGCCGGCAAAGAGTACGACGTTAAGCTGAAGTTCTTCCACGGCCGTGGCGGAGCGCTTGGCCGCGGCGGAATGCCGCTTAACCGCAGTATCCTTGCACAACCGCCGCATACGGTTGGCGGCGGCATCAAAATTACCGAGCAAGGTGAGGTTCTATCCTCGCGTTATTCGATGCAAGGTATTGCATACCGCAGCTTGGAGCAAGCAACTTGGGCGCTGATTACGGCTGCTCGTCTGGCGAAATACCCAGAGCAAGCACCGCAAGCAGAAGCGGAGTGGGAAGAAATTGCACGTTCGATTTCCGAGACGGCACTCGAGAAGTATCAGGATCTTATTTTCCGCGATCCAGATTTCTTGACGTACTTCAAGGAGTCGACACCGCTTCCTGAGGTTGGCGAGCTGAACATCGGCTCACGTCCATCCAAACGGAAAAACAGTGATCGTTTCGAGGATTTGCGCGCCATCCCTTGGGTGTTCGCATGGACGCAAAGCCGCTACTTGCTGCCGGCATGGTATGCCGCTGGTACTGCAATGAAGCAATATACTGGCGACGACGAGGAAAAGCTGAACACGCTTCGTACGATGTACGAGAAGTTCCCGTTCTTCCGCTCGCTAATTGACAATCTTCAAATGGCTCTTGCCAAAGCAGATTTGCTTATTGCGAAGGAATATGCAGATATGATTAAGGACAAAACGATCCGCGATCGTATTTTTGAGCAAATCGAAGAAGAATATAAGCTTACATCTGAGCTTATTCTTAGCATCACAGGCCAAACGGAAATTTTGGATAATGTTCCTGTTATCCAAGAGTCGATTCGTCTGCGCAATCCGTACGTCGATCCGCTTAGCTACATGCAAGTACAGCTGCTAACCGAGCTTCGTGCACTGCGTGATAACGAAGAAGATGATCCAGAGCTACTTCGCGAAGTGCTTCTGACGATCAACGGCATTGCCGCAGGACTTCGGAATACGGGCTAACTGTTCAAACTAATCGCTTAGGCGAATATAGAATAGCTACAAAGCCAACCATGGTATTTACTGTGGTTGGCTTTTTTTTCGTTGAAAGCAGCTGGGAGACATTGTTGTGAGGAGCTAGAAAAACAAACTGCAACAGAACTCTATTTTTCTTATGTTCTTTTATAGTCCACTTAAGTTTTGTTTAAGGTACATCCTGCATGATAGGTACATAGGAAACAGACACCTACTATTGAGAGGATGATAGAGATGAACGAGGAAAACAAACGCTCAGAAACGAGCGGTGATACTTACACGTCGAACCATACATCGAATGAAACGAACCGGACTCCTGTCACTACTTATATTTATGAATCCAACAAATCAACAAATGAGCTTAGAGCTTCATACGAGAGGGAGCTTGGGCTGGGACAGGATGAGAACGGAAGCGGGTCAGGGTCAGCACCTGGCGGTAAAAAACGTTCAAAGCGTTCGGGCGGCAACTCGGCAAAAACACTGCTTGCATCGTTCTTGATTGGCGCTCTCGTCATTGGCGGTTTCTCCTACATGGCAGATAAAAACAATCTGTTCAGCGGAGGGGAACAAACCGTTCAAAACTCGGGTTCCAGCGTTGTAAGCAATTCAGGACAGCAGGATGCTGGCTTGTCTACAGCATCGCTAAGCTCAAGTGAAGATATCGCTTCCGTCTATAAAGCTGCGAGCCCCGCGGTTGTGAAGATCGAAAATTATGGGGAGCCAGCACGTTCGAACTCCATGTTCGACGATCCACGCTTTCAACAGTTTTTTGGAAATGGTGGGTCGGGTAGCAACGGGCAGCAGCAAGAATCTCAAGAAAAACAGCCAAGCAGTTCAAATCTTGAACTGGTAGGCTCTGGTACAGGCTTTTTCTTCGAATCGGATGGTTATATTCTGACGAACGAGCATGTAATTGCTGATGCGAAGGAGGTTAAAGTAACGGTTCAAGGTTATGACGAGCCTCTAACAGCAACGGTGCTTGGTTCGAGTTATGATCTAGACTTGGCTGTGCTTAAGGTGGAAGAGCCTAACGGCAAAGCATTCCCATCTCTTAAACTGGGAAGCTCTGACCAAACGCGAATCGGTGACTGGGTGATGGCGATCGGCAATCCATATGGCTTCGATCAAACGTTGACTATGGGCGTGTTAAGCGCGAAAGAGCGCCCAATTACGATTGCAGATGAGCAAGGGAACCATAATTACGAGCATCTGCTGCAAACGGATGCCTCTATTAATCCAGGGAACTCTGGAGGACCGCTTCTCAACGAGAAGGGAGAGGTTATCGGTATAAACACGGCTGTGAACGCTGAGGCACAAGGCATTGGCTTTGCGATTCCTACGACGACGATTACAAAGGTGCTCGAGCAATTGAAAACAAATACACTTTAATAAATATAAAGCGCATGAACATTGAAGGTCTGGGAACATTACGTTTCCTAGACCTTTTTTGCTTTATTTTAGCGTTCCTAGCCGAAAGTCGAAAAAACAACTAGCCTCAGGTCGATTGCTGACTGAACGTCAAACCTATATAATTATTAGAACGGTTAGTATTTTTTGGAGCAAACGGCAATGAAACATGAACCTGATGTACGTACATTGCTGCTCATGACTATGAACATTACGACTAATTAGGGTCGATGCTCATATTGGAAGTATCTTTCTCAATTGTCTTGCTTTTTCAGCCCATGTGCATTACGATTTTTCTAGGGTGTATGGATGCGGACATTATATATTTATAAAATAGAGCAAGGCGATCAGTCGATCGAATGGAAGGTTTGGAGGAGTTTAGGTGATTGTATTGGAAGCACGCCTGGCGAAGTTATCGCTTAAAGGCGATCAGCAGGCTTTTGCTGAGCTTGTAGACCTCTATCAAGACAAGCTCTTTCATATGGCTTATCGAATGTTAAACAGCCGCCAGGAAGCGGAGGATGTAGTACAGGATACGTTCCTTCGCGTTTACAAAAACCTGGATAGATATGATGAAACGTTAAAATTTTCAACTTGGATATATAGAATTGCTACGAACTTATGTATTGATCGACTGCGCAAACGCAAGCCGACCTATTCGCTGGATGCGGAGTCATCGGATCATGAGGGGCTGGATGGCTACTCCATGATACCGAGCGATAATCGGACGCCAGAATCAGAGCTGCTTCTCTCGGACACACAGCGCATTATACATGCGGCTATTGCTTCACTGCCACCGAAATATAAGAGCGTGATGACGCTTAGATATATGCAGGACCTGTCGTTGCAGGAAATTGGCGATGTGCTGGACATGCCTGTCACGACGATCAAAACGCGGGTTCACCGCGGCAGGGAATTTCTTCGGAAGAAGCTTGAGCATAAGTTATAATTACAAATAATGATACAATCCTCCAAAGGAAAGCCATGTCTAGCGCAGACATAGGCTTCTTTTTGGGAGAAATTCAAGCTAATTCCTTACTTGCAAAGGATTACTTACGCGATTACGAAAAAAAGTGAAACATCCTTCTTGCTAGTAACGTATCCTAATAGCGAGATAAGAACTTAATGCGCGAGCAACTGAAAGAAAGGACTGGCTGCTATGAATTGCAACGTCGCTATCGTATGGATGCATGATTATTTGGACGGCGAGCTGCCGCGTGAAGATATCGTTACGTTAAAATCTCATTTGCTTTCCTGTCCCGCTTGTCGCAGCCGGTTTGAACAGCTCCAGAAGACGGACGCCGCGGTGTTCCAGACTTTAGAAGCGATTAAGCCTGCCGCGGATTATGACAAGAAGGCATCCGAGCTTTTAAATGAACGAATTATGCAGCAACTGCCGAAGAAACAGAGCAAGCAGAGAAACCGCATCGTACGTTTTATTTATCGGTACCCCGGAGTAACAGCAGCTGCTGTATTTGTACTCGTTATGTTGGGCAGCTTCTTCACGATGTGGGAAGAGGATACCAAGCTGATTGTTGCAGGCGAGGATCTTCAGCAGGTCATCATAGAAGGAAATACAGTTATTGTGCCAGAGGGTGCCCATTTAACGGGTAATTTGACCGTAGAAAATGGAATAGCCGATGTAAAGGGCGAGGTGGACGGCAACGTAACCGTCATTGATGGAACCTTGAACCTGGCTTCAACCGGCCATATCGCGGGTCAGAGCAGAACGATAGATCAAGCGCTCGATTGGTTCTGGTACAAAGTAACGCAAACTTTTGGCGGTAACGCTCGCTAAAGCAAGCTGCCTCCCTGTTGCAGGGAGGCGTT
This sequence comes from Paenibacillus sp. 01T431, assembly GCF_056398625.1. Lineage (NCBI taxonomy): Bacteria > Bacillati > Bacillota > Bacilli > Caryophanales > Paenibacillaceae > Paenibacillus > Paenibacillus sp. 01T431. The sequence goes on from NZ_JBFTPT010000030.1 coordinate 20,174, forward strand.
TTTTAATTTTTTTTTGAAATAAAGGATTTCCAATCCCATATATAGAAAATAATAAAGTTGAAAACCGATAATTAGACAATAATAAGGGGATCGGCTGTTGGGGGTTGGCATATGAGTTATTTCTCAGATTTAACATGGCATGACTATTTAAAGGATATTATAGACGTTGGTATAGTTAGTTATATTATTTATAAAATGATTTTGCTTGTGCGCGGAACAAGGGCAGTTCAACTTTTAAAAGGGATCGTCGTGCTCGTCGCTGTATGGGGGCTGAGTACATGGTTCAATTTGTATACGTTGAAATGGTTAATGAACCAGATGTTCACCTTCGGAATTGTGAGCGTGCTGATTATTTTTCAGCCTGAGCTGAGACGCGTGCTTGAGCAGCTTGGTCGTGGAAAGCTGTTTGCGCGGTCATTTTCGCTTGATCGGGATGTCGTCAATGAACAAATTGACGGCGTAATTAAAGCTGTCCGTTTTATGGCAGAACGAAAAATAGGGGCGTTAATCGTATTTGAGCGGAGTACAGGCCTCAGTGAATTGATTGAATCGGGCATCCGTATGGAATCAAAAATTACATCGGAGCTGCTGATTAACATCTTTACACCGAATACACCGCTGCATGATGGAGCTGTCATTATACGAGCTAATCAGATTATGGCGGCGGGCTGCTATTTGCCTCTATCGGAAAACCCTTTTATAAGCAAGGAGCTTGGAACTCGCCACCGTGCCGCTATTGGAGTAAGTGAAGTAACGGATGCAGTGTCCGTAACCGTCTCGGAAGAAACGGGGCAAGTGTCATTGTCTCTAGGAGGCATGATCGTACGAGATATTAACGAGGAATCGCTAATTTCGAAGCTCTTTGATGAGCTGACTCCGAAGACGACAGGTCGTACGAAGGAACGTGTAACCATATCGTCTCTTTGGAAGCGGAAAGGAGGCAGTGATGGATAAATGGCTAACTCACCCCACCTCTCTCAAAGTAATATCCGTCATAGTCGGATTGCTGCTCTGGGCTATTGTACATATTGATCCGGACACCTCACCGCAGACGGCGACATCAAATATTGATACCAAAACGATAGAAGCATCGGTTATTACGGCAGATGGCCTAGATACCGATAAGTACGTGCTTACGGCGATGGAACCTACCGTCGTGCGGCTTGATGTGCAGGGCAGGTTAACTGTTTTGTTCAATGCTTCTTCGAAAGATGATTATAAGGTTCAAGTGGACTTGAAAGGCGTTAAACCCGGCATACAGGAGTTGCCTTTGACGGTAAAACTGCCTAAAGGGATTACGCTTGTGGAGATGTCGCCGCGCACCGTTACGGTTCAGATCGAAGAAATTGTAACAAAGCCTTTTGAGCCGCAAGTCATTGTGGAAGGCAAGCCTGCAGACGGTTATATCGTTGGAGCATCGACGATTGTAGCACCGACAACAGGTGTACAGGTTACGCTGCCTAAGGATGATATGAGCAGAATCGGTGCTGTTACAACGGAGATCAATATTGAGGGTGCAGATAAAACGGTTGTTAACAAAAAAGCAAAAGTAATCGTATACGATGTAGACGGTATCGAAATGACAAATGCGATTGTTTCACCAGAAACGCTGCATGTCGAGGTCAAGGTAACGCCTCCGCTGAAGGTACTGCCTCTACAGGTGCGCTATACGGGCACTCTGCCTGAGGGACTGAGCTTAGTATCGGTGAAGCCGGCAATTGACAAGGTGACCGTATACGGCGAGCAGAAGCAGTTAGACGAGCTGCAGGTTTACGATGGGGTCGTGCTTGATCTCTCGAAGGTGAAGCAAACAGGAACCATTCGCGTGAAGACGGAATTGATTGATGGAATAAAGGCAATTGATCCAGCAGAGGTGGAGCTCAATGTCGTTGTAGCTCCCGTAAAGAATAGAACACTTACAGGACTAGATGTAGCCATAGAAGGTATCGCAAACGGGCTGTCAGCGGTTATACGGACGCCGGCAAACGGTAAGTTTGATTTAACCGTCAGCGGAGCAGATCCGGTGTTGTCTACGCTTAAGGCATCGGATATTAGCATCATTGCCAATGTAGAAGGTCTAGGTGTAGGCACGCATGTCGTAACGCTTCAGGTCGATGTGCCTGCGTATATTCAGACCGTACTGGCTGATGGGCAAACTTTAACGGTAACGATAGAAATAACGGACAACTCCGTACCAGGATCAGGATCAGGCGGAGACAACTCCGAGGAGGTCGGAGGCACTCCGACAGAGGAGTCTCCTCCCCCTGCTACGACACCGCCTCCAGACACCAGTGAGGAGACTGGCAATGGTGGCGGAAACGCAGCAGGCGGTTCAACTACGAATCCATAATCATCAGAGCGGAATAAGTATATAACAGCGAAAGCAATATATTACAAAGGAGCTTTTTAAACATGGGGAAATATTTCGGTACAGACGGTGTTCGCGGCGTAGCCAATCGTGAGCTTACACCTGAGCTAGCATACAAAATCGGTCGCTGCGGCGGCTATGTTCTAACACATAAGGCACAAAAGCCGAAGGTGGTTATTGGCCTTGATACACGGATTTCCGGCCCAATGCTGGAATCTGCACTGATTGCGGGTCTTTTGTCGATTGGTGCAAGCGTCGTGCGTCTTGGCGTCGTATCCACACCGGCAGTTGCCTATATTACGCGTGAGCTGAATGCTGACGCAGGTGTTATGATTTCCGCATCACACAATCCTGTAGAGGATAACGGCATTAAATTTTTTGCTGGCGACGGCTTTAAATTGTCGGATGATACCGAACTCGAAATCGAACAATTAATTGATGCTCTTACAGATGAATTACCGCGGCCTGAGGGCGGAGATATCGGAGCGGTATCAAGCGATAAAGGCGCTAAGCAGCGCTATTTGGATTATTTGAAAACAACGATTAAAGGCGAATTCAAAGGCTTGAAAATCGTACTGGACTGCGCGAACGGTTCCGCTTATGAGCTGGCTCCTTCGGTATTCCGCGAGCTTGGAGCGGACATTATAACAGTAGGCGCTGAGCCGGATGGTTTGAATATTAATGCTGGCGTTGGTTCGACGCATCCAGAATATTTGCGTGAGCAGGTACTGGCGCATGGCGCAGACCTTGGGCTTTCTTTTGACGGGGACGCTGACCGTTTAATTGCTATTGATGAAAATGGCGAAGAGGTAGACGGCGACTTTATTCTTTGTATTATTGGCGATGCGATGAAGCGTGAAGGCAAGCTGAAAGAGGATACCATTGTAACGACGGTTATGGCCAATATCGGCTTTTTCAAAGGAGCAGAGCGCATTGGTTTGAAGACAGCGCAAACGGCAGTTGGCGATCGTTACGTCATGGAAGAAATGCGTCGCGGCGGCTTCAATCTAGGCGGCGAACAATCCGGCCATGTTATTTTCCTTGACCATATTACGACTGGCGACGGTATTCTTACTGCGCTTCAGCTGGTTGATACGATTGCAGCCTCCGGCAAGAAGCTAAGCGAACTTAAAGGCCTTATGCGTAAATACCCGCAAAAGCTTGTTAACGTACGCGTAGCGGACAAGAGCTTGTACCAAGGCAATGCAGCGATAGAAGAAGCGGTGAAACGTGTAGAGCTAGAGCTTGGCGACAACGGCCGTGTGCTTGTTCGTCCATCGGGTACGGAATCTTTGATTCGCGTTATGGCTGAAGGGCCAGAGAAGGAACAGGTCGAGGCTTACGTTGATCAAATTGCAAATGTCGTTAAAAGTGAACTAGGTTAATCATAGAGAATAATGGTGTCGAAGGCCTGTCGGTTCTTGTAGCCGGCGGGCTTTTTTAGCATTATTTTGGAAAATGGACGAGTATATTTTCCATGAAAGGTTGCACAGCAGCTGGAAAATGAATATGATAGGTAGTGTGATTCAAGAAGGAAAGCGAGGATAGAGGTTAAATAAGCAACATAAGCGCCAGAGCTTGCGTGATGAATGATCGGTGGTAGAGCTAAGATAGATCAGCTTGAAGCGGGTGTTCATACGGGAAGCTGACGAGGTGAAGGTGTTCGAAACATTCGGCGGGGACCTTCCGGTATTACAAGCCAACCGAAAGCCGTTACGTAAAACGGCCGGGCGACCGGTCATACAATCGTGCGGCAGGCTTCGATTATAATATTACTCCCGTATGTCCAAGATGCCACCAGCAGGGTGGGCATGGGCAGAGGGGTTACATTTTCCGCAATCATTCGGATTATTTTGTGACAACTTCATAGTGCCTGTGCCACGCATTGGCGGCATCCGATAAGGACGGGAAAATAACCTATCGGAGGCCTATTAAATTATGTGTGGAATTGTAGGATATATTGGTAAACGTGACTCGCAGGACATTTTGCTCGAAGGATTGAAGAAGCTGGAGTACCGGGGTTATGATTCCGCTGGTATCGCTGTCTTCACGAAAAACGGGCTCGAAATTACAAAGTCCAAAGGACGTCTCGCGAATCTTGAAGGCTTGCTGCGTGAAGTACCGCTCGAAGGTTCTATTGGCATTGGTCATACACGCTGGGCTACTCATGGTAAACCATCTGATGTGAACTCGCATCCTCATACGGACAACACGGCTAAATTTTCGGTTGTTCATAACGGGATTATTGAGAACTACTTGAATCTTAAGGAAGAATTAGTGACAAAAGGGCATGTTTTTGTATCGGAGACAGATACCGAAGTCATTTCCCATTTGATTGCTGATGAATATAACGGCAACATCGTGGAAGCTGTGCAGCGTGCGGTTAAACGTATGCGTGGAGCGTTCGCGCTTGGTGTTTTGACTGAGTTTGAACCGGATCGCCTGGTTGCGGTTCGTTATGCAAGCCCGCTTGTTATCGGTGTAGGCGAAGGCGAAAACTTCATTGGCTCGGATATTCCGGCTATTTTGGAGCATACGCGCAACGTTTATATTTTGAACGACGGCGAAATGGCAATCCTGACACGCGATGCTGTCGAAGTAATGACGACTGAAGGCGAAAGTATTTCCAAGGAAATATTTCATGTCGATTGGGATCTAGTAACGGCAGAGAAAGCTGGATTTGATCACTTCATGCTGAAAGAAATTCACGAACAGCCAAAAGCTTACCGTGATACTATGATGAGCCGCATTTCAGAAGACGGTAAATCTGTCGACTTAAAAGAGCTGGGTATGACAGCTGAATATATTAAATCGATCCGCAAAGTACACATCGTAGCATGTGGAACGGCATATCACGCAGGTCTTGTCGGCAAAACGGTCATTGAGTCGCTTGCTCGCATTCCGGTTGAGACGGATGTGGCATCCGAGTACCGTTACCGCTCGCCGATCATTACTCCGGATACGCTCGTTATCGTTGTTAGTCAATCTGGCGAAACAGCTGATACACTTGCAGCTTTGCGTGAAGCACAGCGCAACGGCGCTCGTGTGCTTGCGATTACTAACGTAGTAGGCAGCTCGGTTGCCCGCGAAGCGGATCATGTGCTTATTACATGGGCAGGTCTTGAAATTGCGGTTGCTTCGACAAAAGCATACAGCTCGCAATTGATTGCTTTTTATCTGCTTGGTCTACACATGGCAGGTACGCTTGAGACCAAAGAAGCTTCTTACATCGCAGAAGTTCTTGAGGCTATGCATCAGCTTCCAACTCAGGTTGAGCGCATCCTTGAGCAAGCGTATGTGCTTAAACAAGTTGCAGAGTCGTTCTCGCATCACAAACACTTGTTCTTCATCGGCCGCGGCGTTGACTATGCCGTAGCGCAAGAAGGCTCGCTGAAGCTGAAGGAGATCTCGTATATTCACTCCGAGGCTTATGCAGCTGGTGAGCTCAAGCACGGTACCTTGGCTCTTATAGAGGAAGGTATTCCGGTTATTGCTCTTGTTACACAAGAAGAGCTGTACGAGAAAACACTTAGCAACATTAAAGAAGTAAAAGCACGTGGCGCTCATGTTATAGGCATCGCGAACCAAGGTGCAGAGGAAGAAGTTGCGAAATCTGTCGACGAGCTATTCGCGATTCCGAAGACACTTCCGATCCTGTCACCAGCACTTTCAGTTATTCCGCTGCAACTGATTTCTTATTATGCTTCGCTAGCTCTTGAGCATGACGTGGATAAACCGCGGAATTTGGCTAAGAGTGTAACGGTGGAGTAGGGAGTCAATATTGGAGCGGATCAAGTGTTCGGTGATATAAAAGGGTGGAACCAGTAAATAATGTTTGGAACCACAAATGAATTGATTTATTAATACATCTAAAGGGTAGCCTGATGAGTTTAATTCGGGCTACCCTATTTTTGTTATTAAGAATTTTTCAAATCTCGAATATGGAGTTTGTGTTCAGTGGCATTATAGTTTATTGTCAGAAGAAAATAGAGTTGTAGATTGAGCAAAAAAAGTATTAGACTCGGTACAGCGATCGGTAGGTAGCAGACAGTTACAGAACATTTAGAATATGTACCAGAAAAATTTCCAAAGGCTATTGGACTTTTAAAAAGCAGAGTTGAATCAGACGAACATTACTTGCTCCGGCATCTTACCGTAATCATTAGTCAAAAGAAGAAATCAATAAAAAAATATCGTCATTGGAAATATAAAAATGTTTATTCCAATGTACAGAAGAAGTTCAACAGAGTTAGATGAGAATCTAACCATACAGTTTAATGATTACTTATAGAAAAAAGGAGGTGTAGCACGTGTGTATTAACACGATCGCTACTCGTCCTTTTTATTATGTTACTGTGGTCCACCTTTTTGGGGAATTCTTGTGAAAAAAGTAGGATTTTCTTGTTAGATGTCGAATTTTTACAGTGAACATATAGTTCGTTGTACATAAGGTTATAGCGAGGTGTCTATGGATAAGGTTGTTGAATTAATCGAATTTGGCTATGAGTGCGAATATCTGGACTTCAAAGAGAGACAATATCATAAAGACAAGAGTATGGATTTTCTAATGGATATAATGGCGATGGCCAATTCACGGCATAATGGAGACAAATTCATTATTATTGGAGTCAAGGATCGACCAGAGGGTAAGGAGTTAAAGGGAATAGATCCGAAAGAATTTGTAGACTCATCTAATTATGTGCAGTTGGTTCTGAACAATATCGAACCGGAAATAGAGTTTGATTATTTCAAATACGAATATAAAGGTCTAATGTTAGGCGTTTTTAGAATTTATAAAACAGACAATAAGCCATATATGATGAGGAAACAGTTTGGTGGACTGAAAGAGGGATATTGCTTAATCCGTAAAGGAAGTACGAATACAGTAGCTAAACGCAGCGACTTTGACTATATGTACTTAAACAAAGGACAGTTCGAGATAAGATTCCTAGAACAGGCACTACACGCCGTACACGATAAAGAAGGTTGTGCTTCTATAGCAGTTGTACTAGCAAATACAACAGAATTGCCTATTACGATAATTGCTGGCACCTTGTATGTCTGCGATGGTCTAAGAAAAGAATTGTCAAGGCATCGTGTGTATGGACTAGATGAATTTATAGGTGCAGATTTCAAATTAGCGTTACCACCAAAATCAGAAGTGGTTGGACAGTTAATGGTTGGTTTTCAATCATCAGATCCTTTTAGATTAAATATTGATGAATTCGGAATAAGTGCTGCGCAGTTTTATTTTGAGCTTTTGTTAGTGGATGCACGAGAAAGGCGATATTCTGCAACAATGAATAAAGCAAGTGTTTTTGTAGACGGCGACTTTCTTTGGAAGGTTAAACAACAGAAGGGAATTCCACATAAGTTTCGGACACCTAGATGATAAAAAATGATTCTGATATAGTTTGGGGGATAATTAATGGAGAACGAACTTGTTAGATATTCAAGAGCCGGTGACGTTTTTCATTACCGATGGGCTGCCCGCCGATGTTTGCGTTTAATCTCACCTAAGTCTCGAATTAATCAAATTGTGGTTGAGGGTTCTAAGGAAAATAAACTTGCTGGAGAATATGTTATCGATGTTGCCGAGTACTCTGATTCGTTAACTAGGCAAGGATTTCAAGATGTAGCTTATTATCAGTTGAAGCATACTACTGTTCATAAAAATAACCCATTTGATCTTAGTGATCTTAGGGAAACATTCGAGGGCTTTTCATCACGGTTTCAAAAAATTACAAGTACCACAACCAAAGTAGATAGTGTCAACTTTGCTATTGTCACAAATAGACCAATTAATCAAAATCTTAAAGACAATATAGAGAAATTATCTACTGATAAACAAGCCAATATAAAATATAAAAACACATTATCAAAATATACACAGTTATCTGATGAAGATCTAAAAAAGTTTTGTGCTTGTATAAAATTCGCGGACGGCGAAGGAGACTACAATGCACAGAAGTACAGGCTTCATTTAGAAATATCTCAGTTGGTTGCCGGAAGCATCGATAACCCTGAAATAGAAAGCATTACTGGACTAGTTCGTGACAAGGCTTTACCAGATTCCAATGGTGTAATTGTTCGTGAAGAAATACTTGAGAAATTTAAAGTTACGTCTGAACGCGATCTCTTTCCTGCTCCACCTGAGTTTGAAAAACTTGACACCCTTGTGCATAGAGAGCAGCATAATGAATTGTTGAAAACCATTTTAGAATCAGCAGCTCCGTTGATCATACATGCCCCTGGAGGAATAGGGAAAACGGTTTTTGCTCGCCAAATAGCGAAATCATTACCTGCTGGATCTTTCGGGATTGTATATGATTGCTTTGGTGGTGGGCGTTATCGTAATCGGAGCGAAGTTAGGCATCACCATCGCCAAGCAATTGTTCAGATTATTAATGAATTGGCTGTACAAGGTCTTTGCGATCCACTGCTAGTGAGTTCCGGCGCATCTGAAACAGATATATTAAGAAAGTTCCTCGACAGAATTGAAACTTCAGTTATTGCTATGAAGAAATCAAATAGCAATGCAGTCCTAGTGATCCTAATAGATGCAGCCGATAATGCTGAAATGGCCGCGGCGGAGTTCAATGATAATTGATTTGTTCATGAACTTCTCCGTGAACGTATAATCGAAGGAGTTAAAATAGTTGCCCTGTGTAGAACCGAGCGTATACATTTACTCCAGACACCTAGTAACATCAAACAACTTGAGTTGAAGCCATTTTCGGAGAAAGAGTCTTTTGATTATTTAAGGTCCCATCATCTGCAAGCGTCTAAAGAGGATGGAATAGAATTTCATAGGCTTACTAGTGGCAATCCACGTGTACAGTCAAATGCTTTAAGTTTAAATGGTAGTACGATTGCTGAAGTATTCTCCAAATTTGGAAGTATTGGAACCACTGTCGATGAACAAATAGAAGGACAATTAATGTCAGCAATTGATTCGATAAGAGATAAACTTCATGATGATTACAGAAAACAAATCGACTCTATCTGTGTAGGTCTTGCTACATTACCTCCCTTTATTCCACTGAAGATACTATCTAGGGCAGCTGGTGTTGAGGAGTCTGCTATAAGAAGTTTTGTTGCAGATATAGGACGTCCTTTATGGCTTTCTGACTCCTCAGTTCAGTTTAGAGATGAGCCTACGGAAACTTGGTTTAGGGAAACTTTTGCAGCATCGAAGGATCAAATAGAGTTTTTTATTGAACAAATCAAACCATTAGCTAACGAGTATTCATATGTCGCTTCTGCTATGCCTGCTCTGTTACTACAAGCAGGGAAGAACACCGATCTTGTTGAATTAGCTTTATCCGATAATTATCTTCCCGATAATCCCATTGATGAGCGAAATGTTCGAGTATTTCGTCTTCAATTTGCATTTAAGGCTTCGTTGAAGCAAAAAAACTTTGTTGAGGCAATAAAATTAGCTTTACGAGCTGGTGAAGAAGTAGCTGGTGATAAACGACAGTTCGAACTTCTTGCAAGCAATATTGATCTGATTGCGCCTTTACAAGATGAACAACGTGTACAGGAGTTTGCTTTTCGTCGTTTGTTTAGCGGTTCTTGGAGAGGATCAGAGAATGTTTACTCAGCAGCGTTGTTATCAACAGTCAAGAATTTTAGAGGGGAAGCCAGAAGCTTTCTTAGGGCTGCTGAGAACTGGTTAAGTCTATACTTCCATGATAGAGATAAGAAAAAAGAAGAAGATATTCCATTTCATCATGAACAACTAAAAAATGAAGAAATTATGGAACTTGTATACACACATCTCAATTTATATGGGATAGAGAAGGCCTTCGAATTCCTTATTAGTTGGCACCCGGAGAAAGTAATCTATCATATTTCTAGGCAGCTGTTTAAAAGGTTTATGGACCTAGGGGAATTATCTGCTGCAACGCAGTTTGCAAAACTAGGTAAATGTAATCAATATTTAATAATTGCTTTCGCACATGAATCCTTAGATATCGGGTATATTCCTAATTCGGATGTTCTCAGTACTTGCCTTGATTTACTAACTGCAAAGCGAGCTAGAATTTCAAAAATACAAGACACAACACTTCAATCTCTTATCTGTTTTCTTGAATCTTGCGCAGCAAACAAGTTACCAAAGGAGAAAATCATCAGGGTTCTAAATCATTATTTCCCTCAAAGTGCTACACGCTCTATTACAAGCGATTACGATAATAAAGATCGTGCAATTTTTATGCGTGCACTGGCATTAAAAAAAGTATTACTGTCAGATCTCGAATTCGATATTAATGAATTGCTTCCAAAGGATCTACAACAGAATAGAAAATATAAGGATGAACAAGAGGTAAGAGAAATAAAAGAGGTAATTGGCGGTTTGTTACCTTGGTATATGCTACGGATACGCTGTTTAGCAGGGGATATTCTTGATTTTGATAATGAAGTAGCGGAAGTGAAAAAGAAGTCAGGATCAGCAACAGCGAGTCGATATAGAAACTATGATAGTTTACCAACGGAAATAGCTAGAATATGTTGTGACGTTTTGATGTTTCATGAATTTTCCGGACAAATGTCAGCTAAGACTTTTTATGAAAATCATATAAAGAGTAACAGGATGTTTCTTCCTGATCATCTAAAATTAGTTCGTTCTGCTTTCCGATTAAGCCACTTAGCTGAACAGAAACGCGATTTTGAACAATATGCTTATGACGTAATCCGTTCTGCTACAGACATTGGCCCAGAGGAAAGGGCAAACTGTTACATTGATCTTGCACGAGCATTGATTAATGTAAATCGTGATGATGCCGCGGTTTACTTCAATTTTGCCATCGATGCCGTTTCGAAATTTGGCGATGAAATCGTCGAAAGATGGGAAGCAGTTGTTTCCCTAGCTAACCAAAGAAAAGTAGATGAATTTGCACCTTGCGATTTAGCTTACAGATTTATACGTTGTGCAGAGCTTATAGGAGAAAATGTAGCTCGCGAAAAGTATTGGGACAGGGACGAGGCTGTTAGGATTTGTATTCGATTGTCCCCGGTAACTGGAATCGCTGCACTAAGCAGATGGCGGGACCGGGAAATTGGTCGATTTAATCGTCAATTAATTGCTTTGTCCGAGGAAATTGTAAGAAGCGGTTACGTTGTACCAACGGTAGCATGGTCTCTATCTGCGTTTATGACGGAGTTTGAAATAGGGGATTTCTCAAGACTATGTATAGAGAAGGAAACATCGCATGATAATCGGAAGTATATTTTTCAATCAGTCATTAGAGAACTTAGGATAAATGGAGTTGGAGAGGAAGTTTGGGAAAGGGTTGCTGAAACGGCTAAAAAGTACTCTTTACAAAGTAATCTATTGGATGAAGTTATTGCTTATAATCGCGACATTATTGATGAAGAAGGGAATATTATTAACCAAGAAAGTACTTCCTCGCTTCGTATACAGTCGGAAGAGAGTTCGATTGATTGGAATGATCTGTTGCATGATTTGGACTTGGTTTCATCTAATGGATTAAGACAAGCTATTCAACGCTATGATGGACTTCCTCAGACTGTGCGAAACAGCGAGTCCTTATGGCGTGAAGTCTACAATCGAATTTCCGATAGTGAGGCGAAGAAATTTTTGTATGAGCTTATTAAAGTAGATGAAGCTGATTTTTATGATATACAGAATGCGCTTTTGTTAGTGCCGGAAGAATGGCATCGCAAAATGAGCATTAAAATTGAGTGGCCCCAAATCATGCAATTCGTAGGGAAACGATTTGCTACGTTTCTGCTGGAAAGGGGATCAATTTCTTTTTTCACTAGGAGACTTCAATTAGGGGCGGAAAATATACCTTTTATTCAAAAAGGAATAATCGAAGGATTAGCAACCCATGGAGATTTGGTTCATGCAACTACATTTTTTGGCTTTGTAACTGTTGCTTCGAAACATATCTCAACACAGGAAGCAACTGAGTTACTTGATTTCGCATTATCGAGATTCGAACTACATATTGATTCTGAGTACGCTGATGGGCCATGGTCTCAATTGTTGTTACCGTCGGTTCACATGGATAGTGCTTTTACAGGTTTTGTTTGGTCTGCTTTAGGTTCTCCGAGATCTTCAACACGCTGGTGTGCCGTTCACTGTGTTCGTAGACTCGCAGAAGCTCAATGCAGGGATGAGATTGATGCTTTAATTGATTGGATGGAAAGGGATACTCTTGATGCATTTGGGGCTAATAAATTTCCGTTCTACAACTTACATGCACGAATATATTTATTGATTTCACTTGCTCGAGTATCAATTGATAATCCGCACATTTTACTACGTCATAAGAATGTTTTCTATAAGCATGCCTTGCAATCTTCACTTCATATACTTATTCAAAAATATGCAACTGATATAGCACTTAATATCGAGAGGACATATCCAGGGACTTACTCGAAAGAAGTAGTTGACGCATTTCAAAAAGTGGGGAAAAGTCAATTTGATAAGGTTGAATTAGAGGGCCGTTGGGAAACAAGAGATAGTTATTGGCATGTTAAGGAGACGATTGATACTAGTTTGAATTTTTATCATGGATACGATTTTGATAGCGACTGGTTTGAACCATTAGGGAGAGTATTCGGAATTTCCAGTGAGCAAGTGGAGGATCTTGCTACCGATGTTGTTGTTAGTGAATGGAAAATGCAGCTTGATGGTGGATATAAAAATGATCCGCGCCACTCTTTGTGGAGATCGTCGAGAGAACAACAAGGAACTTATCATAGCCATGGGAGTTACCCAAGAATAGACGATTATAATTTTTATCTTTCATATCATGCCATGCTTGTTGTGGCATCGAAGTTGCTGGAGAAAATGCCTGTTGTTCACAGCTCAGATTGGTATGAGAATGAGTGGCATGATTGGTTACAACGACACTTATTGACTCGAAGTGATGGTTATTGGCTATATGACCGTAGAGATCCTATTCCTTTGTATAGAAGGGATTGGATTAATGAAATGAGAAATCCAGATTGGCGTGATGAGATATCAAATGATGATTTTCTTGATGGCATATTGTCTGAAAGAAACGGAGAACTATGGCTAAACGTGTTCGGATCTTGGGAGGATGGAGAGAGTGAAAGATCGGAAAGTTTCTATATTGCAAGCTCTCTCGTATCATCGGCCACTGCGCAATCTCTTTTGCATGCATTGAGCACATGTTCAAATCCTCATGATTTTAAGTTACCTGATTACGAAGAAGAGGAAATGGAAATAAACGTGGATACTTTTAAACTTAAAGGTTGGGTACATCAAGAAGAAGCATCTAAGCGTCTGGATGAGTTCGATCCACATTCTGCTAAAGTAGATTACCCACCTTATAAAATAGGGAACTCAATCGCTGAGAAAATGAAGATATCCTCTGATTATGAGAAGAGGGAATGGACTTTGGCGGATGAGAGGAGAGCATCAATAATTTGTGAAATCTGGGCGCCTATTCATGATAGTCATGAAGATGAGGAAATGTGCCGGGGCAATAGACTAACAGCATCGCTTTCATTTCTAAAAAAACTTTGTTCTGAATTCCAAAGTGAATTAATTATTGAAGTTCAAATTAGAAGAAGATTTAGACAGAAATCATACATGAGAGGGAGTGGGTCGGATGAGTATAAGCCACCGCTTAGCAAAATATTTATCTTCTCAGTCGATGGAAGACTCAGAGATACAGAAACGTACTATGAACTTAGGCAAAGCGCTAGTCAAAGAGTTTAATTTGGACCCGGGTGTAGACACCACTGCTCGATGGATGGCGCATTATATTGCTGAGCAAATTGAAAGAGCCGAAAATAGCACTGGAGCTGAAAAAAAAGAGGCGGAACTACGTTGTTTTAAAACGATATTAAAGTTATGGAATCACAGATCAACGTTTCCAAGTGGCTCAAGACCATTTGAAAATTTTGAGCCTATACTTCGAACACTGAAACGGCTTGATCCAGAAAATGAACGTCATTTTTTCTTTGAATATAGAGAAGAAACAACGGATAGTGTTCCAGAAGAAGTTCAAAAGTGGTTAGATATAGCCAATGGAATAGATGAAGCATCGCGGGTGTGGTTAAAATATGTTTTTGAACAAGCTGCATTGGCTGCAACTGATGATTCTACAATTGAATGGTTAGAGAATTCGATAGCACTTCAGGATGAAGACAAATTCTCAGTAATATTTAGAGAACTGAATAGTGATATTGGTGATATTTGGGGAGAAGACCAAGAAGAAAATGAAATAAAACTAAAGACTATTATTTCGAGGATTAAGAAACTTGAGGCTTTCACAAAGTTAAACCAATTCTTATTGTCTGAATATAAAGATGAGCTTGAAAAGTACAGTTAAGGGGTTATAGGCTACTTACAGATAGCCCCTAATACTCTCATTCTGATTCAGGGGTTGAAGGTAATAAATGATATCGGCATTGTAATTAAATTGGGGGGATTTTAGGTGCCATCTGAGTTTTCTGTAGTTGATGCAAGAAATGTAAATAAATATATTGATCTTCAAGTTGAAATGTTCAGTGAACATGATGTAGATCTTGAAGAAGTAAATTCAGCAAATGCATTTTTGTTGGCCTTATGGGAACTATTTGACAGATCTTTAAGTCCAATAGGATTAAATGGGAAGTGTCCATGGGCGTTTTTTCCTTTTAAAATGAAGAATGGTAAAAAAACGCTAACTTATCTCGGATCAATAAGGACAAAAATTGGATATCTACATGTCTTAGTTTCTTATAAAAAGAAGGGTTCAATAGAAAAAATTCATTTTTTTAGCCAGGATACTGACATGCAAGCAAAAAAACAGGTAAAGCTAATTCAAGAATTAATTAAATCCGCTAAAGTAAATGCTAAAGTTAAAAATACTTTCTATTTAATATGTGAACTAAAACAAGTTACAACCGTGGATAAAAATGCCAGATTATTAGAAAGTTATAAGGGCGAAAATTTTATGATATTTACAGAAAAGGAAAAAACAAAGATGATAATAAAAATTGAAGCACAAAATCGAATAGATGCTTTAAACTTATCAGTAGAAATGCTAAATAGTATCACTAGTTTTCTGAGCATAGAAACTAACTTATTATTTGAAAATAGCGATGTAGATTTCATTGAAGGATTTACAGGGGAAGAGAACTATAGAAGTATATTCCAAGAGGATAAAAAATGGAAAAATCAATTTGATGAGAATCTTTTCATTGATTTTTACCCTACTTACAATAAAAAAATAATACTATCAAAACTTGGAATAGTTATTATAGAAATGATTTTAAGAGCCGATTACAAAAAAGATAAAATGCTTAATACATTTTTGAAAAGTTGTTACTTCTTCAAGACCAGTCTTAAGTACGAATTAGGAAATGATGGTGAGTTATTGTATGTAACTGGCCAATCAGTACTCTCAAAGAAAAAGAAAGTAATTCAAGTAGATAATATCGTGGATAATTCTGTTACTGGCTACTTATCCTCTATTGAAATAGCAACCTCTAGTCAGGCTCAACAAAATACATGTGAAGCATGTGGGCAATTAAAATATAGTATAAGTTATCGTATAAAGGAATTTGTTGATAACTATTTCGATAAGGAATTTGGAGGGATATTCAAGAAAATTTACAGCATGCGTTCTAAGTATTTGCATGCTGGTGAGTCTCCAATTACTTACACGCATGAAAGAATATTACCATTATTGGACCCCACAACTGGAACAGGCGCAATTAATAAAAATGCAATTACTGTATTTGATTTTAATAGAAGCATATCTATATCAATTAGTAACTTAAGAGAGTGGACGAGTTACAGCTTAAGAAATTATTACAAGAGAGAAATCGTTTCGACTAGAATAAAAGAGAATAGTTAGCCTCCTCTTGTCACTAGTAGTGTAATGGATATTCACTCTTAGTGTCCAACTTCGTTAGGGGCTACCTAGAAACAACTCGGATCTATTAAAGTTTATATGACTGATTTTTAGTTTTTTGTATAGTGAATTATAAATGAGACGACAATTATTTTTGGGAGATTATTGGTGTTTACTATTTTCTTAGTATGATAGATTGTCCCTATGATAACGATGTAAGCTAAGTAATCTACGAAATGAAAAAACAGAGTTCGCAAACTTAATAAACTTTCAATTTTATATATCACGGACTTGAATTACATGAGTATGATAATTGATTTATCAAACATCACATTGATGGCACAATAATATAGATGACCTAGTCAGGACAAGGCTACTATTATTATAAAAGTTTTCTGATTAACTATTACTAATCTAAATGTGATTAAAGATATGGAGAGTGAATTTAGAAAAGGACAGACACATATTTCATTAATTTGATTGGTGTCTACAAATAAGGCTATTTATACTAACTATGAATAATTTGAATTTTGGTTAGCTAAATACTTAGATGAAGAGTATTGAGTTATTTCATATACATATTATAAAGTGAGGGGGAAAGATAAATTGAACTTTTTTATTGAAATGATAGATGTTGGTATAGGAGATTCCTATATTATGAATTTTAATAAAGAAAATCGAATAGTAAGAATATTGGTCGATGGAGGATCTGAAAAAAATAATCTTAGTAATATAATAAAGGCAATTAATAGTATGGAGACAAGGAACGATAGAAATGAAATAGGAAAGATTAATGGATTAATTGTAACCCATATTGATGATGATCATATTGGAGGAATATTGAAACTTCTGAATGAACCAGAAGTGGAAAATTACATTGATTTTTCTCAAGAATGTTTTATCCTTTTTAATGACCTTGTTGACCCAGCTACTATTAGTTATAAACAAGGAAATAGACTTAAAAATACAATAGAGAAATTTTCGAATCTTTCATTAATACGAACATACGAAGAAAATAGACAATTTGAAGTTAATGGATTTAAAATCTGTATGCGAGGTAAAAATAGACTGGAGCCTCCTCCGACTGGAAAAGATGATGATTTAATACTTATTGATTTATTACTTCCATTTAAAGATACGGTTAAAAAGTTGATGAAGAACTGGTTGGTTGACAAAAAAAACTCAAGGTTAGTTAATGAATCCTCTTTGGTATGTATAGTTAAATATAATGATATGTCAGTATTATTAGCGAGTGATAATTACTTTCCAACTATATTGGAAGAATTAAAAAAAATAAAGTATGAATCATCGTTTGATTTAATAATGCTGGCACATCATGGAGCTAAAGATAATAACGTGAATATCATTGATTTAATAAATCAATACCAATGCAAGAAGATAATGCTACCATTATCTAAAATAACCAAAAAACATCCGGATTTAGAATTAATAAAAAATATTTTAGGTAATAGAGAAAACATTCAATTATTTTGTCCAGTGGAGCTTAATTTAGAAATTAATGAGTATCAACTTCAAGTAAAACATGGAAATTTAATTGAAGTAGAAAAGGAGAGGAAAACATAATGCTACCTAGTATTGTAAGGTTATCAACTTTCGATAGTATTACAAGTGGAATTATTCTAGATTGCGAATATATGACTGAGAGTGAATTTCAATATTATATGGTTATTGCACCACTTCATTTGTTATGGAATAGTGGAATTGATAAGCATAAGATTAAGAGTAATATAAATAATTATCTTAAAATAGAGATTTTTGATTCTAATCATCATAATTATCACTATCTAATAGAAGATGTATTTATTGGAGAGTCTTTATTAAAAGAAGATGATGTATTTGCAGTTTTAGTTGGAATTAAAAAAAATGAATTGTTATTAAAACAATCTGTTTCATTTAACGAGTTACGTCCACTAGAAAAAGTTGAGACCTATGGTTTTCCAGGAGTAATCAAGAATGAGGAGAACGATAGAATTGCGTTAAAGGGTGAAATAGAATTATTTTCTAATTTCAAAAATAAGATTTTGTCTTATAGAATTTTAGATGACTATCACCACTATTCAGATTTAAAAGACTATCAAATACTAGAAGGTTTATCTGGAGCTCCAGTATATTCAAACAATAAAACATTAATAGGGATGAATCAATCAATTCCTTACATGGATAACAAAGGAAACCCATTCAAACACATATACTTCATCACATTAAAGCATATTATGAACTATTTAAGAGAGTCTGGTTGTTTACTTTACGAACATAATAGTGGAAAGTTAACGCTAAGATGGATAAATAATCAAAAAAAATCTGTAGGCGAAGAACTTTCAGTACTTGTAATTGGTGGAAGTGGAGCAGGAAAATCATCTTTTATAAAGTCATTTGCTCTTAACGGTGATAAAATTAATTCATCTGGTGATGGGCAGACTACAAGGACTGAAGTTGAATATAAGTATTCTAGATATGAAAAAAATCCCAAGGTTGAAGTGTTCTTTTATAATAAAGACGATTTTTGTGAAATTAGAAAGAAAGATATATGGCTAGATATTATCTCATTTGTTTTTGTTAATTATTTTGAATTTAAAGAATTAGATATATTCGAAGATCACCTCTGTTATATGAAAGAGTTGATTACTAAGTTAAATTTAATAAATGAAGAGAGAAAAACGAAAGAATTAAAAAGTATTGGTAAAAAAATCATAAAAATTGCATATCCATTGTTAATTAGTAGAGACGAAATTGAAGTTAATAAAATTGTAGATACTTATCTGAGTATTCTAAGTGAAGTCTCTAGTCTTGAAAATGATATTAAGTGTATGAAGATATTTGATCATGATTTTTTACAAGATTTAGAGTTCGAATTAATAAAAAGAATTGAATTTGATATAGATAATAATAAAGAAGATGAATTAAATCAAATTATAACAAATCGCTTACAAAGTCTACTAGTTGATAGTGATTTGTTTATAAATAACTCTTTTAATTCAAACTATGATAATAATAATTTACAAAATAGAATTGTTAGAGAAGTGTATGATTATCAATGTTCTAATAAAAATTACTCAAATAATGATAAAAGTATTTTAAAAACTCAACTTGAGAAAATCTTATACGAAAAAAAGGGTTTTTTTTCAGTTGATGAATTTGATTTTTTATTTTCGAGTGATAATAATTTAAGAAAAATACTAAAGAAAACACCAATTAGGTTCAGTTCAACTGAAAATGAAAATGAAAACTCTTTATTAATGCAATTATCTAAAAATGGAGAAGTTTGTGTAGATGATATTGTAGATAGTATCTGTAGTAGGATATTGGATAGAGAATTAATAAGAAATAAAAAAGATGATTTGAGTAATATGTTAGATATTATTTTTTCTTCTTTTTATGAAATAATTGAAAATCAATTTCAGACAATTGGAATCAAAAGCAATAAATTGAATTTTTCTCTCAATGATCTCAGCCCTGATAAGCAAGATTTACTGTCAAAATGTTTAAAAACAGTAACGGTTTCTGATAAAGATGTTGTTGATTCATCTCATAGTAGAGTTCATTCTCTAACTTCAATTATTAAGAAAGTATCTATAACAGATTCATTCTCAAATAACTTTGCAATAATGTTCGATGATTTAGGTGTAAAATCTTTAACATTTGTTGATACTTATGGGCTTGATCATATAGAAAAGGGTGTTAGTAAAAAAAGACTACTAAAAGACTTTTTCAGCAATCAGAAAGAAAATAGAGAAAGAAAATTAACTAGAGCTAAACAGGGTATTGATGCAGTCTTTTATTTAAAGAAGCTGGATTCAGGGCGCCCTACTGAGTTAGATCACATCATACCAATGATTTATGAGGTTGAACCTCAAGTTACTCTATATTGTATCTTTACTGGAGTTGATATATTTAATTTAGCGAGTAAAGAGAATTACACTCTATGGAAAAGTAATAACGTAAGTACTCCCAAAGCAGTACAATATTTATTTTCTCAAGAGTTTCAACAAACAATTGAAAGAAAGTTGAGATTTAGTAGTGGAAGGAAAGAAATTGTATACCACACTTTAAAATCAAACATAGGTGCTTTTTGTAGTATTGGTAATGATAATTATTATGAATCCAATAAATCGAGTCTGAAAAAAATATTGATTTCAGTACTAATGAAAGAAAAAAACAGCATAGATATTATCCCAGAACGTATTATTGAACAGATAAATGATAAAGATTACCGTGAGAGTATAAAGATTGAAGTAAAAACCTTGTTACGTATGTTTTTTGATAAGTCTTCGATAACAAATTGGAAAGACTTACATTGGAATACAATAAGAGCAAATGCGTATAGAATAAAAGGTATTAAAAAATACCAGAATGTTCTGGGTTATTCAGGTACTTACAGACATAGATGGGATATGATTTTTCAAGATTGTTATAATGAGATTTTTTCAAATGAAAGGTACACGCGAGGCTTGGTAAATAAATTCCCAAGTCATCAAGAAAAAGTGGAGTCAGTCTTAATTTCTATGAGAGATAACTTTTTAGGTAAAAATGAAGATATCTATAAACTAAATTCTATACACATTAGTGCAGGGGATTCATTTAAGAAAAGATTAATTAGTATATATGAAGGTGAAAAATACAATCCGTTTACTCCGTCAGAAGTTGAATTAGAAAATACCAGTGAACAAGTAAAGTATTTAAACTCTGTACTTAACTTTAGAAAACTCGTTCTTAAAAATGACTATTTAGATAGATTTGCTGAGCTATATGTAGAACGATTAGTAGATTCATTAAAAGAAGATAGGATGGAGAGTATAAGAAATATATTAAAATATGGAGAAGGAGTAAAGGCTAATATCAAGTTAGCTTTTGAAGAGATAAATCGTATATTCCATTTTGATAAAGAATCAAAAGAGCAAGCTATTGATGTATTTAATGATATTGTCAACAAAGTCATAATTAGCAATCCTAATATAGGCCATAATGTTGGTGAATAAAGATCCTTATTGATTATTAAATATTACAGCTGCTATATAAAGTAGATTATTTGATTTTAGGTGGGTAGTTTCCAACTTTCTTTTCACGGTAATTTCTAGTGGTTCTAGACTTTCTTTATTTAGCGTTTATCACATAAAGCAGAAAGCCCAATAAAATCAACAAAATTAGTTCCCGACTTTGTTATCACCTGACAATCAATTCAATGGTGTTTGGTATTAAATTTGTGTTCCAGATCGCATTAAAGTTGTGTATTGATGGAAAAGTTGTTGTCTACAACCAACAAACACTAACGCCCACCATTAAAACCATGCACAAAGCTTATAAAGTCTAACTACAAGCCGAGTTGATTTCAGGCATTTCCCCCCTGAATTCACTCGGCTTTTTCTTTTCCATTCCGATCCCTTCCTCGGTCTTTTCTCGATCAATATCCCGCTAATACCTTGCCAGCACTGGTTTTATCTCGATCTTCTCAATTGTCTACAGCCCATTGGATCTTCCCTTGTCATCCTGTCCCCATGGTTTTCTCCTGCTCTTCCGTCACACTTTTACGGTTCGATTTGTGTTTTTCCTAAGCCCGCACGCCCTTGATTTTCCCTGCATTTCAGTCAAACTTATAAAAAATCGGATTTTTTTGAGGGTGTCGTGAAGAAGAAAAACCTTGTGGGAGTAAGGCGGAGCGGGATTTGGTGAGGTGGTGGCGCCATCACGGTTTGTAAGCTGTTATCAAGATGCCTTGTGGGAGTAAGAAGAATTACGAAAATGAATTCCCGAACTAAATGAGTTCATGTAGAGCTTAACAGCGAGATAAAAAAGTTCATTTCTTAGATATTATGAAAGTGCAGAATACGGATTAGTTATTTGAAGTAAATAGGCCTATTTATTTAAGCTTATAACTATCTTGCAGTTTCTATGAAATCACATAAATGGAATAAGACATTACGATAAAATATTTATACATACACCGACATAATAAAACGGATTTTGTCGATTTGTGCACTCTTTTTAGTGCTTTTCGCTCATTCCATTTTTGTGTATAACTTGCTATATTTTACATACACAAATTATATGTGAATTTTTTAACATTGGAGTGAATATCAATTGGTGAATAAAAGTAAAAAAGTTATTCTTTTAACTGCTGCTTGTAGTGTATTATTTTCTGGATCTGTAATGGCAGCATCAACGTCGTGGACTAATACTGGAACAAATGAAGTAGATAGGTATTATAAACCTAGTTCAGGAACTATGACTTCTACTAAAAATCCAGCAGGGTATCCTACCGTTTCATCTAACCTCTCCTTTAAATTTACTACAGCACAAACAAATAAAATAAAACAGCACCAAAGCTTTTTAATAACGTATGATGTACGAGATAATTTTAAAACTAATTTTCATGGTTACTTCATCTCAACAACGCTACCTGATCCGAAATATGATTACGAAGATGATAATGGTGATGGAAGAACTGATGAATTAGAAGTAGTTGTTAAGGATAACTGGGGTGTAGAACCTAATAAAACGTATACTGTTGATACAGGATGGGAAATTAAAAGCTCTAATGGATCTCCGCAATTAGTTAGTTATGCTAGTTTAAGCACTCTTCCATTCTTTCCAGGGGGAGATTATAACACTCAACCAGGCACATCTGAGGTTCTTGCTGGATATAAATGGAACACCGATACTCGTAGTATTCCTGATACAACCATAAGCAAAATTGCTGAATCTAAGGCTTTAAACAACATTACTGAATCTAAGGTTTTAAACAACAATGAGCAATATAAACAGATTAATTCAATTCAAGAGCTTGATAGTTATAGAGAGGCAGCACATAAAAAAATAAATGAACTAGATCAAAATGAAAGTATTGAATTTGTTCTTACATTTGCCCAACCAATCTCATCAAGTATATTTAATTCTGTACTACAAGATTCAAAAATCGATGTAGATCAGTGGTATGCTAGAGGATATAATGTGAATAATGAAGTTGTCACAATTGGATCGAACCAGACAAATGAAAATACAATAGAACGAATTATTGTAGAAAGCTCAAATTCATTTGAAGGATTTACAGAAATTCACGGAAAAGCTGAAGTGAAAACCTTGAAGAAATTACTTGAAAATTCAAATGTTTACTCGATAGAACCTAATGTTGATAAATCTATTGCAAATGGCCTTTCATGGAAACTTGAAAATTTTAGTAAATAAAGTTAAAATAGAGTGTGATCATCACACTCTATTTTCTATTGAAGGTGAAAAAATGAAGGAAAAAAGTATGAATGATAGATTTAGTTTTGTTTTTTATTTTATGGTTGTATTATCGTTTTGTGGAATATTATATTTAATTTCAAGTACTATTCTTAGTTTTATTTTCGGTTCTTTGGATGCTAAAAACATTTTGATATCTTATATTCAAGGCTTTATCATTTCGTTCGTTCCCGCCTTTTTAGTCGTATATTTCACTAAGAATTTGAACGCTATACGTTTATTACTCATCTTTTTTATTCTAGTCGTTGTTGAAATTGTTATTCCTGTTGGTGTTGCATCTGGAATAGAAGATGCTCAATTAGATGATAATGTTTTTTACACACTTGCAGAAGTATTACCTTATTTTAAATACGGATATAAATTTATAATTTGTTCATTAGTAATAAATATGATTGCAATGGCTATTCCCTTTTTGTTAAAGAAGAATTAGTCGGGCAGCGTCAAGAATTATGTGTAAATGAAAATATCCTTCTCTTGTAGTGGAATGAATTAGTCTTTGGTAGAGAACATCGCCTTGAGTTCAGCACGTGCTTGATCAAATCCAATATGACAACGAGTAGCGAAGCGTTGGTTATACCTTTCGAACTGAGAAACGAGAAACTTCTCCAGTGCTTCTTCATGTGGGAACTGCTCTTTACGTTTGGTATACTTCTTAATCTGTTTGTTAAACGATTCAATTAAATTAGTCGAATAGATGCTTCTCCAGATCGCCTTGGGAAAGCCGTAGAACGTGAAGATATAAGGATTCTCACGTAGCGATTTAACAACCTTAGGATAAGAACTCTGCCATTTACTACAGAAGTTTTCAAGAGCTGCCTTACCAGCTTCCTCATGGTCAGCTCGGTAGACCGATTTGAAATCTGCACAAATCTCTACCCGATCAGACACACGTACTTTATGGGATATATTTCGAGATAAATGCGCCAAACACGTTTGGTATTTCGAACGCGGATAGACTTCCTGTATGGCACCTATAATGCCTGTGAGACCATCAGAAATAAAGAGAAGGACTTCCTCTGTTCCACGTCCTGTAACAGCTCTTTCCACACGTAAGCAGATACTGTCGGCGCTATCGCATAGGCTAGCACTTCTTTTGTACCGTCTTCACGGATACCAACAGCAACATACACAGCTTCTTTCGATACCGTTTCACGCTTAACGGCAATGTATGTTGCATCGATGTACACGCAGATATAGCGCTCAGCTAGCTTACGCTTCATGAACGCATCGACATGTTCAATCATCACTTTTGTCATATTTGAAACGGTTTGAGGCGTATAGTGATGACCATACATTTTTTCAATAAGGTCAGCGATCTCTGTCATGGTCACACCCTTCTGAAATATGTGGATGACAAAATATTCTAGCGTATCATTGGAACGCTTATAAGGCGCAACGGTCTGCTGTTTGAACTCACCGTTACGATCTCGTGGGATGTTAAGCTACAAGTCTCCATATTCCGTGTGAAGCATACGTGTATAGCCACCGTTACGAGAATTTCCTGAGTTCACACCGATACGATCATATTTTTCATAGTCTAGAAACGCCGTTAGTTCTGTTTCTAGCAATTGATTCATAGCAGTTTCCAGGTGAGAGTGAAAAACTTCAGTCACATCTTGTTTTGTGACTAGAGCTTGGACTAAATCTGATGTAAAATGATTCATAGGGAAGACCTCTTTTCTGCGAATGGTGTTGTGGTGACTTCATTCTAAAAGAAAAGGTCTTCCTTTTTGCTATTTATCTATTACACATAATATTTTACGATCTCAATAGTTGGAAATAAAAAATATTTATTACAAAGGAAATTAGATTTATTTACTCCAGTGTAATAATATTTTTGTAATTATCTAAAATTAGCTAATATCTTGTCAACATTTTTCTCTTAAATTAAGTTGGCGATCGCAGTATACTAAAAATAGATGCACCAAAGAACCCTCACTGAGAATGGTCAAGACGGGACTGATCCCCTAGCGTGAGACAAATCAAAACACCTTCAAGAAAATGTAACCATGTCGTAAGATATGGAGATAACCTTGGAGGTGTTTTTGCGTTGGCAACCAGAGTCAGTTACCCAGTAGAAACGAAAATGAAAGCCATTGAAATGAGAATGGCAGGTATTTCAGTGAAAGAAGTGATGGAGCAACTCCACATTCAAAATAAGACACAAGTGAAGACATGGATGCGTTGGTACCGTAATGGTAAAATGCAACGACAGGAGCAACCTGTTGGAAAACAATAGACCTACGGCAAAGGTCCTGAATACTCCTCGGAGTTAGAACAGTTAAAAGTCGAGAATCGTTTTTTAA
Source organism: Paenibacillus sp. 01T431 (assembly GCF_056398625.1). Classification (NCBI taxonomy): domain Bacteria; kingdom Bacillati; phylum Bacillota; class Bacilli; order Caryophanales; family Paenibacillaceae; genus Paenibacillus; species Paenibacillus sp. 01T431. Next base: position 45,955 of record NZ_JBFTPT010000030.1, read on the forward strand.
AACAACAAATAAACGTACTAAAAAAGTACAAGGAGATGGAAAGGAGGTTTCGCCTAAAATCGTAGTAGAAATAATCGAGTCCCTTCGAGGTCACGTTAGTATTAAACATGCCTGTTTATGGCTAGGTGTTTCTCGTGCTACTTATTATCTTTGGAAGAAAGCATATGAGACTGAGATGCCGGACAACATGGTTGAGACGATTCGAGAGCTCTGTATCTTGCATAAATTTCGCTATGGGTATCGGAAGGTGACCGCACTACTTCGAATGAAGCATACGATCAATCACAAGCGGGTACAACGGATCATCCAATGTGAAGGCCTGCAATGCAGGGTCAGAGTCAAAAAACGAAAACCAACGGGACAGCCAGTTTATCTAGAAGAGCAATTGTTAAAGCGTCAGTTTCATGCGGATGCCCCGATGCAAAAGCTTGTGACGGACATCAACTATTTTCCATATGGTGGGAAAATGTTGTATCTTTCGAGTATCATGGATTTGTTTAATGGAGAGATTGTAGCCAGCACCATATCAGAGAAGCAAGACACTGCGTGTGTGTTAGATACGCTGAGTCAACTACCATCACTACCCGGAGCGATGCTCCATAGTGATCAAGGCAGCATCTATACCTCCCAGGCTTATCAGGATGCAATAAAAGAGAAAGGCATCATCATGAGCATGTCCCGCAAGGGTACGCCCGCTGATAATGCCCCTATCGAACCGTTTCATTCCACACAAAAGTCTGATACGTTCTACTTCGAAGGTTTGATTTATACAACGACTGCAATCGTTGAGCAGACCGTTCAAGACTAGATCACTTACTATAACGTAATTCGTATTCAAACGAAACTAAATAACCAGTCGCCGGTAAAATTCCGACAACTGGCTGTTCAAACTTAAAAGGTGTTTTGATCCCTGTCTCAAAAATAGGGGTCAGTCCCGCCAGTGGATTTGGAGGCTTTTTATCATTGGAACCAAAGCTGTTGGGCTTTCTCGATGATTTCCCCTCGTTTTCAGTCAAACTTATTAAAAACGGATTTTTTTTTAGGGTGTCGTGAGTGAGGGAAGTCCTGTGGGAGTAAGGCGGAGCGGGATTTGGTGAGATGGGTGGCGCAGTCAAGGTTTGTTAGTTGTTAACAAGAAGCCTTGTGGGAGTAGGCGGGAGCGGGATTGGCAGACATATTTGCATGGGGAAATTAAACCGATAAGAAAGATAAACGAGTAGATACATGAATAACCAAGTTTTTTAAAATTAAATTGGAGTTTCACAAGGTGCATTAAGTGAATGTCTCCGACAAATAAGACGGCATCTATCTCACATAATTCACCACGCGCCACTTAAAGTTTGACGCAAGCTGACCAATATTCAGGCCTTCATCCCTGATATAGCTCGGATTTTCTTTTTCCAAGGCTTCCACCAGAAGACTGACATGCCCTTCTAATCTTTTTCTCCGGCAAACATAACCACTATAATCCCGCATCACACAAGCACTTCTCAGGTTTTCACCTTCTCTTTTATCCGGCTCAAAAGCTATTCTCATCTTCTTTTCTCGGCTCTTTCCTAATCCCAAATTCCAGTATATCCCCGTTGTTTCCCTTCTCACACGTCAAACTTTAAGACAAATCGGTACTACTATTACTTGCGATTAACCCCGACCAAGACGCGCGGAAAGTTTGGCCTGACGCCTTCAATTTATATGAATACAGCGTATCGACCCGAGAAATATCCTCATTCTTTGTACCACATAAAAAAATTGTCATATGACAGAATTGATGACAGCGGTCACTATAAGACAACCTCCCTTTTAATTATAGTAGTTAATGATGAGAATTTTTTTAAAAGGATCATGTTGAAGCCATGGTAAAAAGGCAGCTAAAGACCTCATGAATTATCAATGATAAACTATGGTTCCATACAAGAAAGTGGAGGAATGAAGGATGAGGAAACAATCTTTTTTGTTGGTCATCGCTATTTTATTATCAGTTATTTCACCTGGACTAGTACCTAATAGAGCGGATGCGGCTGGGGGTACAGTTACAAAAACTTACGCTGCCTCTGCGGATACGATGGAATTGAGAGGTCAGCAGGAATTTGACGGCATATATGATAATGATGGGGATGGTTTTCTTTATGTTGGTATGAGTAATAATTACGGATTCGTAAATGTCCGAAATAGAATGGCAACTATGTTTAATCTAGGTGTACCTGAAGGAACTATTGTTTCAGCAGAGCTGGTCTTGACTGTCGCTACTGTCCTTAGAATCCCTGGTCATAATTTGTATATGGAAGTTAGGGGTTCTACAACGAATGATTTGAACCTTGTAAGCTTTCCTCCAATGGATACGAACACCCTTAATGCGGATAAATTTACAGCAAAGAGTACTAGTGAAGTGCCTATGGGTACATATCTTCAGAATCAAACGATTACTCTTAACGTAAAATCAGCTGTAGATGCATTTACGGACAGCTCTGATCGTAAACTAACCTTAATTCTGAATGGTAATGAGTCAGATGCTGATAGCGGTAGATTTCTATTTTATTCCATGGAAGCTGCAAATGCTGCGTATCATCCTAAACTAGTGGTTACTTATGAGACCGGACCTGCAAATACGATTCCGACAGGTTCTTTTACGATAAATGAAGGCGCAGCTACAAGCTCGTCAATTGCTAATCTATCTGTAACGGGATCTGACGCTGACGCAGGCGATAGTGTTACGCATATGAGATTTTCGAATAGTTCTGCGGGTTTGCCGGCAGCATCTTGGTTGCCTTTTAGCAATTCAGCAACATTTAGTCTAGCTGGCGGTGACGGGGCTAAGACGATCTATATGCAATTAAAGGATTTTAAAAATGGAATTTCGAATACATCTTCACAGAGTATACTATTAGATCAGACATCTCCAACAGGATCTCTTATCATTAATAATAATGCTGCATTTACTAAAAACCACACCGTGACTTTGAGCGGAAGTTATTCCGACGGGAGTGGCTCGGGAGTTGAGCAAGCTCGGCTCTCGAATGTTAGCGGTAGTTGGCAAACGAGTTGGTTTAATATTTCTGATTTGAATGGGAGGTCGTGGGTACTCTCAGCAGGAGAAGGCGCTAAAACGATATATGTTCAATATAAAGATAGGGTCGGAAGTTTGAGTATGGGAACTATAAGCAGCACGATTACTGTAGATACCATATCACCAGTTATATCAAATGTAGAGAATAATAAAACATATAACAAGGCGATGGCCCCCACATTTAATGAAGGTAGTGGGCTATTGAATGGTAACCCCTTTAATAGCGGGACAGAGATTGTTATGGATGGTACTTATACGCTGATCGTAACAGATTCGGCAGGGAATTCAACAACGGTTAACTTTAAAATAGACACGGCTGCACCAGTTGTAACAGGTGTAACTAATGGTGGAATCTATAAGGGGAATGTGACAGTCACCTTTAATAAAGGAACGGCGACATTAAATGGAGCAGCATTTACTAGTGGAACAATGGTTACAATAGACGGTACTTATATGCTTGTTGTAACTGATCAAGCAGGGAATGTAACGACAGTGGGCTTTGAGATAGATAAGACTGCACCATCTGTAAGTGGAGTAACACATGGTGGGAGTTATAAAGCCCCGGTTACGGTGTTTTTTAACGAAGGAACGGCGACGTTGAATGGAGCGGCATTTGCTAGTGGAATGCGGATTGACGCGGATGGTAGTTATACACTTGTCGTAACGGATGCAGCAGGAAATGTAAGAACGGTGAACTTTGTGATTGATAAGGTAGCACCAATCGTAACGGGTGTTGCGGATGGTGAAATGTACAAGGATAAAGTGACAGTTACCTTCAATGAAGGAACAGCAACATTGAATGGAACTGCTTTTACAAGTGGTACGGAGATTACTGTAGACGGTAGCTATACACTTGTCGTAACGGATGCAGCAGGAAATGTAACAACGGTCAACTTTATTATTGATAGAGTAGCACCAATCGTAACAGGTGTTGCGGATGGTGGAATGTACAAGGATAAAGTGACAGTTACCTTCAATGAAGGAACGGCAACATTGAATGGAACTGCTTTTACAAGTGGTACGGAGGTTACTGCAGACGGTAGCTATACACTTGTCGTAACGGATGCAGCAGGAAATGCAACAACGGTGAACTTTTTGATTGATACTGTAGCACCAGTAGTAACTGGAGTAACCGAAGATGGGATCTACAAGGATAAAGTGACAGTTAGTTTTAACGAAGGAACGGCAACATTGAATGGAACTGCTTTTACAAGTGGTACGGAAGTCATTCAGGACGGTACGTATAAGCTCATCGTAACGGATGCAGCTGGAAATGTAACAACGGTGAACTTTGTGATTGATAAAGTAGCACCAGTAGTAACTGGAGTAACCGAAGGTGGAATGTACAAGGATAAAGTGACAGTTAGCTTCAATGAAGGAACGGCAACATTGAATGGAACTGGTTTTACGAGTGGTACGGAAGTTAATCAAGACGGCACGTATAAGCTCATCGTAACGGATGCAGCAGGAAATGTAACAACGGTGAACTTTGTGATTGATAAGGTAGCACCAATTGTAACAGGAGTTGCGGATGGTGAAATCTACAAGGATAAAGTGACAGTTACCTTCAATGAAGGAACGGCAACATTGAATGGAACTGCTTTTACGAGTGGGACGGAAGTCATTCAGGACGGCACGTATAAGCTCATCGTAACGGATGCAGCAGGAAATGCAACAACGGTAAACTTTGTGATTGATAGAGTAGCACCAATCGTAACAGGAGTTGCGGATGGTGGTATGTACAAGGATAAAGTGACAGTTAGCTTTAATGAAGGAACAGCAACATTGAATGGAACTGCTTTTACAAGTGGGACTGAAGTTAATCAAGACGGCACGTATAAGCTCATCGTAACGGATGCAGCAGGAAATGCAACAACGGTGAACTTTGTGATTGATAGAGTAGCACCAATTGTAACAGGAGTTGCGGATGGTGGAATGTACAAGGATAAAGTGACAGTTACCTTCAATGAAGGAACGGCAACATTGAATGGAACTGCTTTTACAAGTGGGACTGAAGTTACTCAGGATGGAACGTATAAGCTCGTCGTAACGGACGCAGCTGGAAATGCAACAACGGTGAATTTTGTGATTGATAGAGTAGCACCAATCGTAACAGGTGTTGCGGATGGTGGAATGTACAAGGATAAAGTGACAATTACCTTCAATGAAGGAACGGCAACATTGAATGGAGCAGCTTTTACAAGTGGGACTGAAGTTAATCAAGACGGCACGTATAAGCTCATCGTAACGGACGCAGCAGGAAAAGTAACAACGGTGAACTTTGTGATTGATACAGTAGCACCAATCGTAACTGGAGTAACCGAAGGTGGAATTTACAAGGATAAAGTAACAGTTAGCTTCAATGAAGGAACGGCAACATTGAATGGAACTACTTTTATAAGTGGGACTGAAGTTAATCAGGATGGAACGTATAAGCTTGTCGTAACGGATGCAGCTGGGAATATAACAACGGTAAACTTTGTGATTGATAAGGTAGCACCAGTAGTAACTGGAGTAACCGAAGGTGGAATGTACAAGGATAAAGTGACAGTTAGCTTCAATGAAGGAACGGCAACATTGAATGGAACTGGTTTTACGAGTGGTACGGAAGTTAATCAAGACGGAACGTATAAGCTCATTGTAACGGATGCAGCAGGAAATGCAACAACGGTGAACTTTGTGATTGATACAGTAGCACCAATCGTAACAGGCGTTGCGGATGGTGGCATGTACAAGGATAAAGTGACAGTTAGCTTCAATGAAGGAACGGCAACATTGAATGGAGCAGCTTTTACAAGTGGTACGGAGATTACTGTAGACGGTAGCTATACACTTGTCGTAACGGATGGAGCGGGTAATGCTACTACGATTATTTTCCTAGTGGATACTACTGCTCCAACCGGTACATTAACCATTGATCAAGCTGGTTCGGAATGGACGAATGTTGCGGATACAACTCTAACTCTTACTAGCGATGACAGTAGTAAAGGAAGTGGCGTTGTCGAGATGCGCTTCTCGGGCAATGGGACGGATTGGAGTAGCTGGGAGCCATCCGCTGCAACGAAGGCATGGAGCTTTGGAGCAGGCGACGGGGAGAAATCAGTATTCGTACAGTTTAAAGACAAGGCAGGCAATGTAAGTCATTCCGTTATTCAAGATAAAATAAAACTTGACCAGACGATACCAACAGGAATGATTACCATCAATAGCGGAGCTACTGTAACGAGTAGCAAGGAAGTGAAACTATCTCTAACTTCTTCAGATGGTGATGGTAGTGGTGTTACTGAAATACGGTTTTCTACCGATAAGTTGACCTGGTCAGCTTGGGAGAATGTATTGCTCACCAAAAATTGGATTTTGGATGGAGATTATGGATCTAAGCAGTTATACGTTCAATACCGAGATGCAGCAGGTAATAGTAGTGTGGCACATGCAGCATCTATTGAATACCAAGCAAGCAGCGGTTCCAGCAATGGCAGTGGTAATGCAGAAACGAATTCTGATATCACAGTTAGCATAGGAAACAAGCCAGTACAAATGGTTAAGGCAACTGTCAGGACAATAGAAGGTAAAAAAGTAACGACGGTGGTCTTTGAGGAAGCGCAGCTTAAAGAGCTTTTGAAGGGAGCAGGCGATAAACCCGTTATTACGATTACGGTCCATAATCAATCTGATATCGTGAATTGGGAAATAAATGCTGGGCTTCTTTCAGCCTTTGAAAGCAGTAACGCTGTTATTCAACTAATGTCTGAAAAAGCGTCTTATAGCTTTCCGATGGATCAAGTTCATATTGATGAATGGCTTAACCAATTCGGATCTAATGTTTCACTGAAGGATATAACTCTCAAGATGGAAATCATTCATGCTCCTAACTCAGAATTTGTTTATAAGGATAGAGATAACGGACAAATTACACTTATCGCTCCGCCAGTCAGGTTTTCAGTGAAAGCATACTTTGGGGGCAAGGAGATAGAGCTGAATCAATTTGATACTTTTGTAGAGAGACGCATTGCATTGCCTGAAGGATTAGATCCTAAGCGTATTACGACGGGAGTAAAGCTAATCTCGGACGGATCGCTCATTCATATTCCAACTAAGGTAATAGAAGAAGACGGACGTTATTACGCTGTCCTGAGCAGCATGACTAACAGCATGTACGGTCTCATTTATCATCAAAAATCATTTAGCGATGTTGCAACACATTGGGCCAAAACAAGCATCAATGATCTGGCATCACGACTTATCATTAATGGTTCTGACGAGCAGCGTTTTTTACCGGATAACGAAATAACTCGAGCAGAATTCACAGCTATAATGATAAGGGCATTAGGTTTAAGCTCTGCTGCAAAATCTGTAAGCTTTACAGATATATCAGAAAAGGATTGGTATCACTCAGCAGCTCAAATCGCGTATTCGTACGGATTGGTTGATGGATACAGCGATGGTTCATTCAAGCCTAATGAAAAGATTACTAGACAGGAAGCAATGGTTATTTTATCGAGGGCAATGAAGCTGGCAGATTTGTATAATGAGCTTGGCAATGTACAGCAGCAAAATCTGCTTCATGGCTTTAAAGATAATACAAAAATAGCAGCTTGGGCTCGCCAAGCCGCGGCATTAACGATTCAATTCGGTGTTATCGGCGGTTATAATGGGGAGCTGCAGCCTCAGAAAAATATTACTAGGGCTGAAACATCCGCCATTATCCAAAGGCTGCTTCAAAAAGCTAAATTCATTTAAGCATTACATAAAGAGGCTGCGGATTCCGCAGCCTCTTTATCGATTAGAAGCCTGAAAATACCTATTAGATAAATTAGGTGTTTCCCGTTTTTTTTATGTTCAATGATATAAGGGGAAAGAGATTCCTTTTCATATTTTGTAAAAAGAGGGATGTTGTGACTCTATTAGTTAACTAGAGATTTCTGATTGGCAACTTCTATTTGTTGTAATATGATGGCGGTTAGGGAGTCTTATGTCGTATTTACCCGGATCTAATGTCTTTTTTACCCCTGTTCGTGTGTGGGCTATTGGTTATAATGAGTATTGTGTAAGGGCTTCCAATTCTAAAAAAATGTTGAAAAGAGGAATGCACTTGAGCAAACAGTATGACGTCGCGGCATACATATGGCCGGCTTATACAGGGGACGAACCAAGAACTAGGATGTTCTGGCCTGAGGGGATGGGGGAGTGGCAATCTGTCAAGAACGCCGTCAAGAAGTTTTCCGAACATAATTGGCCGCGCAAGCCGCTGTGGGGCTACTGCAACGAAGCGGACCCCTATGTGATGGAGATGCAGATCAACGCGGCGGCGGACCACGGCGTCAATGTATTCATTTACGATTGGTACTGGTACGACAAACGCCCTTTTTTGGAAAATTGCCTCAACGACGGCTATCTGAAGGCGAGAAACAACGATAGAGTAAAATTTTATTTGATGTGGGCTAACCATAGCGTGAATAATACGTGGGATATCCGCTTGTCGCATGATATGGAAGGCGCCATGATCTGGGATGGCGCGGTCGACCGCAAAGAATTCGAGATCATCGCCGATCGCGTGATCAATCAATATTTTAAGCATCCGTCTTACTACACGATTGATGGCAAACCAATTTTCAATATTTACGATCTTGCCAATCTGATGAGAGGTTTGGGCGGTGCCGAGGAAACGAAGGATGCATTCGCTTGGTTCAGAGCCAAATGCGTCGAAGCAGGCTTGCCTGGCTTACACCTGCAGCTCACTTTGTGGGGAGAGCAGAACTTCAATCTCAGCGGCGTTGACGGCGGGGAAAAGGTAACGGCGAAAGAGATCGTGAAGCTGCTTGGCTTCGACAGCTTGACCCACTATCAGTACGTTCATTTCGTGAACGTAGACCGTGATTACAACGAAATCATGGTGGATGTCGTTCAAGAGTGGTCCCGCATTGACGCAACATACGACATTCCGTATTATTCGCACATCTCGGTTGGCTGGGATAATAATCCGAGGTTTAAGGAACGTGTTCCGCTTGTTGTTCAGAACAATACGCCAGACAACGTTCAGAAGGCGTTTGAACAAGCGAAGCAATATGCGGATACACATCCAGAGCAACCTCCGCTCATCACGGTGAACAGCTGGAATGAGTGGACGGAGACGAGTTATTTGTTGCCGGACGATTTGTACGGGTACGGGTATTTAGAGGCGATTAAGAAAACATTCGTCAAATCGTAAGCGCGGAGAGCAAACCTCCTCTTTGAAATAATCAGACCCACTCGGAGTGGGTCTCTTCTCCGATTTTAAATCATGTCTGCTGGAAGCTTGTGGCTGACAACTGGCAACCACGGCAAAGGAAGGTGTAGTAAATACCTTCACTATTTCCGACTTGCTCCATGTCCAGCTGGGCAATGAATACCATTGTTTGCTCACAACTAGGGCAAGACGGGTATTCAGCATCCTGAATCCAAGTCGGATGCCCTCCAATTTGTGTGGCAAGTACTTCAAGGGTCCAGTACGAAGCTTCATAACTGCCTCTAGGCTGGTCTACCATGTGTAGCAAATGGACAGGCTCTGTATCCTCATAAATCTCTCGAGAAAAATGCTTCGGCAGCTGATTATAGGAACTCCAGCTCAAATGACCCTGATAATCAATTTCCATGAACTGCACACCATAATAAGCAGCGCACCGCATACATGCAGCCAATCGCAAACGTTCACCTTCAAGATTCAGAAATTGCAGAACCGGGTCGAGGAGATTGCAATCAAATAGTACTTCTATTGGGCCGTCGCACCATGGGCAGGTATGATTACTGTCCTTAAGCGCAAGCACTGCTTTATTTTCAGTAAATTGATCTTCAGCCTTAAATGCATAGCGAACCGAATGGAATAATGTTATCTTGTTTCCCTCATCATCCAGCTCCCAACCGGCTTCATGAGTATAGCTTTCAGGGGATACATAAAGTTCGCTAGCCCAGTGTGGAGTTGATTTTGCCCAGCTATCAAACTGACGCACGATCTCTTCATCTCCGATCCAAGCAAGGACTGACAGTAGATGGTTGCGATTCTCCTTATCGTGATGAATCCGTTCAATGATTACGTTTCTAATGGAAGGCAGAGCATCTTTGAAAAGAATCCCTGGATAAAAACATTCTTTTTGTACTAACGCATCTAAGCCAAGATGGATGTTTGCCTGAGCAAAGCAAACGAGCGATAACAAAATTTCTTCGGCCTGATCAAGCTCCCCATCTTCAATGAGTTGAACAGCATACGCCTCCATTTGAGCGACTTCCTTTGGAGTGAGGTTATGATAAAGTTCCTGTTCGCTTTTTGGGTAGGAGAGAAGGACCTCTAGCGGATCATGTTTTTTAGGTGTATGCATGATTTTAAGTATTTCAACGGGTTCAGTAACATCTTTATAAGGATCGACAAATCTACGATTGCGGGCAATATAGTCTTCCTTTTCCAATCGAAGCTTTTTTTGTTGGCAGGGCATACATATTCCGCCTGTCTTGGCTGCGGTAGCTGGTAAAATAGTTGCTACGCAGCCTTCTGTTTGGCAGGGCAGACGTTCCGTCATTAGCTCACCTCTAGAAAAATGAAATTTTGCTTTCTGTCTTTATTATCCCTGTCATTGAAAAGGTTGTCACTAGCATTTAACCGAATTATAAACGGGAAGAAGCATTAGTAATTATCGAATAATGATGGGAGGATTATGATGCGGGTCAAACGGATCGTCACGAATATTGAAGCGCAGGATATTACCGCTGCAAAACGCTTTTACGAGGATGTACTCGGTCTTGAGTTATGGATGGATCATGGTTGGATTAGAACTTACGGTTCGAGCGAAGAGATGAGCATACAAATTAGTTTTGCCACACAAGGGGGATCTGACACGCCTGTGCCTGATATGTCAATCGAAGTTGATGATCTCCAAGCTGCTTTTGATGGTATGAAAAAAGCTGGGTTTCCAATCGAATATGGAATCGCTGTGGAGCCCTGGGGTGTTCGGCGTTTCTATGTACGCGACCCATTTGGTAAGCTTATCAACATTCTTTCTCATGAGCATTGAGGCAAGGTGAAATTTATTGTTTACAGCATGAGATAAACGGATAAAGCCCGCCGACCAACTGAAGTGCACCCCTTATAGTAGACATTGGAAAAACCCATATGGGAAACCGATGATACTTTAGGGGGTATTTTTTATGAGGAAGAACGAACAACCAAATAAATCGTATACAAAGGAAATAAGGCAGGAAGCCGTTCGGTTACATGTGGATGAGAAGTGGACGTATAGGCAAATTACTGAGAAATATGGGATACAAGATAAAGATAGAGTTCGTAAATGGGTCTATAAGTTTAGAAAACAAGGTGAATATGGATTATTGGATAATAGAGGTCGAAGGGGAGAATATGTCGATCAGGACCTATACATCCAGCAGCTTAAACGGGAGAATGCGGTGTTAAAAAAGTGCTTAGAAATCTGGAAACGGGAGGTGTAAAGGGCAAGTATGCCATTATCGAAGAGATGTCCGGAATGTATTCGGTGACTCTTCTTTGTGAATTACTTGATGTATGGCGAAGTGCTTACTATCGCTACCTTAAGCGTAAAATGGATGATCCTAACTGCGAAATCAAGAAGTGGATTAAAGATATTTACCTCCAGCGTGATCGAAAGTATGGTTACAGCAGGATTCAAGGTGAACTGGAGCGTCAATATGGAGATACAGTGAACCACAAGAAAGTGTTACGTCTCATGCAGGAAATGGGTATTCGATCTATCATTCGCGCTAAACGTCCTTACTTCAACACGTATCAGGCCGCGCAGTCAGACGGCAGAATTGTTCCAAATCTGCTGAATCGTGAATTCAAGGCAACAAAACCAAATCAGAAGTGGGTTACGGACATCACACAGTACCGTGTAGGTGATCAGCGCCTATATCTTTCTGCTATAATGGATTTGTATGGAAAAGACATCGTAGCCTTTCATATGAGTACTAGAAACGACAATGAGCTGGTATTAGACACCTTTAGCAAGGCTTTTGAAGAACACAAAGACGCTGCAGGTAAGATAGTCGAACTAATCGTCCATAGCGATCAGGGCTCCCAATATACGTCTCATGTTTACCACGATCTACTGCCTACGGTAGGAGTCCAAATCAGCATGTCACGTCGGGGCAATTGTATAGACAACGCAGCAATGGAGAGTTTTTTCTCTCATCTGAAAACGGAATCACTCTATCCATATGATATTAGTTCAATTAGTGAGGCTCAACAACGAATTGCGGAGTTCATTCGATTTTATAATAATGAACGGATTCAAATTAAATTAAACAAACAGACACCAATTGAGTATCGACTAAAATTACAGCATGATCGTTAGACAAAAATCGAATGTTAGACTGCAATTCATTAAGCTAACGGGCAGTATAGTTTAATAACTATACGCCGTTTACAAATATTTCAACTCAATGTATCATTGGGTCGTGTTCTTCATTTAGGGGGTTGTTGGAATGAATCTTTTAAAGGAATCTCAAGTATTAAAAAACTCAGCTGATTCATTAATCGATGACTCGGGGATAATTCAAATATTATCTAACTATGGAAGAGTCAAAACAGTTGGCAGTTATGCGTTAGATGTGATACTTGATAACGCTGATATTGATTTCTGTGTGGTAAGTGAACAGGTTTCAAAGGAACGAGCGTTAGATTTACTAAATGAACTCATATGGCAAAATTATTTTCATGGTTTTTTGTTTTATGATTTTGTATCCAAGATGAAACGAGATGGGTTTCCTGAAGGATATTACATTGGTCTGAAAATGAAAAGTCATCAAGGTCTTCAGTGGATAATTGATATATGGTTTTTAACCGATGAGAACGACAACAAGTTGACGGAGTATTATAAACGACTTTTGACTGAAAAAAATAGAGAGATAATTTTGGAATTTAAACAATACAAAAAACTGAGTCCTCATAAAAAGAAAATACTTAGTATAGATATCAATGATGCTGTATTAGTACAAAACATTACAACGGTTGACGAATTTGTTGAATATATAAACAAAAAGCATCCAGGAACCATTGATGTAAATGATAAATGGGCTAGAAACTTATGGTTATAAAGCTTTGACTTAAAGAGCAAAACACGATTAAATCCGAATCTTCATATTAAGCTAACGGAAAACGATAGTTCAATTGCATTAAGGCTGCCGTATGGCAGCCTTTTCTCAACTAACGTGCAAATAGTTTCGACGAATACTTGTCAAGGCGATATTGGGGGGATATATTTTCATTGGGTAACTTTATCATATATTGGGGAATGTTCAGTAAGTACCTTCCTTTTGTTTTGACTACATTGATCACTATTTCTATTGTGTTTGCTATTATTTATTACAGAAGACAAAAGAGTGGAGATCAATTAAATGCCATCAGAACGACATTGAGTGAACTGGTTATTTCATTCGTTATGATTGGCATACTGTCTGTATCACTCTTACCTTCGAACTTAAATTCAACTTTTCAATTCAGCATTAAAGTACAACTAACTCCTCTGCTAGCAGGGGATTTGGAGTATTTAATCAATGTGATCATGTATTTAGTTCTGATTTCTTTTGTGACATTTCATACAAATGCGAGAAACGTGAATCCAATATTTTTTGGCATGATACTTTCATTATTCATTGAGGTCATGCAATATTTATTACCAACAGGTAGAATTGCTAGTGTTACTGACTTTATTTTAAATTCAATGGGATCAGTGATAGGATTCTGCATCGCAAAAATAATATTGTCTGGAATCCAGATGGTTTCAAACACGCGTACGATAAACAAGTGAAATTACTTGAGTCTATTAAAGAGGTTGCTTCGGTAGCCTTTTGCTACGCTAACGGGCAGGATAGCGTAGTGATATCCGAAGGACTTAAACTGAAAATCGAAAGACCAGAGAATTCTAGATCATCAATGTAGCTGGGCACATCAATTTGCAAGCGAAAATTCTATGAACACGAAGAGACGGCAGCCGGTGAAGGCTGCCGTTTTCTCGTGTTCAAAATAGGTTCCATGAATGTTAGAACTATCCAAGGGTATTCTGTAGGTTTATTATTTAAACAGAATAAGGAACGATTGATAAGTGTTAAGAGATACCCCGAGGAATATTATCTGGTTCATCAGGAGGCATTTATGATAACAAAGAAAATACTTGTTGGACTAATATCTTCGTTTGTTATAACAGCTTTATTTTCAATACTAGCCTCTTCTCCAAAAAGCTTAATTCTTTCAAATATTCCATGGTTGTTTATGTATATAGCGCCATGTGTCCTGCTGTATGGTATACCAGCGTCTATTGTATCTGATAATCTAGGAAAGAAAACTAAATATCCAATATTAGCTTCACTATTGCTTCATGTTTTGTCAGCTTCGTTTTTCATTGTCTTTAGTGTTTCTTTCACGTTAATATCCATTGGCTCCTCGATATTATTTTTTTCGATCGATGTAACTTGGGATTTTTTAAGAAAGAAAACCCTTATGCTATAAGTTTGGATTACTAGAGCCCCTTTTTTAAAAGATAAACAGGATGCACTTCACGCTCTTCACAGTATCAATTAATTATAATTATTAATGGTGAACCGTATCATTTGTCATTACGCTAAACATTCCTGTTGAGGCTAAGAAATAGTCTTTGTCAAAAAAGGAGCACCTCGGTATGATGGGTTTGTCGACAACACATCAAGGAGGCGCTCTTACTATGAAGTTTAAGCAATCAGACGCACAAAATCAACGGATTGAACAAATTA
>NZ_JBFTPT010000031.1:0-58515 GCF_056398625.1 Paenibacillus sp. 01T431
GGCCATAGAGCCAAGTTCACCACTTTCGATCTCTCCGCCATAGAGCCAAGTTCACCACTTTCGATCTCTCCGATTATGGTAAGTTTCTCTGATGCGGAATATTTAACTTTAGACATGAAAATGCTCCCCTCATAGCAACAGGTTTTTTATTATTTCACCTGTCTACTATTTGGGGAGCATATCATAATATCGGCAGCCTCGTCTTGTTGATTCTTACGCTATAGTATTGTTCGATTGTAGAACCAATGATTACATAAGCTTTTACGACTTTTATTGGCGTTGAATATACAATAATGCACCTATTAAAGTAACGTTATTTCGTCAGAACCAGCGGCAAACGATTGACCCCGAACATCATCCAGCTGTCCAACCGCTCCAGCGTGTGCGAACGATCTCTTGCATAGTCAGGAAACCTGCTAAGAAGTGTTTGAATGGCGATCTTGCTCTCCAAGCGGGCAAGCTGAGAGCCCAAGCAGAAGTGAATGCCGTGCCCCAATGCCAGATGCGGATTCGGGTTGCGATGGATATCGAATTTTTCCGGAGTATCAAATTGCTCTCCGTCATGATTGGCCGAACCGATCCAGAGGTTGACCATTTGTCCGGGCGAAAGCGTTTGGCCGCGCAGAACAGTCGTCTTTTTAACGATTCGAATCATCGTTTGAACGGGAGAGCAATAGCGAAGCACCTCTTCGATGGCTTGCGGAATCATGGGAGGTTCTTCGATGAGCCTCTTCCTTGCCTCTCTGTCGCTATCTAGGCACAGTAAGGCTGACGTTATAAGATTGGTCGTCGTTTCATTCCCTGCCACCAGCAGCAGAATGCAGAATCCGATGATCTCCAAGTCACTTAATTGTTCGCCTTCGACCTTTGCATGAACGAGATTGCTGATGAGATCATCCTGCGGGTCGAGCCGTCTTCGATTCATGATGTCGGAGAAATAGTCGCTCATTTCCTTCTGGCATTGAAAATAACGTTCGCCGTCATTCCCAACTAGCGAATCCGACCATTCCTTGAACCTGTCGCGATCCACGGACGGAATGCCCAGCATTTCGACGATGACGATGATCGGCAGAGGGCTCGCATAATCGAGAAGGGCATCCATCTCCCCCGTCTCTTCTGCTTGATCGCACAATTGCTGCGCAATCGATTCAATTTTCGGTGCGAGCGCTTCGATAGCCCGAGGCGTGAAAGCTTGCGAAACGAGCATACGCAGCTGTCGGTGTTTAGGTGGATCTTGCCTAAGAATGCTTGAGTTGATCGGCTCCATGGCGCTTTCCGTCCCTTTTGAAGAATAATGCTCATGATCGGCAAATATCTTCTTTACATCTTCGTACTTGTACACGTCCCAAGTATTTTTCTCCGAATTGAACACGACAGGGGAAGAGTTTCGCATTTCATTAAACCATGACAAAGGTATCAGTTCGCTGTCAGTTTTCCAATTCATACGTCGCATCGCCGCTTTCCGCTTAGAATGAAATCAGTTCAACATACCATCTGGCTTGCCGCCGGGGGTCAAAAACAACCCGGTCGTAATAATCTGATAAAGAAAATGTTCAAGATCGTCGCGGTTCATACTACTGCCATAGGTTAGAAAGTAATCGCATGAACTGTTGAGCAATCCGACAATTCCCGCAGCAGCCAAGCTGCAATTGACATTGATCATTACCCCCTCTTCCCGGCTTCCTTCCAGCACCTCTGCTATAAAACGAATATAGCCGAGCTTCAGTTCATTCAATTCCTCTAGTACTTCCTGATCAATTCCGTTCGACAATTCGTTGAACACGATATGTGCGAATCCGCTGGAATCCAGAAACAAGTCGAGATTGTGCCGGATGATTCGCCTGATTTGTTCTTCCAACGAAAGATCAGTTTGCAGCTCATTCCGTATTCGATCGGTAATGACCTGCAGTCCATCCATTACGATCGTCTTAAACAGCTGTGCTTTTCCTGGAAAATGATAATACAACGTCCCTTTGGCAACCTTTGCTCTAAGTGCGATATCGTCCATACTAGCTCGGTGGTATCCATTCTCCGAGAAAACGTCTATCGCTGCTGACATGATTTTCGTTTTGCTCAATGCGAAATGTCTCTCCTTTTCGCGTCATACTGACTAGTCAGTACAATTAATATGCTTATGTTAACACTTGGTAAAATGATTGTCAATCATGATTGCATTTTTCGTTACTCGGTACAAATTCTTGACATAGCACATTGCTAAGTATATGTACCGAAAAAACAAAAAACCACGATATACGTGGTTCTTAATAACTTGTCTCCTATTTATGCATGCTCAAGAGCTTCGTTCAGATTTCTATTTTTTCAAGCTTTTCAAAAACACTATCAACCCATTCTTGGTCATCCCATAGTTTTGAATCATGAAGTTTTCTAACAGCGGGATGTCCAGTTGCAATCGTATCTACACCATCTTTGTTTCCAAAGTAGAAATCAACGATTTTTAATATTTTATTTTCTGTTTGAACTAACATCTTAAAGCTCATACCAGATCCTTGGTTCGAAAAAGGTAAATTTACGTAGTAGAGATTTTTATCAAGTTGCTTGAATTCTGCTTCCGTAAATTTATTTTCCAGACCGAAAACAACACTAAACTCTCCCTTTAATTCTTTTTTTTGTTCTAGCTCTAGCATTTTATTTGTGTATTTTAGAAGATTCTCGTTAGATATGTAATTTCTAAATGTGACTGCTTTTTGTTCTGCGATAGCACCGGTATACAAATTCACAAAAGCTTTTCCAAATGTAACAACGGTTTCTTGATCGTCATCACTAATTTGATCCCTTTTAATTGAAAATTGCAGATTGGCTAGGTCACTTAATATTTCCGCTGCTGACTTCTCTGGTAGTACCAAAGAAGCCTCTTCACTTAATGGTATATTATTTGAGTCAGCAATTTGTCCTAATGCATCTTTCCCCTTTATTACAGGATTTGCTAGCAATCCAATTCCAACTGCTATCATAAGGACAATTGAGAAAAAAAGTAACCAAAACCTCGGTTTTCTGTAATTCAACACGTTTTTAATCCTCCCTTTGACATTCCCCTCACCAAAAGCAAGCGGACTCCCATTCAAAATATGTCTTTCGGTAGCTAGCGATAATAATGATTAACATACAGATGAACCAAAGATATGATCCAATCTATATGTAAATCTGCAATGGATTCACACTTTCCCTATTCAGAGCAGTCAGTGCTGGAAATGTCCCGCCTACAAATAAATCGACCATTTCTTTCCCACTATTAATCTGCGGACTTTGCTGAAGCATGCTATCTTGAGGAATTGGATTCCTATCCCCATTCCTTGGCAACAGACTAAATACACTTTCAAATATTTGATTCTAAGTGGAGGACTCTCCGTTTGTCAAGGCGGGCCGTAATTCAAACTAGGAATAGCTTCTCCTATTATTTCTTGTGCTTCAGCTTTCTTTTAATGTGAACACCGATCAAACCGATAATTATAAAGCATCCTCCCGTCACTATCATGCCGAGAAAATTAGTCAAAATTAAATCAGGATCGGGACCATTTCCTACTGGACCAATTTTAGGTTTATAAGCATCAAAATAATAAAAAACAGCCATTAATGTCATTAGGGTACCTACTGATATATTAAATACTGATATCCATAGTTTATATTTATCTGGTTGTGTTATGAGAAAATAAATATTTTGGATGATTACGAAAGCCAAGAATATCCCTTTGTAGATCACCTTTATATCACCTTTCCTCAAAATGTAATCGTACCTAATAAAACCTTTTATCAGTCACTATTGTTCGACTGTCCTGCCTGTTAGCTTAACGGGCTACCGTAAAGTTGTATATAAACCTCAATGAATCCGCCCATCCGATATCCAGATGTGGGTGTTTTACATACTATACTACCTATCCTGATCCTTTATCACCTGCTCAATCCCCTTCAGAATCAGCTTCATGCCGAATTCAAACGCTCCGTCGGTCCCTATCAGATTGAATAGCCCATTTTTGTACATCCCTCGAAACACTCCCGCATCTGTCTCGCTCATGGCGTCCAGAAGACTTGTTATCTCTCCATCACGAAGCTCTCCCTGCTCCTCAAGCATAGTGGATAATATGCGCTGATGCTGATAATTGTCCAGAACGAAGTAGAAGACATAGTTCACCAGCGTAAGAACGGCTTGTAATTTTTGCTCTTGCTCAAGTGGCGTCGATTCCATGCAGAGCAGCATTCGGTTAGTGAACCGGATCATGTCTGGTTCGTGGGGCAGCGTCAACATCATGAGCTGCGTGGAGCAGGGATATCGGCTGAGCACACTCCGTACGGTTACCGCAAATTCCGCAAGCTGCTCCCTCCAATCCCCCTCAGAGTGAAACTCCTCCAAAATGATCTTCGATACATGGTTGGCCAGGCGCTGGTAGAGATTCTGCTTGCTCTTGAAATACCAGTACAGAGAGGGAGCCTGTATGCCCATACGATCGGCCAAGCGTCTCATGCTGAATTTCTCAATGCCTTCCTCTCCAAGAAGCTCCCACGAGGTTTCCAAAATTTTATCCTCCGAAATCTGAGGCTGCTTTTTTTTCATCGGTATCCATCCTTTTATCTAACAGTGTAAGTTTATACTTTACAGGTTCATAGGTTCATGATATCATCTAACACTGTAAGATACAAACTAACACTGTTAGATTGATGGTCAAAATAAATAAAGAAAGTAGTGTTCACATGGATACAGAAAACCTCCATTATTTTGAAAAAGCACCCGTCTCAAAAGCTGTAGCTCACTTCGCTGTACCGATGATGTTAGGCATGTCAATGAGTGTTATATACTCCATCTTGAATGCCTATTTCCTTGGTACACTCCACAATACTGCAATGTTGACTGCACTCGCACTCACCTTGCCTTTATTCGCGGCGATTATGGCACTAGGCAACTTGATTGGCATCGGTAGCGGAGCCTTCATCTCTCGGTTGCTGGGTGAGAAAAAATATGATGATGTTAAGCATGTATCTTCATTTGCCTTTTACAGTAGTTTAGTTCTCGGTCTTATCGTGATGGCCGTTAGTCTCCCGTTGATTGATCCAATCGTTCATGGCCTGGGGGCAACGCCTGACTCCTTCGGATTTACAAAGGACTATGTCACGATAATGCTTATTGGCTCACCAATCGTCGTATTGTTCTTCACGCTGGAGAATATTGTGCGCTCGGAGGGGTCAGCTACCACGTCGATGATCGGTATGATTATCAGTGTTGTCGTAAATATTATTCTAGATGCGCTAGTCATCTTCGTTTTCCATTGGGATGTAATCGGCGTTGCGTCTGCTACAGTCATTTCTAATTTGGTTGCGAGTATATACTACGCCTTTCATATAAGATATAAAAGCCAATTTTTGACCATTTCTATAAAATGGTTTAAGGCTAACAAGGACATTCTAAGCAATGTATTCAAAATCGGAGTTCCCGTTTTTGTTATGAGTATCTTCATGGGAGCAATGTCGCTCATCTTTAACCATTTTCTTGTTGAATATGGGGAGCAAGCTATAGCGGGGTTCGGAATTTCATCGCGATTGCTGCAATTTCCGGAGTTTATTCTGATGGGATTATGTGAGG
This sequence comes from Paenibacillus sp. 01T431, assembly GCF_056398625.1. Classification (NCBI taxonomy): domain Bacteria; kingdom Bacillati; phylum Bacillota; class Bacilli; order Caryophanales; family Paenibacillaceae; genus Paenibacillus; species Paenibacillus sp. 01T431. The sequence continues at coordinate 5,591 of NZ_JBFTPT010000031.1, forward strand.
GAGTTGTGCCGATGATTGCTTTCTCTTTTACAGCGAATAAATTACGCATGAAGCATACCATTACATTCACAATTAAAGTGGTTCTTGCGTTAGCAGTCGTGTTCGGAGTTATCGTCTATTTGATTTCCGACCATTTAATTGGTTTATTTACGAATGACCCGCAATTAATTGAAATGGGCAGCTACATTCTGCATGTGACGTTCTTATCCTTATTCATTACAGGAATGACCTCGTTGTTTACGGGAATCTTCCAAGCAACAGCGCAAGGAACCGCCGCGTTTATTATGTCAATAATTCAAGGAATTACTCTGATTCCTGTGTTGTTTATAGCTAATCGCTTGAATGGCTTTCATGGGGTGGTCTGGTCGCTTGTCATAGCGGATGCCGTCGCGTTCCTTGTTGGAGCGATCATGCTGTATGTCCTACGGAACAAATTGCAGCCGGATTTGGAAAGTTTAGTGCACTAGTAACGAATAAGACGTATGAGGCAGGATAAGGGCACTCCCTGATCTTGCCTTTCTTCGGGTCAAACCGTTTTCCACCGCGAACTAGATTAGCTCCTTGTTCTTATGCTCGAATTGCTTTACTAGTTCATCTGTTGAGAATAACTGATCCAAAGACGGATAAAACTTTTTTCGGTCCAGCATAAAGTTAAAAGAACATCTTCATAAAAAAGAATAAACCCAGTACTGATACAGTACTGGGTCGCATTTCTTCATTTAAAACCGCTTTTTATAAACCCTCATCGCAAAGAAGTAGGCTACAAACAAGATCCCAACACACCATGCAAGCGCAATCCATAATTCATTGCCCACCGGTTGGTTTGACAGCAATGCGCGAATGGCTTCAACGATCGAGGTAACCGGTTGGTTTTCAGCAAAGGCACGAACGACCGAAGGCATCGATTCGGTCGGCACAAATGCCGAGCTAATAAACGGAAGGAAGATGATCGGGTAGGAAAAAGCGCTTGCCCCATCCACCGATTTTGCCAATAATCCTGCAATGGCAGCGACCCAGGTTAATGCCAGCGTAAACAGCATGAGTATGCCAGCTACTGCTAGCCAGTCTAGTATCCCGGCCGAAGAACGAAAACCCATAATCAACGCTACGATAATGATAACGACAACAGAGATAGCATTGGATACTAGTGAGGTCAACACATGCCCCCATAGTAAGGTAGAACGCGAAATTGGCATGGAATGAAACCGCTCGAAAATACCTCGCTGCACATCGGTAAACAGACGAAATGCCGTGTAGGATATCCCGCTAGCAATCGCAATGAGCAGTATACCGGGCAACAGATAATTAACGTAGTTATCCGTACCGGTTTGAATTGCACCGCCAAACACATAGACAAACAGCAGCATCATCGCAATCGGAGTGATACAGACCGTGACGATGGTGTCCATACTACGGGAAATATGGCGCATGGAACGTCCGAGCATAACACCCAAATCGTTAAAAAAATGTTTTATTACCGTCTCCATTTATGCTCCCTCCTTCTTGCCAATAATGGAGAAGAATATCTCTTCCAATGTCGGCTGCTTCTCAATATACTCCACTTTCGTTGATGGAAACATCTTTTTTAGCTCCAAAAGCGTGCCACTGGCGATGATTTTACCCTTGTGCAGAATCGCAATTCGGTCAGCGAGCTGTTCCGCCTCTTCCAAATACTGCGTAGTTAGGAATACCGTAGTGCCGCTGTCTGCAAGCTCCTTGACGATCTTCCAAACCTCGATGCGTGCCTCGGGATCAAGGCCAGTGGTCGGTTCGTCGAGGAAAATAACCTGCGGTTTCCCTACAAAGCTCAATGCGATGTCGAGCCTGCGGCGCATCCCACCCGAATAAGTAGATACCCTGCGGTTGGCGGCGTCTGTCAGGCCAAAGCGTTTAAGCAAGTCATCCGCAACTTGCCGCGGATTACTCAGGTATCGCAGTTTGGCAATCATGATTAGATTTTCCCGTCCGGTCATTAGTTCGTCTACAGCGGCAAATTGTCCGGTTAAACTAATCGCCTGCCTCACATGATCAGGTTTGGACGCTACATCGAATCCCTCAACGACGGCGGTTCCACTGTCTTGTTTGAGCAGCGTAGTGAGGATTTTGACAACTGTCGTTTTACCTGCCCCGTTTGAACCGAGCAGTGCAAAAATACTGCCCTTTTCCACCTCGAAATCTACTCCCTTAAGGACGGCAAGCTCTTTGTAAGACTTTTGCAGACCTATAACTTGAATTGACTTATTATTCATACTGTTTCCCCTCCTTATCGAACTGTAACTTTAGACAATTCGGCTCCCATACCTTTAAGCGCAGCATAGGTCAGCTTATCCATGACTGCTTCGTCAAAGCAGATGGTTTTGATGGAGCGGTAATACTTATTAGTCAAGGAAAAAAATGCTTGAAAAGAAACATTCTTGAGTGTAGCACCCTTAAACGAAACTTCATTTATAGCAGACTTGTCAAACTTAACGCCGATAAAGGTTTGCCCGTCAAGACACAGCCCACTCAGGTCACAATATTTGAAGTCCACCCCGTCAAAGATACAACCTTCAAAAATTGTTTTTTTAAGGTCGATCTTGTTTAGCGTGACGTCGGTCAGTTTTACGCCTGTGAATTTTGCTCCTTCCATCCCTGAAATGCTGAAGTTGGTGCGTACAAGGATCGATTTATTGAAGCTCGCATTGGAAAGATCATTGACAGATAGGGTACAGTCGGTCAGATTTGCGCCGTTAAAATTGGCTTCACGGATGTCGCTACTCTTAAAGGTGCTTCCGGTCAAGTCTGCACCTGCAAAGTCAGAGCCGTGTAATGCACTCGATGTGAAATTTCCTTTATGCGCAATAACACCTGCAAAGTCACTCTTTGGCAAATTGCTCGCGCTAAAGTTTGTCAGTACTTGCCTCTCCAGCGAGCGGGAGAGATTGGCGACTTCCAGTATCGTTTCCTCGATGTCGCCGATGCTCTCAATGGTCTTATTAAACGCTGTTTCATCGTCTTTGCCCTCGGCTTTAAGTTCACGGTACCTCTCCTGTAAATCGGAGAGCAGGTCGGCTTTTAATTCGGTGACGCTTTTCACCCCATCGTATGGCGTAAAAACGTCGTTCAAATAATTCGTCAATTTCTGATTCATCACATCAAACCTCCTATAGTAAGTTTTCAAGCACGCGTTTTGCATACTCCCAGTTGCTATTGTTGCGGGCATATGTTTCCTTGCCCTTCTCGGTAATTCTAAAATATTTGCGCCGTCCGCCCTGTGATTCATCGCCCCAATACCACTCGATATCACCGTCTGTCTCAAGACGTCTGACACTGGAATACATGGTCGCTTCTTTTAGTTCATACTCACCGCCCGAGCGCTCCGCGATCAATTTGACAATTTCGTATCCGTAGCGATCATCTTCGGATAATAGTCGCAATATCATCGTATCGGTATGTCCGCGCAGCAGGTCGGATGTAATTTTGTTCTCACTCATTTAATCACCCCGCTACTGTATAATACGACATACTACCGTGACTGTCAAGGTACTATTTTAATCAAATTACTTTCTCTGTGGTTACGGAAGCCTAACCCTATCGATTTTAGTTGTAAAATGAAAAATGAACCCAAGGTTCCCCTTGGGTTCACGCGATTAGTTACCATGTGTGTCTTTGCTGCTTGGCATGTGACATGATATCCCCCACAACTTAACTGTGAGAAAGTACCTTATTTCAATTCATTCTCATTCAAGCCGGTGGAATACTTTGAGGATTGTTGAACACATTATTTGGATCATACTTAGCTTTTACTCTACGCAGCCTAGGAAAGTTTTTACCATAATAAACAGGACCAGAACATTTGATACCTTGGTCTGGTACATTGATATAGGAACCTACGATATATGGCTGCAGCTTATGCCTTGTGTTCCGTGCTAAGGCAATATTTTTAGCGGCATGAGATGGCTTAACCCATGAGCTGTTCCATTCGACATAAAATTTGGCTTTACGCCAGTAGAATGCTGTGGCTTTAGGTGCGATACGGCTTATGGCACCACCCCAGTTAAGGAAGAAGAAGCCGGCCGGAGTCCCTCCCTCAGCGTTTTCTAGAAACTCGCGCATAACTTTATAGGCTTTATCTGGAAAAGGACGTCTGCCGAAGCCGCTGGAAAACTGGTTGCTGAACTTTTGTGTCAGCACTGGATCAGGAGCTAACAAAAACTTTGTAGCTTCAAGATATGGTAACAATCGGATGGTTTTTTTTGTAGGCGTCCCCACGCTTAAAATAGGCTCTAATTGACGCAGGGCTTCCGTTTTAGATCCAAGAAACAGACCGATCATGCTAACATTTCCACCCTTTTTGGGTCCAACATTTAATTCGCTGCCCAATCTGGTGCTGGCATTAGGAGCCCAGACTTGCCATTTCTTTACGACTTTTTCGAACTGCTCCCATGGCCACGTTACGCTGAAGACGGTAGCTTTGGCTGGAGCACGCAGTACTTTGAATTTGTATTTTGTGTATACGCCAAAGTTACCGCCTCCTCCACCGCGGGAAGCCCATAGGAGATCGGAATTGCGTTTTTTATTTGCCCGGATTACTCTTCCCTTAGCGTCAACCATTTCTAGTCCGATGAGATTGTCGCTAATGAGGCCAGTCGTTCTTTGGAGAGGACCAATCCCTCCGCCAAGTGTAATTCCACCGATTCCAACCGAAGGACTATCACCAAACGGTGCGATAAAACCTTGTCTTGCCAATTTGTCTACGACTCTTCCTACCCGATTGCCTGACTCAACCACAACAGTTCTGCACTTTTTATTCAACTTGATTTTCTTCATCTCGCTAACATCGATGACAATGCCTCCGTTAACTTGAGAAAGGTTGGTCTCCAAGGCGTGCCGTCCACTTCTCGGGCGAATAGGAACATTATTTTTGCGAGCCCATCTTATAGCGTTTGCAACATCCTGTGTTCTTTGGGCAAAAACAAAAACTTTTGGAAATCTGTCGGTATGAGGATCCCAATTCTTACGAGCCGCTTCATAACCAGGGTTTCCCTTGAATATCACTCGCCCCGTAAGTTTCGATATTGATTTCATGTATCCAACTCCTTTGTTCATTTCTCCCGCAATTTAGACAGTTGCCATGTATCGTATGATGGGTTTAACCGGTTGGTATAGACTACAGCTGATAAAGTAAATATAAAGCAGATCTCGAATGATCATGGTTTTCATTATTAGTTACTTTACAAGTGCACGAATGTTGAACTGATATTTGTATTCCAAACTAAAAACAGTGACAGTCATGGACCAGTAAATAATGTCCTAGACTGTCACTGTTTCAATGCAGTAATGACTACTTTTTCGTACTCGGTGGAGTTCTATTTCCTTTAAGTTATGTTTTAGATAGTGTTGAAAAATATATGATAATATTTACGGTGTTTTCTTGCACTTTATAATTAGAAAATGGATTGGAGGTGCATTTTTCGTGTTCTTATTTGGCTCGTCAATTTCTGAAATCTCTACCAGTCCATATTTTTCAAAATCTTGTTTTATGGAATCAGCATCATAAAAATACATTTTTACGCCCTCCATTATCTCGAAATAGTCTTTAGCCAATTGTTTGCCCTTTCCGAACATTGGGGCTTTTTGTGAAACCGTTGTAAAAACCAAATATCCATTTGGCTTTAACTGATCATAACAATCTTGAATAAATTTTTCTCTCTCTCGATTATCCAATAAGTGAATAAGCGCATGACTGAATATACCATCATAGAGCTTGTTATCAAAGGGCATATCCGTTACTGAACCATGAAAAATACTTATATCAAGCCCGTTTTCCTTCGCCAAATCAATCGCTGTATTTGAAATTTCTATACCTGTTACCTTTATTCCATTGTCAATAAAAACCTTTGCATTTCTGCCATAACCAATACCTGGAATCAATATGTCCTTAACATTCTTTTCAAGGAAAAAGTCCTTTGTTACGATTGCGGAGTCTGTAGGTTCAAATCCCCACATCGTTTGTTTTTCTATAAAACTTGATTCCCAAAATTCCGTCATATCTCTATCTCCTTTATGTCTTAAATTAAATGTTATCTTGTTAGCCATTACAATATTTCGATATACCCTTCAGTTCCATGAACCCGTATTCGTTGTCCATCTTTTATTAATGTGGTAGCATTCTCTACCCCAACTACTGCTGGTAAGCCATACTCACGCGCTATAACTGCCCCATGAGTCATCAGCCCACCAACTTCGGTAACTAGACCTTTAATGGATACAAACAATGGTGTCCAGCCAGGGTCAGTAAAGGATGTGACTAAAATATCTCCATCTTCTAAGTCAGCATCCTCCATACTTAAGATAACACGTGCTCGTCCCTCGATTACTCCAGAAGAAACAGGCAGACCTGCAATTGCATTGATTGGGAGATTTTCTCGTACGTATTTCCCCGCTATGATTTCACCATCAGATGTTATAACACGTGGGGGAGTCAGTTTTTCATATCGTTTGTATTCGTCTTTTCGATTGTTGATAATCTGGTAATCCAATATATATGAGGCTACGATATCGCGAAGTTCTTCAAAAGAAAGATAGTATACATCTTCTTTTTCTTGAATAATGCCCGCTTGTACGAGCTGTTCGGCTTCTTTCAATAAAGCTTGCTTATATTCGAAGTAGCGACTTATCATGCCGTACTTTGGATATTCACGATACCCGCTGAAATTTTGGATTAAGCTGATCATTTGTTTGGTCTCTGCGGCTTTTTGATTACCATCCGGTAATTGTTTTAATCGGTCTAATAACTCTTGTTCTTTTTCCAAAGCTTCCTGTCGCCCTTGCTCGAATTTTCGCTTGCCAGCATTAGGCTCAAAGTTTTTGATGTTACCTAGAATCATCGGGACAAGTGTAATTGGTTTTTCACTCCAACGAGTTTTTGTCATATCGATTTCACCGGCACATCGCATCCCATATTTGTCGAGATAAGCATAGATAGCGTCTTGGGTTTCCTTCCCACCATTAAGCTTAACCAGATCATCCAAAAAGTTATCTTCTCTTACATGTTGTAAATAATCAATTACTTCTGGATAAGGACGAATCACATCAGCGACATTCAATAGCGCCAGACCCATTGTCGAAGTAATATTGTTTGGTACAGATTGCGAAAGCGTATCTGCTGCGTTTTTTTCACCTAACCACTTGTTCATTTTTTCATTAATCCATGATGAAGCATCCATGGCAGTCATAATTACAGCCGAACTTTGTGGGTTAAATAGAGTTTTCTTTAATTGCTGGATATCTTCTAAAATATAATCAAATAAATCTGATCCTGATTTCGTTTGGATGTTTTGTTTTAACTCTTCTATCGATGTTTGACTACTCTTAATTAAATCAGAAACGATTGTTGGGTTATTGTCGATTTGTGCTTGAATATCAAAAAACGTCTTACCTTTACTACTTTTAATGGGACTAGGTACTTGTTTAACATCAGGTGTTGATTTTATAAAATCTTCTCGCTCTACGATAATCATAAGCGCGTCTTTTATGAGGGGATCGGATTTTCCCAAGGCATCTATTACTATACTGCTACTAACAGGGGAAGCCAGGCTATGTGTGATATCAACAAACAACCTGCCACCAGCTGTTCGCATGGTTGCTGGGGTCGTTAACAGGTAGAAAGACAGTCCTAGTGGTTTCATGGGGTCGGTCATCATTTGTTGATGACCAACAGAAACATAGACATGATTTTCTTTATCATTCGCTTCAGGGATCGGGTATAAAGTTGTAATTGGACGACTCTGTACAATATAAAATGCATCATCAACCAAACACCATTCGATATCTTGTGGACAACCAAAGTAAGCTTCGATCTGTCTTCCGATGAGTGCCAATCGTAAAATTTGTTGTTCAGTAAGTGTTTGTGTCTTCTGTAGTTCAGGATCGATTTGCTTAGTCTCTGTTCCTCCTTCTTTTAACCCATAGATAGCCACTTTTTTGGTTGCTATCCTTTTGTTGAGGATTTCCCCTCCCTGTACGATATAACAATCGGCAGAAACTAGGCCAGAAACCAACGCTTCTCCAAGTCCAAAGCTGGCATCGATGGATAGCAGCTTTCGGTTAGAGCTGATCGGATCGGCAGTAAATAAAATTCCCGAAGCTTGTGGGAAAACCATCTTTTGAACGATAACGGATAAATAAACTTGACTGTGGTCAAATCCATTTTGCATACGGTAGATTACCGCGCGATCCGTAAATAGAGATGCCCAACATTTACTGATATGCTGAATGATTGCTTCTTTGCCGATGATATTTAAATAGGTGTCATGCTGACCAGCAAAAGAAGCATGTGGTAAATCTTCAGCAGTCGCACTAGAACGTACGGCATAAGCATGTTCATCACCATATTGTGAGAGAAATTGTATAATTGCTTTCACAACATCAGAAGGAATTTCAACCCCCATAATGATTTGTCGAATCTTTCTGCTGATTTCACCAATCTGGTCTCGATCTACTGCTTTTAACGTTGTCAGTTGATCCAACAATGCATGGTACGTTTCATTATGTTCAAAGGCTCTTTGATAAACTTCAGTTGTAACGCAAAATCCCTCTGGTACTTGAATTTCTTCGATTTTTGATAATTCCCCTAAATTCAACCCTTTTCCTCCGACGAGTGAAAATTGCGTTTTTTCCATTTCCTGAAAACCGAGAACTAAAGAACGCATTCAATATCTCCCCTATCCAATAAATTGAGAAAAAGATTTGACAAGAGCTTACCAGCATGATAAAATAAAATTGTAAGATGTAACATTTATGTTTAAAATTATTTCCGAAGACGTGAAACGATTATATCATCGTGTTTGTTTATATGCAAATGTTTAGAACCTGATAAAATTATCCAGGTTCTTTTTTGATTTCCCTCTAACATTATCGCATTAAAAAGCAGAGCTCGTGCCGGGCTCCGTCACTTCATATCACCTTCGGGTCCTATTAGGATATGAATTGTTCTCTTCCACTCTATCGCCCCAATAATAAAATAGTTATTGTAAAATTACCGATAATAGCCCTCTTAAAGTTAAACTACGTTAACAGGCAGTCTACAAACAACCAAGTGTATTGCTACCTACGATGGGATCAAAATCATTCTATGTTATGGAAAAAGCCTACCATCTCAGAAAAGGCCTTTTGTGCGGATTGTTCATTGTATTTATGAGAATACGGGTCACTGAAGCCGTGTTGTCCGCTAAATTTATGGATTTCATTCGCATCGTTTTTGCTTAAAATCGAAATTAATTCATCTACATGAAACGACAATTCTTCTTGTGGGAAAAATAATATCATTGGACATTTAGGTAATAATTCCGTGTAGTTTCTAATGCGTGAACCATAGTATGCTGCTATCCCATCAACCTCTGCTTCCTCTGAACATAACCAAGCAGTTGTTGCTCCTACGCTAAATCCGGCAAGAAAAACTTTTTTATAATTAGCCCTCTTGTCGGATACGAGATGCTTAATTTGGTTCGAAGCCTTAATAAAGCCTACATTTTCTACGAAATGACGATATGCAGTTTCCTCTTTTGCATAGTCAAAAGGTACTTCTTGTTCCAAAAGATTTGGACAAATAACATCAAAATCGTGATCCGCTAGTGATTGACAAATATGTTGCATATGACGGTTAATGCCATAGATTTCATGAATGACTATGATTAAAGTTTCAGAACCGTTAATTATGCTAATCATTATTTCAGCCGCCTTTGTTAAGTGTTTTTGTTTGGAGTGTCAACATGTTGTTGAAGCTTCGAATAGTCATAAATATCAACGATAGCACCATGTTCAAAATGCTCTGTAAACAAAAACGCTATTATTTGTTGTGCGGTTTCTTCTGGTGTCGTCAGCATGCCGGCATCTTTGGCCTTTCCGAATAGCTGAGCAGATGGGAAAGCTGCTTGGTCTTGAGTTCTTGCTTCTTTTTGCAAATTCGTATCAATCATTCCTGGCCATATAGAAATAATACCGACAGGTGTTTGGGTGTGGCTTTGTTCAAGACCGACACATTGAGTGAATACGTCCAAGCCTGCTTTGGATGCCGAATAAAGTCTCATGCCAGGGTGGTGATGTTTGGCTGAGGAGGATGATATATTTAAAATGCGCTTTTTGCCTAAAAAGGTTTTCGTATGCTTCATAAATGTAGAAGTCAGTAAAATAGGTGCGAGCAGATTAACATGAATGTTTCCTGTTATTTCGTTAACAGCAGCCGAATCAATAAATGCAACAGGAGCGATCATAGAAGCATTGTTTATGAGATAAACACCAGTGGCTTTAGACAGATCAATTTCTGAAAAAATTCGGTTCATTAACGCCTCGATTTGATCAATGTCGTGTAAATCAAATTCTAAATAGGTTATGTTCTTGCTTTTGTTTGTTAACGAATGATTTCTTTCGCGTGAAATACAAAATAAATAGTGCTCTGATGAGATAAGTTGCTCTGCAATAGCTTGTCCAATTCCTCTTGATGTGCCGGTTATTATAAAATAGTCCATAAATATGCGCCTCCAATTTTAAAGTTTTGAATTAGGAATTCAAAGATACTTTTTAATCAACTTCATCTAAATTAATATTTAATTCTATGGTCTTCCTTTCACCATTAATCGAAAATATGGTTTCAGTGTAAAGAATTTGTTCTTCAGGTGTAATATTAATCATTTTGTCCTTATCGAAACTGTATACTTCATTCTTAGCTAATGACTTTGAGATACCAACAAAACTATAAATAATATCTGGGCGATTAGATCGCTCTCCGACGACTGCTCCAGTCAAAGGGTCGCCATGGATGATCCCAATGAAATTATCGCCTGTATTCACCAATTCGGTATGAATTTTAATTTTTGATGCTTCTTCTCTTTCCACTTTGACTCGAACTGTAAGGGAATCGGACGAAACCTCCTTAATTATTGAATTGTCCTCTTTGCTTTGACATCCCATTACGAACAGAAGCAATATGTACAAAATGATAATAGGCTTCAAGTAGTTCAATCCTTTCTGCAAAAGCAAGAAATGATACTCTAATTCCAACGCTCCATTACTGGGAACAGAAAGCCGCTTAGGATTCCGGGTACGCAGTAGAAGTAATTCCATTCTAATTTGCCTACACAGAGGGAATAAATCATTGTGGAAATCATCAACCCGGTAAATGCGTGAGCAAGCATGGACGAAAATAATCTCCTTTTTTTAATTCTGAATAACAGATCAATTAAATAAAAAGCAGGGCATAAGCACAAAAGAATTAATATCCACAGTGACAATATCAACAATAGGAGCACGTACACAAAGAACATCATATGGACCTCAATTAAGAAGCTCAGCGGATAAAAACACATAAGGATCAACGAAACAACCACTGCAACCCAGAAACTATTTAATGCAGCATCATGAACTCTCTCCAACGGTACTCCCCCTTCATCCCAATTGAAATTTTCAATATGAAAAATTTACTTTGTGTTATTTGTTAGCCTCATGAATTATTCTAATTCTTAAGGACAAGAAGCGAAAATTGCTAAAAAAGTGTTATTGTTTCCTGAATTATATCCCCATTCCCGTCGTAATGAATAGTTCTATCATTAATAGTACCCCGTCTTACTTCTTGCTCCACTACTTGTTAAGATAAAAAAATAAGCAGACCGCCGAAGCGCCTGCTCATCCACAATTATCGTTCTTAGTTTTTCGTTAGTTCAATAAGAATTGATTTTCGAATCTCTGTCTTCATCTATGTTGTAACACAGAAAAAGCCAGGATAATCTCCTGACTTTATCATGGTCAATGTAAGTTCTAATCAAGTATCTATTCTTCCTCTTGGTCAAGGAAGGACTGGAGATCGTCAAGCTTGCTGGACCAGAAATGACGATAAGACTCCAGCCACTTATCGACTTCTTGAAGCGGCTCTGGGCGTAAGGAATAGATGTTTTTTTGGGATACAGATCGTACCTCTACCAATCCAGCTTCACGCAATACTCTTAGATGCTTAGAAACGCCCGGTTGACTCAATTGACAATTATCTACAAGTTCACCAACTGATCGCTCGCGAATGCGCAATAGATCCAGCATAGATCGTCTGTGCGGTTCCGACAAAACTTCAAATATATTATTACTCATCACTTGGTCCTCTCCACTCGAATGCGCAACCGACAATGGATTTTAATTTGATGTGCTAATCGCTCCAAGAGCATCAGCATTGTCTTCCTTTACAACTTAATTCATTATCGAATCATATTTCTTGCGCAAGTCTTTAAAACGATCCGAAGGGAAGTCGACATGCTTTTCATGAAGAATCATATCAATCATGTCTAGATGCACATGCCAGCCTGCCAGAAAATCAGCAACTTCAGCGGACTCGTAAAACGTATGAGTCAGGTGAAGATGGCATCCTTTATCATCATCATGCAGCTCCCATCGAACCACTGATTCTCCTGAAGACTTCTCTATCCAAGTGTACTCGAGCCCATTTGGGGGATTGACCATAGTGAACTTTCCATGTACCAGATCCCCATTCTCCCAACGAAATGTAATCTTTCCGTTAACGATCAAATCAAATTCAGCATGTGCAGTTAACCAATTGACAATCTGATTGGGACTAGTTATCGCCCTCCATACTTTTTCTATCGGATGATTCAGGTAACGCTCGAACCGAACCACACTTCTTCCTTCATATTGTAGAAGTTTACCGTCCATTCAATCCCCTCCAAAGTTATAATTTCCATATTATATTATATACATTACCATATGGTTATATAACTGTAAAGGAATTAATGTTTCTCCATAATGTAGTTTTTCAAGAAGTCGTTGCAAAACTTTCCTTGAGGGTCGTTTTGAAGTAGTAATTGCCGAAAGTCAGGCAACTTCTCATATAATGATTGAAGATGGGCAGGCGGCGTGGCAAACAGCTTTGCCCAATGTGGGCGAGCATGGAAAGGCGCAATTTGTTCCTCGATCATCGGAAGGATTTGTCGGACCGCCTCCCAATCCGCCTTCCATGTAAAGTGAAAAGCAACGGATTCCTGCTTATAACAAGGACTCATCCACAAATTGTCTTCAGCAATCGTACGAACTTCTGACACATAAAGATGTGGCGATATGAAATCACGTATCCGGTCAATCGCACATAGTGCTTGATAGGCATCTTTGCGCGGCACAAAATATTCACTCTGTAGTTCCTCTCCGGCACTTGGCGTGAAATCCATGCGGAAGTGCGGTAGCCTTTCATGCCATGGCCCCGGAATACCAAGCTGCTCACTGCAATTCTCTGCAGAATAACCTGGCACTGGATGTCGTGGTACACTTGCGAGCTTGGCGCCAAAAAATTCAGATTCCACTTCAGCGTGTCCAAGATCTGGTAACTTACGCTTTTGCCAGACTTGATTGAATGTAGACGTTTTCCAATCCGTAAAAAGACTAACACTATAAGCGCTAGAGAATATTTCGTCAAAATGGTCTTTAAGTTGAACTAAAGGCAAATGATCAAATACATATTGACTCATCTGGAATGTGGGGATTATATCTAGAGTGATTTTCGTAATAACGCCGAGCCCTCCAAGCCCCACTACCGCCCCAGCAAAGAGCCCATCTTGTTGATCACGGGAGAATACGACCTTATTCCCATCCGCTTTGACAACTTCCATGGAATGAATCGCCGAAGCAAGATTAGCATTCTGGTCACCGGAACCATGTGTGGCCGTTTGGCATGCGCCTGCTATTGTAATATGGGGCAACGACGCCAAGTTGTGCAAAGCATAACCGAATTCATACAGATATTGACACAGATCTCCGTATCTAATACCTCCCTCGACTGTAACCTTATTGTGTTTAGTGTCTAATGCAATGATTCGGTTAAACTTTTGAAGAGAGATGAGGTTTTCGTTACAATCAGCGATTCCATTGAACGAATGACGAGTGCCAAGTGTCTTAATTCGATTGCTACGTGCTACTATTTCTTGTATTTGCTCCAATGTTTCCGGAACATGGAGTTCCGATGCGCTATACCTATAGTTACCTGCCCAATTTCGATTATTTTCCATAAACATATACCCCCACTACATCTGATGAAAGATTTGTCAAAAATATCGATATGTTATAAAAACATTCTATATATTTTGGAAGTATCCTGCACGGAGAGTAATTCTGGTGAACATTACATCAAATACCACTGCAATGGCCCTTAGGTCTCTTATGCTGTCTCTTATGCTTAAAAGCAGTTATAGAAAAAACTAAAGGTACAACTCCTGATATTTTTAGAGGGGCTGTACCTTTTCTCATAATAATTTGAGCCTTAAGCATTGGTATACCGTTTGCAACATGAAGTATGCTAAATACTATAACTATAATTAATCAAGCCAATGTATCTTAACAATCGTAATTTCAAATTGTGGAGTTCCGTGTCTCTTTTCAGAAACCAATCATTTTAAGAATAAATGGCACCTGAATGTCATCGGCCTTATAACAATTTTCAAACTTTCCTATTAACAATAGACTTCGACAAGCAGCGCCAGATTCTTCATAAATATCGGACTTCACATTCAACTCTATATTCCTATGGTCATTATATTCAGGACTTTCATTTTTAATTTTAAGAACTTCTGCGGATTTCCAATTCATAGAAAAAATGTCTTTATGATTGCTTGAATAAATCGTTTTTTTCTTGCCCGTTTGGGTTTCTTCAACCTCGACAATATACAAAACGCCACCTGCTGCGCCACCATAAGGGATATAATATGCACTTGCATTATATTCGCCATTCGGAGATTTGGTCGGACCACTAAATATGACAGCATTATTATTAAGAGCTTGAAAACTATAAAAATATCTATTATATCCTATTAATAATAAAATACTGATTGCTATAAATAGCATGAAAGCATATCTTTTTTTCATAAAGCCTCCCATCCATTTCGATTCCCGTGTGTGTTGAAGCCTTTAAAGGTTGGCAGTGACATGATTTTTCACACTCGTACTTTGATACTTTGCAATCGCCCAGTCGATAAAAAAACCTGCGCTCATAAAGAAAAGAAACACATTCGGGTAACCATACCTATTGAATGCGACAAAAGGAATATAGATTAATGTGAAATAGGCCAGTGAAAGCAATAAAAACAAATAAGCAATCTCCTTTTGCCGGAAGGCTCGCTTAAGCGTAATCAGTAAACCTGCTGCTCCAAATAGCATAAATACGACATGATAGATGCCCGCGATCCAAATATTTACACCAAATACCGTTTTCCAATAATAAGGAGCCGCATATAATCCAAATACTTTATCAATCGTATACCATTTCAAGTATTTTAATGGTTGATTTTTAAAGCCGAAGCTTACAATTTTTTGTGCCGTTTCGGCTTGAGCAGCATCTGAGCCTGCAAATAAATTTTCACTGATGCCCTCGTATTCTAGATGGGTGTCGAAGAAGGCCTTTGAAGGTGCCTTGTTGTTAATAAGAGCGCCTAATAACATCGGATTGCCTGCTGACTGTGTGAATGGAATGAATTTATCAAATGTGACGTAATTCCGTATCCACCATGGTGATAGCAAAAGGATCAACGTTAGCGAAATAACTGCTGTATACTTCACTATAATTTTCCAAGATATCTTTTGCACAAGCCATAAAATGAACCAGACAACGGGAAAAAGTACCGCATGCGGTTTGAAATAACATGCTAGCCCAACAATAGCTGCCGAAATAATATAATACCTCGTTTCCTGTCTCCTTAAAGCAAGAAGGCTAAAGCAAATAAGCAATATGAACAGCGTGCGGAACATTGTCTCCGACAAAATGGCGCCTGAAGAAAAATAATCGGGCAAATAAAGCGCGGTTGCGATGCAGGCTATTATAGCAGCTCTACTATTAAACAGTTGATTAGCCGCTATAAAAATCAAATAGATCGAGAACGCCTGCAGGGCTGCCATTAGGACTCTGAATGCCACAACCCCTCCATCTCCTTGTCCGAAGATGAGCATGAGACCAGCCAGTACAACTGGCATTCCTGGCATGATGAAAGCAGACGGGTCATCGCCGCTGTTATAAGCAATCGTGTGCTTATTCAATAAAATTTTAGCGCTATTTATATATTTGACGTCGTCATTATTTTGTTTATTATATGACCCAATGAGAAAGTGATCGCCATACAACAGAACAGATGCGGTGCTAATCGAAAAAACGAGAATGATAATAATGAATAAAGTAGTGCGCATAGGACGAGAGACATGATTAAGCTTAAACAGGATTTACACACCTTTCTCTTACAAATACGAGGGGTACAGACCTTCTTCATCATATATCACTATGACCAAGTATTAGAGCCATACGGTCCTTTATTTTAAAAATAATAAGGAGCAGCTGCCATGGCAAACTGCYCCAGAACTAAAGTATAACTATCGTTTACCCGTAATTCAAATCGTAACTATTGATATTTCTATCTCACAAAAGAAATATAATCAATGTTGACGGGTTCAAAAGCATTTGCTCGAATTTGTAAATTAATTTGTCCTCGATGATACTGACCATGTAGTGCTACATGAGTTAAAATATCTCGTGTGGAAGTTATAAACTCTTTACCTTTACTGTTTGAATATGAAACTAAGTTATCTAAGTCAGTATTTGTGATTTTAGTGAGAATATTTTTGAAGCTTTCTTCATTTTGTTTAATAAGTGTTGCACAGGATTCTAGATCACCATCTGACCAGATAGGCATTTGTGAACTGTCCATTCCTTGTATTCTAGCAATCCAAACTTGTTCGGCATATAGAATATGAGAAAATAACCGCACCAGTTGATCCTCGACTTCTACATTTTGCAAAGTTTCTAGAATACGTTGATTTGCCCAGTTTAGATGTTCATACATCTTTTGAATTGTTTTCATTGATTCCATCCTTTCATTAACTTCACTTTATCAAAGAGTAAATGTTTGTATCATAAGCAATACCATTTTGATACATATAGTTTTTCAAAATCCCTTCTTTTTCAAAACCTAGTTTTGTTAATATTTGATTGGATTTTTTATTTTCAATAAAAACAATCGCGCCAATTCGTGTTAACCCAAGTTCGCTAAAACCATATGCTATAACTTTTGAAATGGCTTCTGTTGCATATCCATTTCCCCAATAATCAGGATGAAGCTCATAGCCTATCTCAGCTCTCTTATGTTTTAAAGACAAAACATTAAAACCGATGGTCCCGATCATTTCTTTTTTACCTTTTATTTCAATTCCCCATCGAATGCCTCGATTTTCTTGGTAGCTTTTCGCGAAAAACGCAATGAACGGTTCTGCTTGTTCGATATTTGTTAACGTATCTTGTCCATAATATCGTGTCACATCATGATTGGAAAAGCAATGAAAGATGCTATGAGCATCTTCTTTAACGATTTCTCTCAATTGCAATCTTTCTGTCTCTAGAATCGGAAACACTTAATCACTCCATTTTTATAATATTAATATGTATTCCTATTAGATGGTTAGCGCAACAGTGATTCCTCATGCTTCGGATAATATTCAAAAAACAAATACTTCCAATCATTCATGAAGTCACTTTGAAAAATTCTATTGTAGAAGCAAATCTGTTCATTCCAGAAATCTACAGCGTTGCATTTGTATTTACCTAAAATGAATGATGGATAATTATGGACTGAACTAGCCATAATGCTTGTTTTTTTTGTATCCTGTTGATCAATCACATGTATTAAACTTTCTATTATGTATTTGATCGGACCCATGCTTTGATATACCCTTTCTATGTTATGAACCCTATTGTACAACCTTATTCTTTTGAGTTTTGAGATAATAGTTGCTTTGTATCGAGGATCTTCAATTAAATATAACTCATTTAGTAACCTCTTAATTGAGCGAAAATTAAATTTGGTATCTTCATGTAACCAGCATCGATACTTAAGTAAAAGTTGAAAAAGTAAAGGGTTCGTTGGATCAGTCCTAATAAAGATGAAAAGATAAGTCAATGAATCCATTACGTTTGCAGCATACATCTTCTCAAAAATGATAATCACCTGCTTAGTAGGAATTCGATAATCTCGAGTCATTTGAGAAAGGCCGGAACTTCACAAAATGAGCCTATCCAGACCAATTGCACTAATCAAAAGCCGCTCTTTCCTGCTGCCTAACATATTTTTTGTCCAATCTACAAAACCGCCATCGCCAATAAAATACTCCGATTCGCCGATTACTGTCTTTAATGTGAATTGTAATCCTTTGTAATACTGGTTTTCCATATTCGGCTCACCTGTACTTACCGACACATTCATTGACAGTTCATTTCCGTGTTTTATAATCCTTGAGACTAAGCCAGCCGAATCATTGTAACCACTGCGTTCACTTAAAATGATCTCGATGTCAGACCCAAACAGCGTTTTAAATATACTTTGGTATACTTTTATATGCTCCCATAATGATTGTTTTTCGAAGCTATAGGAACCTTCATCTAATCCAGACGTCACCATACAAAATAAATGGAAATGAGGCAGCATCCCTGGAGCATCTCCAAAGTATTGCGCTCGGACATGCCTATGGGTGGTACAGAAGCGAATAAAATTATCTCTCTTATCATTTGAATCAATGGTTTTAAGTAAATTACTGATATGCAGGGCTAAGAGGTTGGTTGCATCTGATACAACCTCCGTTCCTCTTAACGCGGAAATTGCTTTGTTTTGATCAACTGTTCCTAGCACAGAAGCACAGCCCAATGGTGCTACGGGAGATAGTTGAATTGGCGAAAAAGAATGTTTTGAAGCAATATCTAAAACATCCAACTCCATCCTCTTAAGCAATAGCACATCGACGTCAGCTGGGTGTACAAAACGGTTATTCTTGTATCTTTTAAGTAGATCATTTGGAGAAGATGTCTTTGTTTTCTCGCTGAATACTTTTAAGAGAAGTGAATTCAAGTCACTGGAGGATATCCGATCAACTAAAAGATTAATTAAATCAGCTTGATCAAGTTTTCGCAGTATTCTTTCAAGATCGGCTGTAAGGTTAGTTTCCATTAACTTCACTCTCCTTGACCTCATTCTATTGGTTATTAATGGATAATTATATGGGGTAACATTACTTTAGGTCAAGAACTAAACCAATATTATAAATGATCAATCTTTTAGCTTGAAAAATGACGTAAAGTTTTCTTCTGTATTTCAACAGGGCTACTCACAAAAATCCCGACGGAGAAGATCCCGCCGGGATTTAGTGGCACATACGATTTGAATTTAAATCAATAACTAAATCGTATCCTTTACTGGTTCGAGTTATTTACTGAATTTCCAAATAATCAATGTAAACATCCCATGTCCCGTTATCGGAGGTGCAAACGAGCTCAATTTCTTGATTACCGGTTCCATGGCTGACATTGCTTATGGTATAGACTGCGGGACTACTGCCTCCGAAGTAGAAGGTCCCCTTCGTCACCCCACCTATTTTCAAGTCAACTCTGGCCATATTGGAGTTATTTGAAGCACCACGGAGTGAGAAACTATGAGTTCCGCTCGTGAAATTCTGTGTGTATTTGACCAAATCATTGTTGGCGTATAAAGCAACACCAGAGAACGGCGAGCTGATATTCCCGGTGTACTGACCAGCTTTGGTCATGCTTTCGGCTTCCTTTTTTGTACTTGTGCTTGGAGGAGTAGTTGTACCGCCACCGTCAGGCGCAACCGCCCGGCCGGTGCTTGTTGAAATCATACCAGGGCAAAGTCCCCGGCTCTTAAGGTTCTGAGCAATCTGGGGAATCGCTTGGAGCGTAGTCTGGTATTGATCATGCATCAGGATGACATCGCCGTTCTGCAGTCTGCCCGCAGCGGCTACGATCTGTGCAGTGGTAGCGCCATTCCAGTCCTGTGAGTCAACGTTCCAAAGCACCTCGGTTAGACCATTTTGACTCTCGATTGACTTCAAAGTTGCGTTAGTTTCGCCGTACGGCGGGCGGAACAATTTTGGTGCAGCTCCGGTAGCTGACTGGATCGCTTGTTGTGTCCGCGTAATCTCAGTTGACATCTGCGAGCTGCTCAATGTGGTCATGTGAGGATGTGTATAAGAGTGGTTTCCAACCCACATGCCCGCATTCACTTGGTCCCGCACGAGTGACGGGTTATTTTGTGCGTTTTGCCCAAGGTTGAACATCGTTGCACGCAAACCGGCCTGCTTCAGAGCATTGAGCAGTGATGTAGTGTTACTGGCATTTGGGCCATCGTCGTATGTCAGACCTACATATCCATTCGGGCAGTTGGCATCGGCTGCACTGGCAATAGGCATTATAGGGGTGGAGAACAACGAACTGAAGAGTGCTAGGGCCGCTGCCCCTTTTATTAGTTTTGCATTGAACATGGTAGTACCTCCTCGTATTAAAATACGAGTATGCTTGTTCGCGCCACTCCGTACCGCTTAACTCTCTCTACTAGATTCGGGGTTTGACAGAATATCTAAATAGTATAGGTAAGCGTCCCATGTCCCGTCATCAGAGGTTACAATTATTTCATCTGTATTCCTCCTCTTTTTTAATTGCATTTAGTCTCACATGATGCTGTACAGCCTGAAATAGGCTGCTCGAGCCTCACTTCCCTCCATATATTAACTTGAAAGCGATTACAATAATTATCTTAACAAAACGTTTCTTAATCGTTTACCTGTAAGAATTTAGTTCCTACTGTAAAAAACTTAGTTTTTTTGATCTGTCTTTTTTTGATTTATGATCGTCTATTTTATATAATGCTAGCAAAAAACCGCATCCATAGGAGGATGCGGTTAGTATGCTAACAGCTGCTAAATCAAAAATTATTGAAAATGACGTCGGCTGTTACCTTTCCGCTCGTGACGTCTTCCGAGGTGAAGCCAGATACCGTGTTGCCCACTTTAAATTCCTTGCTTACCAGCTGCTCTGAAATATCAGGAGCTGTTGGGCCTGTTATGCCGTAAGTCGTTTTTTCCGTAACTGTCACCCACAATTCGCCAATTCGAAAGCTTTGGCCGTCGGTACTTACCTCATCAATCACACCATCAATGTTTACCCTGTGTTTTGCTGAGGTCGCCGGTCCAGGACCATTATTCTCAATGGTGCCGCTTGGATTTTTCGTGACCGCACCAGGAGAAGTACTGCCTGCGTCTTGGTTTACTGCATAAATGCTCAGAGTCAATACCGCACAAGCCGCAATGCTGGTTGCCCAGATCATCACTTTGTTTTTCTTTACTTTAGAATGAACTGTTTTCATAGGAACCTCTCCATTTCGTATGTTGTTATTATTGTTGTCGATTTGTTTGTGCTTCTCCAGGCTTAAGCGTTCAAGTATACGTTCTTGAAAGTCTTCACTTATTTTCACTTTGGACATGGCCGATTTATAACTTGATTTTTTCATTCTCACAAATCACCGCCTATAACTTCTTTAAGCTGTTTACGCCCTCGAGCGAGCCAAGTACCTACCGTCGCAGGTTTGGCATGAAGTATATCCGCTATTTCTTCCAAGGAATAACCTTCGTAATAATGCAAATGGATCGGGACCCGATATTTTTTATCCAATGATAATACAGCCTGCATGACCATGTATTCATCCTTCGGCAGGTTAGACAGGTTTTCCGGTATGGGGTTTCGACTCTTAAACCACCCCGTCTTGAGCAAGTTTTTACATTTATTGATCGTTGTACGGATTAACCAGGCTTTCTCATGTTCATCACTATCAAAGACGGGGGATTTTTGGAGATAGGCTAGAAATACTTCTTGCGCTACTTCCTCCGCGTCAGCAATATTTTTGAGATAAGCGAAAGCTATCTTGACCAGGCTGTCGGAATAGTTGACCACGGCTTTGCGGACGGATTCATTGAGCTCATATGAATCGTTCACTTGATGTCCCCCTTTCACTAGTAATACAATCGAGCAGCCCGTTATTTTTCACGCTGTAAAAAAAAATTGGGACAATTGCTTTAAAAGGGAGCAAAAAGGTTTTTATTAGTATGTCCTCTCACCAAAAACGGTAACATGCAAGCAATATTAACTGCAGCACCTTTAAATTCAATAAAAAAAGAACCTTCAATCTATAATTAGATCAAAGGTTCAATATTTATTTTAATGAAATTAAATAATTCACGGCATGCTTTCAATTACGTCATATTTCACTACATTCATTTGTTTTTAAATCAGAAAAACTAACTAAAAGCCAGCTCTTTTTCACTCAGGCCTAGTGAGTCAGCTGTAGAAGTATGAATTTCGTGCAGAAGCTCTGGATTTTCCATTAATGAAACGCCATAAGAAGGAATCATTTCTTTAATTTTTGGTTCCCACTCTTTGATGTGTTGAGGGAAACATTTTTTAAATACTTCAAGCATAACGTGAACAGCAGTAGAAGCACCTGGCGAAGCGCCTAGCAATGCTGCAATCGAACCATCAGCAGCCGTTATAACTTCCGTACCAAATTGAAGTGTTCCTCTGCCGCCAGCTTCAGTATCTTTGATAACTTGCACACGCTGACCAGCTGCTACTAAATCCCAGTCTTCCGTTTTGGCGTTAGGGATAAACTCGCGCAACTCATCCATGCGCTTTTCTTTGGATAACATAACTTGCTCAATCAGGTATTTTGTCAATGACATATTTTTTGCACCTGCGGATAACATTGTGATGAGATTATCCGGTTTTACGGAAGTGACCAAATCAAACATTGAACCGGTTTTCAAAAACTTAGGTGAGAATCCGGCAAAAGGACCAAACAGCAAAGATTTTTTATTGTCGATAAATCTTGTATCCAAATGTGGAACCGACATTGGAGGAGCTCCAACTTTGGCTTTGCCGTAAACTTTTGCATGATGCTGTGCCACAACATTCGGATTATTACAAACCATAAATATTCCGCTTACTGGGAATCCGCCAATATGTCTACCTTCAGGAATACCGGATTTTTGCAATAAATGCAAGCTTCCGCCTCCGCCTCCGATAAAGACAAATTTTGCAGTATGCCGTTCGACGTTGCCGCTGCCATTACGTACTTTCAATTCCCACGAGCCGTCGCTAGCACGTTTAATGTTATCAACGCTATGTTTGTATTTGAGATCAACGTTTTTAAGTTTTAAGTGGTCAAACAGAATGCGCGTTAAAGCACCAAAGTTGACATCCGTACCAGAGTCAATTTTGGTTGCTGCTATAGCTTCATTTGATTTACGATCTTTTATAATAAGTGGGATCCATTCCATTAATTTTGCAGGGTTATCGGAAAATTCCATCCCTTTAAACAACGGATTAGTAGACATGGCTTCAAAACGTTTCTTTAGAAACGTTACATTTTGTTCTCCTTGGACCATACTCATATGAGGTAATGGCATAATAAAGTCTTGCGGATTACGGATTAGCTTACTATTTACAAGGTAAGACCAAAACTGCATGGAAAGCTGGAACTGTTCATTAATTTGAATCGCTTTGCTAATATCTACAGATCCGTCTGGCTTATTTACAGTGTAGTTAAGCTCGCACAGTGCTGCATGCCCTGTTCCTGCATTATTCCACTCGTTAGAGCTTTCTTCTCCAGCACTCTCGAGCTTCTCAAACACGGTAATTTTCCATTCCGGTACCAATTCTTTCAGAAGTGTCCCTAAAGTCGCACTCATGATTCCGGCACCAATCAAGATGACGTCTGTTTTATTTTCTCCGTTGCTCATTTTTACCATCCTTATATCCTAAAATTTGCATAAAGCATGTAGGCGCTTCTGTATAGGCGTTACACTAAGCCAATGCTCGACCCAGTCACACACCTTTTCTGTTTCAATTAAAACCATATCATATTGTTTTGTAATTGATTATAGATTAAATGATCTGCGATTATCAGATAATTATAAGCTATTTGAAAGCTGGTGAAAAGTGAAAAGTCCGTTTACAAGGCTCTAGGAACACACAAAGCAAAGGCAATAACAAAGCTTAATGCATCGATTGAAGCTTTTGTTTGCCGCCATGTGTTACTAGCATCATTACATTTTTTCCGATACTTGCGGTATGGTTCACTGTATTTGATGTTAAACTAAACTTCTATTAGTTTCAATCTAAACGTTGCTACTTCTCTGCTTCTGAGATTTTCAAGTATACAAATTGTGAATAATCTGCAACGTTTATATGAAGGAGTAGATATATTTCACAAAGTTGTTCAGCTTCCCCATTAAATTCCTTTAGAAATTTAACAATATATATTCATATCTTATTGAGGCTGGAGCCTTTTTGACAACAGTTAAGGTAATTTTCTGTTTGTTTTGCCTGTCTGCTGTTTTCTGTAAGTATCGTATATGTATTTAAGAAGAAATCATCTCTTGTATCAGTTAAAGTAATCTTGAAAACAAGCGAAAGACCCGTAAGGCGGCCGCTTCATTTGCGAAGCGTTGGCTCTTACGGGTCTTTTTTTATATTTAAGGACTATTTTTTGGAACGTTTTTTGGAAGATATTTTAGCACGTTTTCTGCGTTTTAAGCCTGAAACCATGACATTTTTCTCAGATTGCGTGTAATAATGCTGATAGACAGGACAACAATGATGCTTCTTCACCGTTTCAATATTTTGAATAACATTTACAAGCTGCGGATGGTAGATGTCCTCATATTGCGTAATTGGAGGATCATAAATCGTTTGCGTTGGACAATCCGGACAAAAGTTAGCCGAATTCGCACCTTCTACCATACCCATGTTACTACCCATATTACTACCCATGTTCATGTTATTACTCATGTTATTATAATCGTTACGGTTCACAGAATTATCTCCTTCCTGTTTTGGAATACACCATATTGTATTCTCAAGAAGACAAAACGACCTGTACGATTGACATGGAAGACGATGGCCTATGCTGTTCCTGCAGGATGTAGAGCATGATATTTACCTTGTACTGATAATGTTTGAAAAAAGTGTTTCATTATGAATGAGAAGTTAATGGAAACAAAATATGTTCTGCTCTATCTTCAAATGAAGGACGAACAAATAATGTGTCCTCACTCTCTGCTAATAACTCGACATGAATGTTTTCATTATCGTAATCGGGTGTAAAGTAAAAATGAATAATCTCCGTATCGGCAGTAACAAGGCTGTTCAAAATAACATCATAATCAACTTTTTGAACGCTGATGATATCATAAAGATGAAGTTGTTTATCCTCGTGCTTAAAAATAACAATGGCATCAACTTCCTCGACATAATAAATCGCATCATTGAATGCTAAGATAAAATAAAACAGCAATAGATGTTCATTGTTTTTCACACCCATTATAGGGGATACAGATATTCTTTCCTTAGCAAACTGCTCCATCAACCGATAATCATTGGCGTTATTCGTATGTAGCTTGCGGTAGGAACGGATTGCTTCTGGTTTTAATTCTAAACCTGAAATGTTTAGCGTAAAACTACTTTCTTGCGTTTTTCTAAACCCAAATCTAGGATAATAGTCTAGAACCGAATCATTAGCGAACAAGT
The DNA here is from genome assembly GCF_056398625.1 of Paenibacillus sp. 01T431. Taxonomy (NCBI): domain Bacteria; kingdom Bacillati; phylum Bacillota; class Bacilli; order Caryophanales; family Paenibacillaceae; genus Paenibacillus; species Paenibacillus sp. 01T431. Next base: position 31,020 of record NZ_JBFTPT010000031.1, read on the forward strand.
AGATAAAGTCATATTCTTGTTCATATTTCTCGATAATATGGTTCATCAGTTTGCCTGATAATCCTTGATTTCGATAGTCGGGATGCGTCATAACGGTACCGATTTGAATGGCTTTGTACTCTTCACTGTTACATATAACCGTCATTTTGCTTGCTGAGGCATTGGCAATGACTTTACCTTTATCGAGAAAGGAATAACATATATAATTTTCGTTCCAGCCCCCTTTTTCATACCATTTTTCGAAATCAAGTCCAAATACCATTTTAGCCAATTCATTAAAGCTTTCTTTGTAGGTTGAAATGTCTTTATAGTCACTTATGAATTGGTAATTAGTCATATTAACCTCGCTCACTTTACTTCTCCCCTTCATTCTCATCAACTTTTGCTGACTGCTTCAAACACCATTAAAAAGTAAAAGCAGTCCAACAGTGACCATATGTCACCGATGGACTGCTGTTTGCTTATTCAAATTATTGCAATATCTAACATTATCTCTCGAATCTTCCTCAAGACGTACGAATGTAATTTAATAATCCCTGCTTATAATATAATTCAGCAGTTGCTTCAGAAAAGCTGGATTACGTGGCATCTCTTTCAATGCTTCCATTGCAAGGCAGAAGTGTTCCCACATCTCTTTTCTAGCTCCATCTAGACCAAGGATGGTTACAAAAGTCGAGTTGTTGTTCTCCACATCCTGGCCAATAGGTTTACCGAGTAAATGTAAATCTCCTTCCGAATCAAGCAAATCATCTTTAATTTGAAAGGCTATGCCCGCATGATAGGCGTATTTTTTCAAAACCGCAATTTCTGACGACTTTACCTGAGCGAGAATAGCAGGCATTACAAGTGAAGCTTCAAATGCAATTCCGGTTTTGTAAAAGCACATCATATTTAGCTGCTCCAATGTTAATGCTTTTCCTTTGGAATGCAAATCCATCGCCTGCCCCATGCACATATCTCCAGCTCTTTGGGACGAATATTGCATTAAAGCAAGCACGGTTTTAGGATCAAACTGTTCAAGGGATGATTGCTCTTCAATCGCCTTCTGAGTAAGAAATAGGCCGGTTAATTCCGCGGTGGCACTATTATGCACCTGGTGCAGCGTAGGTCGCCCTCTGCGAGAAGAGGCATTATCCTGCGTTGGGAGATCATCGAAGATTAAAGACGCGGTATGCATATACTCTAATGATTTTAGAAGCGGCACGATCGCCGAAGCATGCAGTCCATACTCATTAATACCCATGACCCAAGCCAATATTGGCCGTAATCGTTTGCCATCTCCTTCAAGACTGTAGTTTGCAGCATCAATAAGCAGTTCTTGCATTGGAGGTATTTCATTACTTTTGTGAATCGGCAATAGATTGTTGATTTGCTCGCGAGCAGCTTTGACAGTTGAAAGGAATTGTTCCTTTTCACTGCGATTGCTTTTTAAAACCGTTACCATCTGATCCCGGAGCAGTTTATCGAAGAAATCCACATCATCCGCTTTTTGAACCACATGTTGGATAAGGCGATTGAAATCTGGATCTCCTGAAGCAAACACCGCCATAATTTCGTTATATTTCTCAGTACCTATACGTTCTTTCAACCTTTTTAGACCATTGAAGGCACGATCAAGAATCACTTCTCTGGTTTTGGCATCGGAGTAGTATATGTTGTGAATTAAATAAGAGATGACGGACCAGTATAACTCAAAGGGATTGATTAGATCTGAGCGCTGCTCATGGTATTTCAAATAATAGGTATAGGGTGTTACCGCCCCGTCTTTCATATCATCAAACATATCTGCTAAATCATCTGCCAGCTGGTTATAAATCCCATAATAAAATGTTCGATTATCAAAGCCTTCATCCAAAGGAGCACTAATGACGGAACGAACGATGAGCCTTGAAGATGAGGATTTTAAAATGATAGGCAGGTAAAGCTCTTTGTTAGTGTAATTTACATTCCATAGGTCCTTGACACGGTCCAAATCCTGAGAATGAAAAAACACGTAGGATTGCTCGAAAAAGGTTTGTTGTGTTTCAGGTCGCTGATATTTTTTAATATACTCAAAAGCGTCACTAAGCTCCGCGTGTACGTATTGGACAAATTTAAAGTTATTGCCGGACCATTCACCTAATTGTGGAACAGATCCGCTTAGAAGCGAAGTACGGATCATATTGGAATATTGTTCTTTCTCCTCTGCCTTTAGGACACCCGAATCAAGCAGATCGTCAATAAAAGGATAGGTTAGCCCATAGGAGTAACCAAGTCTGATGGCTTCGTCTAGTCTCCTGGCACGTTCAGCAGGCAATACTTGGTCATCCATTTCTTCAATTACATGCAACATTACGCCAATTATGATTTTGATCAGCTTGCGCACCGCGTGCTCGGAACTCATTTCCTTTGGGATATTAGAGGATACGGATTTTAGTTTATTTATTACCCAAATTATGCCGTTTTCTATGCCTTCCTTCTGAGCCCACCGATACAGCCCCGCCAAGGTCATAAAATCAGGCTGCTCTCCCCCGTTTGTTGTTGAGGGTTGAATAAAGTGGCTTTTGACGTCAGCAATCACTCGTTGAATTCTCATTTGTGTCTCTGGAGCATCCAAAGCTTTTCCTAAATCCCTCATATAAATATAGGAAACGCTTCGATCCAAATAATCATCCAGTTTTCCTGAATAATTCAGCCACCATATATATCTATGATAATCCCGAGAATCCGGTTTTTTCTTTCCTCTCGAAAAAAAGGATAACAATGAATAATGTTGGATATGGTTCTTTTTCCACAATTGAATATCTTCGGTTAGTGTGGTTACATAAGTTTTATTCTTCACTTGTTCGTTCAATGTTTCAAAATATTGGGCTGCCTTTTGCTCTGCAAGCTGGTACCAAGTATCTGCTTGAGCTGTATACTTATTATTCATACGACGCATAACCTCGACTTATAGTTAAAATAAAATGACTGGGAACTGTAACAAAATAACTGATTTGAAGCCTTAGTCTAGTTTCCTGAAGTACATAAGACTAAAATATTATGTTTACTCACTTCCTCCGAGGAATTTGGAACGATATGCGTCGAGCAAATAAGTTATATTTTACACGATTGTTGGTGGTTCAACAATTTTTTGGTAAAAATATGTAGCGAGAATATCAAGTTGGACATGAAGTGCAAAGTACTGAGATACATTACGCAAAAAGGCTCGCCCCCGTTCCATTTGAGCCCTTCTAACAAAAAAACAACAAAGGTTAGGTTGATCATCAACAATGTGAGATCAAACTAACCTTTGTCGTTAAGAGTTTTTCTGTATCACTTTAACTAGTTGGTTTATACCATTAATAAGTAATCTGCCAGTTGATTAAACGTCACTTCATATCCTTCGTGAACCATATCTTGTGATGCCTCTAACGTTTTGGCTTCCTCTTCAGTTGGAGATACTGCTTCCCCTTCCATAGTAAGAATGGTTTTGTCTCCATCTTCACTGAAAATAAAAGTGACTGAAAATTCAAGAGGCCAATTAGCGTCAAAGGGTGCACGCACGGTGTTACCTTCCTCATCAGAAAAGGAATTGGTATATACAATTTTCTCAGGTGAATTAACTTCATGATAGATAAACTTGACCCACATCTCGGTTCCGTCTGGTGCGGTCTGTTTGTAATGAAATAAACCACCTGGGCGGAGATCGAATTTTTTAATATCAAAAGCCCATCCTTTTGGTCCCCACCAATTCAGTAAATGTTCTGATTCTGAAAAAGCCTTAAACACAAGGTCACGAGGAGCATTAAACGTATGAGTCATTTTAATTTTTGTAGTCATCTGAATCCTCCATTGCGATGATATTAACCTTTTGATACGTGTGTACTACACATCTTTTTCCTCTATCATGAACGATCAAGCCTATAATGCGGGTTATTATTTATTATGACCAGAAATAAATTTTTCCAAGCCTTCTACTGATAGGACTCCGCTCCTTTTGTCAACAGGTATTCCATCTTTAAAGAGGATGGTAGTAGGTATACTCATAATTCCGAATTGTGAAGCCATCGCTTCACTAACATCCACATTTACTTTCACAATTTTTACATTATGGCTTCCTGCCGAACGAAATGTTTCAAGAATGGGCGCAAACATAAGACATGGCCCACACCAAGGTGCCCAGAAATTAACTATGGTTAGCCCCTTCTTTTGAATTTCATTTTTTAGTGTTGTATCCGTTGCATGTATAATTGTCATGGTTATGTCTTCCTCTCCCGTTGGATGTTAGTTTTGTCTAATTCGAATTGCTTAAGCTGCTTATCATGTCAGTTGCTTTAATTTCCTTTAAGTATGAAATGGTACATTCATCAACTTCTAGCATCAATTTCGCTAAGTTTTCATTTATAGATGTTGTCCAATGACAGAATGTAATGGTTTGGCTTTTCTTTACCTCTCTTACTGCATCGTAAACATCAGCCAGTGTTATATCTGATTCAGGATGTTTTAGTTTATATCCGCCGTCTTGTCCTTCCTTAGCTTCAACCATCCCAGCTTTCAGCAATGTGGACATGATTTTTCGTAAATAAGCCGCATGGACATTCAGCTGTTGCGCCATTTCTGAGCTAGTCAACGTTCCGCCTTGCTCTGTAAGAAGCAAGATGACACATAAAGCTGCCCGAAATTTTGAAGACCCAATCAAATGATTTTTTATTTGCAAATAGCGCTCCCTCTTTCCGTATTGTGACTTCATTTAAGTTTCGTTAAATGAAGTCTTCCTCTGCCAACTCCAAATTTACGCTCATCGCTATTCGACTGCCGTCTGCCGCAGCAAAAACCAATTGGGATGGCATAAAATAGGAAGCATCACCAGCGATATAAAGACCGGGTATTGAGGTTTTCCCCTTTCCATCCGTTTGAATTCCTCCCAACTCCGTTTTATCACAGCCCAATTGTTCTCCGAACCTCGTGCTTGAAATAAACTTAGGAGTAACGAAACCACCAGCTCTTTCGATGGTAGTTCCATCTGAGAAACGAATATGCTCAAGCTTCCCATTTTGTCCGACGAATGCTGCAATTGGCTGCTCCATGATTACGATCCCCTTTCGTTGGAGCTGTTTTTTTTGTTCGTTCGACAGGTTTTCATTCCCGTTTGTACAGACAACTAAATCCTTGCTCCAATTGAGAAGCAGCTTCGCTGTATGAAAAACAGTCGGATATTCCGAAACAACGACAAGGGGCTGATCGCGCAGCTCCCAGCCGTCGCAATATGGGCAATTAAACAAGCTTTTTCCATAAAGCGGGTAAAAGCCTTCGATCTCAGGAAAAATTTCTTTTACTCCTGTTGCCAAAATCAATTTACGTGTATGAATGCGAAGTCCAGATGAATCAATAAGCTCAAATCCGGCTGCAATTTTACTGACAGAAATCACCTCAGCTAGCCTATGAGCGACTGTTGGATAACTCAGCACCTCTTCATAAGCAATGCGGCGAAACTCAGCTGGTGTAACGCCATCCCTTGTTATAAAGCCATGCGATGAATGAGTAACAGCATTTCTTGGACGATTGTTGTCGATCAAAGCAACACTTCTCCTTGCCCTGCCAAGCATAAGTGCGGCATTTAACCCTGCTGGTCCTCCGCCAATAATGGCACAATCATAATTCATGCAGCTCATCTCCTACTAATGGAATATTAAAGACACTTTATATCTATAATAAAGTGAAAAAAATGCTTATTATCAAGTTTAAGTCCGACATTGAAGATTCGTTATATCTATAATTAATTCAAAAAAAGGATTTTATACGATGTTAATTGTACTTCTCCTTTTTCAGAAAAAATGTTCTTAACTTTCAATCTTAGTTTGTTTTTTTGCAATGTCAGCTAATTTCGTTTGTTTCAGATGTTGTTCCATCTTCTCTTCCGCTTCTTTCATTGCAGCTTGAATCAAGCATTCTTCACCATGAACAAAATCACATTCAAATAATGATGTTGTTCCTTCAATAGCGTGGATAATATCCAAAAACGTAATGTCGTCCTTTTTGCGTGATAGCCGGTAACCTCCGTTTGCCCCAGAAACGGATTCAATCATCCCTGCTTTGACGAGTCTCGTTAAAATTTTGGAAAGATAAGTAGGTGAAACGTTTTGGGATTCCGCCAGCTGCTTGACGCCTATGGGCTTCAAATTAGAAGCTTCTACAAGCATGAGCATGGTGTGAAGTGCATAATTGGTTGCTTTGGAAAATTTCATGTTCTCACCTCAATTGCAGACTTATTGTGTCTATAATACCTATGAAGTCGCTAATATGTCAAGTTGTGAAATATTATTATGTACTTCAGTAGATCATTGGTCATGTTATACTTGTTATGGATAAAAATTGTAAATCGACATTTTTCCTAGAGATTTAAATATAAAGGAGACAAATATGATAAAACGTAATATGATTGTTCCCGCATTATTTTTGATTGTAATCGCTGGTATTGTAGTATTTACGACTTTTTCAAAACAAACGACGTTTAAAAAAGCCATATCGGATCAATTGAACGTAACTCAAATAAGCTCAATTGAGATTTTGAAATCAACAGATGATCCATTAGAGGAAAAAATAATCGTTACAGATTCCGCTCTAATTGAACGCATCATGAATGTATTTTCTAACACAAAGCTTATAAAAGAGCATTTTTCAACGAACAATTATAAAGAATCGTATTGGATAACGATAAAAACGAATGAGAATAGACAATTCGGCCTTACACTTTACGATCATCATTTTCTAAATGTATTTGATTATAATGCTTCAAAAAATGCTGCTAATTCTTATAAAATAACGAATGAGCTTGACGCAAGCGTCATTAGAGATTTATTTGCCAAAGTTTAATGTACATAAGAAAAACCTCGCTACGAATAGCGAGGTTTATTTTTTAATGAGATGCTGAATATTCTTCTAGCTCGGAAGCTGGATCAAACTTCTCCTTGCTCATAGCAAAGGCAGCTGAAAGAGCAATGACGGATGGAATGATGGCCCAAGCAAAAGTATGAACGAGTGACGAGGACAGTGCTTCAGTTATTTTATCAAGAATCTGAGAAGGAATGCTCTCCCTTGTCTCAGGTGTCAAAATTTTACTTGGATCACTTAGATCAATGAACTCCGACGTTTGACCGCCGCTGCCGATCGATGAAGAAAGCTTATTTGCAAATAAGTGACTTTGAATAATACCAAATACCGTAATTCCAAGCGTCATTCCCAGTTCCCGAGTGAAGCTAAGTGTAGAGCTTGCAGAGCCTCGCTGCCTAGCAGTAAATCCATGTATGGCAGAATTGCTTAGAACAGAAAACGATGAGCCGATGCCAAGACCAACTAAAATCATAAAGATTGTAACCGTAAATCGGGATGAATCGGGTGTTAAAGTAGTCAGTAGAGCCATGCCGCCCACTAGCAGAAACAACGTCGAAATCATGATGGAGCGATAACTAAACTTGGAGAGCAGAATACCGCCGCCAGCAGCGGTGACAACAGATCCGACCATCATAGGAAGCAACACGAGCCCCGAGTTTGTAGCTGAGCCTCCAAGTACCCCTTGAACGTAGATTGGGATGTAAACGGAAGCTGTTATAAATGCTGCACCGCTAAAAATAGCCATTAAATTGCTCGTGGAATAAAGCCGATTTTTGAACATGCTGAAGGTGATGATCGGTTCTTCTGCGTGGCGTTCAATAAATATAAAAGTGACCAATAATACGGCAAAAGCTAAAAACAAACCTATGATCGTGAAGGAGTCCCAATCGTATTTTTTACCTCCTAGCTCCAGCGCGAACATGAGACAAAGAATTGAAGTTACGAGCGTTATTGCGCCCATGTAGTCGATTTTTTGTTTAGAATGCTCAACAGACTCTTTGTAAAAATAAGCAATCATTACAAATGCAATGATTCCTATTGGTAAATTGATGTAGAAAATCCAGGACCAATGAACATAATCTGCAATATAAGCGCCAATTAGAGGTCCGAATATGCTGGAAATACCATACGCAGCACCAAACAATCCGCCTATCTTCCCACGTTTTTCAGGTGCGACCACATCAAACATAATTGTGAATGCAATGGGTACAAGTGCTCCGCCGCCAATACCCTGTATCGCGCGATAAATACTTAGCTGTACAATAGATTCCGCTGTACCGCATAAAGCTGAGCCGATCATGAATACGATAATTCCGAAAACAAAGAAACGCTTGCGACCATACATATCAGATAACTTACCAAATATCGGCATACCAGCCATCTCTGCGATCATATAAGCAGAAGTCACCCACATTAATTTGTCAAACCCGCCAAGGTCCCCTACGATTGTCCCCATCGCAGTTGCTAATATGGTGTTATCCATCGATGCCATCAGTGTAGCCAGCAGAAGTGCTGCAATGATTACACCTACTTTATTTCCTTTTGCCATTTCCATTGTTTCTCGTTCCCTCCACTTTGTTCAATTGACAATGTAATTGCCACTCCCTTTTTTATCTCGACGACTGATTGTCTTGAATAAATATAATTATAGTTATAAGTATCTTGATAATCGAGATAATATTATAGTAAGAGGAGCTTCATTTTTTGTCAAGCTATCAATAACTACCGTCAGTTGAATTTTATTGGATGGGAGATATCAGATTGGATTGGAGGGTCACAAGGTTTGAGGGTCACTGTACGATTGATGTAATCACGATTAGAAAGGATGACAACATATGATTTCCTTCTTAACTTTATGTGCGTGCTTCGTTGGCGGCATTATTTATATTTTATACGCAGGAGTAGGTATCATTAGAGATGACGAAATTCAGCAAGACCAAATAATTAGCAATTTTAAATGATAAAGAAGCAAGCCCTGAGGGCTTGCTTCTTTTGTAATATAGTTATAAATGGTACAAAAACAGTTCCTAAATCCTCGAATATATTCGAAAGAACATAATTATTACTGTTTGTTACATCCCTTCCTTCACAAACAACTCAATACGATTTTTTATCGAATCTCGGATCTCTGCGAATGCAGTATTGATTTCTTCTTCTGTACCTGTCGCTTTTGCGGGGTCGTCGAAGCCCCAATGCCATCTTTGCGCTTTGTCGTTACTTACAACCGGACAGTTATCGTTAGCATGACCGCAAAGCGTGATGATGTAATCTGCTTGTTTTAAAATTTCAGGATCTATGACATCCGAAGTATGATTGGAGATATCGATGCCTGCTTCTTTCATGGTTTGAACCGCACGGGGATTTAAGCCATGAGCTTCTAGACCAGCACTCTTCACTTCATATTTGCCGCTGCCCATTGCCTTCAAAAATCCGTCGGCGATTTGGCTTCTGCAAGAGTTCCCAGTACACAAAAAATAAACGAGTGGTTTGTTGTTCATTATTATCGGCCTCCTATATTCTCGAGTTAACTTTTACGATCTCTTCTTGAAATCTCGTTTTGCCCATTTTCGAGCTTATCCAAGCATTTATCCATATGCCGATTAGAACCAAAATGGCGGTAATTACGGCAATCAACACCCATACATTAATGCTTGTTGAATGGATGAAATGCAGCCACATATACAACCCTGTTAATGTGATAAAGAGCGTTGGGATCGTGAGAATGATACCCGTTTTAAAATAATTTCCCCATGTGATTTTTACACCCTTACGTGATAATACGTGCAGCCACAATAGTGTCGCGAGCGATCCGATGGGTGTCATTTTAGGTCCCAAATTACTGCCGATAACGTTGGCATACACCAAAGATTCACGAATGACGCCTTGCGTTGCTGTTCCTTTTATGGCTAATGCATCGATCATCACGGTTGGCATATTGTTCATGACCGAAGACAATATCGCAGCAAGGAATCCCATACCGATAGTGGAGATGAATAGTCCCTTGTCGGCGATGGCTTGAATGACTTTTCCTAGTTCATCTGTAAGTCCCACATTACGAAGTCCATAAACAACCACGTACATGCCAATGGAGAAGATGACAACTGCCCAAGGAGCGCCCTTGACCAGCTTCCAAGTTTGAATAGCCGGGCTGCGTCGAGCAGCTAAAATAAACAAGATTGCAGCGACGCCTGCTATGACGGAAATTGGAACATGAATGTATTGAATTAAAAGGTATGCGAGAAGTAACATGGCTAAGATTACCCACGAAATTCGGAACATCTTCTTATCTTTTATAGCTTCAGACGGCTTCTTGAGCTGTTTTAAATCGTAGTGACCTGGGATGCTTTTACGGAAGAACAAAAACAAGACCAGAAGGCTCGCCAACAGCGAAAAAAAGTTCGGAATAATCATCCGGCTAGCATACTCGATAAAGCCGATTCCAAAAAAATCAACGGAAACGATATTAACGAGGTTACTGATTACAAAAGGGAGCGAAGTTGTGTCTGCGATAAAACCGCTGGCCATAATGAATGGCAAAATCATTTTCTGATCAAATTTGAGTGCACGCACCATCGCAAGCACAATAGGTGTTAAAATAAGCGCGGCGCCGTCATTGGCAAAGAATGCCGATACTGCTGCACCAAGAAGAACAACATAAACAAACATAAGTTTTCCATTGCCTTGTGCGAGCCGCGCCATGTGAAGCGCCGCCCATTCGAAAAAGCCGATTTCATCTAAAAGAAGCGATATTACGATAATAGCTACAAAGGCAAGCGTAGCATTCCAAACAATACCCGTAACCGTACTAACATCAGCAAAGCTTACGACGCCAAACAGAAGAGCCAGAATAGCTCCGGCAGCTGCCGACCAACCAATACTTAGTCCTTTTGGTTGCCAGATTACAAACGTGAGCGTAAGCAAAAAGATTAAAATGGCAATGAGTGTCATACTTCCCCCTGTGTATCACAGCTGTTATTTTTTAAGCCTGCTATTTTTTCTTTCATGGAAGGCAGGTACGGATACACGCACTGTACATAGGCTTCCGCATCCGGATTAAGGGAGTAATATACCCACTGCCCTTTTTTCTTTTCATTTAGAAGTCCGGCTGATTTTAGTTTTCGTAGATGCTGGCTGGCATTTGGCTGAGACATCCCGATAATGTCAGTGATATCACATACACATAGTTCCTTTTCTTTGAGCAGTGCTACGATGGTTAACCGCGTTTTATCGGCTAATAATTTATAAGCCTCGGCCATTTCCTGTATCGTTTGCTCCATATGTAGTACCTCCCTCTGTTTTCTCCCGTTGGCTTCTTTTCATTTCATAATTATATAACTAACTACTTATATAATCAATGGCGAATATGATGAGATGTGAAAATTTCGAGTGTTTATAACCATTCAAAGTCGCCCCTTCTTCCTAAATAAACAAAACAAAGGGCATTAGATTGAATAAATGCCCTTTGTTTTAGGTTGTTTGAAGTAGAACGTTGCTCATACTGGCTACGAAAGTAGACGGAACATTTCGGTATTCCTAGAATACTAGGCAAATTACTTGCTGGAACATCGTATATTATTTCTACTTTTGATCTGGTCCACAGCAACTGTCTCCGCCGCCGACACCAATGCTACAAACACCTGTCTCCGGCAATTCCAGCTCTACTTTACGAGCAGACTCCATATCCCCCACTAAAGCGGCTACAATCGATCTAACTTGCTCATAGCCGGTTGTCATTAAGAAGGTCGGTGCTCTTCCATAGCTTTTGGCACCGACAATGTAAAAATCTTTCTCAGGTTGACGTAATTCGAGTTCACCATGAGGTCTAACTGTACCGCAGCTATGAACGTTTGGATCGATTAGTGGCGCTAACTCATATGCACTTTCAAGACTCGGGTCCGTCATCACTCTTACCTCACGGACAAATGATAAATCAGGACGTGAGCCCGTGTTGCATACGATCTCGTCAACACCGTCAATATAAGCTTTCTCTGATCCAATCGTACCGATAACATGAATTTTCCCGTTACTCTGTTTTAATTCTTCAATATAAAACGAGGTCATCACTTTCAAAATTCCCGATTCAACTAATTTTTGAATTCGATTTCCGAGTTCTCCCCTAGCTGGTAATCCATCTAACTCACGTCCGCCATAAACATCCTCAAGATTATGTTTTCGTATTGCCCATACAATCTCAGTCTCGTTTGTTTGCTTTTGAAGCTCCCCAAGTTCCAAAAGTGTATTAATGGCGGAATGACCGCTTCCAACGACAAGGACTTTTTTTCCGCGGTAACGATTTTTATCCTTTCCGAGCAAATCTGGGATGCCATAATATATTTGATTGCTAAGCGCTTTTTCTTGTATTAAGAACACACCATCCGAACGAAGCGGGTTTGGATTTGACCATGTTCCCGTGGCATCAATAACCGCTCTTGCTTCAAAAAGATGTTGGCTGCCATTTTGGGTGGCGTGAATGGCAAAAGGCAGATCATCACGACCTTTGGTTTTAACTTTACTTAAACCCTTACGGCTAATGGCAGTCACCTTCGTATTCAAATGAATAGACGGACTTATTTCAGAGAGATCTGACAGAGGCTTTAAATATTGTTCTACGAGTTCTTTCCCTGTTGGAATATCCGTATTTTGTGGTGTGATCCAGTCGGTCAAAAGCAACAATTGTTTAGCTGCTTTATCGATGTTATATTCCCATGGGGAAAAGAGTCTTACATGCTCCCATTTTTTAATATTTGCTCCGATATCGCAACCAGCTTCTAAAAGTAAAAATGACTCTCCTTTTAAACTTAAATGTGCAGCTGCCGCAAGACCTACCGGTCCAGCTCCTATAATTGCAATTGGCAAATTGCTTTTTTCGTTGTCATGTACCTCACAGCAGCTAATTTGGTTAATAGGAATACTTTTCATCATATTATTTCCTCCTCAATATTATTTGCAAATTGCAAGTATTAGTGATTTTTAAAGGGATAAATAATTATCCCAGTGTTGTACAACATACTTTCGATTTTGCCATGCTTTCGTTAAGCAATTTTATCGAGTTTATGACCATGTCTTGTTCAAATTCAGACATATGCGAAAAGACCTCTTTTAAATAGTCATTCATTTGGCCATCAATGACTGTTGAAATGTACTTGCCTTCCGTCGTTAACGTTAAAATATTGATTCTCCGGTCTTCAGGAAGTTGTGTTTTCTTCACCAATCCTAACTTCACAAGACTTTGAACTTGGCGGCTAAACGTCGTGATGTCTATGGATAGTGAATCCGCCACCTGCTGAATCGATGGATTATGTTTTCGATCGATCTCATAAATAATATGGCTTTGAATTAATGAGATATCCACTCCGCCCGCTGTGCAACAATTTTTATCCAGAAGCCCAAACCGGCGAGTCATTATTTGAAACATCTCTCTTATGTTCTCCACTTGTTTCACCTCTTGATCTATTTATAACGCAATTATTTGCAAAATGCAAATAATAATTGAATATTGACCTTTTATTTTTTATCTTAAGAAATTACGCAGAATTATTCAGATGAACACAAAAAAACCAGTAACAACAAAGCTTTTGTCGTTACTGATTTCCACTTCCTGTGCTATTTGTTGTTGTAGCTCACAATCATTTTTTTAATTATTTAGGTTGCTGTCATCATGATCTTCCCAACGTCTTGAATACGCTTTGTTCGTGATCCAGAATGTAATCCATGAAAGAATAGCTACGATTATAAAAGATACGATCCATACGCCGATAGGTACTTGCATATGATTTCCCCCTATATGTTAGCAGTATTTTTTTGATTCCTAATACGTGCAGTTCATTGATATGTGAATTAACGTTTATCATAAAATAAAAAGCGAAAAAACGAACCATCCAAATCGGATGAATTACTACCATCCAATTCGATTGGTTTTCATTTAACTGTCATAGTTAGGTTGAAAACAGCCTCTTTCAGTTTGAAAATCAGTGGTATGATAATCATGACTATAATGTTTTATTTACAAGCAAGGGATGTGAACCTGATGTGGGAACTTGAGAGGAAAAGTAAAATTCCTATATATAAACAAATTACCGATCATCTAGAAAGACGGATTTCCTACGGTGAATTCCCTCCTGGCAGCTTGCTTCCATCTGAGAGAAAATTGGCTGAACAACTAGGCGTAAACCGCAGTACAGTCATTTTGGCATTTGCCGAGCTTCGATCGATGGGGATTATTGAAAGTCAGACAGGCAGTGGAACGCGTGTATCCAAAACAAAATGGGGAGCCACTCCCAAGCACACGCCTAATTGGAGTCGGTACGCTGAGGGCGGCAGCTTTCTACCTAACTTGCCCTTTATGCGAAGAATTCGTGAAGCGCTCAATCAAAACCCCTCTCTCATCGATTTTGCTAGCGGCGAGCTGTCGGCTGATTTGGCTCCTAATGATGAAATTACAACGTTGATGAGCGAGAATAAATATACTTCATATTTGGGTTATGATAATCCTCAAGGGTATATTCCGCTTAGACAAGCATTGGTATCCTATCTAGATCAACATCGGGGTATTAAGACAACGGAATCATCGATTTTGATCACATCGGGATCTCAGCAATCGTTATATTTAATAACCCAGTGTTTGTTGTCGCCTGGCGACGCGGTTGCGATTGAAGATCCTTCCTACTGCTATTCTCTGCCTATGTTTCAATCAGCGGGGCTTAGGTTGTTCCGACTTCCTGTTGACAGTCAAGGGGTATGTCCTGAGGACATTCGTGCTTTATACAAAAAACATCGGATCAAAATGGTGTTCATGAACCCCAACTATCAGAACCCAACAGGTACAGTGTTCGGTGCTGAACGCCGCAAACAGCTGCTTGGCGTCGCAAGCGAGTTGGCGCTGCCTATTGTCGAGGATGACCCATTTAGCTTAACGGACTATGAAGGTTTACCGCCTTCACCGCTGAAATCAATGGATTCAATTGGGTCTGTCCTCTATATCGGTTCTTTTTCCAAAATAGCTGCATCTGGCATGCGAATAGGTTGGATGGTTGCCCCTAACTCCATTGTGGAGAGACTTGCTGACGCAAGACAGCAAATGGATTTTGGACTTAGCGTTATACCGCAGCAGGTAGCGGCACAATTTTTGAAGTCCAATTACTTTGAACCTCATCTTGACCGCTTGCGAATGCAGCTCCAATATAAACGAGATTTACTTATTGAAGCATTGCAGAAGGAACTTCCAGGATTGGTTACGTTCACTGCCCCACAAGGTGGTCTTCATCTATGGTGTAAGCTAGTTCCGGATGTTCACGATGGAAAGCTGCTGGAGGAGTCCATTAAAAGAGGGATTGTTTTTGTTCCTGGTAGTGTGTACGGATCGGATTCTGGTTTCGTAAGATTTACTTTTGCTCGAGCAAAAGAAGCTGAAATTGGTTTAGGAATCTCCAAATTTGCAGATGCGCTGCGTGAGCTTATGAATAGCAAATAGCTTAATAGGAATTAGAAATAACCGCGGAGGTATACCTCCGCGGTTATTATCAACTCGTTAACATGATTTGGCAAGGCGAAACCCAAGGTCGTCAATACAAAATGACGGATGACTGCGACGACGACAAGTAGCTCCGCAGCCTCTCGCATCTTCAGCCCAGCTGCCGCCGCGAAAAATGCGATATGAGCCATATACCTGCTCATCATATAAATCCCAGCACCATTCCCAGACATTTCCTAACATATCATATAAACCCCATGCGTTGGGTTCTTTTTTACCTACTTCATGAATGCTGTCTCCCGAATTTCCATTGTACCAAGCGATTTTATCAATCTCTCCGTATTGATAGCCAGCTGATCCTGCTTTACACGCATATTGCCATTCCGCCTCTGTCGGAAGGCGATAGCCATCAGATTCCCAATCACATTCAATATGATCTCCATCCTGACTGAATGAGTAACACTCTGTTAATCCTGCATTCAGGGACAGTAAATTACAAAAATAGATGGCTTCATTCCAAGAGATATTGACCACTGGCCTTTGATCACTACTTAAAGAAAGAGGAGATTTTTTGGTTACAGCTAAATACAACTCCATCGTTACGGGATAAGGTGAAAGATAAAAGGGTTTAATTTCAGACTTCCATTTTCGTTTCGTCCGGTCATCTCTTAATTCAATTACTCCAGCTGGAATGCTTACCATTGGATATTCATCATGTTTATTTAGAGCATTAGAAACGGCGATCTCCTCCTTTGATTTTTATGTTTTCCTTCTGTAATCTACCATAAATTAGTGATTTATTAAAACAGTATTTGATATTTCGTTTCCTTATAGAATAGTTAACAAAAAAAGGTACTGTCAGCATGACAGTACCTGCACTACGTATTGATTTAGTAATAGATTGGCAAGCTATAATTACTGTCTTTTAGCCAACATTTCCTTTAAGAACATACCCGTATACGACTCTGCCACTTCCGCTACACGCTCAGGAGTGTCTTCTGCTACTAATTTGCCGCCGGCTGCGCCCCCTTCTGGGCCGATATCGATAACCCAATCGGATTCTCGTATCAGTTCCAGACTATGCTCAACAACGATTACCGTATTTCCAGTATCAACCAGCTTGCTGAGTAAAGTATGGAGCTGCTTAATGTCAGATGGATGGAGGCCTGCCGTCGGTTCATCCAGCAGGTAGAGCGTATGGTTTTTGGAAGGCTTGCTCAGCTCTTTCGCCAGTCTGATCCGCTGTCCTTCACCGCCAGATAACGTTTTGACCGATTGCCCCCATTTCAAGTAGCCTAGTCCGACTTCACAAAGCATCTCGATTATACCTGTTATTTTAGTTTCTTTTTTGAGAATAGCTAGGCTTTCCTGCACAGACATATTCAGCAAATCCGATATAGAGCAGCCTTCATACTGAACCTGTAAAACCTCATCCGTAAATCGTTTTCCTTTGCAGTCAGGACACTTTACCTCCAGATCAGGCAGGAAGTTCATATCAACGGAAAGCACACCTAGCCCCTGACAGGTCTCACAACGACCACCAGAGGTGTTAAATGAGAAATGTTTGGTTGTCAGTTTTCTTTTTTTAGCTTCAGGCAAACCAGCGAACAACTGGCGCAGCTGCGTAAACACATCCGTATACGTTGCTACGTTGGAGCGCTGCACTCGTCCCATGGGTGTCTGGTCAAATATAACGACATTTCCGACATGCTCTAAGCCCGTAATTTTCTTGCACCCTATTCGCTCCAACTCCTTCTGACTTCCTTCTGCTAGGATATCAAAGACTAGCGTGGATTTGCCGGAGCCAGATACACCTGTAACGGAAACGAGACAGCCAAGCGGGAATGCTACAGTTGGAATGTCAACATTACGGAGTTTAGCCTGCTCGATTGTAATAAACTGACCGTTGCCTGCTCTGCGGATGCGTACAGTAGTTGAGCCATTCTCTTCTCTCAAATAAGCGCCTGTAACCGAAAGCTTACTGGACATTAAATCCTCCAGACTTCCTTCGCCTACGACGGTTCCACCGTGCAACCCAGCGCCAGGACCTATATCGATGATATGGTCTGCAGCACGCATCATCTCAACATCGTGCTCGATTACGAGTACTGTATTGCCTAAATCACGAAGCTGCTGAAGTACTCGTATGAGACCGGATGTATCACGGGGATGAAGACCCGTGGTCGGTTCATCCAAAATATAAAGTACTCCGGTGAGGCCAGAACCGAGCAGCGATGTGAGCCGCAGCCGCTGTGCTTCGCCGCCTGATAACGAAACGGTTTGCCGATTCAGAGAAAGATAGCCTAGGCCAACACCAATGATTCGTTTTAGCCTAGTAGGCATATCATGCAGAATGGGTTCGAGCAGATAATGACCTTCAGGCGGGAGCGTCTCTTGTAATTCCTCGGTCCACTTAAATACATCACTGAGTGACCATTCCGATACATCGGAGATGGTTGAGCCGGCTACTTGAACAAGACGAACCTCTTTCTTAAGGCGTGCGCCTAGGCATTCCGGGCAAAGCTGTTCATGAAAAAAACTTCCCTCTTTTTCCGCAGTGCCTGTTTCCCCTTCTTTTTCTTTGTAACGCCTCCATAAACCAGGGATGACTCCTTCGAATTTTGTACCTTGGACAGGCTTCACATTTGGATAATGCCGCTTGAAGGCTTCACTCTCGACACCATAATATAACAAATCGCGCTGTACCTCTCCGAAATCCTTTAATGGCTGATCCGGATCAAATGCAAAGCCGTAATGCTTTCCGGCCGCCATCAAAATACGAATTTGAATATCGCGATGAACCCCGTTCAGAGAAGCCACTCCCCCATCGCGCAGACTGAGCTCCGAATTGAAAACGGCTGCTTCATTAATGCTTGCCACATGCCCAAGCCCACTGCAAGCTCCACAGGCTCCTTCTGGCTTATTGAAGGAAAAGTGTGACATTCCTAGCTGCTCAAGCGCTGCTCCGCAGTGAGGACAGCCTATCATTTGATGATCCATTTCCTCATCTTCATCGGCCATTGCACCTATGGGCTCAAAAGAAGGAGCTATGTGACCGCTGCAAGAAGGGCAAATCCGCTCCCCTAGTCGCGAGAAGATAAACCTTACAAACGTATAGATATCGGTTACTGTTCCGACTGTTGATCGTGGATTTCGATTGGTAACATGCTGTCCAACGCTGATGGAAGGTGACAATCCTTCGATAGACTCAACCTTCGGCTTCCCTATCGAATCCGAGGTCATGCCCATGGAATCCAAATACTGCCTTTGGCATTCTCTTTGAAGTGTATCCATAGCCAAAGTTGATTTGCCAGATCCTGATGGACCTGTAAGAACGACCAGCTTGTACTTTGGAATTGAAAGGGAAACATTTTTCAGGTTGTTTTCACGTGCACCTTTAATAAAAATGGTATCTTTCATAAAAATCCTCCTCATAATAAATAATTATTCTATGTCTTATAGCATTCCGATCTCAAATATGGATTAAAGTGTTTAGCCATCATGACTAAAGTTTTTGCAAATTATGAATGATTTCGATAGAATGAACTTGATTAAATTCATTTCATCTAATATCTTTATAACAAAGTATCTCGAAATCCGAGATACCCATATCTTAAAAGGAGGTTTGTCCTTTGTCAAGCGAGCAACAAGTGCAAGCGACCGATCAGCAGGAACAATTCGTCGCACGTATGCGCGGACTAGGAAGCCGAACAGTTTTGTACCAACAAAATGTAGCTGCTGCTCTCGGCTTATATAATAATGATTTTTTATCTGTGGATATTTTACGTGAAAAAGGACCAATCACAGCCGGTGAGTTGTCCAAACTAACTGGGCTTGCTACTGGAAGTGTGACAGCATTAATTGACCGCCTTGAAAAATTCGGTTACGTACGCAGGCAAAACGATCCCAATGACCGTCGCAAAGTGATTATTGTTCCGCTCTATGAACAGAAAGAAGATGTCAGCAATACGTATATTCCACTTCACAACGAGATGGTAAAGCTGGCTTCCTCCTATACAGATGCAGAGCTGGAACTGATTACACAGTTTCTAGAGAGAGCTAGCAAAGTACTAGATGATCAAATTGATCACCTCAGCTCTGCAAAAAGCACTAAATCTTCATCTTAAATATAGGGTACACCAATTGAAAAGGACGATATCCAGAAGTCTAATGACCTCAGGATACCGTCCTTTATTGTAACTCACATTATTATCCGTCTCTTACTCTTGTACATGAGCGGCCTTTAATCGAAGTAGATCGTTTTGCCGGTTTCGGCTGATAAGTAAACCGCTTCCAGAATAGCCGATACCACCATCGCCTCTTCAGGCTTAACGAGCGGATCGGTGTCGTTCACAATACTGCTGATCCACTGCTTGGCTTCATACTCGAAATCAGTCAGGTTTTCTCCACGGAATTGCTCTCTCTCTGTTGCTTTCACGTCGATGACGTTGAGAAATAAGCTGCCGTCCCTCTCACCGTTAATGCGCAGACCATCATGAAAATCAGCACCGCCCTTCGTACCGCACAAATATGATCCTTCCGATTTGGCGATATTAAGTGCCCAGCTGGTTTCAATTGAAACGACAGCACCGTTTTTGAATTTTACATAACCAAAAGCGGAATCTTCTACTTCAAACTGCTCTGGGTCCCATGATCCCCATTCATTAGCTGCATTTTCTGTATCCTTGAGCTTCTGGAACACACTGCCTACTACACTGTGAGGTTCATAATTGTTCATCAGCCATAGGATGAGATCCAGTGAATGGGTGCCAATATCGATCAAAGGTCCGCCGCCTTGTTTCTCTTTATCCAGAAATACTCCCCATGTAGGAACCCCTCTACGCCTTGTTGCAACCGCTTTGGCATAATAGATCTCGCCAAGCTCATCATTCTCGATCATTTTTTTTAAGAGCAACGACTGAGCTTTGCTTCGGTTCTGGTAGCCGACTGTCAGCTTCTTACCGGTTCTAACATGAGCTTCGTACATCGCTTTCGCTTCGGCACTGGTCTTGGCCATCGGCTTCTCACACATAACGTGTTTGCCTGCTTCCATGGCATCGATTGAAATGACGGCATGTGAAATATTTGGCGTCAATACATGAATGACTTCAATATCCTCCATCGCTAATAGCTGCTTATAATCGGTAAAAACCTTCGCACCGGGAACTCCATACTTCTCAGCAGCTTCGCGCGCTCTTTCCTCGATCAGATCGCAGAATGCGACCATTTCCACATTATCCACCTTGGCTAAGCTTGGCATATGTTTGCCGCCAGCAATCATGCCGCATCCGATAATACCTACCTTTACTGTTCGCATCTAATTAATTTCCTCCTTGCCGTTTAAAATCTACCGTTCTTCTCTCGCGATGTGCGATATATGCCGTTTCAAGAAGCTCCGTCAGCTTTGTTCCGTCCTCGAGTCCAAATGGCATCGGCTTGTCGTTCAGAATGCCATCCACCCATTGTGTTAGTGGAAGCGGCTGCTCCTTTGGAAGCTGTCGAGGTGAAATCCAGCCTTGGAGCGGTGAATCGGTATGTTTGGAAGCAAATTTAACATCTTCCCCGGATATGATCAGTGTCCCTTCCGTACCGTAAAGTTCAAACGCAGAAGGCGTCGAGTAAGTAACAAGGCTAGTTTCCAGCAGCGCAACCGCGTTGTTAGCAAACTCAATCGAGCATTGTGCATTATCTTCAACAGCCCGGCCCGTAAAATAATTAAACATAGATGTAATTCGTCTCGGCTCACCAAGCAGCCAGCTTGCCAAATACATCGGATGGCAACCAAGATCCATCATAGCTCCGCCGCCTGCCTGTTTCTCATCGTACCAGTATTCAGGCAGCCAATTGTTTAATGCTCCGTCGTGACCATTTCGGATTCGCAGCAGCGTAACGGCACCAAGCAGGCCGTCATCCAGAAGCTGTTTAGCGAATAAATGGTGAGGCCTTGTTCGAGCGGGAAAAGATATACAAAACTTCACGCCGGATTTTTGTACAGCAGCTGTAATTTTGTCGCATTCGGCTACCGTAAGCGCCATCGATTTCTCGGTGAAAATATGTTTTCCAGCTTGCGCAGCAGCAACCATGACTTCCGCGTGCATGCTGGTAGGGGCATCGATGACGACAGCATCTACGTCTTCCCTTTGAAGCAGCGTATCCAGATCAGATTTAAAAGCAGCTCCGAGCTCTGCTGCCCACGTTCGCCCTCTCTCTGTTATTTCATCCCAAACTGCTGTTATGTTTACGTTTCCAAGTGATTGCAGGTGTTTTGCATATCCATCAGCATGAACATGCCATTTGCTAATCATCGCAACATTTAACATTAGGTAATCCCTCCATTATTCAAATATTTGTTTAAGCGGCGAATTGCTAATCTTTAAAAGCCGTTTCGGGGTACCCGGCGCCAAATGGCGCGTCTGGCCGCTCATATTCTCCTGCTAAATAACGGCGCATAGGCGTTGTACGCTCCAAATAGTCCTTGTTGTTTGCAAAGCGATCGGAGAATCGAACCCAAGGCGGACTATAAATATAATGTGCGGTATAACGGTCGTAATCTCCATCATGAAAATATGTACGATGCCAAACCGCGTTATGGAAGAGCAATACAGATCCGGCAGGCGCACAAATGACATGTCCTACAGGCAAATCACCTTTATCGCGGCGGATGTCTGCCGGGAGTGGAACTTGGGCTCTATGGCTGCCTGGAATCATCTCCATGTTGCCCATCCTAGGCAGCGATTGGTCAGTAAGCAAATAGGAAGCGCGCAGCTGCAGCAGAGGAATCGGATAAGCTAGTTGATTAAAATCGTAGGCTCCTGAGCCATCCTGATGCCAGCCGCCTGCTCCTCCAAATGCCGGCTGCTTCGTGCACCAAGCGGATTGAAGAATAAAACGATCGCCATATAATGCTCTCACTTTTGGGAGCACCGCAGGGTGATCAATCAACTGGTCCAGCGTGGGTTCACTTTCAAATCCTCGGCCAACCTGAGCCCATCCGGTTGTCCCTTCTCTCTCATGCAGGCGAATAGATGCCTCCAAACATTGCTGTGCTTGGTCAGCGGTTAATACATTTGGAATGATCAAATAACCCCAAGATTCGAACATGAAACGGTCAAGCTCTGTGAATTCACCGGGTTGCGAAATGGCATTAAGTCCTTGACTGTGCTCGGCATTCATGCGATAACCTCCTGCTTTCTGGAGTGAATTGCTTCTTTTATATATAAAATATGAACGGTAATTCATTTAATGCATAGAATGCTTGGATTATTCCGATTATTTTTATTTAAATCATGAACATTTTGGTTAACTAATCGCTTTATGTTATCTAATAAACGATGTTTTCAACTAATTGCTCATACAATTGTTCCTTTTTCTCATTCATTTTCTAAAATCGTATATATTTAATATGTATTATGTGATTCTCCATTTTCGTATTATATCTTTGATAAACATAAAAAAAAGTGGAGGAGTTCCAAAGAACTCCCCACACAGCCATTTCTTATTGTTACTGAATGATCAATCTGTTACTGAATGATCAAACCAAATCCATTCTGGATGTAATTCGTGTTGGGATGAGCGATATTGCTAGTCGTCAGGTTGTTGAACGTTGCTGATCCATTCCCCGTATAGGTGTAAATTGCCGCACCTGGATGCGGTGATGTGAACCGCGATGTAAGGATACCATCACGTCCCGTACCATTAATATTGATATTGTTGAACACGATATTTTCAAAGCCGCCGCCATATCCAAACTGGATCGCACTGCGCTGCGTATTGATAATATCAATGTTGGTAAACGTCACGTTTTTGATGGAATCGTTTGATGCCTCCAAATCGATAGCTCCGCGTTCACCATTGTAGAGGTCTTTACTAGTACCGCTGTTTATAATCGTTGTATCCGAGAACAAAATGCCGGTATTGTTCTGGAAATGGTAGCCTGGGAATACAGTGTTCATTCGAATGCCAGATCCGCCGACAGTGTCGATGATCAAGTTGTTAGTAGCCTTATGTCCTCCCCCGCCGAAAAATGCAATAGCAGCCGCACGCCAGTTATTCTCAATCGTATTAAACGAGAAAGTATTATTGACACCCGCGCGGGCACCATTTACATTACTCGTCCATACGGCAAGACCATCATCACCATTATTTCGGACGCTGCTGTTGCGAACAGTCGAATTACTTGTGCCTTGAGCGAAGTTGACACCATCAGCAAGATTATTTCGGATACGGCTATTTTCGATCACTAGCCCATCCGCATAAATTGCTGGTGTATGTGCATAATCCCCTACCCAAAAACCGCATTCAAAGTGCTCAACCCATACATTGTGCACCTTTGAATTTTTTCCGAAATTGTCCATAAAGCCCTTGTAAATAGCACCCTCGTGATAGCGTGACCGCAGCTTGGAATTCATATAAATATTGCTAAAATCAAGCTTGCCTTCGACACGGAATGAGATGCCGCCCGATGCTACATTAGGGTTGGTAAACTGGATGTTTGTATGCCAGATGCCTGCACCCATGATCGTAATATCATTAATCATGCTACTGACAGAACCGACCTTCCACATGTTTCCGAGATGGAATGTTCCTTCTGGTATATACATGATTTTTCCAGTAGAAACCGCTGATGTTACAGCAGCTTCGAAGGCAGCTAGATCATCGAGGCCATCGTTCGCAACAGCGCCAAAATCCGTTACAGAAACCGAATTTGCTGGGCGGGCAATCGCAGCAGGAACCTGCTCGATTTCAAGGAAGTCTACACCATATTCGAGATTGTCTGCATTGCTTTTTTGGATACGTATGGTATCGCCAGGTTGAAGGGCTGTGTCTAGTTTCCAATGCACCTCATCAAATCGGAAGAGCGGACGTCCTCCGGATGGAGTGTCTGCTGGTTGGTCACTCGCGAAATACTGCCAGTTGTAGTAGGAAGTGAGCGGGATGGTCTTAGCTTTGACACCATTGACGTAAACATCAAGTGATCCGCTGAGCCCCATGCCATCTGACGAGTCAGGCATCGTAAATCTCATCGTAACGCCTGCTCCGCCCTCCCCTTGCCTTACGTTCCACTGAAGATATGAGCCATTCGATGGAAGTGACACGTAGCTCTGACCAGATGCCTCGGATGCAATCAGCGCCTGATCGAATGTCGGTGCAGATTGTAAAGTTGCCCCTCCACCACGAGTCGCATCCTGCGTATCGTACCTGTTGTAAGGCATGCTAGCACCTCGAGCAGAATAAACGACTAGACTTGTTGAACTCGTGTTATTTGCTTGCTTAATTGCTAATTCATTGGCATCAACAGCAACGATTGTGGATACGGTATAGTTGCCAGTTACTGCTGTCCATGTCCCAGGAATACTGACATTTGCAGATGCGCCAGCTGCTAAAGTACCGCTATATGACCCGTTGTAGGTCTGAATGGTAGAGCCGGCTGAATTTTTAAGAATAACGGTTACGCCATGGGTGCCGCTTGCTGAAGAAATGTTTCCTTGATTTTTAAGGATAACGTTGAAAGCGACTGTGTTGCTGGCAACTGGATTACTAGGTGTCCAGGATACAGCTCCAATTAAATCGGAACTGGCTACAGGAGCGACAATGAGTGAAGATGGATTCGTGTAGCTGTTGTTGGCATCATTTTGCTCAATAATTGCATTGTTCTCATCTACCTTCGAGCTTACTGAGTACGTAGCTGCTGTTTTGGCACCAACATTAAGTGACACTGTTGCTGAAGCACCGGCTGCTAGTGCGGCTGCTGGAGCAGATCCGGCAAGCGTGTTGTTAAGGTAGAAGTTGACTGTAGTCGCCGGGGCACTGGCGTTGCCGATATTCTTAACTGTTGCGTTCAGTGTAATTTCATTTGTCTCTATTGGTGAGACCGGTGCCCATGACATGCCTGTAATCGTCAAATCAGGGTTTGGAGCAGGCGTTCCGTATACTTGAAACTCAGCGATTTGACCGCCAGGTGCGCCGGAGTTCGTCGTAATATTCAACTGCAGACGTTTAACCGTCGAGGTAATCGGAATCGCTACCGTATTGCCCGAAGCTGGATTAAACGTATAAGCTTGCGCCGACACTAAGCTGCTGAAGGTTGTTGAGTTTTGGTTATGGCCTAGTACTTGAATCGTTTGTGTGCGAGTGCCCCATTCTGTTGAAGGATTCAGCTTCAGCACGATGGAAGTAATGTCATGATTCGCCCCAAGATCGAGAGTTAAGGTGCTCGAAGCGCTGCCGCCTTCCCAATAAGTGGCGGTATTATTGTCGTTTGCATTCGCTGCAATAAACGTTTGTGTGCTGGATGATGCGCTAATAGCTTTTCCAATAGCGATGTTTCCACCTGGAGGAGTTGTAGGCGTTGCTGTTGGAGTTGGTGTCACTGTTGGCGTAGGAGTTGGCGTTGGCGTTGCTGTTGGTGTCACTGTTGGAGTAGAAGTTGCCGTTGCTGTAGGAGAAGGTGTAGGCGTAATGATCGTTGAATCAACCGTGATTTGATCAAGATTGACATTGCCGGAATCGCCTGCATCGTATTTATAAGCAATCGTATTGGAGCCTGCATTTAAAGTGAGAGCCTCTGCTTTCATTCCCCACGTATCCCAGTTCGCAAGGTTTGGAAGTGAGGTTTGGCGGATTTTTGTTCCGTTAACGTAGATGCTTATTGTTTTTGTGCTTCCGCTAGCATTGGCGTACTTGAGTGTCACGTTGCGGCTGCCTGCCGCGGCTGCATTGACCGTAAACGTTGTTGTCGCACCTTGTGCTAAGTAGCCGTCAACAAATCCAGTGCCGGCATAGCCGGTATGATCGGTATTTACGCTCGCTCCGCCGGACAATGCAGCAGACTCAGCCTGATAGGTGCCCGTAGGCGTTGACGTAGGAGTAGGTGACGGTGTCAGCGCAGTGCCATAAATTTCGAATTCGGATAACTGTGCCGCTGGCCAGCCCGTATTGCCAGTAAAATTCAAGCGAACATAACGTGTGTTCGTTGAAGCGAAGTTAATTGTGACCGAATTGCTTGCAACCGCCGGATTAAATACATAACCGGTAGAAGCTGCAATATTCGTAAACGTTGTTCCATTAACACTGCCTAGAACCGCTAGCGTTTGCGTCCGGGTTTCCCAGCCTGCAGGCAGCTTTAATACGATCTGGTCGATGCTAGTATTGGAGCCGAGATCGACTTGAATCCATTGTGGAAATGCGTTATTTGCACTTTCCCAATACGTTTCTTGGTTGCTGTCTTTCACATTGCTTGGACTGTAGGTTTGAGATTGGCCGCTTGCTGTAATGTCTTTGCCGATCGACAGATTTGATCCACCTGCAGCAGAAACGGGAGTAAACGGTCCAGTAGATAGGAGCAAGGTCGAGAATAGCATGGTAACGATGAGCGACCATGCAACATACTTATTGCGCATTATATTCCTCCTCAATAATGTGGGGGTGCGAGAAAATGTGCGATCTACCGAAAAACGTACAAATGGCAGCGTTTACAAAAAAGATTGTTTCACTATTATGCGATTTCCGTATAGCCTTCCGTTCACTTTCCTAGTTCATTTTAGAATGATAGACATCCTCCTCTCGTTGTCACACCCTTACATTATAAAGACATAATTGACCGAGCTATAAGATGTAATATTACGGAAATCGTATGCGATTCAATGATAATAAAACAAATCTAAGCTTCTTTCCTATAGAAAAAAAAACCAGTTCAACACATGGGATGTGTTTGAACTGGTTTTGTTCATTTTCTTATTTTGAAGCTTATTTGCGGTTCACTTTATAGTCAAATGTACTTCCTGATTTTTTCCATCCCATACGACATTTGCACCAAGTGCTTGTGCAACGAATCGCAGCGGAATCATCGTACTGCCTTTGACGATTTGAACAGGGGCAGTCAACTTTACAACATTGCCATCAACCGTTGCCTGATTCTTCCACACTTCCATTATGATTGAATGGGAACCGTATTTTACCGTTACGATGTCATTTGAGTAGCTGACCGTACCCCCGAGAGATTCAATAAGTCCCCTGACGGGCACGAATACGGATCCATTTATAAAAGCTGCTTGCGCGTCCTGGTCAAGACCCCTATTTGTAGACATTGCAAAAAACACCTAGGCAGAAAGCTGACGTCTGTAAGCAACAGGCGTCAGTTTTTTTAGTTTTCTCTGCGGTCGCTCGTTATTATAG
>NZ_JBFTPT010000032.1:0-47625 GCF_056398625.1 Paenibacillus sp. 01T431
GAGCCACAGGCGTGACAGGTACAACTGGTGTAGGAGTGACGGGAGCGACTGGCGTTGCAGGAACTACCGGAACTACCGGAGCAACGGGAGTAACAGGAGCCACGGGATCAACTGGGGCTGTAGGAAATACGGGAGCAACCGGAGCCACAGGCGTGACAGGTACAACTGGTGTAGGAGTGACGGGAGCGACTGGTATTGCAGGAACTACCGGAACTACCGGAGCAACGGGAGTAACAGGAGACACGGGATCAACTGGGGCTGTAGGAACTACGGGAGCAACCGGAGCAACAGGTGTGACAGGTACAACTGGTGTAGGAGCAACGGGAGCGACTGGTGTTGCAGGAACTACCGGAACTACAGGGGCAACGGGAGTAACAGGAGCCACGGGATCAACTGGGGCTGTAGGAACTACGGGAGCAACCGGAGCMACAGGYGTGACAGGTACAACTGGTGTAGGAGTGACGGGAGCGACTGGCGTTGCAGGAACTACCGGAACTACCGGAACTACCGGAACTACAGGAGCATCGGGAGTAACAGGAGCCACGGGATCAACTGGGGCTGTAGGAACTACGGGAGCAACCGGAGCAACTGGAGCAACAGGTCCGACAGGAGTAGGAGTGACGGGGCCAACAGGAACAACAGGAGTAACAGGTGCAACTGGTCCAGCTCCTACGTTCATAGACGCATACTTTAACGGCAATATTCAACCTCAGACAATAGCATCTGGTTCAAACATTTTAAATATTACCCCAAACCAGTCTACTGCATTAACTTATAACGCAGTAACAAGTGTTTTTACAATAGTAAACGCAGGTTTATATAACATTAGCGTTGTGATAAATCTGGCAACTGCAACTCTACCAGAAGCAACAATTGGGTTATCACTGAATAATTCAACTGCTTATCTCGCACCTGCTGTAACCTCGGCAACAAGCGGTCAATTGGTATTAATTCAGGTCGAGGCTTTCGCTATAGGAGATACTCTACAATTTAGAAATATTTCTGGATTTCCTATTACCATTGCTAATTCTCCAGTAATAACTAATAGTGCAGGTCACGTAGCAATTTCAAGGTTTTCTGCATTCTAATCTGTGCTTTATTTTAAGGCAAGGTCAAAAATGGATTCATTTAATAAGAAGCTACAGGTTCAGGACAGGACTCTCTACTCCTATCCAAATCCTATAGTGCTCATCATGAGTACGGACCACCCTTCGGGGTGGTTTTTTTTGATAAAGAACTCATAAGAGCCTTGTTAGTATGTAGGCATATCGATGGTTCAGTAACATTTACTCTTAATGCAGCCGATTTCAAACTGGGGAAATCAGAAAGTATTTACTAGACACTTATAATATGTCTAATCCTGACGTTGATATATGACCAAATAAAACCGCCTTTGTAAAAAAGGCGGTTTATTAGGCTATCGGTTCTAAATAGTCGAGGAAATAATTTACTACGTTGGTAATATAATACCTAATTCTTCAAGTGATTCACGACACTCCTCGATACCATCTGCGTTCTCCAGTCCGATAAGGTTTGCTTCCTCTTGTGTTAATCTGATTTCGGTTTCTGGTTTCTGGAATTTACGGTGGAATAACGACAAAACCAAGTCGCTTTGCTCTTGTGACATTTCATGATAATCCTGCCATCTCTTTATTGCTTCATCTGTAAAACCTAAAAGTTGCGTTAGTATAATCTCTGCACCATGTTCAAATAAATCTTCTATGTTATCGGTGGAAATAAAGTCGTCATTCATACCGTAAAATAATGTCGTTATTAGCGGGATTGTTTGCCCGTCAACCTCATCTAGCAAGTATTGAAGTGTTTCCGACATAGCGACTTCATGAACTATTGATGGTGTGTTATGGAGGTTCTTTTGAACAGTTTGGGTCAAGTCGCTACTAATAAGGCGATCACTTTGTTCATTTCTAAATGCAGCTACAATAACTTCATCGTGGAATGTAATTGTTCCTCGTGTGCCTGCTCCATTTTGTACATTGTAGTTTATTCCATCCCATGATTGTTCGTATGAAAAGTCAGGGTAATGTGCAGTCATTACGGCATGAGCAATCGCCGCCAACATGCATCCGTTCCAGAGATGTTCTCTGTCGATATCCAACTTGTACAAATCTATATCAATCCTTTCAGGTATTTAATGACCGTTTTTCTTGCATCTAATGTACCGGCAGCTTAACAAGAAAACGTTGACAGCCTAGGCCAGACGTTCGTGTCCGTGATTGAAAACAGGCAGAAGCTAAACAGTATCTGTTTCTTATTCGACGTCGTATTCTCGTACTCCTTGCTGTCTACTTAACGGAACCAAGCCAAGTAGTGCTGTAAAAACTTGGTTGAAACGCCATTAAAGCCGTCCATCCATTTTTTCAGGCGGCTGTGGTAGCTGTTAACGTTTTGGATATGGTAAACGCTTTTCACCCGCTGCTGTTGGCAGGATTTACAGCGGAGCGTTACCGTTAAACATCCTCAGTGCGGACACACAAGCCCGTTTTATGCTTTTGCTCCCGAATTTCATCAATGAAGGTAATCGAAGCTGCAAATACTCTGGTGCGAAACTGAAAAAAGTCGATAAGCTCTTGCTTACCGCTATAGACCAATGTATCGGCGTGGCTTTTCAGTTCCTTTAAATCCATAGGCAAATCATCACGGACTCATATTGTCACACATTCCCTTAATGTATACGATGTTTTGAATTGCAATAAATGTCCTATCCTCTCCAGAACCCTCAACAACGCCACGATCAAAGGATTGGGATTCCTATTCTTGTCAGATTACCGACAAGTTACAGTGAAAACTTAGGAACTGCCGTATTCCGAACGGTAAGTTCGGTGGTGTGGGAGGTCGGCTACTCAACTTTTGGGTAGTCTCTTACCCGATTCCTCTCCACACAAAAACTTGAACACACTACTCTTTTTCGCCCTTATTTTCATCACTAGACATAACAATACGCAACTTCACAAATCCTGCATTGACAGTGGCAGTGTCCTTTATTATACTTTCATTACACACGGTGTGCAGTAAGTGATCTTGGTGTAATGCGAAATGAAAATGAGAGGATGGCAAGCACGGATGATAACATCAGAGAAGCCAGCTTACCGCCCCTGGGTAAAGTGGATTTTAATTCCGGTCTATCTGCTAATGATGTATCCGCTTAAATTACGAAGGTGGCTTTACCGCTATCAGCCAGAACCTGTGGAGCAGCGTTATGGCGAACCAGGGCCTCATCGTAGCAGAAGTGTGGTAATTAAGGAAGAGGATGGGAATCCGCAATACAAAATCTATTGCCCGGAGGAGATGGACGAAGCTTGTCCTGTTATTGTTTGGGGCAATGGGTCGGATGCTCAGCCTGAGAATTATGATGCGCTGCTGCTTCATTTGGCGACTTGGGGCTTTGTTGTCATCGACAGCTATTGCCGTCATACGGGCACAGGCCGAGAAGTTGCAGATACGGTCCGTTATGCCCTGCAGGAGAATGTTAATCCTGCAAGCCCTTTTTATCGCAAGCTGCTGATAGACCGCATTGGTGCAGTGGGTCATTCCCAAGGCGCGACAGGGGTCCTGAATGCAGGGAATTATCTGGATGAGCCGCTTCAGACGGTGGTTACGATTGCGCTGCCTGCTCCGATGTGGTGTGAACCCAAGGATGTTTATGAGATCGAAACGCAAACTGCTGCATTATTTTTCATGGCGGGAACACATGACTTTATGATTTCGCCAAAGTCCTCCAATCGGAGTGCCTACGCAGCGGTTCGATCAGGCCAAGCAGCTGTTATGGCGATGACGAGAGCGGCACATCATCTAGAGAGCATGGGGCAGGGCGGCATGCATAGAGGTTATTTGACCGCTTGGCTGCGTTATCGGTTGGCTGATGATTCAGATGCAGCGGCAGCTTTTTCTGGAGAGCATCCGGAGCTGTACCGCAATAAAGGCTGGAGCGGTGTCCATTCACAAGGACTGAAGGCTTTTAATTATGAGAGAAGAGGGGAATTAGCATGCAAAGGCTGAAGCGAACATTCTTTTTTATTGTTGCAGTGGCAGTCCTTTCCATTGTCTTTGTCAGCCGTAAGGTTTTCAAAAGACCAAGCCAAAAGAATAGCTTCCGTGATACGAAACCGGGCAAGTGGAACAAGGTAAAGCTTAGCAAGCAGACAATGGCCACGGATGGTTCAACGTTTTGCTTGTATTCTCGCAAAGGCAGAAGCCGAAATTTGATGGTCTATTTCTGCGGGGGCGGGGCCTGCTGGGATGCAGAGACAGCGAAGATCCCGTTGTCCCTGCGTTCTTATCTCAAGTATGGGCAATTTGGCTATTATTTCGCCCGAATTCCGTTCTACATCTTTAATATGCACCGTGKGATCTTCGATCAACGTCCAGACAACCCGTTCTCCGAGTGGAATGTCGTCTTCATTCCTTATGTCTCAGCTGACTTCCATACCGGCAATGCTGCAGTTACTTACAGCGATGAGAAGGGAAAGAAGATGCGGCATATCCGTCATAATGGCAGGAATAATGTGGAGGAAGCGCTGCAATGGGTGTATGCTAATTTCGACACACCGGATAAGCTTCTGATTACAGGCTCTAGTGCTGGTGGGTTTGGTTCAGCCTTCTATGCCAGTGACATTGCGAGCCATTATGCAGATGCAGAAATCTATCATCTCTCTGACAGCTCCTTTCTTGCTTCAGAGCAATGGCCGAGTATTGTAAACAAGCAGTGGAATACGGATTTCACACGCCAGTTCGCATTTCCGATGGAGACAGATATGATTGGAGCGGCGTTCCGACACAATGCGAAGGCCATGCCTGCTCATGCTGTGCTCATGCATGCTTGTACGATTAATGACAAGGTGCTCACCTCGTTCCAGAACCGTCTTAATGGCAAAGGAGACGATATTGACCCGCAAAGTTTGGAGGCATGGAGCCAGCAGTTTCGGGCGGCGACCCGCCAGCTTGACGAACAACTGCCTAATTTTTATTATTTTCTTACAGAATACGGCTATGATAAGGAGAATCACACGACTCCGCATACGCTGCTGCCGATGCAAGCCTTCTATGAGGCAGAGGAGGAAGGGCAGAAATTAGTGGCATGGCTGGATAGCATTATTCACAAGCAAGAACGCAGCTCTAGAGGCACACGCTTCCTGCATAACGATGCAGAAGCGAGCTCCAATGCTGCCGAAGAGCTTAGCACTACAGGATAGGGGAGCACATGATGAAGCTTAGAGAGAAACAACTGCAGCTTACCAGAGAAATGATTAAAGAGGCGGCGCTGGCCGCCTTTTGCGAGAAGGGGATTGAGGGTGCGGATTTGGTACTCGTTGCTACCCGCTCAGGCGCGTCCAGACGTACCTTGTACCATCATTTTAAGGATAAGGAGGAGCTGGCCACTGAAGTGTATGTAGATAATCTGAAGCGCATGTTCGGACGCTTGCTGGTGGAGTTCGATTTTAAATCCCCGCGTGCTTCTATTGAAGCCATTCTCGACAAGTATTTGTGGTTAAGAGAGCACCAGCCAGATCTTCTCTATTATGATTCGCTCTTTAGTGTGTATTACGCCAGTATGGGCAAGAATCCGGCAGAACTGGAGGCATTCAAGGAGCTGATCAGCGAGGAGACACGCCTGTCGATGAGTGCATTTGCCACTGAGCGCGCAGCCGATATTCCTAATGATGAGAAGCTGGCTTGGATCGAACGGACGCGAATGATTACACATTTGTACTTCATTTATTTACAAAAGTCTGTCTTGATTTGCCGGCAGAACGGTGACGCAACCAAGGCAGAAGAGCTGGAGCAGAATGCGCGTTATAAGGATTTTCTGCTTAGCCTATGGGAAAGGCAATGAATACACAGCGCAGAAGCAAGCTTCGAAATACGATGCGATTCAAACTCATTGTGGGCGTAGCCGCCATTTTGGTTCCGCTCATTGTGCTGCTCAATTTCAACCAATATTATGCCGCTCAAGTAGTACGTAAGCAAGTCGCTGAGAGCAACCAGAGCTTTATCACCCTCTATATGAATCAAATTGATGGGCTGCTCGATGAAATCGACAGCTTCTTAATTAACATGGTGGCTTCTGACCCGAACCTGCTGCTGCTGGACCGAAGGCAGCCAGAAGCCGAGACGGCACTGCTAAAGGTACAACTGTCCAAGCAGCTATGGAACGAAAACTCCCGTAATGGAGCAGTGGACGGCTTTTTTATTTATAGCACACTAGATGCAAGCTTCATAGAAGCATTCAGTCCACGCCCATCCTATATGGAAAGAGTAGCGGTATCAGGTGAGGTTACCCGTAAGCTGAATGCGTCCCCCACACAGTCTGAGCTTGGGGGGCGTGACTGGCTTGTACGACAGATCGATGGCAGCTATTATATTCTCCGCTTGCTTCAGGCAGCTCCCAACACTTATGTTGGCGCCTGGGTCAAGGCGGACACACTTCTCATTCCGTTTAACCTGATTAATTTAGGCGAGAACGGTTTTTCGCTATTTTCTACAGAAGCTGGAGAGCCTATGCTGCATGCTGAAGTGGTTCGCGAAAAACAAATTGATTTAAGCTTTGCCTCTGGTGGATATAGCTTATCAGGTGGTCCGGAACGTTATCTGACGGTAGGTGAACGTTCCCGGCATGGTGGTTTCCGACTGGTTGCGCTTATACCGGAGCAAGATATTTTGAAAGGTTTTTTCAATCTCTGGAGCTGGAATAGGTTTGTCTCTGTGGGTTCAATATTGCTGATTCCCTTGAGTTTGGTGCTGCTTCGCAAGATGATTTTGCTTCCGATCAGAAGACTGCTATCTGCCATGAATCGAATCGGTGAAGGGCATATGCAAGGGATTCCAGAATCTAAAGCCTCAACCGAAGAATTTAGCGTCGTTAACGATCATTTTAACCAAATGCTTTCCTACATTAGAGAGCTGAAAATCCATGTTTATGAGGAACAATTAAGCAAACAGCAGGCGGAGCTTAGGCAGCTGCAGACAACGATTAATCCTCATTTTTATTTAAATTCCCTTAATATGCTGCACAGTTTGGCTGCTGTACGCAATTATGAATTAATTCAGGAGATGTCGCGCTGTCTCTCGGACTATTTCCGTTACATTTTCCGTAGTCATGTGTCACTCGTCTCTCTCGGGGATGAACTGATGCATATGCGCAATTATATACGTATTCAGGAGCTGCGGTTTCCAGATCAGCTGAGCAGTGAAATTGAGGTGCCATCTTATCTGCTGAACCTCGCTATACCCCCGCTTGTGATTCAAACCTTTGTGGAGAATGCCATCAAGCACGCCTTTACGCTGGAAGCGCCATTCCGGCTATCGATTCATGGAAAGCTGGAATCAGATGGTCAGCTGCCTCGCATTCTACTCGTTATTGAAGATACCGGAGAAGGATTTACCCCAGAGCTGCTGCATCTCTTAAATGAGAAGAGGAACTTGGAGCGTGAGGACGGCAGCAGGCATGGCATCTGGAATGCATGGCGCAGACTAGAACTATTGTATGGCGGAAAAGCCGGCCTTAGCTTTCTTAATCTTCATTCAGGCGGGGCTCGAGTCGAAGTTCGCTTACCCATGAAGTCATTCCCGGAAGGAGAGGAGGGAACACCTTGCTGAACGTGCTGATCGTAGATGATGAGATTCATTTTGTGAAAGCGGTTAAAAAAATGGTGGACTGGTTGCAGCTTGGTATTTCCAACGTTTATGTTGCTTACAATCCGACTGCGGCGGAGCGGATTTTTGAGGTACAGGAGATTCATATTCTGCTATGCGATATTGAAATGCCGCAGCGGAGCGGACTAGAGCTGCTGAAGTGGATGCGGGAGAAGGGAATTCGCACCGTTCCTGTGCTGATGACCTGCCATGCGGATTTCAATTACGCCCAAGAAGCTGTACGTCTGGGCTGCTCCAATTATTTGTTGAAGCCGCTGACCAAGGAAGAGCTGGAAGCCGCACTGTGCAAGGCGGCAGACGCTGTGAAGCGCGAGCAAGAACTGGCGGATGCGCAGCGGGTTAAGAACTGGTGGTCGCGGCAGCAGGATATAAATCGTGAGCGCTTCTGGCTGGATGTTCTGAATGAAACCATTCCGGCAGTGAGTGAGATTTTTGTAAAGGAAGCGGCGGCAAGGCAAGTATCTCTCCCTGCGGACTCCTTGGTTCTGCCAGTGTTAATGATCATACGTGGTTGGCAGCAGGACTTCCTGGTCAGAGATCGGAAGCTGCTGGAATATGGGCTCAAGAACGCA
The DNA here is from genome assembly GCF_056398625.1 of Paenibacillus sp. 01T431. Classification (NCBI taxonomy): domain Bacteria; kingdom Bacillati; phylum Bacillota; class Bacilli; order Caryophanales; family Paenibacillaceae; genus Paenibacillus; species Paenibacillus sp. 01T431. The sequence goes on from NZ_JBFTPT010000032.1 coordinate 8,244, forward strand.
GGCAAAGAGATGCTGGGAAGGCTTACGTTAGGCAGTGTCGTTGTACCTGCCGGGAATGACGCTTGGTTGCTTATTATGCCTGTGGAACAGGAACAACTAGAGAACGGACTTGCCATCATGTGTAGCCGCTTGGTTGAGTTTTGTCGTGTACATTTATACTGTGAATTATATTGCTATGGGGGGCGGCCAGTAGAAGGACATGAACTCCCTGCTCTGCTGGCTCAATTACACAATTTAGACAGAGATAATGTGACCGGAATCCATTATGTTGCTCTGAATGAGGCAAAGCGTCTTGCAGCAGCGCCTCCAGCTCTGCCAGATATGAGTGGCTGGGCAGCGATGATGAGGCAAGGCGTGAAGGAGAGGCTGCTGGAAGAAGCGAGAGCTTGCATCCATGGACTGCGGGATCATACGGGAATAGATGGCGATTATTTGCGTGCGCTGAAGGAGAATTTTTTGCAAATGGCCCATGTAGTCCTGCAGCAGCAAGGGGTTCAGGCACATCTCATGTTCTGTGATGAGGAGAGCCTGCGTCTGGCGGAAGCAGCATCCCGCTCGCTTACCGATCTGGAGCGCTGGCTTGCCCATGTCATTATGAAGGCTGTGAATACCACACATCCGTCCTCGATTAGCGATGTGATTGAACGGGCGACACGCTATATTGTATCCAATCTGGATCAGAATCTGTCCAGAGAAACGACAGCGAACCACGTATACTTGCACCCGGACTATTTGACCCGCTTATTTAAAAAAGAGCTGTGCTGTACGATTCCAGAGTATATTTTGCAGGAGAGAATCAAGCTGGCTAGGCAGCTGCTTATTCATTCTGAGCTTCCTGTAAGCGCCGTTGCGATGGCTACGGGCTATTCGAACTTTTCTCATTTTGCAAAGTTGTTCAAGGCTCAGTCAGGCTTAAGCCCAATCGAGTTTCGCCAGCACGGACGAGGTGCCCCCCTTGCAAAGTCGAAATGACGTCAGTCAAAGGTCGAACCTGAAGCAGAGGATGCGGTCCTCTTCCCGCTATAATGGCAAGAGAAAGCCAAATGATCAAGCCAGGGGGAAAACAAAATGCGCAAGAAGACATGGTTATTCGCAAGTCTAGTGAGTCTATCGCTGCTCATATCCGCATGTGGTTCGAACGGAAATTCAGGCGGATTGGCGAAAGATCCGGTTAACAGCCCCGGAACAACAGGCGAGGAAGCATCACAAAAGATCGATGAATTGAATGTCGCATTTCTCAGTGTTACCGGCACGCCTCCGGATATGAAGGCAGTAGAGGATGAGATTAACAAGATTACAAAGGGAAAAATCAATGTAGCGGTTAATCTGATGCCAATCAATTACGGCGCTTATGCCCAGCAGGTTAACTTAATGCTGACGAGCAATGAGAAGCTGGATCTGATTGTCGTCGGATCACCGTTTGGATTTAGCTCGCAAGTGTCCAGAGGACAGCTGTTGCCGCTCGATGAGCTGCTGGAGAAGAATGGGGAAAATATTCGCAAGGCGCTTGACCCGGACTACTTGAACGCCAGTAAGGTAGATGGAAAGGTTTACGGCGTCACACCTGTGAGAGACTTGGCAACAGCCAACGGATTTACAATGCGCAAGGATCTTGCAGATAAGCATGGAATCGACGCGAGTGCGATTAAAACACTGGATGATGTAGAAGCAGCGCTCAAAATCATTAAAGATAATGAACCAGACATTACGCCACTAATTCCTAGCGGAGCAGGCTTCTCCTTTCTGACCAGCTACAGCTGGCATGATGGTCTTAGCAACGGGATGGGCGTGCTACCAGGCTACGATAATGGTCTGAAGCTTGTTAACAGCATCGAGTCTCCGGAATATGCTGCGCTCCTGAAACGGATGAGGAACTGGTATGAAGCGGGTTATACGTTGAAAGATTCAGCAACCAACAAGTCGAGCCAAATCGAATTAATGAAGGCTGATAGAGCTTTTGGTTATCTCTCTAAGCTGAAACCGGGATTTGATGCGCAGGAGTCCAGATCCATTGGCAAGGAAATGATTAGTGCAACCTTGTCTAATCCTGTATCCATGACAGATCATGTGCTGAACATTATGTGGGGGATTCCGCGTCAAGCTAAGAATCCGGTGGCATCCATGAAGTTTCTGGATCTGATGTATGGGGATGCTGAGCTTGTTAATCTGCTGGATTGGGGTATTGAAGGCAAGCATTATGTCAAAGTGTCCGATAATGTCATCAAATATCCAGAAGGCGTCACGATGCTGACGAACGGCTACAATTTAAATATGAGCTGGCTGTTTGGCAACCAGTTCCTCTCTTATGTATTTGAGGGAGAAGACCCGGATATTTGGCAGAAGATGAAGGATTTCAATGAGCAGGCGATTAAATCCAAGGCGATGGGCTTTACGATGAATCCGGAGTCCGTCAAAACAGAAATAGCGGCGGTATCCAACGTCATCGCGCAATATTATCTTGTTCTGGAAACAGGCTCTGTGGACCCAGATAAGGTTTTGCCGCAATTTATTGAGAAGCTGAAGGCCGCAGGAATCGATAAGGTTATTGCGGATAAGCAGCGCCAGCTGGATGAATGGGCGAAAGCCGAGGGTGTGCAATGAGTCGTAAACTTCATGAATTGCTAAGAGGTGAGGAACGGAATTATATTCTTCCGTTCTTCTGGCAGCGCGGAGAAGAAGAGGCGGTCATTCGTGAGGAGCTGTCTCGTATACGGGAAGCGGGCATCCATGCCGTATGTGTGGAGTCCCGTCCCCACCCTGATATGCTTGGTCCACAGTGGTGGAAGGATATGGATACCATTATGGATGAAGCCCGGAAGCATGGCATGCAAATTTGGGTCTTCGACGATGATCACTTTCCGACAGGACACGCAGCAGGAAAGGTGAAGGAGGCGCCGCTGGAACACCAGCGGCAGTTCCTCTCAGAGCGTCGAATGGATGCACGCGGTCCCGATCCTGAAGCTTCATTCTTGCTGCGCCCCTGGTCGGTACTAGATGGTGCAAGACCTGTCGGTGCTGCTGCAGCTAGGCGTGATCCAGTTACGGGCGATCTGGATGGGGATTTTATTGCAATAGATCTCGAAGCTTCTGTGCAAGACGGGGTTCTTTATTGGCCCGTGCCGGAAGGCTACTGGACGATCTGCTTGTTCGTTGTCACCCGGGAAGGCGGGGATGATCGCCGCAAAGATTATTTGAACCCGATCGTGCCGGAATCGACGCAGATTCTGATCGATACAATTTACGAAGCCTATTACGCACGATACAAGGATGATTTTGGCGTCGCATTCGCAGGTTTCTTCTCGGATGAGCCTGGCTTCTATAACAGCAAAGCATCGTACGATTATGCTTCGGGTCTTGGCGATGCCAAGATGGCTTTGCCGTGGCGTTCAGATTTGCTGGAGCTGCTGGAGGCAGAATACGGTCCAAACCTGCGGCAGCATCTGCCTCTGCTCTGGCATGAGGGAGGACCTCAGACGTTTGCTGTGCGCTACGCCTACATGAACGTAGTGAGCAAGCTGTACGCGGAGCACTTCAGCAGGCGGATTGGAGATTGGTGCCGAGAACGGGGCGTAGCCTATATCGGCCATCTAATGGAGGACAATAATGTACACGCCAGACTGGGCTGCGGAGCAGGGCATTTCTTCCGTGCGCTGGAGGGGCAGGACATGTCTGGTCTGGATGTCGTGCTATGGCAAATTGTACCCGGTTTTGATGAAATGTCATTCTCATGGATGGGCGGGAAGACAGACAGTGTCTTTTTCCATTACGGGATGACTAAACTAGCTGCTTCACTGGGACATATCGACCCTAGGAAGCAAGGCAGAACTTTTTGTGAAATCTTCGGCGCTTACGGCTGGGCGGAAGGGCTGAAGCTGATGAAGTGGCTGACCGACCATATGCTGGTTAGAGGCGTCAATCATTTTGTGCCGCATGCTTTTTCTCAGAAGGAGTTTCCTGACTGGGATTGCCCGCCGCACTTCTATGCCAGAGGGTATAATCCGCAGTTCAGGTATTACCGACTGCTTAATGACTATACGAACCGGGTATGCCACTTGTTGAATGACGGGGAGCATATTGCGAGTGCTGCTGTGCTATATCACGCTGAGGCTGAATGGTCCGGGGAATACATGCTGTTCCAAGAGCCGGTGAAGCAGTTGATGCAGAGCCAAATCGACTGCGATGTGCTGCCGATCGATATCCTGGTTTCTTCGGAAGTTATCGATGGGGAGCTAGCGGTGCACAAAGAACGCTACCGCTGTCTAATTGTACCTTATGCCGAAGCGCTGCCAATAGAATGGCTGGGTAAGCTTACTGAGCTCGCATCATCTGGTTTGTCTATTATCTTCATTGACGCATTGCCAGTAAGAGCGAGTCAATCTGTACCATGCGAGGAAGTGCTGAAGAAGCTGGCGGCTTACCCTCAGGTTACGATAACCCCATTGAAGCTTCTGGCAGAGACGCTTATCGACCGAGGGATGAATGAGCTAGTACTCAGGGACAAACAGCCTTATCTACGAGCCTACCAATACCGTCATGATCAATTGGAAGTTCTCATGCTGTTCAATGAGAATCCAGATCAGCCGATTGAGACTGGCATTACGCTCCCAGGCTCTGGTGTATGGCTTCGTTATGACGCATTCACTAACAAGGTGGATCGCGTAGGGGCAGGAGAAAACTATCAGCTTGATTTGCGATTGAGCGCTTATGAATCACTAATCTTGCTTCGTGTACCGTTTGGAGAAGAGGGGACTCTACCGGCTCCAATAGGAGAGTGGCAGCGTGCTCCACTAGGGACAGATCTGAGCCTGCATGCCAGTGCGGATCGTGCTTTATCCAGACGTTTGATTGAGCATGTCCAGTGGAACATTTCCCTCGCTACAGCCAAAGAATATCCAACGTTCACACCTTGGGGGACCATGAAGGAGCTGCGTAATATGAGCTCACGCGACCTGTTGCCGAGATTTTCTGGTACGCTGAAGTATGAGTGTGTCGTAACTGGTGAATTAACTGACCCGATATGGCTGGATCTGGGGCAGGTTTATGAGACTGCACAGGTGTGGGTCAATGGTCAGGATGTGGGTGTGAAGCTCTGTGCGCCTTATATATGGAATATCGCTCGCTATTGGAAGCAAGGAGAGAATGAAGTGACTATCGAGGTGACCAATACACTAGCGAAGAATCAGCAGGACTGGTTCTCCAAGTTCGTCCAGCAGGAGCCCTCTGGCTTGCTGGGTCCAGTTAGCATTATTGGTTCATCCGCGATCAGCCAGGGAAGCGGGGAGTAACATGGAACAAACCTATCGGCCCCGCCGGAAGAGCAATGTGCGAAAGTACTACGTTCTGCTGCTCATGATGATACCGGGGCTTGTCTACTTGCTCATCAACAATTATTTGCCGATGTTCGGGCTAATTATCGCCTTCAAGGATTACAATTTTGCAAAGGGACTACTCGGCAGTGACTGGGTTGGCCTGAGAAATTTTGAGTATTTATTCAAAACGCAGGATGCCTATATCATTACACGCAACACGATATTGTACAATTTTTGTTTCATTATCTTAAATACTGCTTTTGCACTGGGAATTGCAATCGCGCTGAATGAAATTCGCAGCCGCTTTATGTCGCGGTTTTACCAGAGTGTGTTACTGTTGCCCCATTTGATTTCGATGGTTATCGTAAGTTATTTGGCTTATTCCCTGCTCAGCATGGAGACTGGTTTTATTAACAAAACCGTTCTTTCCAGTCTGGGGATGGAGGGTATTTCATGGTATAGCGAATCGCAATATTGGCCATTCATTTTGACGATTATCAGCTTATGGAAAGGCGCCGGGTTCTTATGCGTCATCTATCTGGCTGCGATCATCGGGATTGATCCGGAATATTATGAGGCAGCAAAACTAGACGGGGCTTCCAAATGGCAGCAAATTCGCTATATTACTCTCCCATTATTGTATCCGATTATCATCATGATGACCTTGCTTGCCATCGGCAAAATTTTCTATTCTGATTTCGGCCTATTTTATCAAGTTCCACTCGGCTCTGGCGCTCTGAATGATACGACACAGGTTATCGATACCTATGTGTACCGGGCCCTAATGAATTTAGGCGATATTGGAATGTCTTCGGCAGCGGGGCTATATCAGTCCGTAGTCGGCTTTATACTTGTACTGTTATCGAATTACGCGGTGCGCAAATTCAACAAGGACAGCGCATTGTTCTAAGGCTTGGGACTGGAGTGTAGAAGCATGAAAACGATCAACAAGGGAATATGGCTTCATATTCCGATGATGGCCCTGGCGGTGGCCTGCGTGCTGCCGTTCCTGCTGCTTGTTATCTCATCGATCTCCGATGAGAGCTCAATTCTGCGGCAGGGATATACCTTCTTTCCGGATCAATTGGGATTAGGCGCTTATAATTATCTTTGGAATCACTCGGAGCAGCTCGCTCGTGCTTATGGGGTCACGGTGTTTATTACACTCTTCGGCACGGCAGCAAGTCTGCTGATGACCTCGATGCTTGCTTACCCGATGTCCAGACAGGGAGTGCCTTTACGTAACGGAATTGCATTTTTTGTATTTTTCACGCTGCTATTCAACGGCGGACTTACACCAACCTACTTGGTCTATGTCCAATACTTCGATATTAAAAATACCATTTTGGCCTTGATCGTACCAGGCTTGCTCATGAATGGCTTTAATGTGCTCTTAATGCGGACATTCTTCATGACGACGATTCCCCCGGCATTAATCGAGGCTGCGCAAATCGACGGATCAGGAGAATTCAAAATATTCTGGAAAATCATTGTGCCGCTATCGATGCCGATCGTAGCTACAGTAGGTTTGATTCAGACGATTATTTACTGGAACGATTGGTTTAATGGGATGATCTACGTGACCGATTCCAGGCTGTTCAGCGTACAGAACATATTGAATCGAATGCTAACCGACATCCAGTTTCTGACGGAGAGCAAGTTTAGTGCTCAGCTAGGTGAGGCTGGAGCTAACTTGCCGAGTACGACGGTGAAGATGGCGATTGCTGTGATCGGTGTTCTGCCGATTATGGTGATGTATCCCTTTTTCCAAAAGTATCTTATCAAGGGGATTACCATTGGTGCAGTGAAGGGGTAAGGGTATGTAGGGTTAAGGTGGATGAATGAATGGAACAAGTGAAAATAAAGGAATGGCTTCCTATCATGATGGTGGAGGAGAAGGCGAGTATGTGCTGAGGTAAAGAGCAAAAATATAAAAGTAACAGCTGCCGTTAGACATAGAAAGAAACTATATAAAATGATAGAGTATTTGATATTTTTATTCCAACGTCTTTTTTTTTCATTTTTTTTTTTGTCGCTAGTTATAACCTTCATGAATAAGAGGGAAGAAGCTTAAGTTAATGAACTTATCCATAAACATATATTAGAGTTAGCAAATCATAATGAATTAGAAAAAAATAGCGAGTAGACCTTATTGGTTTACTCGCTATTTTCGTTTATAAGCTATCTCGTTGTTTATTTTTTTAATTAAAGTGCTAAAATTCAAAAATGGTAAAATCAATCGTTTTTGATTCTCCAGCAGGCTAGTGTAATTTTAATGCCAAAGATGCCTTGCTGTTATTGAGGGCGAGACTGAAGTGGAAGAAACTTATTAATAATATGGTTGTTTTAATGGCCAACTTGATGATGACGAAGTATCTAAGTGAATCCGATATTTCTGCAGTTGAATCCCTGAGTGGGAAAGAAGCAATCACGTTTGTTGAGTCTACTCTATTAATATTACTGCCTGCGAAGGAAGAACAGCTTCTTTTAGAAAGTCGAGACCGGAGTAAATGAAGTATTCAAACCAGTGATTTTACCGCAAATTTATTGGCTATGCTTCGCGGCATAATTGTCGAGTTTTTGCAGGAACGAGCCGATTTTCCTTTCTGATGCAAGCGCCCATTGCAACCAGCTTGTAGTTAAAGGAAACCTCTCAAAAGGAGATAGCACCAAGTACGTAGTGTACGGAAACCGTAACCAGACTTGAATAAGTTCATAATCGGTTTTACTCAGTTTCGCTACCTTGCGGTAACCTGTCAGAATAGCTTTAGCAATCGCGAAATTCCAATTGTAATCTTTGCACGAATTATAGATGACTCGAAACAGGTCGTAGGCGCGCAAATCGACGTGCAGCGTTTCGAAGTCGATAAGATATGTTCCTTTTTCATTTAGAATAAAATTGCTGGGCCCTCCATCGCCGTGTGATAGTACTCCGTTTTGGCGCGGACTACGGCAATAAGCTCGATATCCGCTGTTTCGCAGCAGCGCTCCCGCTTGGCTCGAATAATGCAAAATTTCCGAGCGGTGCTGTTGTACAAAGCGGTTAATCGGAGGACTGAAACCATTTCTATTCGCCTTGGTAATCTTTTTTTGTAGATTCCGTTGCCGATAACGAAGAGTAGAGTGCCATGATCCGATCCTGCTATGAGCGATTTTACCTTTAAGTCCGGTACGTCCAGCCAAATGAAATTGTGCTAAGGCGACGCCGCATGCTCGCATATCGCTTAAAGAACGGGGAGAAGGCTCTCTCCCTGAGATCCATGGTGTAAGTACGTAAGGCTCTCCTTTTTGCGAGATTACATAAAGCCTTCGTCCTTCTGGCATTTGTGGATTGCGCCATGCAAGAAGTGGTCCGCTATTTTGGACACGTCGCAGTACTCGGTCGGTCCACTGTAAACGCGCAAGCTGCTTTGGCATTCGTTTCAAGCTGAATATTTTCCCGCTAGGTGTTACAACCCGATAAACTCCTTTCCGAATTTTCTTTATTCTGCTTGCCTTTATTCCAAATCGTTCTGCGATTCTAGAAATCGGTTGCTCACTCAAGGAGAATTCACCTTCCTCAGTTTCATATATAGTGATTTGTAGCGGCGAGCGATTGAAGGCCATCTATAACGAGCGGCAGTCGAATGGGCGTTGGTCAGACGCTGCTTTTTCTTCTCCGGATTTTTCCACAGCGCTGCAATTGCATCGGCGATAGTGGAGCTATCAACGGAATGAATAACTTGGGCATTCCGTGTGTTCACAAATTCCTTTAGCCCGCCAGATAATGTCGATACAAGTGGTACGCCGTTTGCCATCGCTTCGAGCGCGACAAGGCAGAACGACTCTTTTTTGCTCGGAACAACAACGGCCCCATAAGTAGCGTACATCCGCTGTACCGCATCGTTCGGTTTCTTTTTAATCCAATGAATGCGTTCAGCAATGCCATATCGCTTTGCGAGGGCTTGTAGACTATTTTGATAAGCCACTGAGCCGCTTCCGACGATTGTTAAACTAACATTCTTGTGATTGTGGTATAACAAAGCAACAGCTTTGATTAAGGGGTTAATGCCTTTCGAAGGAAGAAGTCTTCCGACATAGAGCAATTTGGTAGGAGAACCTTTAGTTTGCTTCGACTTGGCTTTCACACCGTTAGGAATGACGGTTATACTGCCTTGTTTACGTGGATTCAGCCGTTTGATTTCATTTGCTTGCCACCTGCTCGGAACGACGATCCGTTTCGCGGTGAGAAACAGTTTGGCTTGGTTTTTTCCTGATGATGAAGTGATTCCTTTTGAAGCCATTGAATGGCATGTATAAATGATAGGAATACGGTACAAGCTTCTTGCTGCCAAAGCAACTGCGGCGAAATCCGTACTATGAACATGAATGAGGTCTGGTTTGCCGAAGCCCATGGCTACTGCAGCCCGCAGAACGGTACTAGCTTTGAACGCTCGAGTGTAATGACTAAAGTAACGTAAGTTTTTGGGAATCCTAACGATTCGCAGTCTGCCGTTAGGGTTCGAAAACGAAAGTTGCTTAGAGTCACTGGAGCATAACACCATAACTTCTACATCGAGCTTGCTCAGCATTTTAGTCAAATTGGTTGCGACAATACCGAGTCCCCCAACAATATTTGGATGAAATTCATTTGTCATGACCCATACTTTAAGTTTCCTTCTACTTTTCATTTGAGTACTCCTTTCACATTAATTTTTATAAAACGAGCCCAAAGAATGGACTTAGTTATTAATGATATTATATGAGTTAACGAATGTAGATTACGCAATTAATAGACTTTGTTGTTGTTGAGGAAGCAGATTGTTTCTTCACGTTTTTCGTCGCGTTCTCTCATCTTGTCTCTCATTGCGACTGTGGACGTTGCAACCACAAGCGATGATGTCCTATAAATGAAAAGCACAAAAATCGTACCTAGGTTATTGCGTGTTTTTTAATTCGCCTCCCTGTGTATTGATTTCCATGTAGAGTATGTACTGATAGAACTTAGTGATTGGATGTTTGTTCTGGTATGATACTAGCCTTTTATAAAAGGCTAGGACAATGTGTGTGAACGTACAGTTTTGCATTGCTTGAGAACTCAAACGTTTGTACCGGAAGTTTATGTTGCTAAACAATCACATCCCGATTTTTAAACGCTATGTAGATTATGTGCGGATGATGCTTTGGGATTGGACGTTTTCTCTGCGGTGATGAGTGACCAGATTGAATATTGAAGCTCTAGATATGAATTTTAGAACACAAAAGACCCAAACTACGAGACTTCTGGATAGATATTTCTTCTCTTCTATCATTGCGGCCGAGGATACCTCAACTACAAGCAATAATCACTAATAGAATGAAAAACACCAGAATCGTATAGTGAGAAGTATATTAATATAAATCTAATGAGGGTATTCCAAATTAAAGAATATTTCATAAAGCATTATTAAGCGAAATGCTAATTTAAACAATCTTATCAGCTGTCTTTTTTGCATTTTCGGAATATATGGCGGTTAATGAGGTATTCACTGAAAATGCGAAATCTGCGATGATTTCTTCAATTAGACAACAGCTCATACTCTTTATTATAACTTATATATTATGTACTAAATTTAATATATAACTTTTGAAATATCCTAAGTATAATGAACACAAATATCTAGGCATGGTATTAAAAAATAGGAAAAGAAGGCATTACTCCATGCTTGCCTTCAAAAAAGTGTGAAGTTGGGAAATAAAAGCAACGGCGGGTCTATGGATCGACAGGCCAAGACTACTACTATAAGCATAGATCTTCACCTGTTGAGTAAACGAACTTCAAATAATTTAGAAGAGTGGGGAATCGTATGAGCAAAACTTTTGTGAATCCATTACTAGTGCATGGCGCGGATCCTTGGATGTATAAACACGTAGATGGAACCTATTATTTTATGGTTACAAGAAGGAATCGTCTAGACCTATGGAGATCAGACAATATTACGAATATCGCCAACGGTGACAAAAAAACAATCTGGATCCCGGAAGAGACCGGAATTAACAGTAATAATCTTTGGGCTCCAGAAATTCATTATATTAACAAAAAATGGTATGTATATTATACGGCGAATGATGGGGGCGGGGACAGTACTCGTAAAATATTTGTCCTTGAGAATGAGGAAGATGACCCTTTTGAAGGAACCTGGACGGATAAAGGATTTATTAATACAGAATATGCAGGCTTGGACGGTACGGTATTTGAACATATGGGCAGTCTTTTTTTCCTATATGCGGGATATGGCCATTTTCCGGAGTATGGGTCTGCGATTTATATGGCAAAAATGATCAATCCTTGGACATTAGAAGGAGAAAACGTCCTGCTAAGTGCACCAACGGACCCTTGGGAAATGCAAGGTGGTATGGCGATTAATGAGGGCCCTGTAATTTTGAAAAATAACGGGAAGATTTTTCTTGTGTTCTCGGCTAGCACTTGTTGGTCTGATGACTATTCACTAGGTTTGCTGACGTGCTCTGAACAGGATAATTTGATGAATCCAAAATCTTGGATAAAAACCGAAAGTCCAGTATTCCAAAAGAGCTTGGAAAACGAAGTGTTCGGGCCAGGACATAATAGTTTTGTTAAGTCACCTGATGGCAAGGAAGATTGGATAATCTACCACGCTATTTCAGTATCAGGCGCAGGAAGTGCGCATAGAAGTACTAGAGCACAAAAATTCGGATGGGATGAACAAGGTAATCCCGATTTCGGAATTCCGGTCCCAATCGATCAGCCAATTGATGTGCCTTCTGGCGAATAATGAAATCGACTCAAATTTAGATAGGGGAGAGATAAAATGATGCGTTTGGCGCTATTTGGAGATTTGCATTTTTTTGATAACAAATTTGTGCAAGGAAATGAAGAACTGTTAAGGGCTAAAGAATATTTCTATGAAAAATATTTGCAAAAGCTATTCGAAATCGAGGCAGATTTACACATCTCCCTTGGCGACTTGACCCACATGGGAACGGAGGAAGAATTCGAAAACGTATATCAGTATATTCGTAGCTCCGGTGTATCGTTTCGACAAGTACTAGGGAATCACGATGCATATGAATTACCTAAAACAAAACTTCAATATTTGATTGATCAACCATTAAACGATGTATATGAAACAAGTGATGCCCTGTTCGTGTTTGTTGATTCGACTAGAGAAATGGACCCGCAAGATTATAGCGGTCATCTTAATCCGGAACAATTGGAATGGTTGGAGGCACAAATGCTCGTTTCTCCATCTAAGCCAATCTTGGTTTTTGCCCATCATCCCCTATATAACACGACAACTGGGTCACTGGATGAGAAGATGCATATTGATCCTACGATTGATATGCGAGCCGTATTACAAAAAAGACAAGGAAACTGTTTTTACTTCAACGGCCACAATCACGTACACTCCATTGTAAAGGAAGGGCAATGGAATTTTATTCAAACTGCTGCAGGGTTGTGTCATCCTTCCATACGCATCGTGGAAATCGATAAGTCTGAAGTTCGCACCCGAATTGTAGCCATCGAGGATGAAGAATTAGTAAGAGCTGCACAGGTTTTATATGAAAAATTACCTCTGTATCATCGGCCATTAAATGCATATGGGCAAAATGCGGATCGGGATCAAATCATGAAGTTTTAGTGGCACAAACTAAAAAGATCGCTCTGGAGTGGAGGCAAGGCAATGAATGATGCTCTGGCAGGCGCCGTGTCAGATATCGTACGTCATTTCGAACTATACTACGAACTTCGGCGGCCATGATACTGTTCGTGGGTGGAGCGGGTATCGGGTTAGGAGCCGGCTTCTATGGTTTCGTGCTTTTTGCTGTACTGACAAGCATGATGTTTGCAAGATTCGCCAACTATGTAGAGCGGCAGAGGTTTCAGAAAGTCTCTCGTATCGAACAACCGGCGGATTCGAATCTGACAGTTAAGAAATACTAGAATTTGCTTGCAGATTCTGCTGTTTACTTTATCAGCCGAATGCCTATTCATAAATTCATAATAGTGGAGGATAAGGCTATGAAAATCAGAGGTGTAGCGCATAGGGGTTATCCGGTGAGATTACCGGAAAATACATTATCTTCGTTTCAGGCTGCCATTGACTTGTCCTTTACCCACTTGGAGCTAGACGTCCATTTGTCTAAGGACGGTGTGCCCGTGCTGATGCACGATTTTGCCATTGACCGTATGACGGACGGGCAAGGTTTGATCCGCGATTATACGTTGGAGGAATTGAAAAGGTTCCGTGTGAAGGAAATAGAAACGATCCCGACGCTGGAGGAAGCGATGAAATTGCTCAAGGGCAACATTTCTGTGCTTATCGAATTAAAGCAAACCGGAGACCGGTATCCGGGACTGGAAGAATCGGTGCTGGATGTTGTTCGCCGTACGAATACATTGGACCAATCGCGGATTATCAGCTTCGACCATTTTTCCATAGCACGTACTAGAGAACTTGATCCTAATATTGAATTGGGAATGATTTGCGGTGGCAGTATGCCTTACGTTTTCCCGTTTATGAAGGAGATCCGCTGTACGTATCTTGGGGTGCAAAAACAATTTATGACGCTGAAATATGCGGAAATGATTGCGGAGCACGGCATTGAATCCGGCCCTTGGCCGATTGATACGATTGAGGATATGGAGTTAATCGCAAAAAAATATCCGACATCTCTGGTTACAACTGACAATCTGGAGCTTTGGGCGGATTTTTACCGCAAAAATCCCGAATTACATATCTCTTAATAAGTCATTTCGAAGTACATGAATAACATTTTAACTGTGTAAAGGATAACCTTTTTGATGAAGGTTGTCTTTTTTTTAGGCTTAATCACTTGCACACGCTCACACTTGGTTCACCTTCATTCTTAAAAATCCACAGCCATTAAGGCTGTGGATTTATAATTAATGTTGATTATTGAACAAGGGTTCCGTTCTTAGTAAATAGTTACCTCTTACCTCTGCAGTCCAATTTGCAAAGACCTCTCTCCATTGAACACTGTTAAAGAAATCGTCAACGGATTGGTTGTCGGAATCCCAATCAATAAATATGTTGAGAGGTGTGATTCCACCAGCCCAAACGCCATTATTGACGTCCGTTCCTTTCTCTCTAACTAATAATATTGGAATTCCGAATTGAAAAGCCATGGCAGGCTCGATTTGAGAGAAAGTCGATCCTTCCCAGAACGGAGTGCTCGATGGCGGCTGCCCCACATTGGATTGAAGAATTTCAACAAAAAATTTGCGGAAGTTGATCGTGAGCAACCCGTAGCTTGAAAAAACCAAGCGTCGTATATTCGTGAGGATGCTCTCTGGATATTGTTCGCTTACAGGCAATGTGCGGGGAAAGAGCAATGCATCTTCAATTTCCGCAATAAGACGATTCAGAAATTGTCCTTGCAGGTCATTTACTGAGTTTGTTGTACTCAAAAATATAGGAATTCGAAAAGCGCGATCTACGCATGCATCGATAGCCAATATTGTGCCCATTTGATTATCGGAGGGCTTAGAATTTGAGGAGGAGGTCCTTAAATTACCGCGGACGGGAGGAAGCTCTCTTACAATGCTTACGGGTGAAAGTTTTTTCATGGAAAATTGCTGTGCTTTATCCTTAGTTGTTTTTGTATTGCTCAATTCTCACATCTCCAATGCCAAAGAATCATGATATTCAGCGCTAGTCTATGCGCATTCGCCCATTTGTGTTACTAGACACTCACGAGGGGGAGAGGAGCTGGGATGACAGCGAAAAAAAATATTGACTCAAAAATGATTAGGTGCCATACTACATTTATGGCGAACGATAAAAATGTAATGATGGATAGTCAAGCTGTTCCTTCACTTGTCCAAACGAAACGTCAGATTGAGCGCTACGGGTTGAACGTCGATGCGCAAGCCGTACTTGTCGCGTCTAGGCTGATGGCCGCTGGAGCCAAGCTTGAACATGCCGCGGAAATTCATTTTTCCAGATTCGGTTTGTCCACAGGCCGGTATCGTTTATTAGCGGATCTTGAAGATCACCAGGGCGAAGAGCTGCCCTCGCAATTAGCGGAGCATCTAGGCGTAACGCGTGCTACCGTTACGGGGCTTATCGACAATCTTGAACGGGACGGTTACGTATCCCGCCGGACCAGTTCGGCGGATGGCCGTCAGAAGTCAGTCATCTTAACTGAGAATGGAGCGAGCAAGCTTCGCGACATGGCTTCAGAGCACTTCGAGAGACTGGAAGCGATGGTCCGCTTGCTTACGGTCGAGGAGCGCAGAGTATTTCTCGATTTGTTAGGCCGGGTGACGCAAGGCATGTCAGCATTGACCGACGAGCCGAGCGCATCCAAGGAAAATGGTAGCATAAAGAAAGGGTAAAACGGGCTAGTCATGCTAGCCCTTATTTACCGCCATATAGTTAGGCGCCTAATTATATGGCGATATAAACATTTGTAGCAAATTTTGGAAGAAAGGGGTGACAACATGAGCAATGTGAAGCATTCGCACAATACAGATCCTGCTTATAGCCTTGCAACGGAAGGTTCCGAATTGAAAGGTTTTGTGCTATGGCGCGAAGTACTGATGGCCTATGTTTCGCCCGCCGTCATGGCAGGCATCGGGGGACTGATCACAGGCGACAAGAGCCTTCAGATCGCTGCGTTAACCACAATTGGGGGAACGTCCGCACTGATTGCATGGCTATTGGGGCTTTGGCTGCGCAAACGGGGGAGAAGCATACGATGGGTTGTTGGACCGCCTCGTTTGCTAGTCGTTGTCATGTTCGCGATAATCTGCGCTTCGCTCGGCTTTTACGCCGCATGGGTGACGAACAAAGTGCCGGATACAGTTCGTTTGAGCGACTATTCGATTTGGTTTGATCGGATATGGATCGATTTTCCATTATCCGGCACGATTGCAAGCACGATCATAACATGGCGTTGGCGCAAGGCGTTGGAAAAAAATGACACGTTAAACGGAGGAGATAGAAGATGATAGCGATTATTGGAGCAACAGGCACGATAGGGAGCGAACTTTTGAAACGTTTGGCCGATCTTGAGGTGCCCGCTCGGGCGCTCAGCAGGGAACCGGAGATGCTGCGCAACCGGCTCGGAGATGCAGGTAAATCCACGATCGAGGTGGCAGGGGCAGATGCCGCCGATCCCGAATCGCTTCGCCGCGCGTTTGCCGGAGTGAAGCAGCTCTTCATGACCATATCCAACAGCCCGAGACAGGTCGAGATGGAAATGACGATCATTCGCCTCGCCGCCGAAGCCGGCATCGAGCATATCGTCAAAATATCCAGTCCAGCCTTCGAGGAGCTCTCGCCCGTGGCAGTCGCCGGCTGGCATCGCGATATCGAGTCGTTTTTGGACGAGGCCGGTATGACTCGCACGGTATTGCGTCCCTATGCATTCATGCAAAACTTGCTGCGCCATGTTCCGACGATTACAGCTCAAGGTGCTTTCTTCGGCGTCATGGGCGATGCGCCTTGCAATTTCATCGATTGCCGGGATATAGCGGACGTTGCAGCAGAAGTTTTGACCAACCAGGAGGCAGCCGGTCGTATTTATACGCTTACCGGATCGGAGATCTACAGCTATCCGCAGATCGCGGATAAGCTATCCGCTTTGCTAGGCAAGACGATTCGCTACATAAACGTGGAGCCTCAAGTGATGCTTCGCAATCTGACTGAGCAAGGGCGCATGCCCCCTTGGCTCGCAAACCACGTTGTAGAAATTCAGACGATGTCTACGTTGGTGCCGGAAAGGCCAACGGACGATGTCACGCGTTTGCTCGGCAGACAGCCCCGAACGCTGGACGGGTATCTGCAAGAGAATGTGGATATATTTCGGTAGGCTTCTGTAAATAGAGCGTTCTCCAAACCAAACCGTCTGAACCGTCTGAACCGGCTGTCACAGCCTTCAGGCGGTTTTTGTGATTAAAGTTATTCCAGCGAAAGGTTCTGCTTGAAATAGGAAAACCTCTTACGCCACTCTATTGATGTAATCGATTCTGATAATATTATAAGGGCATCATTTATTGTCGAAGAAATATATGAGAGAATTATAAATACAACATTCTCGAAGTTTACATTAAAAACGACTTGATGCTAGGGAGCAGGTAGAGAGCAATGATAAATTTAAATAAATTAGCAGAGATCTTTGCTGCTGGTACCTATGAAATAGAAGATGTCTATCGTTTAGTCATCCAGCCGAAAAATATATTGCGTGAAATATTCGCTTTTTTATAAAATAGATAAGTTAGATGATGTAAATTGGACTCATGAATGCGACTCTCATTTCAGGCTTGAACCGGGAGCAAATCCAAGTACAAATCATGCTTCATCAGAATGTTCATGCATCTGGAGGGATTGAAAAACTTCGTGTCAAGGAATTATTCTTAAGCATCTTACATCAAGTTCTAATTAGTTGCAGGAATCGAGAGAATGACTTCTTTAACAAATATACCGGATTCCGTCCAATTGACTATGTTTTTAATTATCGTATGGAAAGATCCAGTGACCTACTCAAAGCAGGCAATTTCTCCATCCACGATATTGCCGTTAGCGTAGGTTATACGAATCCTTTATATTTCAGCAGATTATTTTTTAAAAATTTTGGTGTGTCTCCATCCGCATACACACATAAATTAGGTAATCATATATATTGATTTTCCGATTTAGATTAAGCTTGCAACTGATGGTGTTGATCTCCATGATCATTGGATTTCTGGATCTCCAATGAGCGAAACATCGATGCCAGGCATCTATGCAGCAGGAGATATTTTACACCATGATGGAAAGCTGCATCTCATTGCGGGGGCGTTCCAGGACGCTGCGAACGCAGTTAATAAAGCAAAGCAATACGTGACTCCGGATGCAAATGCGAATGGAATGGTATCCTCGCACAATGACTTGTTTAGGAAAAAAAACCGTGAACTGATGAAAAGCTTATATACGAAATAAAAGTCATTTTGCGGAGTGCATTTGGTTCTTAGTAAGTATTTGAGTGAGTAGGGGACGCGAACCTTCGCGTCCCCTTACTTTGTTCCATCCATGTTCCTATATTCGTATACAACCTTAATCATATGAATATATTCTGTAGTAAGAAATTGGATCGAGAATGAAGGAGGAAATGGGTAAATGGAGGTTTATTCATCTGGTTCTATTTTACTTACAAGCAACACAACAAGAATACAAATGGTTGACGGCTTTATCGCTTTTATCCGTGAAGTAAATGAACTTCTTCAAAAAGAAGTTGATCTGTCTCCTGCTAATCAATTAGTTACGAACATGATTAGGCGCCTTTCACTTCAATTACGTTCCCACTACTTACCGGAGGAGGTACAGGCCGTTCTTAGCAACGAATATATTCGAATGAACCAACGAAATTTGCAGGATAAGTTGTCAGAAGCCGAATTTTTAGTAGAGTTAGGCGATTCTCTTCACATTAGCAAATCAGAGGATTCCGTCTTGGATAACATTCGAAGGCTGTCTTACTGGAACATTTATATGGCCTTAGTTAGTGAGGAGCTGTCCACTCTTCGCCGGATTACTCGAGCGGATGGTCAGAAAGAGAAGTCGCGGATTGTCTTTGTTGGAAGTGGGCCGATGCCGCTAAGTCCTATTATTTTGCATCTTATCGGGGATGTTGAGGTTCTCTGCTTGGAAATTGATCCTGTGGCCTATGATGCATCATGCTTTTTGCTCGAGCGTATGGGATTTGGGAATAAAGTGACTGTTGTATTGGAGAATGGATCAGATTTTGATTATAGCTCTTATAGTAGAGTATTCGTGGCTAGTCTCGTTAGAGATAAGCTTGGGGTGCTGAATCAAATTAAACGTACATCCCCAGATTCTCTAGTAGCTGTTCGAACAGCTGAGGGAATGAAGCGAATCATGTACGAAGCGGTTGATGAATCGCAGTTGAAAACGCAAGGGTGGCGGATTCTGACGCGAACTTGGCCTGAAGAAACGCTAGTCATTAATTCGACCTTGTTTCTTGAAAGTATGACTGCTCCTGCCATACCTGGTTGACATCGTATCGTGTACATAACGTCAAAGCAATCGACATTATTGGCGAGGCTCTTGAGGATCTGATTTGCATGAGGAGTTTGGGATAAGTCGAGCAGTCTATACATTTTCACTTTTTTTAGTGCGAGCCACCCTTCCAGGTGGCTATTTTTATTGCTCTTTTAGTGACCTATCTGCTAAAGGACACGCTTTAAATGAGGGATGGTGGACAAGCTGATAAGATCAGCTCACATTATTCTCTGCCGGAGTTAAAGCGTAAGTAATTTCAGCGATGAATTTACACAAAGACCATATAGAATTAATTAAAGCATCGAAGTTCTTTTATATACTTTAAGGGTTAGAAATAGCGAAATAAAAGGACTAGGTGGTAGATTTAATGTTAAAAAAACGTGATTTGCAGGAATGCCATTCACTGTATGACTTAATGATGGATCCTGCGGTTTTTCCTTACGTTCGTTATAATTGCCAATTATATGAACAATACTTATTCATAACCAAACAGTTGATCGTTGAAGAAGAACAGGAGACATGTATATCTAGAACAATAATAAATGAGAATGGACATCCCATTGGTACTATTGATCTATATGATATTGTTAATAAAACCGGCTTTTTAGCCACATGGATTGGAACTCCTTATTTTGGAAAAGGTTATAACCAACGAGCGAAGGAATCCTTTTTTACTGAACTATTCCTTGAGCATAATATCGAAACGGTATTTTTGAAAGTCCGTAAACAAAATATTCGATCGAGGAAGGCGATAGAAAAATTACCGTATGCCAAATTAGCAAATGATATAAACCATCAAATATATAAATCGATAAATAATGCGCAACAGATCTATGATTTGTATAAAGTGGAGCGGTTAGACTTTTTAGATTGCAATAAAATCATGCAACATGATATTGCTACGTAACAAACTGTGCAAAAAACTGTTTTCAAGAAAGTTTTGGACCGTTTTTTGTATGACGAAAAGCTTCACTAAAAGCAACAAAAAGAACCTTCTAAGCGATTGCTGGAAGGTTTTTCTTCTGTGTAATTGTTTTATTTGACTAAACCGGCTCTGTACTTACTTTTATTGATATTAACAATATTTTATAGAACTGCATTCCCATGTGTTTTAAATGCATGTTCCCACTGGCAAGGTGTGATAATATAGTGTTATTTATGTTAGTACAAAGGTGGATTCAGCATGGTTGATTTTGAATGGTATAGAAGCTTTTGCACGATTTACAAGCATCAATCCGTTTCCGAAGCAGCAAAAACCCGCATGATGACGCAGCCGGCCATGAGTCAGCATTTAGCTGCCTTGGAAGCGGAGGTCGGAGAAACTTTATTTATTCGATCGACTAGAAAAATCACCCCGACAGAGCGGGGAAAGGAGTTGTATTCCCAGCTCGCTCCGCTCATTGAATCGTTAGAGAATACGACGATGAACTTTAAATCAACTTCTTTGCCTACGCTGAGCGTAATCAAGATTGGAGCGGCGCATGAGTTTTTTAGTGAAAAAATACTGCCGCAGCTTCCTAAATATAATGTTTGTACCATTTCACATTTTGGTACTGCTGAGCAATTGCTGGAGCTGCTGAAGGAAGACAAGCTAGACATCCTCATTATGTCCCAAAGGTTTCAAACGCCCGGTATCGAGTATTTGAAATTGATGGATGAGGAGTTTGTTATCGTTGCTCCAAGCGATTATGAAATTGTTGCATTCGATAATCTGAAGCTTGAAGAGCAATGGCTCTCAGAACAGAAATGGATCAGCTATGGCTTGGAACTGCCAATCATAAGAAGAATTTGGAGAGAGCATTTTAAGATGCGTCCTCAAATTAGACCTATTCATGTCATTCCTAATTTACATATGATTCTGAAGGCGGTTGAGCTTGGGACGGGCTTAAGTGTCATCCCTACATATCTCTTGCAAGATTCGTTAACAGCAGGGAAAGCAAAAGTTATTTTTAAACATTTAAAAGTAAAAAACGAGCTATATCTCGCTTATCAGTTAAAGAATAAGCATTTACCTCTAATCAATGAAATCATGTCAGTCATTAAGGAAAATACGAAGGATCATTTCGTTTGATTTATAAAAATAATTATTAATGAACAGTTATTTCGTAATTTGTTTTATATATGAATTGAGCCTTAAAATAAAGAAGCAGCAGAATAAAAAATAATGGAGGCTAAATATTATGTCAAAAGAAGTGCTGATCGTTGTTACGAACCATTCCGATATTCATGAAGGAAAAAAGACCGGCATATGGCTTTCAGAGTTCGCCGAAGCATATATGGAGTTTACGGCTCAAGGATATAAAGTAACGGTTGCAAGCCCGCTTGGAGGAATCGGCCCAATTGATCCTGGAAGTGTTGATGCTAACACTCCGCAAGAAATATTGAATGCACAGAAATATTTGGAGAACACTATAAAACTGGATGAAGTATCTGCTGAAGGGTTCGACGCTATATTTTTGCCTGGCGGTCATGGAACGATGTACGACCTACCGCATGACGAAAACCTGAAGAGGCTGCTGCGTGATTTTTATGAACAAGATAAAATTGTAGCTGCTGTATGTCACGGTCCTGCGGGGCTGGTTGGTGTAACTTTGACAAATGGACAACCGCTTGTAGCGGGTAAAAGAGTCAATGCATTTACAGATCGGGAGGAAGCCCAAACGACGCTGGACAAGCATCTGCCTTTCTTGCTGGAGAGCAAGCTTCGTGATCTAGGAGCAATATTCGTGGCAGCGCCGAACTGGTCTACTCATTACGAGGTGGACGGCAACCTCATTACTGGTCAAAACCCGCAATCTACGCTTGCTGTAACGAAAGCCGTTATTGAAAAGTTATCTTAATTTAAGTTATACAACATGATTGAAGAGGGATAGTTATGAAAGTGTTTGTTACAGGAGCTTCAGGCTATATTGGTGGATCGGTGGCCAAAGCTTTGCTTGATGCGGGGCATACCGTCTACGGTCTGGTTCGTAATCCCGATAAGGTGGAAGCATTAAGGGAAATCGGTATAGAGCCTATACTTGGAACGTTGGATGATACAGATACTCTAACGAAGTATGCCAAACTCAGCGACGCAGTTATTCATACGGCCGATTCTGATCATTTAGTGGCAGTTGAGACTTTTATTGCTGCGCTGCGCGGAAGCGGGAAACCATTTCTGCATACTTCGGGTTCGAGTGTGGTTGGGGATGATGCCCGCGGCGATACAGCGAGCGAACATATTTTTGACGAGGAAACGCCGTTTGTGCCTATGGATATTAGGGAAAATCGCGTAGCGATCAACAACCTCGTGCGCAGGGCTGGAATTGAGGATTGGGTGAGAGGCATCGTGATTGTCCCGTCTATGATCTATGGTGATGCATTAGCATTGCCTGTGGAAAGCGATCAATTGCCTCAAATTATTCGCAAGTCGCGTGAGCTGAAAGGTGGCGTTCACGTTGGTAAAGGCGTAAACCGCTGGTCCAATGTACACATCAAGGATTTGGTTCAGCTGTATGTGTTGGCACTTGAAAAAGCACCTTCCGCATCGTATTTCTTTGCCGAAAATGGGGAGGAATCGTACGGGGACATCGCCAAATCGGTCAGTGAGGCGCTAGGCTTTGGCGGCAAGACGATAAGCTGGTCCGCAGACGAGTCGATTGCAGAGCTTGGGGATTGGGCGCGTTTTGCCATCGCTTCAAACAGCCGTGTACGTGCGGCTCACGCAAGAAATTTACTTGGCTGGGCCCCTAAGGAAGAATCACTGCTTAGCTGGATAAAAAACAATTTACAATGGTAAGTCAGTAGAGAATTTTAAGAGCATCAACAAGGGAGGAGCTCCCGTTAATCAGAGCACTTTCATCCAATCGAGGACAGAAGAAAAAGGTTAATGGGAGGGAATTGTTCCTTTGTTATTGGATTTAAAGCTGGGAGCGGGGAATGGAAAATATTCTTTTGCACTCTTTTGGATTGTAAGCCGCCTTTTTAGGTGGCTTTTTCTTTTTGAAAAACATAAAATTCCGCGCAACCGCTGTTTAGTAGCGTCAAATAGTATTGAAAAACCAAAAAAAACCAAAATCAATATTGACACGGTTCAACATCATGCTATAATCAATCCTGTGAGTGATAATCGTAATCATTACATTTAAAACAATGTTATATCGTAATTATTACACTTTATAGCTTGGGAAACTCTACACATTAAAGGAATACCAATAAAAAATCGGAGGGTTGAGGGTAGTTGTGATGAAACAGGAAATAGATTTTATTAAATTTAATCCAACACAAAATATGACGATTTTAGTTAAATCGAATCATCCTGTTGATGAGTATAAGCATATTGCAACAAAAATGATGTCCTATGACAACGTGAATGCGGAGCAAGTAGGTTTTATCGAAAAATCGAATAAAAAAGAAGCGGATGCACATTTGATCATGGCTGGAGGTGAGTTTTGCGGGAATGCGTGCATGTCATTGGCAGCTTTTATTGCGTCAGAAAAAGGGTTGGATCAGGATGCCTTGGCGGAATTACGATTAGAGGTATCAGGAACAGATAAATTAATCATATGCCAGGTAAGAAAAATGGCAGATGAATATTTATGTCAAGTTGCTATGCCAGTTCCTAACAAGATAGAAAAGAGAACGATTAAACATGACGGTTGCGATCTGGATGTTATTCTAGTGAGTTACCAGGAGTTTACTCATATTGTGATAGAAGTAGAGCAATTTGATAAATGGAATAGAGATAAAGCGCAAAGATTAGCTAAATTATTTGGATCAACTTTAAAAGCAAACTTGGTTGGCATTTTATTGTATAAATCACAATCTGCTGAATTAGCTCCGCTGATTTATGTTCCGCATCTAGACAGTATGATCTGGGAAAGGGGATGCGGTTCAGGTACTGCTTCATTGGGTGCTTATCTAGCATGGAAAAATAAGAAGGGAGTTGTTGCACAAATAAAGCAACCCGGTGGCACGATTAAAGTAGTGGCGGATTGTTATAAAGAAGTACTTGCTAGTCTTAAAATTGAAGGATCTGTTGGAATTGTTGCGCAGGGCAAAGCTTTTATAGAAGTGTAGTGATTTTTTATAGCAGGGGGAAAACAATGAAYAAGGTGGAGAGTTTTCAAAATAAATTGATTGAATTTTCAGAAAAATTTGATCGTTTAGCAGGCCGATATGATCATACGGTTAACAATAGCTCGGAGATGGAAAATTTAATAGATGAATATTCGAAATTCGTAACAAACAGAAGTAACCATGAAGCTTGGGATCTACTTGGACATCATGATTCCAATGATATTCTTCAACTTGTGGTGGATTTGAGAAGAAAATCGGCATTTTGCGTTGCGATTATGGAGAAATATCGTGCATTAAAGCTTCATGAAGGAAATGCTGAGATAACCGATTATTTCAAAAACATAGAATCGTGCATCGAAGAAGAATTTGGGAGCTTCCAATTATCCTCGGATTCAAAAGTGTTATTAATAGGCTCAGGTGCATTTCCGATGACGCCCATTTTGATTGCGAAGCGCACTGGAGCGGAGGTCGTTGGCTTAGATATTGACGATGAAGCTATAGAGCTTGGAAGGAGCGTTGTGGAGAAATTTAGCAGCGGCTTGAATATTCGATTAGAGAATAGGCTGGTGGAAAATCTTGATTTTACGAAACTGGCGTCCCATATCATTTTTAGCTCAACCGTTGAAAATAAATATGACATATTGGATCAGCTCTATTCATTGACCAATAAGCATGTCGTTGTGGCAATGAGATATGGAGAACAAATAAAATCATTATTCAATTTTCCATTGAAAGAGGTGAATGCTCAAAAATGGAGGTTGGTTGAACAGGTAAGACGTCCAGATCATTTGTTTGATATTGCATTGTACCAAAAAGCATAGTGTGTTTTTTTATTAGGAAGGAAGGCATTTATGGGTGATTTCAAACATGTTTTGCTGTTAGGCACGGGACCAGCTACGATTCAACTCGCTGTGAATCTAAAAAAATGTTGGGATTGCCGTATAGCGATAGTAGGGAGAGAATCCGTGCGTTCTGAGTCATTTTTTGATTCGATTAAACAGAGCAATCAACGTATACGTGTAAGCATTCAGAATGAGAAGCATCGTGCTATGGAGGGTGAATGTTTTGTAGATCACGTATTTAAAGGGTACGAAACGATTACAGGTGAGTGGGATACCCTTATATTTGCTGTCACAACGGATGCCTATATCGAAGTGTTGAAACAAATCGATCCTAAGCTTCTAAGGAAAGTAAAGAGCATGCTATTAATTTCACCGACGTTGGGCTCGAATAACTTAATTCGCCATTATATGAATGATTATAATCCGAGTACGGAAATTATTAGTTTTTCCACCTACTTTGGTGATACAAGATGGATGCATGCTAGACCTACAAATCATGCCCTAACGACAGCGGTCAAGAAAAAAGTTTTTATAGGCTCTACAAAGTACCCATCTCCTAATGTTGAAGAACTCTGTAAAGCATACAAACAATTAGGTATTGCGATAGACATAATGGAATCGCCGATTGAAGCAGAAACAAGAAATATTTCGTTATACGTTCATCCGCCGCTCTTTATGAATGACGTTTCTTTAAGCACGATATTCGGGGATCGAGAAACCAAAAAGTATGTTTATAAAATTTATCCTGAAGGGCCAATTACACCATTACTCATTCGTGAGATGTTGGCCCATTGGAAAGAAATTATGAATATTATCAGTAAGCTACATATAAAAGGTATAAATTTACTTAAATTTATGACGGATGACAATTATCCGGTAAGACTCGAAAGTTTATCACGTCATGATATAGATAATTTCCCCACGTTCGAAACTATTCATCAAGAGTATTTGTTGTATATCCGTTACACCTCGCTATTGATCGATCCTTTTTCTGAACCAGATAAGGATGGGAAATATTTCGACTTTTCTGCAGTCCCTATCAGAAAGATGTTCATCAATAGGGAAGGTGATTTGGATATTCCAAGAATGCCAAAGGAGGATTATTATCGTCTGAAAATCATTCAGGGAATTGCAAAATTTATAGATTCGAGCTGCCCTACCATCGATAAATTCATACTTACCTATGAGAATAAATTGGAAGAAGTTGTTCAATCCCATAAGGAAATTAGGTTATCTGCTGCATTTGCTGTTCAAAGCTTTGAAGAAGACTTGAACAGAATTTGTAATGAAATTGGAAAATATTTAAAAGCGTAATTGTTGAAATCATAATGAACTTATATTTTTTAGGAGGAAATATTGTGAAAAAAGGAAATTTGCTTGTTGTTGTTTTATCCATGCTGATGCTTTTAATTGTGCTGGCAGGCTGCAGCGACGTCAAGGATGCGAAATCGAAATCAACAAATAAGGAAAAGAAAACAGAACTCGTGTATGCATCGGCCAAAGACATTAATGATATGAATCCACATCTTTATGCAGGTTCAATGCCAGCACAAGGAATAGTGTACGAATCTTTAGTCGAAAACACAAAGGAGGGAATCATGCCTTTACTGGCTGAATCATGGGAAATTTCTGAAGATGGCAAAATATATACCTTTCATTTGAGGAAAGATGTGAAGTTCCATGATGGTGAACCTTTTAACGCAGAGGCTGTAAAGCAAAATATTGAAGCGGTACAACATAATAAAGAAAAGCATACTTGGATCAAGCTGTCGACAAAAATAGTAAGCGTTAAAGCGGTAGATGAATATACAGTTGAACTCACACTGTCTGAATCCTATTATCCAACCTTAGTTGAATTATCCATGACTAGGCCGTACGTATTCATCTCCCCTAAAAACTTTATGGATGGAGAAACGAAAAATGGCGTAAATGGCTATAACGGCACAGGGCCATATAAGCTTACGGATCATAAAACCGATAAGTATGCTTCGTTTGAAGCGAATGATGCATATTGGGGCGGCGTTCCTAACATTAAAAAAATTACGTCTAAAGTTCTCCCAGCGGGGGAGACGACATTCCTAGCTTTGCAAAAGGGTGAAGTGAACTTTGTGTTCACTGATGATCGTGGTGCAGACAGTATTGATGTTGAAGCTATGGAACAATTAATCGAAACAGGCAATTATCAGCTTGTTAGAAGTGAAGCGATGAACACAAAAATGATCGTGGCCAACAGCAGTAAATCCGATCATCCCGTAAGTGAAAAAGCTGTTCGTGAAGCCATCTGGCACTCTATTGATAGAGATACGATTAGTAAGGATATTTTTAACGGGACTGAATCAGCAGCCCATTCCCTATTTTCTGCTAACGTCAATTATGCGAATGTCGATTTGAAGAAACGAGACTATGATTTGGAAGCAGCGAAGCAACTATTGGAAGGTGCAGGATGGAAACTGGAGAAAGGCGCTGCTGCTAGAGTAAAGGATGACAAAACATTAGCAATCCAATTATATTATGACAGCAATTCTTCTTCCCAAAAAACGCAGGCTGAATTTATTCAAAGCTCTTTGAAGGAGATAGGTATTCAATTGGAAATTATCGGTGAGGAATCAACCTCAATCGCCAAAAGAAGATCAACTGGAGATTATGATTTATTATTCAATCAAACATGGGGACTCGCTTATGATCCGCAAAGCACCATCTCTGCTTTTACTTCTGAGAATGCTTATTTGCATACAACAAGCGGAATTGCGGAAGCAAGTGAGCTTTACAAGAAAATTGATGAGGTCATGGTATCCAAGGATGAGGCTGCACGGAAAACGTTATATGCTGATATTATGACAATCGTTCATGACGAAGCTGTCTTTATTCCAATCTCGAATGGCAGTGTCACTATCGTGGCGCCAAAAGAGATAAAAGATATCTCGTTTAAACAAACACAATTTGAGCTGCCATTCGAGCGAATGAGCTTTGAATAGAACGCGAAAAATTAAAGGGGAGGATTACTCCCTTTTTTATTTTGAGTAAAGAAGGATAGAGTCTTTTGATATTTTCTGTAGAAAGGAGATTTTTATATGGCAAGGTACATCATTAGAAGGCTATTGTTAGCAATCCCTCTTCTATTAATTATTTCGTTTATAACGTTTGTATTCATTAATCTCTCTCCCCAAGATCCGGCCCAATTGATATTGCAAGCGCAAGGCATACCCAATATAACAAATGATTTAATTTCTCAGACAAAAGAAGAACTTGGCTTGAACCAGCCATTTATCATTCGTTATTTACATTGGGTCGTTGCCTGCATGCAACTAGACTTTGGAGATTCATATGTCACAGGAAAACCGATTTGGTCAATGGTAGGTCCAGCTTTACTGAATACGTTAAAGCTAACGCTGGTTTCATCTATCGTTGTTATTGTTTTGTCCATCCTATTGGGGGTGCTTAGTGCAATAAATGAAGGGAAAATGATAGACAAATCAGTAAGGGGCATCTCATTTTTATTAACATCCATGCCGTCATATTGGCTTGCAGCTATTTTAATTTGGTATATATCCGTTAAATTGGATTTGCTGCCTACGAGCGGAATGGATTCGTATAAAAGCTATATTTTGCCGGTAACTGTGATTGCGATAAGTTATGCAGGGATTTATTTTCGAAACGTCAGAAGCTCGATGATAAGCAATCTAAATGAAGACTATGTTCTATATGGCAGGGCATCTGGCTTGTCTGAGAAAAAAATTACGATGCATATATTAAGAAATTCCTTGCAGGTTGCCATTTCGATTTTCGGTATGGCTATCCCGATTATTTTAGGAGGCACCGTCGTTGTTGAAAATGTTTTTGCCTGGCCAGGGTTAGGCAGTTTAAGTATAAGATCGATTCTAAGCAGAGATTTCCCTGTGATCCAAGCCTATGTTCTAATAGTGGCAGTCGCATTTGTATTATTTAATACCGTTTCGGACATCGTAAATGCCGTTTTGAATCCTAAAATGAGGAAGGAGATCTAGATGAAACGATTAAAAAACATAAGCGAAGATAAAATAGGCAGCTTATCCTTAATCGTTATTGCTGCAACGCTTATTGTCGGATTATTTCCTTCTTTTTTTGCCCCGCATGATCCTAACGAAGTCAAGATGAGCGTAAGATATGCGTCCTCGTCCTGGGAATACCTGCTCGGGAACGATCACTTGGGGAGATGTATTCTATCCCGATTAATTTATGGGATTCGTCCCAGTGTCTTGTGGGTATTGGCAGCATTAGCGATATCGATAGGGATAGGCGCTTTATTAGGCTTTATCGCGGGTTACTTTAGAGGAAAAGTAGATGCCTTTATTATGAGAGTTTGCGATATCATGCTTTCTTTCCCGCTATATGTTATGACACTGGCGTTAGTCGGCATTCTAGGCGTAGGTCTTGAAAACATTTTGATAGCGTTTGTTGTTATGAAATGGGCATGGTTTGCTCGGGTAATCAGAACGTCTGTGATGCAGTATTCCGAACTTAATTATGTCAAATTTTCCAAAGCATCTGGCATCAGCAATACAAAAATTATTTATAAGCATATGATTCCAGTTACATTTGCGGACATAACAGTCATCTCGAGCAGCGCGATCGGTTCGATGATTTTGCAAATATCAGGGTTTTCGTTTCTAGGATTAGGCATTCAAGCGCCCGACGCGGAATGGGGAATGATGCTGAATGAAGCGCGGGAAGTTATGTTTACAAGACCTGAGCTCATGTTAGCCCCAGGCATAGCTATTATTATTATCGTTTCGGCATTCAATTTCTTGTCGGATGCCCTTCAGATTGCATTGGATCCGAAGTTAATGAGGTCTAATTCTATGCTTCAAGAGAAACGAATCGTGACCAAAAAAAGTTTTCGCGAAAAAGAGGTGGCAGATTAAAGCCATGAATGTATTAGAGGTGAAAAACTTAAAAGTATGGGATATGAAAACGGATCATGTGATCATTCATAACAGCTCATTCGAGTTAAAGCAAGGCAGCTGCCTCGCTATAGTAGGGGAAAGCGGGAGCGGCAAGTCTGTCACCAGCAGGTCGATTATGGGGTTGAATAAAGCCTGGCTGCGCCAATCTGGCGATATCATATTTAAAGGTGAACATCTAAATCATCTTTCTGAACATGAAATGAGGAAAAAAAGGGGAAAGCAGCTATGTATGATTATGCAAAATGGGATGAGTGCATTTGACCCTTCATGTGTGATCGGCATTCATTTGAAGGAAACCCTTTATGAACATTTCGGCTGGAGTACGAACGAAATCGTAGAAAAAATGAAAAAAGCTATGGCAAGCGTGATGTTGAACAATCCGATCGAAGTGATGAATAAGTATCCGCATCAGCTATCGGGGGGCATGCTGCAGCGAGTTATGATTGCGCTCGCATTAGTACTGGAGCCTGACATTATTATCGCGGATGAGCCAACAACAGGTCTGGATACCATTTCACAATTTGAAGTGATTGAACAATTTATGCAATTGCGTGAGCGAATGGGCTGCTCGATGATCTTTATTTCTCATGACCTCGGCGTTGTAAAAAAAATGGCCGATGACGTTTTGGTCATGAAGGATGGAGAGATTGTCGAACAAGGAAGCATCCGAGCTGTTTTTTCAGAACCAGTGCATGAATATACAAAATATTTGTTGTCTACTAGATTGGCGCTGAGTAATCATTTTATGCTGATCATGGGGGAGGGTTGAACAATGCTGAAAATTGATCATGTGGATAAATCGTATGAAAAAGGCGGGTTTTTTTCGAAAAAGAAACAAAAAGTGTTGAATGATATTAGTTTTGAATGTGGAGCGGGCGAATGTCTCGGTATTATTGGAGAGAGCGGAAGCGGAAAATCAACATTAGGGCGATTGTTATTAGGCATTGAAAAGCCTGATCGAGGCAGCGTTTTATTTGATGGCAAGAGTGTAGGGGATAGAAATGTGCGCTTTGGCAACATTAGCGCGGTATTTCAAGACTATAAGTCGTCCATTAATCCTTTTTTTACGGTCGAAGAAGCCATTATGGAGCCAATAAAAAGGTATAAAAAAAAACATAGTATGGTTGATACGCTGTTAAATCAAGTTGGATTACATCCATCCTATAAAATAAAATATCCACATGAACTATCGGGCGGAGAGGTACAGAGGGTATGTATTGCAAGAGCCATCTCCATCGAGCCAAAATGCATTGTGTTAGATGAAGCAATCAGCTCATTAGACGTATCTGTTCAAACCCAAGTGCTTGATTTATTAAAAGATTTAAAAAAAATGTACAACATGAGTTATGTATTTATCACACATGATATACAGGCTGCGGCCTATATTTGCGATAGAGTCATTATTTTTAGAGATGGTCAAGTTGAAGAAATAGTGAGAATCGAACAATTAAATGACGTCAAGTCGGAATATGCGAAAAAATTGTTGCAGATGCTTATCACTTTTTAGCTGAATGAGTTTTGGAGAATAGGATATTTGCATGCAGAAGTTAGGAGGAAGGGAAGTTGTGAGTGGAGCATTATCTTGGCCTTTTATACGATTGTATATGCTGGCTCTTCTTTATTTCAGCGGCAATTCCATATTAAATGTCATTATACCTTTGCGTGGAGAGTCACTCGGAGCCAGCAACACAACGATCGGTTTAATCATGGGTGCGTATTTGTTCACTACCATGTTCTTTCGACCGTGGGCAGGCCGGATTATTCAAATGCACGGACCGATAAAAGTGCTGCGCATTATTCTTATCGTCAATGGTTTTGCTTTAATCCTCTATACGATTACGGGTTTAGAGGGTTATTTAATTGCCCGTATTTTACAAGGAGTTTCAACCGCTTTTTTCTCAATGGCATTGCAGATTGGCATCATTGATTCACTGCCAGAGAAGGATCGCTCCCAAGGCATTTCACTTTATTCTTTATTTACGTATATGCCAGGTATCCTTGGCCCTGTTCTGGCTTTGGGCATTTGGCAAACGGGGGATATGAATTATTTTACGATGGTCATGATTGCGATTGCGATCTTTACGGGGGTGTTCGGCTATGGCACCAAAATGGATCAAGGAAGCGACCAGACTGCTGCAAATCAGACCGAGCAGTCAGAAAGTATGTTTAAATCCTTCGGTCAGTTAGTAACTAACCCAATCTTGTTTAAGTGCAGCATGTTGATGTTAGTAGCTTCAATGGTATTTGGAGCAGTTACCACCTTTATTCCTTTATACGCTTCGGAATTAAAAAACGGCAATGCTGGAATCTATCTAATGCTGCAAGCGGGTACCGTTGTTTTGGCTCGTTTTGCTTTAAGAAAAAAGATTCCTTCGGACGGAAAATGGCATTCATCGTTTATGATGAGGAATATGCTCCTTTTGACATTGGCGGCGCAATGCGTGAGCTTTTCTGTAACGGGGGGAGCTGTTTTTTTCTATTTGGGTTCCATTTTAATGGGAACGGCTCAGGCTCTCATCTATCCTACGTTAACAACCTATTTAACATTTGTTTTGCCGCAGAAGAGCCGCAATATGTTAATCGGACTTTTTATTGCTATGGCTGATTTAGGAATTTCGTTGGGCGGCGTTATTATGGGGCCAATAGCTGATTTCACCTCATATTCTATGATGTATATGATCAGTGCTGGCTTAGGTGCGACGATGATCATCCTTGCTTATGATCGAGGAAAAATGTCTGTTCGACAACGATAGCAGGGCTTGAAAATATTTATTATTCTTACACATGTGCAAGCTAAAAAAACATTAAATCATATTTCATAATTTAAAAGATCGACCCTTTTGTGATCCGAGCAGAAGGGTTTTTGTTGTATCTATTTTAGCATTTTTTGGAGTAGCTGAACAAAAGTATAATTCTATATTTTGTTATTATTCATGAGGCTTTCGGTTGCTTCCTCGCGGTGTTAATCTTCAATCCTTCATTTTGTATTCTCTTTACAGGGGAGTGCAGGTCTGCTAGAATAGCAAAATCCGATTGTTAACCTAAATTTAATTTTTAAGGTTAACAATTAAAAATAATGGATGGTGATCATTTGTGATAACAGATTTCGAACGGCTTGCTGCCATGAATAAGAACCACCTATGGCATCCTTTTACTCAAATGAAAGATTACAATAACGCTGATCCACTCATTATTGAACGCGGAGAAGGCATCAAGCTATTTGACGTCCAAGGACGCGCATATTATGACGGTTTCTCATCCGTCTGGCTTAACGTACATGGACACAACGTGCCGGAGCTAAATCAGGCGATTACAGAACAGTTAGGGCGAGTGGCCCATTCCACCCTTCTTGGTATGGCTAATGTTCCGGCAATTGAGCTTGCAGAAAAATTGGTGGAAATTACTCCGGAAGGACTAAACAAAGTGTTTTACTCCGATTCAGGAGCAACCGGTGTCGAGATCGCGATCAAAATGGCGTTTCAATACTGGCATAACAAGGGGATACGAGGTAAGACGAAGTTTGTAACGATGAACCAAGCGTACCATGGCGATACAATTGGCGCGGTGAGCGTTGGTGCCATTCCTCTGTATCATGACACTTTTCGCCCCATGTTATTTTCTTCTTACACCATTCCATATCCCTATGCTTATCGTCATGCAGGCGGTGAGGCGCAGGCACTGGAAGATACGTTAGCGTCACTGCGTCATTTGCTTGAGACAAAGTCGGATGAAATCGCGGCACTTATTGTGGAGCCGATTGTGCAAGGGGCTGGGGGCATTATCGTTATGCCTTCAGGCTGTTTACGCCAGATGGCTGCGCTGTGCCGTGAGTATGGTGTACTGCTCATTGCTGATGAGGTGGCGACTGGTTTCGGTCGGACAGGCGCGATGTTCGCTTGTAATCACGAAGATGTCTCGCCTGATTTGATGGTGATTGGCAAAGGGCTGACCGGTGGGTATTTGCCTGTAGCAGGGACACTTGCAACTGACGAGGTGTATGAAGCGTTTTATGCTGATTACGAAGAGCAAAAAACATTTTTCCACGGTCATTCCTATACCGGTAACCCGCTTGGCTGTGCCGTTGCTTTGGCAAGCTTAAAGCTGTTTGAAGAGCGCAATATGATCGAGGGAGTAAGAGCAAAGGCGTCGTTTGTCCAGCAAAAGCTCGCAGCGCTAAAGGATTGCCAGCATGTCGGTGAAATCCGGCAAAAGGGACTAATGATTGGAATAGAGCTCGTACGTGACAAGGTTTCACGTGAGCCGTATGACTGGGCAGATCGAATTGGAGTTCGCACAACCTTACGGGCGAGAGAGCTCGGAATGCTAACAAGGCCGCTTGGCAATGTGATCGTCTTTATTCCTCCGCTCTCGAGTAATGTTGCCGAACTGGATGCCATGACAAATATTTTGATGGAATCGATACTTCACGTCACAGAAGGGGTGTGAGTTCTTTGAACATTTTTAACGAGGATACGATACGCGGATTATTTGTGACAGGTACAGATACAGCCGTCGGGAAGACGGTTGTAACGGCAGCCATAACCGCTATGCTCCGTGCTGAAGGAATGAATGCTGGTGTCTGGAAGCCGATTCAAACCGGTGCTCGTATTGGCAGCGGACATACTGATGCTGAGCGGCTGATAAAAAGCACGGGCATCAACGAACGGCCTGAAGCAGTTGCGCCATTTACATTCGAAGCTCCACTTGCGCCAATGCTCGCAGCTAAGCAGGCTGGTGTGATGCTTACGATGAAGGAGTTAATTGCCGCTGGTTTACCACTAACCAAACAATACGAGGGACTGCTCATCGAAGGGGCTGGCGGCGTTGCCGTGCCACTGACCGATGGCAACCTCATGGTGGATCTCATTGCGGAACTCCGAATTCCTGCTCTAATAGTAGCCCGTTCCAGCCTCGGGACAATTAACCACACACTTCTGACTGCTTCTTTCCTTCAAAATCGGGGGGTTCCTATTGTTGGCGTCATACTGAACGATGGTGAATTAACGGAAACAGATGACGATCCGAGTGTTGCTACGAATGCACAACTAATTGAACAATTTAGCGGCCTTAAAGTTCTCGGTCGGTTTCCTCGTTTGCATACCGAAGAGACTACACACATGCTGATACATACCTTACAAAAATCCATACAATTCGCGCCTATTAGAGAGGCATTTGCAGTTAAACCCATGGGAGGATAATAGAGATGAAAACAATTAAAGTAGAGATGGATTGGCAATCGCTTGCCCGAAAAGCATTGCATGGAGAATGCTTAACGTTAGAAGAGGGGCTCGCTGTGCTTGAAGCTGCCGATGATGAGCTGCTGCTGCTCATGCAAGCAGCGTTTACGGTGAGAAAACATTTTTACGGTAAAAAAGTGAAGCTGAATATGATCATCAACGCCAAAAGCGGCCTTTGCCCCGAGGACTGCGGCTATTGCTCGCAATCGATCGTTTCGACGGCTCCAGTTAAAAAATACTCCCTGCTTGATAAAGACACATTGCTTTCAGGTGCACGTGAGGCGATGGCGCGTAAAGCTGGAACCTATTGTATTGTTGCCTCCGGGAAAGGCCCAACTAACAGGGAGCTCGACCAAGTGGTGGCTGCAGTAAAAGAAATTCGTCAAACGATGCCTCTAAAAATTTGCGCATGTTTGGGTATTCTTGGGGATGATCAAGCTAGGCGACTTGCAGAAGCAGGCGTACATCGATACAACCACAACCTGAACACCAGTAAAGCCAACTACCCTTCCATCACGACGACCCATACTTATGATCAACGCGTTGAAACTGTGGAAAATGTAAAGACATACGGCATGTCCCCTTGCTCTGGCGTCATTATCGGCATGGGTGAGACAAATCAGGAAATTGTCGAAATGGCTTATGCGCTGCGCGAACTAGATGCGGATTCAATTCCAATCAATTTTCTGAATGCAATACCGGGAACACCACTGGAACACGCAGGTCGCACGCCATCGATGAAAGCGTTGAAGGTACTAGCACTGTTTCGTTTCATATGTCCTTCTAAAGAAATCCGTGTGGCAGGCGGCCGAGAGGTCAACCTACGTACGCTGCAGCCTTTATCTCTTTTCGCCGCGAATTCACTTTTTGTGGGGGATTATTTAACGACAGCAGGCCAAGACATATCAGCTGATCATCAAATAATTGAGGATTTGGGCTTTGAGATTGAGTTAAATGCCCTTTAAGGCGGTGCCGACTATGAAATGGATGGAAGAAGAACTAGAATTATTGGCTGATGTTTCGAGGGAGCGTTCTTTGCGTATAACTAGCTCTGTATTCGGATCACCTGGTTATACGATGCGCGGAGAACGAACATTGCTCAATTTGTCCTCTAATGACTACCTTGGACTTGCCCAGCATCCGGCCATACTTGAAGTGATGCGTGAGGCCTTGCTCACTGAAGGAGCTGGTTCAGGTGCATCACGCCATGTGACAGGCAACCGATTACCTTATGGTTGTCTAGAAGAAGAACTAGCGGATTGGCAAAACTGTGAAGCATCGTTAGTTTTTGCAAATGGTTATATGGCTAATTCTGGTGTGATTAGTGCACTTGTAGGGCGAGGAGATGTTGTTTTTAGCGATCAGTTGAACCACGCGAGTATGGTGGACGGCATTGTACTCAGCCGTGCGGAGCACACCCGGTATCGCCATAACGACATGGAACATTTACGTACACTATTAAATAAGCATCGTGATAAACGGCGTAAGCTGATCGTTACAGACGCTATTTTCTCTATGGATGGCGACATGGCACCATTGCGTGAACTTGTTGCGCTTAAACAGGAGTACGGAGCGATGCTTATGGTGGATGAGGCACATAGTGGGGGGATCTACGGAGGGCGAGGCGAAGGATTGTGCCATGAATTCGGATTGCAGAATGACATTGATATTCATATGGGAACATTCAGTAAATCGTTCGGTATTTATGGCGCTTATATTTGTGGCAGCCGCTTGCTAATACGATGGCTTGTGAATAAGGCTAGACCACTCCTATATTCAACTGCGCTGCCTCCTTCAATCGTTGCTGGTATTTCAAAGGCGTTAGTTTTAGTAAAAGAGGAACACTGGCGTCGAGAAAGGCTTTATGCAGCAAGCAGATTATTTCGTTCCTTCCTTAGTGATGCGGGGTTTAACATCGGTTCCGGAAATTCGCAAATTGTACCCTTAATCTTAGGCTCTAACGATATGGCTTTACGCTTCAGCGAAGCTCTTGAAGAAGAGGGAATCACAGCGGTTGCCATCCGTCCACCTACTGTACCTGATGGAACAGCTCGTATTCGCTTTTCCTTGTCAGCAGTTCATACAGATAAGGAATTGTTAAATGCAGCCGCACGCATTCATGCAATCGGACTTCGACTAGGAGTGCTGTGTCCATGATTATATTGGATAGCGAATCAGTGAAACTTAAGCGACAGAAAAGCGGCACTATTTTATGGTTATGCGGATGGAGTATGCCACATGCGGTTTTCGATCGGATACGTGAGTTTCTTTCGGATTTTCATCATGTTTCTGTTGATTACAGTGATGCCGATTCTCCAGAGAAAATGCTGCTCCTGATTGAAATGGCAGTAGACAAGACGATGGCTGATCATGGTCCGTTGTTAATCGGAGGTTGGTCTCTTGGCGGTTTACTTGCACTAAGACTCGCGGCAAAAGGGTTTGCTGATGGTCTTGTGTTGTTCGGAGCATCTGCTCGATTTACTCGATCAAAAGGTGAGTCTGATCTCGGCTTTGCAGATATATATGTTAGGGAGATGATTACAAGGCTCAAACAGGACCGACAAGGGATTGAAGCAAGATTCCGAGAGCTCATGTTTTCGGATGCAGAAAGGGAAGTCAATCTAGACGAAAGCCTACCCCCGATTGGCAGCTGGACAACCCCAGCGTTAATCGCAGGACTTCAAATTTTACGAAGCGAGGATTGTTTGTCTCAACTAAAGAGCATCACTTGCCCGGTATTTATTGTGCATGGGTCTGATGATCGTATTTGTCCTTACGGCGCTGCAGTGGAGCTTATGACCCAGTTGCCAAAAGCAAAGTTATTCACGATGCCATCCTGCGGGCATGCCTCTTTCCTAGGAAGGGAAGACCAAATAGCTAATGAGCTGAGGAGATGGTGGCATGAGCAGTAGGAAAAATGATATCCGACGTCAATTTAATCGCAGTGCAAATTCGTATGACGCTCATGCTCATGTTCAGCGTATGATGTCAGATCAGCTTGCAAAATCATTCATAGGGTGGAAGAACAAGCGCAACATAGCCGTGCCCAAAATTCTTGAGATCGGGTGCGGCACGGGGACATTGACTGAGATTCTAGTTAATGAATGGCCTAGTGCAAGTATTTCAGCACTTGATATTGCTCCCGCCATGATCAAGCTGGCTGAACAACGTGTCTTATCAAATGAAGCGAACCGTGATGGCATCCTAAAAAATACTTCAGATCGTATAAGCTTTATTCAGGCGGATGTTGAAGTATGGGCGGAAGATGCTCAGGAATCCTCTTGTGATCTCATCGTCTCAAACGCCTGTTTTCAATGGCTGAGCAACCCAAGGCAAACACTTGGTCACCTTCGGCGCATGCTTCGTCCTGGAGGCTTGCTCATATTCACGACATTCGGACCTGCTACATTTTGCGAGATGCATCATGCTTTTAACGAAGCTTATCGAGCCAGTGCAGTCGAGCCGCAGCGGCACGGACTTTGGTTTCTATCGACAAATGAATGGAGCAGCTTGCTCAAGCAATCTGGTTTGTCTAGTATTCAATCTGAAAGCTTCATTCAGATAGGAAAGTATGCTTCAGCAAGAGACTTTCTTCACTCGGTAAAAGCGATGGGAGCCAGCACTTCAGAGGCTAATACGATGCGAGGTCTCAGTTCGAAGCGGTTGTTTGCCAACATGTATAAGGAATACGAGGAGAAGTTCAGCATACAAGGAGGCGTTGCTGCCAGTTATGAACTTCTATTGATTCAAGCATTCGCAAATGAGTAAATATGTAAAATCACAAAGCTTAATAAAAGCAGCCCCGTCTAGAGCATGGTATTCGGGACTGACCCCCATTTGTGAGACAGGGATCAAAACACCTTCAAGTTTAAACGGCCAGTCGCCTGTAATCAATCGGCGACTGGTTCTTTAGTTTCGTTTGAATACGAATTGCGTTATAGTAAGTGATGTAGTCTCGAACGGTCTGTT
>NZ_JBFTPT010000033.1:0-43170 GCF_056398625.1 Paenibacillus sp. 01T431
TGATGAATATCATTCATATTTGCTTTACGATAGTACATCTACTCACCGCCCCAACAAATGTATATATTGCTGAACGGAGTGTAGCATATTTCACAGTGGAAGTCACCGACTAACGTTAACATAGAAAAGCTTGCAAGTTCGTGTTGGCCATCTTGCAAGCCTAATACCATACAAATATTCAAATCTTCTATATCAATGATCTAAAATGCAGTTTGAATCGGAAGAGGCGCCCTCTTCATACCAAGCAGGGAAGTTCGTTCCCCATACATTGTTATTCAAGTTCACATGCATTCCGCCTTTGAGTGGAGGAAAGGAATGATCAAACTGTAAAAATCTTCGTTCACCGGGGCATACAAGCGCTGCATCCAATGTTTCAATTGCTAAAGCAATAAAAACAGCCCAATTATTAGCATGGTGGCATTAGTCGAATGAAGAATCATCGCCATAAAAAGCTTCCAATTTTTTATTGTTAATGTAGACTTGGCCCTTCTTTATGCTTACAGTTTCACCAGGAAGCCCCACGACTCTTGCAATATCAGTGTCTTGGTTTTTATTTTTCTTTTTTTTAAAAACCACAATATCCCCGCGGGAAACCTTACTCCGCTCATAGTATTTCATGTCCGACATTACTTCGCTGTTCAGGCTAAACGGATGCGCAGACCCGTAATCCGTTTCAGAAACCATTCCGTCCGTTCTTACCTTCGTTTTCGTTAACGCAGGGTCAGTCTTCTCAATCACCTTTATCTTCTCTTCTGTCACGGTGTCAGTAACGGTTTCGGTACAGCCGTTCAAAATCAAAACAATGAGTAGGATGAAACCTAGAACCGTTATGTTATGTCTCAAAACACTACACCCTTTCAATTTCGATTTAGTGTTGTTTACTCTCTATTACATAATAATTAAAAAATATCCGTTTTCGAACATTTTTTATGTTATATTGTTGAACTAATCTGCCCGTTATTTTAATAAAAGACATGCTCTTAACATGACTAAAAAATCAAAAAACCCGACCTCACGAGGTCGGGTTTCTTCATGGTATTGGTGGAGGCGAGGGGATTTGAACCCCTGTCCGAAGATCACGCCACACAGGCTTCTACGGGTGTAGTCACAGTTTTGATGTCACCCAAGCAAACGCCCCGTAACCGGCTCTCGCTAAGGTCAGCCTGATTGTCTTCTTCAGCTCACCGCAGGCGGAGATGAGACAGCGTATTCCACTACTTGTTAGCCCCTAATCCAGTCACATGGACGATGCTGGGTAGAAGCACGCACACAGTTTCTTAGGCTGCGAAAGCGTAGTTTGTTTGTTGTTTGCCGTTTAATAGGCTTTAGCGTTGATGAAGCGGACGACTCCCCGCTACCCGCAACCCGCGCTCGTACAATCCCCGTCGAATCCATAAACGCCCCCAATTTTGCATAAACGGTTAGCTGCAGATTAACACTACTCCAAAGAGTAGATCCACACTAACGTTTAGCTCAATTGAAGCTTTAGGATTAAGGATCAGCATCTGACCAAGCAGGCTGTTCCGATTGTCTAGCACGCATGCACTTGCATTTATTGATTGTTTTGCCGTTGCTACTGTCTTAGTATACCACGAATCAGCTGCTTCCGTGCACAATTGTTTTTGGCAATCATGGTCGCTTGCTGCCATGGAAATCTACACCTTAGTTAGAAACCTTCTGTTTCTCACGCAGCACACGCTGAATGTCACGCTGAGCATCACGTTTAGCTGCACTATCGCGCTTGTCGTATTGCTTCTTACCTTTACCGAGACCAATCAATAACTTCGCGTAACCATTGCGCACATAAATCTTCAAGGGTACAATAGCATAACCTTCTTGCTTGGATAAGCCTAGAAGCTTATGAATTTGCATCTTGTGCATCAACAGCTTGCGAGCACGCGTTGGATCGGTAGGGTTGTGAATATTCCCTTGCTCGAACGGACTAATGTGCATATTGTGTATGAAAATTTCGCCGTTACGAATGGTAGCAAATGCATCACTAATATTTGCACGACCCGTTCGCAGCGATTTAATTTCTGTACCCAAAAGCACCATGCCAGCTTCGAACGTTTCCTCAATGAAATAGTCATGGGAAGCTTTCTTATTCTGGGCGAGCTGCTTGCCGTCACTCTTCTTACCCATGCTAGTCACCTCGACTTAATTAAGCTAAAATAATGGTTGCACGTATACTGGTGTTCATTGTAACAACTTTAACAACGAAAATCAAGGCGGCTATGGAGCATCCCGCTCTATCGCCCTGCCCAAAAAGGAGATTTCCCATGCTGCTTGAAATCATTGCTACGACTGCAGATGAAGCGGTTACAGCTGTAGTGCACGGTGCGGACCGTGTAGAGCTTATATCCGCCTTTGAAGAAGGTGGACTAACTCCACAAGAGGACATTACGGTTTCGGTGCTTGAGGCGTTAAAACGGCTCGAGCAAGCTAATCACACACCTATAACTAAAGTATATCCCGTACATGCGATGGTTAGGCCTCATAGCAAGTCCTTTGTTTACGATAAGGCAGATCTTAGTGAAATGACTGCTCAAATGATCAGAATGCGTACATTAGGCGTTCATGCGTTCGTCTTAGGCACGCTTCAGCTTGATGGGACTATTAATACAGATGCTTTAGAAAGTTTATTGGAAGCTGCTGGTGATCGTCCTGTTACCTTCCACCGAGCATTTGATGAGGTGCCTGACCAAGAAGAGGCTCTAGCCACACTCCTAAAATACCCTCAAATCAAATGGATACTTACCTCAGGCGGTAAACCGAGCGTTCTTGAAGCAACAGATCAAATTAATAGGTTGGTTAAACAAACTATTGGACATACTGTTACCATACTCCCTGGAAGCGGTCTATCGGTTCCTTCATTGCCTGCCTTTATAAAATTTACCGGAGCACAAGCCATTCATCTCGGAACTGGTGTTAGAACCGGTGGAACAGATTCTCCTATCGATGGAATGCTCGTTCGTCATGCCCGTCAATTACTTAACGAATTCCTATAAAGGAACAAAACAGAAGCTCCTTTTATGCACAAAAAAACCGCCCTCAACCTAAAAGGTCAAAGGCGGTTTTATCAACGTTCGTAAGCTACTACAGCTTTACAACGTTTTCTGCTTGTGGTCCACGGTTGCCTTGAACAACGTTAAATTCTACGCGTTGTCCTTCTTCAAGAGTTTTGAAGCCTTCGCCAGTGATTGCGGAGAAATGTACGAATACATCGTTGCCGCCTTCAACTTCGATAAAG
The DNA here is from genome assembly GCF_056398625.1 of Paenibacillus sp. 01T431. Lineage (NCBI taxonomy): Bacteria > Bacillati > Bacillota > Bacilli > Caryophanales > Paenibacillaceae > Paenibacillus > Paenibacillus sp. 01T431. The sequence goes on from NZ_JBFTPT010000033.1 coordinate 3,251, forward strand.
CCGAAACCTTTTTCTGCGTTAAACCATTTAACTGTACCTTGTTGCATGTGTAAAAACCTCCAAAAAAATAATATTAATATGCGCCTGGTTTGTCTTTAAACAAAAAATTCACACATTGGAAAGGGTTTCATGACTATAATGATACCCTTTTCAATATGTGAATTCAGGTTCATATTATCGATTGATTTGAGTGTACTATACCCAGAATTAAAATGCAAGTGACGAGCTTAAATATATTTTCCCAAATTGCCCAGATCACGGCGACTTCCAATTATGCCATAGAACGGAAGTCGCCGCCCTTATTTATTTGCGATTTTTCCGGACAAAAGCAGCTGTGGCGTTGCCGCCGCCTCCGCTTTTTTTCTTCCGCTTGCTCTTCACCGCATCGCCGCCGCTGCCTTCCACGCTCGGCAATTCCGCGCCTCGCTCACTACCGACCACGCCGCCCTGCGGCGTATGCCGCCGCTTCGCGCCGCCGCCACTTCCATCGTTCCGCCGCTGCCCGGCTCCACGACCATTTCCGCCTGGCCCGCCGCTATTGCGGATGGGCAGGCCCCACATATCCGTACGCGCATTGTTCCCGCGCGATGAATCTCTACCGTTGCCCGGCGACAAATCCGCCTCTTGCCTCGGCCCGCGCTCCGCCGGATTTCCACCGTCGTTCACGTCAGCTCCGGCTGCGCCTTCGCCGCCACGTCCGCGCCGCTTGCCGCCGCGCCCGCTATCAGGTGCATCGATGCGCCATGGATTGGCCTGCTCGACAATGCCAACTACGCTGCGATCGACGCCGCCGCCAAATCCGCCGCGTCCGCCTTTGCCTCCGCGACCTTTGCCGCGGCCGCCCTCGGCTGCACCGCCTTGGCCTTTACCTCCCGCGTTTGCACCGCGATCCGTTTTACCACGATAACCTTCGGCTGCACCGCCTTGGCCTTTGCCAGCCGCGCTTGCTCCGCGCTCGTTTTTGCCACGGTAAACTTCGCTTGCGCCACCTTGGCCTTTGCCAGCACCGCTCGCACCGCGCTCGCCTCTTCCGCGGTTGCCATCACCTGCACCGCCTTGACCTTTGCCGCCGCGATTGCGATCACCGAAACCACCGCGTTTTTTGCCGCCGCGTTCGCCGCCGCCAAAACCACTGCTTGGTATGCCTTTATAGCCGCTGCGCGGCTTCATATCTACAAGCTCGAAATCAATCGTGTGCTCCGTCATACTCACCCGAGTAACGCGAATTTTAACTTCATCGCCAATTCGGTACACTTTGGACGTACGCTCGCCGACCAATATCATATGCTGCTCATGGAAGTTATAGTAATCATCAGACATGTCGCTCAAACGAATTAATCCTTCGACCGAATTGTCCAATTCGATAAACATGCCGAAGCTCGTTACGCTGCTAATAATGCCTTCGAACTCTTCGCCCACTTTATCGAGCATGAATTCACATTTTTTCAACTGCTCTGTGTCACGCTCTGCATCAACCGCTACACGCTCACGTTCCGAGGAATGCTGCGCAATTTCCGGCATCCTTGCCGTTAGCGACTCATGTCTTGCTTCCGTCAATTGGCCTTTGCCATCAAGCACCTCGCGAATGATACGGTGAATGACCAAGTCAGGATAGCGGCGAATTGGGGATGTAAAGTGTGAATAAAACTCAGCTGCAAGGCCAAAATGCCCCAAGCTCTCCGCATCGTATTTCGCCTGCTTCATCGAACGAAGCATCACAGTGGAAATAACGGTCGCTTCCTTCGTGCCGCGAATGTCCTCAAGCAGCGTTTGCAATGCTTTTGGATGAATGGAATTGCCTTTGCCCTTCACGACATAACCGAAGTTTGCTGCAAACTGAACGAAGTTAAGCAATTTCTCTTGTGACGGATCTTCATGAATCCGGTACAGGAACGGCACACGAAGCCAGTGAAAATGCTCGGCCACCGTTTCATTTGCCACGAGCATAAATTCCTCGATGATTTGCTCCGCTACCGAACGCTCGCGTTTCACAATATCAACCGCTTTGCCGTTCTCATCCACAATAACCTTAGACTCTTGGAAATCGAAGTCAATCGCACCGCGCTTCATTCGTTTCGAACGAAGACGCATCGCTAGATCCTCCATCAAACCAAACATATCAAGCAAGCTGGCGTAACGCTCTTTCAGCTCGGTTTGCGGCTCTTCTTCCGTTGCAGTCAATATTTTTTTCACATTCGTATAGGTCATACGCTCTTTCGTGCGAATCACACTCGTAAACACATCATGACGTACACGCTTAAGCGTCGCCGCATCAAATTCCATTTCACATGAAAGCGTCAGACGATCAACCTGCGGGTTGAGCGAGCATATGCCATTCGACAAACGATGCGGCAGCATCGGAATAACGCGATCCACCAAATATACGCTGCAGCCTCTAAGGTATGCTTCTTGATCGAGCTCTGAATTTTCTTTTACGTAATAGCCGACATCGGCAATATGTACACCTAACAAATAATTGCCGTTCTCCAGACGCTTCACATGCACCGCATCATCTAGATCCTTTGCGTCCTCGCCATCTATCGTCACGATGACCTCATCGCGCAAATCTCGTCTGCCTTGCTGCACAATCTCATCGTCTGTAATGGAATCAGGTGCCGCTTCAGCTTCTCTCATTACTTCATCAGGAAAGCCCTCTGGCAGCTGATGCTTGCGAATAATCGACAGGATGTCGACACCGGGATCATTTTTATGTCCCAAAATTTCGACAATTTCCCCTTCAGCAGCAGAACGCCCTTCTGGATAGGAAACGATTTTAACGACAACCTTCTGTCCGGAGACAGCACCTTGATAGCCGCCTTTTGGAATAAAGATATCCCGATTGATCCGTTTATCATCCGGCACGACAAAAGCATAAACCTCGTGATCCTCGAACGTTCCTACGATTTGCGTAACGGCACGTTCTACAATACGGACGACCTCGCCCTCCATCCGGCCTCCATGCTCACTTCTCGAAGTGACACGAACCAGAATGATGTCTCCATTCATTGCGCTCTTCAAATCATTGGCGTGCAAATACACATCTCCATGATCCTTCTCATCCGGGATTAGAAAACCGAAGCCCTTGGCATGCGATTGCAGCTTGCCGCGCAATAAGTTCATTCGTTCCGGCACGCCGTAATGATCATTTGGCGTACGAATGATTTTGCCTTCATCCTCTAATTTGTTCAGCAGCTTAAGGAACTCCTTAAACTCCACTGCATCTACGATACCAAAATGTTTCTCAAGCTCTTGGTACGTCATCGGCTTATACGCCGTCTCTCTCATAAAATCAAGCAGTTCCTGCTCGTAATTAATCATTATTAGTTTTTCTCCTCATAAACCTGCCATATTGCTCTAGCGCCATTTGCAGCAGGTTGATAGATTATCATATAACTTGTAGTATACACGAAATGGAAGCCCAGCATCCGTGAATATGATGAAAATACAAAAAAAGCGAGGAATATCCTCGCTTTCTGCGTGTGTGTTCGTTATTGTTTTACGAAGTAAGATACAACAAGCGCCAATATGAAGAAACCAGCTGCAAGAGCAACTGTCAAACGTTGCAAGAACAAATCCAAACCGCGCGCTTTCTGTTTTCCGAAAAGGTGCTCAGCGCCACCCGTAATCGCTCCGGACAAGCCTGCACTCTTACCTTTTTGCAACAATACGACAGCAATAAGGCCGACAGAAAATATAACAAGCACGATTTTCAATATGATATCCATTCATTCCACCTCCAGCATAGGAGCTCCGTAGAAACACATAAATCGAGTGTACCATAGATGGGCACAAATTACAATAGGACAGGCCTTATTCTCGCTGTTCACGCAAAGCCATGCTCTTTCAAATAGTTAAAATTATTTGCTGCGCTATCAAGGGAGCTTGAGCTAAATTGCTCCTGCTCCACAAACATATACTTAACGCCTGCAGGCTCAAGCTCTTTTAACAGCTCATCATAACCTACCTCGCCTTTGCCGATTTCTGCATCCTTCCGCCCTTTCAAAAAGTCTTTCAAATGCACGCAAGGAACGCGTCCCTTATATTTCTTCAAATAATCAGCCGGTTTATAACCAGCGATATAAATCCAGCCCAAATCAAACTCCATCTGCAAGAGCTCCTCTGGAACATCCGACAATATTTGATCGATAATAGGCTTCTTCTCCACCAGCTTAAATTCAGAATCATGATTATGGTAGCCGTATTGCATACCTGTTGCCTTCACCTGTTTTGCGCATTTTGTGAAAACATCAACTAAATACTGCACATTATCCTTTGTCGGAAGTTCAGGAAGCGGCGACCAAGGCGTAATAATATAAGTGACATCAAGCTCCATGGCATATTCAATTTGTCCTTCAAAATCAGACTCCATTTGCTTGGTATCGCTAAAATTCAAAGGTACATGAACGGAGGGGGAAATTAATCCGAGTTCATCCATCTTGCTTTTCAACTCTTTGGCCGGCATTTTGAAATACCCTGTGAATTCTACCGCTTTATAGCCGATTTTGGCTACCTTCTCCAGCGTGGACAAAAAATCGATCTCCGTTTGATCACGAAGAGAATACATTTGAATGCCTATAACAGGTTTCGCCAATCAAACACACCGCCTAATCGTTGATGCTATACCCTCTTATTATGTCCTGTATGAGCGAAAAAAAAAGAAGGATATGCCTGATGAGGCATACCCTTCTATATAAGCCGCTAAATGCGTCTTATTTTACGTGTTTCAAGTTGTAGAAAGCTGATTTGCCAGCATATTGAGCTGTCGAACCAAGTTGGTCCTCAATGCGAAGCAATTGGTTGTATTTCGCAACGCGGTCCGTACGGGAAGGAGCGCCTGTTTTGATTTGGCCAGCGTTTGTAGCTACAGCGATGTCAGCAATTGTGCTGTCTTCGCTCTCGCCTGAACGGTGAGAGATAACTGCTGTGTAACCAGCGCGTTTAGCCATTTCGATTGCATCAAAAGTTTCAGTAAGCGTACCGATTTGGTTAACTTTTACAAGGATAGAGTTACCTACGCCTTTGTCGATACCATCGGATAGACGCTCAGTGTTCGTAACGAACAGATCGTCACCAACGAGTTGAACTTTTTTGCCAAGCTTCTCAGTAAGCAATTTCCAACCATCCCAATCGTCTTCAGAACAGCCGTCTTCGATTGTAAGGATTGGGTATTTGTCAGCCCATGAAGCAAGTAGGTCAACGAACTCAGCAGGTGTGAACGATTTGCCTTCGCCTGCAAGCACGTATTTGCCGTCTTTGAAGAACTCAGTGGAAGCAACGTCCATACCTAGGAATACGTCAACGCCTGGCTTGTAGCCTGCACGCTCGATAGCCGAGATAATTGTTGTAATTGCTTCTTCGTTTGAACCAAGGTTAGGAGCAAAGCCGCCTTCGTCGCCAACAGCTGTGTTAAGGCCTTTATCATGCAATACTGCTTTTAGGTTGTGGAAAATTTCTGCGCCGATACGAAGCGCTTCTTTGAAGCTTTCAGCACCAACAGGAAGAACCATAAATTCTTGAACGTCGATGTTGTTGTCAGCGTGCTCGCCGCCGTTGATGATGTTCATCATCGGAACTGGAAGCGTCTTAGCGTTGAATCCGCCAAGGTAAGTGTAAAGAGGTACATCAAGAGCGTCAGCAGCTGCGCGAGCTACTGCCATCGATACAGCTAGAATCGCGTTAGCGCCTAGCTTAGCTTTGTTTGGAGTACCATCAAGCTCGATCATTTTGCGGTCGATAGCTACTTGATCAAGAGCGTCAAGGCCAATGATTTCAGGAGCGATTTCAGTGTTAACATTTTCAACAGCTTTCAAAACGCCTTTACCAAGGTAACGGGATTTGTCGCCGTCACGAAGCTCAACAGCTTCGTATGCGCCAGTGGAAGCGCCGGATGGAACGATTGCACGGCCTTTGCCGCCAGACTCAAGAGAAACCTCTACTTCTACAGTTGGATTCCCGCGGGAATCAAGCACTTCGCGTGCGTATACATCAACGATAATTGACATGAGAGAAAACACTCCTTTTAAAGTTTTATTTTTTGTTGATTAATGTAATGCCCGTCATTTCAGCTGGTTTAGCAAGCTCAAGCAGATCAAGAACCGTTGGTGCGATATCTGCAAGAATACCGCCGTCACGAAGAGTTTCGCCTGCTTTCGTTACGATAAGCGGAACCGGGTTCGTTGTATGTGCCGTAAACGGACGGCCATTCTCGTCGAACACCATGTCAGCATTACCATGGTCAGCCGTGATGATGCAGACGCCGCCTTTGGCTAGTACAGCTTCCACTACTTTGCCAAGGCATTCATCCGTCGCTTCAACCGCTTTGATCGTAGGCTCCAGCATGCCGGAGTGGCCTACCATATCAGGGTTGGCGAAATTCAGAATGATTGCGTCATGCTTGTCAGATTCAATCTCGCGTACCGTGGACTCAGCTAGCTCATATGCGCTCATTTCCGGCTTGAGATCGTACGTTGCGACCTTAGGGGAGTTAATAAGCACACGAGTTTCGCCAGGAAGCTCATGATCGCGTCCGCCGCTGAAGAAAAATGTAACGTGCGGATATTTTTCTGTTTCTGCAGTACGTAATTGAGTCTTGTTGTTTTGCACGAGCACTTCGCCAAGCGTATTATCAAGGTTCTTTGGTGAATACGCAACGAATCCGCCAACGGTTTCACTGAATAGCGTCAAGCAGACGAAATACAGATTAACAGGGCGCTTCTCGCCACGGTCAAAGCCGCGGAAGTCCTCGTTCGTGAATACTTGCGACAATTGAATCGCACGGTCAGGACGGAAGTTGAAGAAAATCACTGCGTCCTCGGATTCAACAAGGCCAACTGGCTTGTTTTCACCGTCTACAATAACCGTTGGCATAACGAATTCATCATAAACCGATTTCTCGTAGGATTCAACTACCGCTTGAATCGGATCGAAATATTGAGGGCCCTCGCCATATACCATAGCGCGGTAGGATTTCTCCGTACGCTCCCAGCGCTTGTCGCGGTCCATTGCATAGTAACGGCCTTGAACCGTCGCAATGCGGCCTACGCCAACCTCTTCGATTTTGGCTTGAAGACGCTCTAGATAGCCCTTTGCACTGTCCGGGGACACGTCGCGGCCATCAAGGAAAGCATGAATGTACACTTCTTCAAGCTCTTCCTTCTTCGCTAGATCGAGCAATGCGAACAAATGCTCAATGTGGCTATGAACGCCTCCATCCGACAGCAAGCCGTATAGATGAAGCTTTTTGCTATTTGTTTTTACATGGCGAACAGCACCAAGGATCGTCTCATTGTCGTAAAATTCACCATCGCGGATCGATTTACTAATACGAGTTAAATCCTGATAAACGATGCGGCCTGCGCCGATGTTCAAGTGGCCAACCTCAGAGTTGCCCATTTGACCTTCAGGAAGTCCAACCGCTTCGCCGCATGCTGTCAATGTCGTATGCGGATAAGTTGACCAGTAACGGTCATAGTTTGGTTTGTTTGCTTGGGCAACCGCGTTGCCCGTTACATCATCGCGCAAACCGAAGCCGTCGAGAATAATAAGCGCTACAGGTTTCGGAGCAGCCATATTACTTGGCCCCCTCGACCAGTGCAATGTAGGATGCAGGCTCCAAGCTCGCGCCCCCAACAAGTGCACCGTCAATATCAGCTTGACCCATGTACTCAGCTACGTTATTAGGCTTCACGCTGCCGCCGTATTGAATGCGAACCGCATCAGCAGTCGCTTGATCGTAAAGACCAGCAACAACGCTGCGGATATAACCGATAACATCTTGTGCATCCTCGGAAGTAGAAGATTTGCCAGTACCGATAGCCCAGATTGGCTCATAAGCGATAACAACTTCAGCTGCTTGTGCTGCAGATAGGCCTACAAAAGCTGCTTCTGTTTGCACTTTGCATACTTCTTTTGTTTGTCCAGCTTCGCGCTCTTCCAACTTCTCGCCTACACAAACGATAGGAAGCAAGCCATTTTTGAAGGAAGCATGAACCTTCTTGTTTACGATCTCATCTGATTCCGCGAAATAAGCGCGGCGCTCGGAGTGACCGATAATTACGTATTTCACACCAAGATCCTTCAGCATAACGCCGCTGATTTCACCTGTGAATGCACCGTTGTCTTCAAAATGTACGTTTTGTGCTCCAATAGCAATCGACGTACCTTTTGCAGCTTCAACAAGTGCCGGAAGTGTTGTGTATGGCGCGCAGATCACGCTCTCTACACCTGCAACTTCAGCTTTGCCTTTAATTTCGGAGAAAAATGTTACAGCCTCGGATACCGTTTTGAACATTTTCCAGTTACCTGCAATAATCGGTGTTCTGTTGCTCATGCGTAATCCTCCTCAAATCTATATAGTTGGGTAAATGTATTATTTATCGTTAAGAGCAACTACGCCTGGAAGCACTTTGCCTTCCATAAACTCTAGGGAAGCGCCGCCGCCTGTCGAGATGAAGTCCATTTTGTCAGCTAGGTGGAATTTCTCAGCTGCTGCTGCGGAATCGCCGCCGCCAATTACAGTATAGCCAGCTGTTTCTGCGCAAGCGCGAGCAACGGCTTGTGTGCCATGGGAGAATGGCTCGATTTCGAATACGCCCATAGGTCCGTTCCATACAACCAGCTTGGAGTTTTTGATCACGTCAGCATAAAGTTCACGTGTTTTAGGACCAATGTCGATACCTTCCCAATCAGCAGGGATGCTGTCAACGTCAACGATTTGCGTGTTAGCGTTAGCGCTGAAATCGTCAGTTACAACGATATCAACTGGGATCAAGAAGTTTTTGCCTAGTTTCTTCGCTTTTTCCATGAACTCAAGAGCCAAATCAAGCTTGCTGTTGTCTACAAGCGATTTGCCGATTTCATGACCTTGTGCTTTGAAGAATGTATAAGACAAGCCGCCGCCAATGATGACATTGTCAGCAATTTCAAGCATTTTATCGATTACAGCGATTTTGTCCTTAACTTTTGAACCGCCAACGATTGCTGTGAAAGGACGCTCTGGGTTGTTAAGCGCTTTGCCTAGTACTTCAAGCTCTCTCTCCATAAGAAGGCCTGATACAGCTGGCAAGATGTGTGCAATGCCTTCTGTCGAAGCGTGAGCGCGGTGAGCAGCGCCGAATGCATCGTTTACGAACAGGTCAGCAAGTTTTGCAAAAGCTTTCGCTAGTTCTGGATCGTTTTTCTCTTCGCCTTCATAGAAACGTACATTTTCAAGCAATAGCACATCACCGTTGTTTAGTGCAGCAACTTGCGCTTCAACAGCTTCACCGATAGCTTCGTTCGCTTTCGTTACTTGCTTGCCTAGCAGCTCAGATAGACGTGCTGCGGAAGCTGTGTGGCGAAGCTCTTCTACTACTTGACCGTTTGGACGTCCAAGATGGCTTGCAAGAATAACTTTTGCGCCTTTTTCGATCAAAAAGTTGATTGTAGGAAGCGTTTCACGAATACGTTTGTCATCCGTAATTTTTCCATCTTCAAGCGGCACGTTAAAATCAACGCGAACAAATACTCGTTTACCAGCTAGTTCTGCAACATCACGTACACTTTTCTTATTCATCTATGAAGCCTCCCGAAAATGTGTTATGGAAAGGTATAACGGTAGAATACAAAAAAAAGAAGGGCGTTCCTTCAAAGAAGAAACGCCCCCATGACTTACGACTCTAGAAGCCGCAAGTCAAAAACCTTAGCTCCGCATGCGCGGTATGCTGCGGTCTTTAGTCCGTCTTCTTTGCTTACAGACCTTTGCTAGCAATGTAAGCAGCAAGATCAACTACGCGGTTCGAGTAGCCCCACTCGTTGTCGTACCATGAAATAACTTTAACCATGTTGCCTTCAACAACCATAGTCGAAAGACCATCAATTGTAGAAGAAGCAGGATCAGTGTTGTAGTCGCTAGATACAAGCGGCAATTCGTTGTAGTTCATGATGCCTTTAAGAGCGCCTTCTGAAGCTTCTTTGAATGCAGCGTTAACTTCTTCAACAGTTACATTAACTTTAAGCTCAGCAACAAGGTCAGTTACGGAAACGTTAGGCGTAGGAACACGCATAGCCATACCGTTCAATTTACCTTTAAGCTCTGGAAGAACTAGTGAAACAGCTTTCGCTGCGCCAGTTGAAGAAGGAATGATGTTCTCAGCAGCTGCGCGAGCACGACGCAAGTCTTTGTGAGGAACGTCAAGAACGGATTGGTCATTTGTGTATGAGTGAATTGTAGTCATCATACCTTTAACGATTCCGAATTTGTCGTTCAATACTTTTGCGAAAGGAGCAAGGCAGTTCGTTGTGCAAGAAGCGTTGGAAATAATGGTGTGTGCCGCAGCGTCGTATTTATCTTCGTTAACGCCGATAACCACTGTAATATCTTCGTTCGTTGCAGGTGCGGAGATGATAACTTTTTTAGCGCCGCCTTGCAAGTGAAGCTCAGCTTTTTCTTTCGCTGTGAAAATACCAGTTGATTCAACTACGATTTCAACGCCTACCGAACTCCAAGGAAGGTCTGCAGGGTTGCGCTCTGCGAATACTTTGATTTCGCGGCCATTTACGATAAGCGCGCCTTCTTTAGCTTCTACAGTACCGTCAAGTTGACCGTGTGTTGTATCGTATTTCAGAAGATGTGCCAGTGTTGCAGTATCCGTAAGATCATTTACTGCCACGATTTGAACATCAGGGTTGTTCAGTGCTGCACGGAATACGTTACGGCCGATGCGACCAAAACCATTAATACCAACTTTAACCATTTTTGTTTCCTCCTAAGCGTTTTTAAAAGATTTATGAATATATTTCAAGACATTTTGCAGGTATGCCTTAACAGCAATTTGCAAATTGTCATGATTCCTTATTGCCTTCTTCTTGACTGTGCTTCTCTTGATCGATCAAAGCTACGATTTCAAGTGCCGCTGCTTCATCCGTTACGAGTACATCATTGTGTCCAAAGCGCATCACTGCCGCTATAGCCTCGCCTTTGCTCTTGCCGCCAGCAACACCTATAACAACTTCAGTTTTAACAATATCCTCGAGCCGTAACCCCACCGTTTGCATTTTGTGCACGACAGCGCCTTTTCGGTCAAAATAAAACCCGAACGACTCCGCCAAAGCACCCTCAGCTTCCATAGCATCAATAACTTCACGCTCTAGCCGCCTGCGTCTTGCCATAACCATAGCATCTCCGATACCATGTACAACGATGCGAGCACTGCGGATGACATCCACAATTTCTCGAATGTTCGGCTCCTGCATAATAGATGCAAAAGCTTCCTCTCCCAGATGATCCGGCACATGCAGAAGTCTATACTGCGCTCCTGTACGCTTAGCCATCATGGAAGCAATCGTATTCGCTTGGTAATCCAAGCTCTCCCCTAGACCGCCTCTAGCCGGTACGAACAAGTTCGTATTCAGCTGAGAAGAACTAATCAGTTGATTCGACAGCTGTGCAATCGTCGTTCCGCCTGTTACAGCTACAACGTCGTTAGGCTGCATTACCTTGATAAGCACCTGACATCCCGCACGTCCAAGCTCTCGCTTTGTTTGGGCAGAGACTTCCGAATCGCCAGCAACTATAATGACCTGCGATAGGCCGTAGTGACTGCGAATCGTTTCCTCCAGTTCGGATAGTCCGAACATTGTCTTGTAGAATGGCTCAAGCTGCTCTAATAGAAGCTTGCCTGAATCGCTAATCCGCATGCCTCCCGAATGAATCTCGAGCAGCCCCTGCGTCTTTAGGAAATCGGTCTCTGCCCGAAGCATACGCTCCGTCATCGATAATACAGAAGCCAACGTTCGACGTCCGATTAAATCCGATACCATTACTTGATGCAAAATCGAATATCGTTTCTTCATGACCTCTAGCAGATCAGGCACAAGCTGCTGCTGCAGTTCAATGATCTGACGCATTTCTCATCCTTCACTCCATCGGCCTATAGCGTATTCGCTTCAAATACGTTGGACTCAATATGTCCCGCGGTATCATTTCAAGTCCCACCTTTAGTTTATCGGAAATAACCGATTGTAGCAATAGCCGATTATCAATTGGAAACGGTTTCCGACGCATTTTTAACAAATTTAATTTTTGAACATCGCTTGCTTTAAAATCTTTAATATCATATAATCATTTTTGCGACTATTTTCTTACAAAAGCAGATAGCAGCAACAGCAGCTTTTCCTTATGCGCCCGTGGTCCAATGGATATGACGCAGCCCTCCGAAGGCTGAGATCTAGGTTCGATTCCTTGCGGGCGCGCCATTACTTTTTATTATCGCAAGTTCAAACTCTATATTGATACACACGAACCGTTCCTATACGCTGGAACGTTTTTTTTATTTTAAGCAACGGTCAAGTGATTAATCTCCCACTATAACATCCAACCTATGCCTCATGGAAAACACTCCAAATTGCGCTTGTATATTTCATCCAATCCACTTCAAACCCATTTTTTTCGTATACGCAGCAAGGGAACTGCAGACCTGTTTGACTATCTTTGACTTTTGACTTTTCATCCGTTATTATGAGAATACGATTTAACCATTCATTGTTTTTTTAGGAGGGGGCTTACGTTGGATATGAATTTCGTTCCTATGGTTATTGAGCAAAACAATCGGGGTGAGCGTGCGTATGACATTTACTCTCGCCTACTGAAAGATCGCATTATTTTTCTAGGATCAGGTGTAAATGACGTGGTGGCCAACTCCATCATCGCTCAATTGTTATTCCTGGCGGCAGACGACCCTGAGAAGGACATTTCTCTTTATATTAACAGCCCGGGCGGCTCAATTACGGCAGGCATGGCTATTTACGATACGATGCAATATATTAAACCTGATGTATCTACGATTTGTGTAGGTATGGCTGCTTCTATGGGTGCTTTCTTGCTAACTGCAGGTGCAATTGGCAAACGTTATGCGCTTCCGAACAGCGAAGTCATGATCCATCAGCCGCTTGGCGGAGCAGAAGGCCAAGCAAGCGATATCGCCATTCGTGCGAAACGCATTATCGGCATGCGCGACAAGCTGAACGGTATTTTGGCAGAGCGCAGTGGACAATCGCTTGAACGTATCGAGAAAGATACAGACCGCGATTACTTCATGAGTGCAGCAGAAGCCAAAGAATATGGCTTGGTTGATAAAGTAATTGAGAAACTCGCATAATTCATTCCGATTCCGCTAGGTAATAGGTTTGAACGCAAAAAAGAGCAAGTTCGGATTCATCCGAGCCTGCTCTTTTTTTTAGTGCAAACACATTCGTAAGATTATTGTACATTCCATATAAAAAAAGAGCTGCCGCCGCAAGCTCATAATGAACCTGCGTGACTTCTCTCCTTCTTCATTATTGGTTCTCCAGCTCTTCTTTGCTTACCAAAGCGACTAAAGCGTTTACAGCCTGTTCTGCGTCCGAACCCTCGGCACTAATGGATACTTCAGTGCCAGAACTGATAGCCAAACTCATAATACCCATTATGGATTTAGCGTTTACTTTTTTGTCGTCTTTCTCTACAAATACTTCGGAGGAAAATTTGTTCGCTTCTTGTACGAATAATGCTGCTGGTCTTGCATGTAGTCCAGTCTTAAGACGAACAACAACCGGAAGCCTTGTCATGGAAACCATACCCCCTATATTTTTCTCAATCATTAGCATGCGGCAAAAGCTTATACGGCTCTGTTTGCCGTCTTCTGGCTGCAAAAGCTCGTTTCCGGACAAAGATAAGATGTGTAAGTATCAATGCTGCTTATTCTTATCTTTAAAAATTGCGTCATTTTAAATTATTATATCATTATACCAGCTGATGCACTAGGATAAAAGTTCAGACACCACGGATTTTTTCCGCAAGTGCGTCGATTTTGCGCAAACGATGGTTTACGCCTGACTTACTGACCTTTCCTCCGAGCATTTCGCCGACCTCTGTCAAATTCATATCCGGATGCTGAAGCCTTATCTCAGCTACTTCCTTCAGCTTATCAGGCAAGCTATCCAGTCCTACTTCACGTTGAAGCAGCTTAATGTTCTCGATCTGACGAACAGCTGCACCGATCGTTTTATTTAGATTGGCCGTTTCGCAGTTTACGATCCGGTTTACTGAATTGCGCATGTCGCGCATGATTCGAACATCTTCAAACTTGAACAGAGCTTGGTGCGCACCAATAATATTGAGGAGCTCGATTATTTTCTCGCCCTCTTTGATGTAGAAGATAAATCCCTTTTTCCGCTCAATGCATCTCGCGTTAAGATCAAATTTGTTCGCAAGGTCAACTAACGACTCACAATGCTCTTGGTACATCGAAGAGATTTCCAAATGATAAGATGAACCTTCTGGATTGTTAACCGATCCGCCAGCAAGAAACGCACCCCGTAGATAGGAGCGTTTGCAGCAAGGCTTGCGAATGATTTCCTTATCGATGCCTAAATTGAACATAAAACCTTCCGATACAATTTTGAGCTCGCTTAATATTTCCTGAACTCTAGCCGGTATACGGACAATATACACGTTGTTTTTTTTCAATCTCATCTTTTTACGGACAAGCAGTTCTACATGCACATCATAATGTTTTTTGAGCAGGGAATAAATCCTTCTGGCAATCGCGGCATTTTCCGTTGAGATGTCCAAAACGACTTTGCGGCTAGATACGCTAACCGAACCATTCATCCGTATGAGTGCAGATAGCTCCGCTATCTCACAGCAGCTGTCCGCTTCAATTAATGTCAGCTCTTTCTTTGTTTGGGCCGCAAATGACATTGTGTATCACCTCTTTCGTAACATCCAGTTCTCTACCAGCTTATAAATATGATGGCTTAAGCGTTCGGCATCATGCCGAAGAAAAGTGCGAAACAATACTAACCGATCCGCAATGACTTCATAACCCTTTTGCGTAACTGCATCTAAATCCAAATGGACGGCCTTTGCACCAAGCTCAGCATATCTGCTTTCGATTTGCGGCGGAATTTCGCCGTCATTTACAATGACATAATCGAATAGATGTTGACCGATATGAGCATGAATGGCATCAAGGTGATCGCCTACCGAATAGTTATCAGTTTCCCCAGGCTGCGTCATTACATTACATACAAATAATTTTACGGCTTCTGATTCCACGATCGCAGTTGCCAGTTTAGGAACTAGCAAGTTTGGAATAATACTTGTATATAAGCTGCCCGGTCCAATCAAAATAGCATCGGCCTGTTCGATGGCCTCGACCGCCTCTCGCAGCGGTTCGACATCGGCTGGTTCCAAAAAAACTCGTTTGATGACCTTGCCAGCTTTAGGAATCATGGATTCCCCTGTGACAATGCTGCCATCAGCCATTTCCGCTTTAAGTACGATAGCCTGATTCGCTGCGGGCAGAACCCGTCCTCGAACCGCTAACACACGGCTCAGCTCACGAATCCCCGTTACAAAGTCGCCGGATATATCGGTCATTGCTGCCAGCATAAGATTGCCAAGGCTGTGGCCTGCAAGTCCCGGTACCGTTTTGAAACGATACTGAAGAACCTCAGTCAGCAGCGGCTCAGCATCCGCTAATGCCATAAGTACGTTCCGAATGTCACCCGGAGGCGGAATTTGCAGCTCATTGCGTAAAATGCCCGAGCTCCCGCCATCATCGGCAACCGTAACGATCGCGGTAATATCGAGCGGCTTCTCCTTAAGACCTCGCAGCATAACAGAGAGACCTGTACCGCCGCCAATTACGACGATTTTAGGCCGTCTCATTATCTTGTGTCTACTTTGCATTTTCTCACCTCGTCAATGCTTGTCACGTTCGGCATCGCGATGGCTGACACGCACACGTTCCGTATCACTGCTGCCGAGCATGCGTCCCAAATATTCTGCTATAGCAACGGAACGATGCTTACCGCCAGTACAGCCAATACCGATAACAACCTGACTTTTCCCTTCCTTACGATAAAGCGGAATAAGGAATTGCAACATATCCAGCAGCTTCGTTAGAAATTGCTGAGTTTCAGGCCATTTCATAACGTATTCATATACATCGGGATTTTGACCGGTATTTGGGCGCAGATGCTCGACATAATGCGGATTAGGCAAGAAACGAACATCATAGATCAAATCCGCATCGATAGGAATGCCATATTTAAAGCCAAAGGAAGTTACATTTATCGACAAGCTGTTTTGCTCTAGGTGTGTAAAATGAGAAATAATACGTTCCTTCAATTGTGCTGGTTTCAAAATACTCGTATCAATAACCTGTGATGCCCAGCCCTTTAAATCCTCAAGCAGGCGACGTTCGTTGCGAATGCCCTCAAGCGGCATGCCCTCAGGCGCCAGCGGATGACGACGTCGGCTTTCCTTATAGCGCTGAACCAAGACAGAATCAGTTGCATCCAAAAATAAAATTTCACAGCTAATCGTATAATGCTCCTTGATATAGGCCAACGACTCCGAAAGCGCCGTGAAAAATTCACGCCCGCGCAAATCGATAACAAGCGCAACGTTGCCGATTTTACCGTTCGACTGATCGATCAACTCTGCAAATTTAGGAATAAGAACGGGCGGCAGATTATCTACGCAGAAGAAACCGAGATCCTCCAGGCTTTGGACAGCAATGGTCTTGCCCGCGCCAGACATCCCGGTTATTATGACAAGCTTTGCTACTGCTGCTGTCGTTTCCATGAATAAACCTCCCAAAAGGTTTGCTAGGGCAAACCTACTTCGTAAGGATATGCTTAAGGTTTGCTAAGGCAAACCTACTTCCTATGGATAAGCTAAGACTTTGCAGATGCAAAGTCTCTTCGTCATTTACAACTATGAAATTAACCTCTTAGAATAAGGCCAGCTGCGCCTACAACGCCAGCGTTGTTGCCTAGTGTTGCCGCTACGATTTGCACATTTTCTTTCGCTTGATCCTGTGTATACTTGTCGAATACTTCACGAATTTGCTCGAATAAAAATTCTCCAGCCTTCGAAACGCCGCCGCCAATGATGAAATATTGCGGATTCAACACAATAGCGATCATCGCCATTGATTTACCCAAATAATAAGCAGCACGGTTTACGATGCGAGTTGCTACTTCGTCTCCTGCCTTAGCCGCATCAAGAACATCCTTCGCCATAATATCCTCAACAAGTGAAAGCGATGTACGATCGCCGCGTTCAACCGCATCCTTTGCCATACGGATAATACCTGTTGCAGAGGATACCGTTTCCAAGCAGCCAATTTTGCCGCAGCCGCATACAATAGCTTCAAGATCAGGCACGATAGCCATATGACCAAGCTCGCCAGCCATACCCATAGAACCTTCAACGATTTTACCATCTATAATTATGCCGCCGCCTACGCCTGTGCCGAGTGTGTAGCATACGCAGTGCGCGATGCCTTTGCCCGCTCCGCCCCAAGCTTCGCCTAGTGCAGCAACATTCGCATCATTATTAACTTTAACTGTCTTATTCAGCTCTTGCTCCAAATAAGCCTTAAGATTGACGTTCTCGATTTTTAAGTTTGGTGCAAATTTCACAATTCCGTTTGGAATATCTAAGAAACCAGCAATACCAACGCCTACCCCGTCAACTTGCTCCCAATCATAGTCCGATTCCACTACGATTTGTTGTGCATATTTCGCAATATTTTGAAGGATAGTGTCCGTTCCTTTACTCGCCTCCGTCGGCCCCTCGTACGTCTGGAGCAATTGCCCATCCGAATTACAAATACCTACTTTAATAGCAGTTCCGCCGACATCGACTCCAACGTAAATCTTCTCAGACATCACTAGTCCACCTCATCAATATGTTAATCTTCTCTTGTAACACTATAAGCGACCTTCATCCTCTGGTCAAGATAGAGGAATACTGGCAAATCAACCATTCTGGGCTTGGAAAAAACGCCTTCAGCATTTAATGAAAAAGCTATACCTTCAAGCATGTCGCTCTGCTGGTATAGCCCCTTCTTTATCTTATGTTGCAACTCGTCAAGTATTAAAGCGATTTGCTCCAGTCATGCGTAATTGCACCCTCCAAATATCTTTCACAATCCAGTGCAGCCATACAACCGCTGCCTGCTGCTGTAATTGCTTGACGATATTTGCTGTCTTGAACATCTCCACAAGCGAACACGCCCGGTACATTCGTTTCAGATGTACCTGGTTTTACAACAATGTAACCATGATCGTCTGTATCGATTTGACCTGCTAGGAATTTCGTGTTTGGCGTATGGCCGATAGCGATAAAGATTCCATCTGTCTCAATAACATCCTCTTCACCTGTCTCGTTGTCACGAACTTTAAGTCCAGTAACACCCATGCCAGTTGCTACAACCTCAACCGGTGTGCGGTTTAAGCTCCAGCTGATTTTCTCGTTCTCACGAGCGCGATCCTGCATGATTTTGGATGCGCGAAGCTCATCACGACGGTTAACAAGCTCTACGTTTGAAGCAAAACGAGTAAGGAAGTTTGCTTCCTCCATCGCAGAGTCGCCGCCGCCCACTACGATAATTTTTTTACCGCGGAAGAAGAAGCCATCGCAAGTTGCGCAAGTGCTTACGCCCCGGCCAACGTTTTCTTTCTCGCCTGGAATGCCGAGGTATCTAGCCGATGCACCAGTAGAAATAATAATGCTCTCCCCAACAAGCTCGCCGTGGCCTTCCACTTGAAGCTTGAATGGACGCTCTGACATATCCACGCTATTAACCCAACCCGTAATAAACTTAGCGCCAAAGCGCTCCGCTTGCTTACGCATGTTTTCCATCAGCTCAGGACCCATAATCCCTTCCGGGAAACCAGGGAAATTCTCTACCTCTGTTGTTGTCGTCAATTGACCGCCCGGTTCTGGACCTTCAATAATGAGTGGGCTCATGTTAGCGCGAGCCAAATAAATAGCTGCTGTAAGCCCCGCAGGACCAGTACCGATAATAATTGATTTGTACATAAGCTTCACCTCGTAAAAGTTTATTCGTCCTGTAATTCTTGCGTAAAGAAGACGGAACTCATCGACTTCATCTTTTCTTTGATGCCGCAAACTTCATCAATAATCTTGACGTTCTTGCTGACTGTCGCAATAGATGTACCGTATCTGGTGGAAACTTCGTGATAGGAGATAGCACGACGATGCATTTTTGCAGTCAAATATTCTAATGCGGCTGCCCAGCTCTCCGGCTTCGTAAGCTTCGGAGCATCTGGATATACTCGCGTCAAAAATTCCACCCATAAGGTCATCAAATCATGCTGCTGAACCAAATCATACTGCTTGCTCATGCGATCAAGAGCGATATCTGCAACAGACTGCCACTTATCTTCCCATACAGGCAGACTTGAAGGGACCCGGTTCGGCTCAATGACCGTTTCTTTGCCTTCCAGCACCACATGTAAAGGCTCTTGTACGCCCATTGTCCGGAGTACAAAGATGGCAATCCGTTTGAGATAATCATCCTCTTCCTTCTCGAGCAAAAACGTCTGAAGAACATCCTTCACTTCGCTGTCGGCGATCATCCCTAGAGCCTGAATAACCTGCAGCTTCGTGTCCTGGTCACCATGACGCAGCGCCCAGAAGAACGACGAGCGTACTAAAGGATCGCGCTTCAGATGATCGGGAATGCCATCGGAGGATTTCTCCCATAGCTTAAACTGCTCTTCGAACGGCAAATGATAGTGATAGCTGATGGCAGCCGTCTGCTGCCCGCTTCGTACCAGCTCAAGCTGCTCCATATAATAAAGAGGAATGCTTGATTTTGGATCGAGCTTGATTGTCTGCTTCCATAGGCGCTCTGCTTCCTGCAAACGTCCGATATTGCAAGCTGCAACAGCCGCGTAATGATACAGGCTTGGATCCTGAGTGAGCTCTGAGTCTTTGAGAAGTCTGGTGAAATGCTTATAAGCAGCACCATGCTCTCCTAAGATGCCCATTGTTGTTGCCAGTTTAAACACATGCTCTTGATGGAACGGTACCGTCTTCGCAAGCAGCTCAACAAGCGGCTTCAAGCTTTTTTCATCGTTCTTGTGCTGATAAAAAATAGCAAGGTTGCACAGCGCATGCAGGTTGCCCGCTTCAAGATCAAGCACTTCATGGATCGTATCCATCGCTTTATCGAACATGCCCATATAGTAGTAGGCCAATGCCAAATTATTTCGAGCAGCTAAAAAATCTGGCTGTCCTTCGATAATTTTCTCCAAAATGCGCACAGCCTCAGTGAATTTACCTTCCTCCAGCAGCGTGCGCGCCAAATCATGCTCGACCATGCCTTCACGAGACTTAATGTTGGTTAGACGAGTAGGACGCTCCAGTTCAAAATGCAGTAGATCCATCATATCTTCCGCTTCATCCAGAAACTGTCCTTCGGAGTCCTCTTCCAAATATCGAATAAGCGAGCCCTCGGCTGCTTCATATTGTTCTAAATTAGCAAAATTGTTCGCCATATAGAAATGGCACTCCGTCATCGTCGGATCAAGCTCATCTACAATCCAACCGAGGATTTTATTCGATTCCTCATAGTTGCCCATTTCAGAAAGAATGCCGGCCATATTACAATGGTTTACCGGATTCTCCGGCTCGTATTCGACGGCGCGACGAAAATATTTAAGTGCCTTGTCATAATGGAGCCGATCAAGCGATCGAACCGCACGTTCGAAAAAAAACGTAGCGTCCCATTGAACCGGTATGACTTTCGTCTGTTGATCTACGGCAACTCGTTTCTTTTCTTTCACCCGCAAGGCACCTCCCGTTACTTCCGATTTTATACGATTATACCATAGCAATACCCCTGAGAACATGAAAGAATATGTGGGAAAATCGCGGATGGCAAATACACCACCCGCGATTTCCCGCGGCATTACTATTCATTTCGTTAGTTCTGCATTCCATTTGAACGTTTAGACACCATTGCTTTTGAACAATGTGCTAATGGAGCCGCCCTCCAAAATAATGCGTGTTGCTTCTGCAAGCAACGGCGCAACGGAAAGCACCTTGAAGCGTTCAGGAGTCGATTCCGGCAAGCTGATTGAGTCTGTTACGATGACTTCTCTAATATTGGGATGATCCAAACGCTCAATGGCAGAGCCGGAGAATAACGGATGCGTTGCGCATACAAATACATCCTCAGCGCCGCGCTCCTTCAAGCTTTCCACAACGTTAACAATCGTAGATCCCGTATCGATGAGATCCTCGATAATAATCGGAGTTTGACCTTCGACATCACCGATAACATGTGTGATAACTGATTCATTATGCGCAGGGCGTTTCTTGATCATAATCGCAAACGATGTATCCAAGTAGTTCGCTAGCTTCTCAGCAGTTGAAGCACGTCCTGCATCCGGCGATACAACAACCGGGTTCTTGATGTTTTTCGACTTCAAATAATCGCTGATTAAATCTAGCGCAGTCATATGATCGACTGGAATGTTGAAGAAGCCTTGAATAGCTGGAGCATGTAGGTCGATTGTAATCACTCGGTTCGCTCCTACTGTCGTGAGCACATCCGCCAGCATTTTCGCTGAAATCGGCTCCCGAGGTGCTGCTTTGCGCTCCTGACGCGCATAACCGTAATAAGGCATGATGATGTTGACCGTTCTTGCGGAAGCACGCTTCGCCGCATCAATCATAACAAGCAATTCGACAAAATGCTCGTTGATTGGATGTGAGAATGATTGTACGAGAAATACATCGCAATTCCGAATCGTTTCCTCGTAATGCACGTAAATCTCTCCGCTTTTAAAACGGGACATCTTGATCGCACCTAGCGTCAGACCAAGCTCTGCACTAATTTTCTGAGCCAATACCGGATTAGACGAACCCGAAAAAATACGCACCTTGTCGCTTAACATGATACCCTCCTGAGCGTTAAAACCAATTAATTTGACGGAACAAGTACTCGTCTTTGCCGGATCATTCGACAAAGCTTATTTGATCATCTATATTATACATGGAATTTACGATATTTCAAAAATCAATCATCACTAATTTTCGACAATTAAATGTCGCAAGCTGCTTAAAGCCAACTTCTTTGAGCAAATCGTACGCTTGATCCAAATATTGGCCTAGTCTTTCAGGCTGGTGAGCATCCGAACCAACCGTCAGCGGAATGCCTAGTTCCAGTGCATATTCCAGCATTCTACGGCTCGGAAACATCTCTGCTGCAGGTGTGCGAAGGCCCGATGCGTTGAGCTCAATCGCAAGTCCATGCTTCTTGACTGCCTCTAGTGCAGCGTTCTCCAAATGGGTAACATTTTCCTCCGGCTGAAAGCCAAAACGCTTGATGACATCAATATGTCCAATGTAGTCATAGAACCCGCTTGCGGCTGCTTTGCCCACGGCTGCGTAGTACTGTTCGTATACAGCCATACGATTGCGGCCTTCCCAGCCTCCCGTTTGCCGGAAATCGGTGATGTCCCACTCCTCAAGAAAATGAACAGAGCCAATCACATAGTCCCAAGGGTACGCGTTCACGATCGCAGCGATCTGCTCCTCGCAGCCTTCGATATAATCGCCTTCAAGCCCAACACGTATGTCGATTTGTCCCTTATACTTTTCCTTAAGCGCAAGGCATTCCTCCACATAACGCGGAAGCTCATCCATCGGCATAGCCATTTCCGGATAATAAGTCGCAGGGTCAACATGGAGCAGAGGCATATGATCGGAAAGGCCGAGCTGCACGAGTCCGATCTCTATGCCCTTCTTTACATATTCCTCTAGCTCTCCAATGGCATGACCACAGCGAGCATGATGCGTATGGTAATCGATAAACATGTGCGTACCGGCCTTTCTGCTGTCATTTATCATTCAGCTTCCATTATCTCATTTTATTTGTTGTTGGCTTGCCGTGACGATTGTTAATTTCGCTGATTACATCATCTAGCGGCAATCCGCGTTCACGAAGCAATACCATCAGGTGAAAAATAAGATCGCCAACCTCGCTGCGAAGCTCGTCGTTATCTTTATTTTTCGCTGCTATGATCACCTCGGATGCTTCTTCGCCTACTTTTTTCAAAATCTTATCTACACCTTTATCGAACAGGTATGAGGTATAAGAGCCCTCAGGACGCTCTGCGTAACGCTCGGCAATCACGCTCTCTAGTTGTCCAAGCGTAGCGAAGCGGTCTGCAGCGGATTGTCCGGCCTCTGAGGAAGCATCTGTGTTCCCAGCTACTTCAACCGAATTAAAGAAGCAGCTATAGCGCCCTGTGTGGCAAGCTGGACCTTTTTGCTCCACCTTCACTAGCAATGTATCACCGTCGCAATCATAAGCCATAGAGACGATGCGCTGCGTATTGCCGCTTGTCGCTCCTTTGTTCCAAAGCTCATTACGCGATCGGCTCCAATACCAAGTCACGCCGGATTCAACGGATAGCTGAAGTGATTCCTTATTCATATAAGCCATCATAAGCACTTCTTTGCTTTGCACATCTTGAACAATAGCTGGTACTAGCCCCGCATCGTCCCATTTGATTTTTGAGATAAGTTCATTATGATTGTTTTCCGTCATCGTACCTCTACTCCCTTCAAGCGCAAGTCGTCCTTCACTTCACGAATCGTCATTTCTTTATAGTGAAAAATCGTTGCAGCTAGAGCCGCATCCGCATGTGCCATTTGGAATACATCGTTAAAATGCTCGACTCTACCCGCTCCGCCCGAAGCAATGACAGGAATGCCTAGCGAATCTGACACCGCCTGCGTGAGCTTGATGTCGAAGCCGTCTTTGGTGCCATCGGCATCCATGCTGGTCAGCAAAATTTCACCTGCGCCTAGCTTCTCCACTTCACGTGCCCATTCGAGCGCCTTAATGCCAGTCGTTTTGCGTCCGCCGTGCGTGTAAACTTCCCATTCGCCCCACTCAGCATTAAACTTCGCATCAATCGCCACCACGATGCACTGTGATCCAAACTTGCGTGACCCCTCTTGAATGAGTGCCTTGTTTAAAACCGCAGCTGTATTTATGCCGATTTTGTCCGCTCCGGCGCGCAGCAGCCGCTTCATATCATCGACATGAGATATGCCGCCGCCTACCGTAAACGGAATCGTAATTTCCCCAGCGGTCCGCTTGACGACTTCAATCATCGTCGCACGCCCTTCAACGGAAGCCGATATATCTAGAAATACAAGCTCATCTGCGCCCTCTTGGTCATAAGTGGCCGCCAGCTCGACTGGGTCGCCCGCATCGCGCAGGTTCACAAAATTAACACCCTTCACAACGCGGCCATCCTTCACGTCAAGACAAGGAATGATACGTTTCGCCAGCATATTGCACTCTCCTTTATGCCCGTAGTCGAGCTTAATTGTCTATCCGGTAACACTCGGCATTACTTAGGATTACTTGGAATCACTTTGATAAAACTGCTTGGATTAAGGAAGAAGCATCCTTACCAAGCAGCGAGTCTTAAACGATTTAATTGTTTAAGTAAGTAACTTGCTTGAATATCTATTGAAGCTTGTTATGCTTCGTTAATTTTAGTTAGTGCAAGAAAGTTGCCCAGCAGCTGCATGCCAAGCTCTCCGCTTTTTTCGGGGTGAAATTGCATGCCATATACGTTTCCGCGACCAACAATTGCTGTTACCTGCTGATAATAGTCTGTTGTTGCGAGCAGGTCGGAGCTTACCTCCGGCTTCGCATGGAACGAGTGTACGAAATAAACATGCCCTTCGGTCAACCCATTAAATAGAGGCGACTGCTCTTGAAGGAAAGACAGCTTGTTCCAGCCCATATGCGGTATCTTGTAATCCCCTGTGAAACGGCTAACTTTGCCGGGAAGAAGATTCAATCCCTCATTCGTTCCATATTCGTCACTTTCAGTGAAGAGAAGCTGCATGCCAAGGCAAATGCCGAGCAGCGGCTTACCAGAAGCTGCATACGCTTTAGTCACTTCATCCATCTTCGTTTCCCGCAGGTTTTGCATGGCATCGCCAAACGCACCAACGCCAGGAAGAATCGCTCCGTCTGAAGCTGCAATCGTCTCGGGATCGTCTGTTATAACCGCCTCGTATCCAAGACGCTCAACCGCTTTGCTTACGCTGTGGAGGTTGCCCATCCCATAATCAATAATCGCGATCATACTAGAGCACTCCTTTCGTTGAAGGCACTCCTTGTACGCGAGGATCAATGCTTGTTGCTTCATCAAGCGCTCGTCCAAGCGCTTTGAACACCGCTTCAATCATGTGGTGCGTGTTTTTGCCGTAATGTACGATTACATGAAGCGTGATGCGTGATTCAAGTGCAAGCTTCCACAAAAACTCATGAACAAGCTCTGTCGAGAAGCTGCCTACTTGTGTAGATGGGTATTCGGCACGGTATTCAAAGTGTGGGCGGTTGCTCACATCAATAATAACCTGAGCCAGCGCCTCATCCATTGGTACAAATACACTAGCATAACGCTTAATGCCGCGTTTGTCACCAAGCGCTTCACGAAGCGTTTGACCGATGCAAATTCCGATATCCTCTACCGTATGGTGATCATCGATGTCGATGTCGCCGCGTGCTTCTAATTCCAGATTAAACTGGCCGTGCTTAATAAATAGATCCAGCATATGGTTAAAGAAAGGGACATCTGTATCAATCTTTGCTTCACCTGTTCCATCTACTGCAAAAGTAAGCTTAATATCCGTTTCATTCGTCTTGCGTGCCACCGATGCTTCACGTACACGATTTTCCGACACTTTCATTCCTTCTTCCTATATGATTATGTTTGTTTTCATTATCTCAAATGCCCTGCCGCATTAGGGAATTCCAGCACATGCCGCTAAAGAGCATAAGAGTTATTACCTAGGTAATAACTCTCCTATACTTAATTGTTTGCCTAACAAATTTATCCATTTACGTTAAAATGTTTACCCGCGTTCCTTCTCAAGACGAACCTCGATTGCACGAGCGTGCCCTTCAAGTCCTTCGTGGCGAGCCAGCGTCATGATTTTATCGCCATTAGCCATCAACGCTTCTTTACTGTAGTAAATCAAGCTCGATTTCTTCAAGAAATCATCAACATTAACTGGCGATGAGAACCGTGCTGTGCCGTTTGTTGGAATGATGTGGTTAGGTCCAGCAAAATAATCCCCGACCGGCTCCGAGCTGTAAGGCCCAAGGAAAATAGCACCTGCGTTCTGAATGTAGCCGAGCAAACGCATCGGATCAACCGTCAGCACCTCTAAGTGTTCAGGCGCGATCTGATTAATAACGTCGATACCCGCTTCGAGCGAGTCGACCAGCAGTACAGCGCCATAGTTGTCGATGGAGCTGCGTGCAATGTCTTGACGCGGCAGGGTGGACAGCTGACGCTCCACCTCCGCTGCTACAGCTTCCGCAAGCTGCTGCGATGGCGTTACAAGGATCGCCGATGACATCTCATCGTGCTCCGCCTGCGACAGCAGATCCGCGGCTACATACGCAGGATCAGCTGAATCGTCAGCAAGCACGACGATTTCACTTGGTCCGGCGATACTGTCGATATCGACGGCACCGAATACGGCGCGCTTTGCTAGCGCCACATAAATATTGCCCGGTCCGCATATTTTATCGACCGGAGCAATCGTGGCCGTGCCGTACGCAAGCGCGGCTATGGCCTGTGCGCCGCCGACCCGGTACATCTCCTTGACGCCCGATTCCGCGGCGGCAACGAGAATATACGGGTCGATGCCTTCCGTGCCGCCAGTTGCCGGCGGCGTCACCATAACAATTTCCGGCACGCCAGCTACCTGCGCCGGTATAACATTCATCAGCACGGACGACGGATAAGCCGCCTTGCCTCCGGGCACGTATACGCCGACCCGCTTGAGCGGTCGCATAATTTGCCCGAGCAGCGTTCCGTCCTGCTGCAAATCCATCCACGAGGTACGCATTTGCTTCTCGTGGAATACCCGAATGTTCACGGCTGCTTCGCGAATAGCCGTGAGAAAGTCGGCGTCAACATGCTCATACGCCGCCTGAATTTCCTCCTGCGTCACACGCAGCGACGCAGCGTCCAGCTTAACGCGGTCATGCTGCTCCGTATACCTCAGCAGCGCTGCATCCCCCTCAGACTTTACGTCTGCGACGATCTTCAAAGCAGACTCATTTTGCTCAGGTGTCCCATACTCCACCTCACGCTTCAAACCAAATTGCTCCGCTCGCATAATACGCATATCATCCACTCCTTCCAATACTCACAAGGCTATTAATCCGTCCAGTCCAGCATGCGCTTCACTTGTCATGCCTCGTCTATACATGAAATGCTGCAAGCCCTGCTCTGCGTTTGCTCGTGCTTCAGTGACACTCGCCAAGCATCTCCCGCTCTTGCTAGGCTCGCTTTATCCAATCATGCTTTCTTCTTACTTTCCGCTCTCTTCCTAACCCCGCTTAGCCAGCGCTTCCTGCAAGCGATCACACAGTCCTTGAATAGCTTCATTCTTCATCCGGTAACTTACTCGATTCGCGATTAAGCGGCTCGTAATACCGAAGATCGATTCCATCTCCACAAGCCCATTCTCACGAAGAGTTTGGCCGGTTTCCACCATATCGACGATACGGTCAGCTAACCCGATCATTGGCGCAAGCTCGATGGAGCCATTTAGCTTAATGACCTCCACCTGCTGCCCGAGCTCACGGAAATACGCCGAAGCCACATTCGGGTATTTGGTCGCTACACGCGGATTCATAGTCGGCTTCCAATCCGGCATGCCAATAACAGACATCCGGCATTTGGCAATGCCAAGATCAAGCAGCTCATAAACATCTTTATTTTCCTCCATGAGCACGTCTTTGCCCACGATTCCAATGTCCGCTACGCCGTATTCCACATAAGTCGGTACGTCAACAGGCTTTGCCATAATAAACTCCATCCCTACCTCTGGAAGCTCAATGATCAACTTGCGCGTATCATCAAAGTCGCTAGGAATCGGAAGCCCCGCTTCACGGAACAGCTTGGAAGCTACCTTATAAATGCGGCCCTTCGGCATCGCCACTTTCAATATATCTTTTGTCGCTCCGCTCATGTGGCGCTGCCTCCTTTAATTCCGCTTCCGTCAAATGTCAGCAATGCTGTGTAGGCTACGCCTTTATAAGTAAACGATTGCTGCTGTGCCTTATTTTTAAGCTCATCAAGAAGTGCGTTATTCGCATCTACCCGCTCTGTTACAACGCTCGCACCCTGCCCGCGCAGTTCCTGTGCTTTAACAAGCGCCTCATTGCGTCCAGCTGTATCATAGATAACCAGTGTGCGTTCCGTTTCACTCTCAGCGCCATCGCCAAGCAGCTCCAGAATACGCGTCGTCTTGAGCGCAAATCCCGTTGCAGGAGCCGGTCTGCCGAACTGGGCCAGCAGGTTGTCATAACGGCCTCCGCTTACAACCGGGAAGCCTAGATCAGCTGCATAACCCTCGAAAGTCATCCCTGTGTAATAGGAGAAGTCACCAATCATCGTCAGATCGATAAGCACATGCTCACAAACCCCATACGCCTTCAGCACATCCCATATTTGGCACAAATGTTGAATGGACGCCCGCGCTTTATCATCCACATTCAGCTGCAGCGCTTGATCACAAATCTCTTGCCCGCCGCGTAGACGCAAAACACCTTCCAGCTCTTGCTGAACGGATTCATCCACGGATAATCCACGAAGCTGCTCGCGGTAACCTACAAAATCACGGCCTAACAAGCAGCTCTTCAACTGCTCCTGCGCTTCTGCACGGCCTGGCAAGGATTGCTCCAGCAAGCCGTTTAGGAACCCAACATGCCCAATCGCGATCTTGAAGCGTTCAACACCGGCAGCTTTAAGCGACGCGATTGCAAGAGCAACAACCTCTGCATCCGCTTCTGCTGAAGAATCACCAACTAGCTCTACGCCCGTTTGGAAAAATTCTGCCTCGCGGCCCGCCTCTTCCTCTATCGCCCGAAACACATTAGAGTGATACGACAGACGCTGCGGAAAGTCCGCTTGCTTCAATAAGGACGACACTACACGAGCGATTGGCGACGTCATATCAGAGCGCAGCACCAGCGTTGTTCCACGATTGTTAAGCAGCTTGAATAACTTCTGATCGGATGTAGAGCTGGCTACACCCACTGTATCGTAATATTCCATTGTTGGAGTTATAATTTGTTCGTAGCCCCAGCCCTGCATGCAGGCAAGAACCTGACGTTCAATATGACGCAGCTTAGCCACTGCACTTGGCAAATAATCTTTAACGCCTATCGGCTTCTCAAATACTTTTGGTTTAGACATCCAATATCACCTTCGTTTACTTTAGTGGTTTAAAGCGATACCATGTTACCATGCTAACAAATTAAAGAGTTTAGTCGTAATATTAGCATGAAAAGCTTATTTTCGTCAAGTTGAAATCGATCCGTTTTACGTCAAAAAAGAAAGCCTCGACCGGCTGCGAGACGAACTCGCACGGACGAAGCTTTCCATAGCCCATTAGTTTAAAATGTTGCGCACATTCTCATCAAATTCGCTTGGCACGACCATTTCGCTTCGTCTAATTTCCCGCATCGGATTGCCTCCTACAAATGCATAAGCAGGCACATCCTTATGGACAACTGATCCAGCAGCTACAATGGCATGATCGCCGATTGTTACACCTGGCAATATCGTCGTATTTGCTCCTATCATGACATGAGAGCCTATCACGACGTCGCCGAGACGATACTCCTTGATCAAATATTCATGAGTTAGAATGGTTGTATTATATCCGATAATTGTATTATTGCCTACCGTTATACGCTCGGGAAAAAAGACATCGACCATGACCATAAGTGCAAAAGCGGTATGTTCTCCGACCTTCATGCCGAGCAAACGGCGGTAAATCCAATTTTTTAACGGAAGAATCGGACAATAGCGCGCTAGCTGGATGCAAATGAAATTACGAACCGATTTGAATCGGCTGACCGTTGAATATACTTGCCACAGCGCGTTTGGCCCTTCCACCGGATATCGTTCAACTTTACGCAAATGTTTCCCGCTCCATTCCGACAAAGGAATAGAGATCGCGCATGTCGTGAATGACATGATGTGCTCCGGCATCCTTAAGGATTTGCTCGCCTTTTAGCGACCAAGCGACACCAACTGCTATCGCACCTGCTGCAATCGCCGACTCGATATCCACTGTGCTGTCTCCAACCATAATGGTCGTTGCCGGATCTGCGCCGAGCAGACCGATTGCTTTGCTCACTGGTTCTGGATGCGGCTTAGCATGAACAACATCATCAATCGTTACAATGGTATCCACGAAGTCGAACAGCCCAACGTATTTCAAGCCGCGTTCCGTTGTCAGACGCATTTTTGTCGTAACGACGCCAATTTGGATACCTTGCTTATGCATCCGCTCAATAACTTCTATGACGTAATCAAATGGTTTTACATATTCATCATGCAAACGCAGATTAACTTCGCGATACGCTGCCACAAGATGTGTTACTTCATCCAATCCCGAGAATAGCTTCATTTGATCCGTAAGCGGCTGTCCCATGCTTGGAATAATATGCTCTCTTCCGAATCCTTCTGGTGCTACGCCTTGTAAAGACTCTATGAACGAGCGGATGATAAGCTCATTGGTGTCGATAATCGTGCCGTCCAAATCGAACAGCATCGTTTTGATATTGCCCGTCATCGATAAACCTCCCTAAATTACATTTAACGCTTGCCAGCCTCATCATCTTTTTTAGTGCCAACAGGTTGGTCTTTGCCCTTTTTCTCAGAATCCGATCCCACGTTACGCTCTGGCTTGCTAGTCGTAATTGGATCAAGGTAATGAGCGGATGCAAGTCCCGTCTTACGTCGCACGATAATAAGTACAACCGCACCAACGATTAAAAGCAGCGCCAGTACTTGTGAAATCCTTATGTTGCCGTACGCAGGATCCAAGTAACCTTGTTTGAACAATACCTCCATTGGAGTCCAGAGGCCATTAATAAACGATGCCAGCCACGATGGTCCTCTAAATGCAAGACTGTCCGTACGAAGCGCTTCTATAAAGAAACGGCCGATTGAATACCAGATAAAGTAGCTGGCCATCAGCTCGCCTGCGCGCAAAAACTTTTGGCGGCGAAGGATGAACAATATAGCAATACCGACCAAGCTCCATACGGATTCATACAAGAAAGCCGGGTGACGGTATTCACCTTGAATAAGCATTTGATCCACGATAAACGATGGTAAATGAAGTGTATTGCGAAGGAAAGACTCGCTAACCACGCCGCCATACGCCTCTTGGTTCATGAAATTTCCCCAACGACCAATCATTTGACCTGCAAGCAGTCCAGGTACACAAATGTCTACCAAACGCCAGAAGTTATAGCCTTTATAGCGGAAATAGAAGAACCCGCAAATAAAAGCTCCGATTATCGCACCATATATCGCGATACCGCCATTCCATATTTTAAACACATCTACAAAGTTGCCTTTATAATCTTCCCATTTGAACGCTACATAATAAATTCGCGCTCCAATAATGGCGGAAGGGACGCCAAGCAGCAGCAAATCCATGAAAAAATCCGGCTTAATTCCGAATCGTTTACCTTCTTGCACCGCGAGAAGCAGCCCCACTAATGCCGCTGTTCCCAAAATAATGCCATACCAATGCACTTCAATAGAGCCTAATGTGAAGGCAATTGGGTTTAATATCAATGTCTTCATTTAGTTATATCCCCTTTAGGTTCAATCGTATTCGTCCATATCGTCAGCGATCGTTTCCGTAAGCTTATTCGTAAACTGCAGCGCCGCATTGTAACCCATTCGTTTCAAGCGGAAATTCATTGCTGCCACCTCGATGATGACCGCTAAGTTACGACCGGGTCTTACTGGCACAGTTACGAGCGGAATGTCCGTCTCGATAATACGGGTCGTTTCTTCATCCAAGCCAAGGCGATCATACTGCTTGTCCTGCTGCCAGTTTTCCAGCTTAATGACAAGGCCGATACGCTTCTGCGTCCGAACTGCCCCTGCGCCAAAAAGTGTCATTACATTAATAATACCCAGCCCTCTAATCTCGAGCAGGTGACGAATAAGCTCTGGCGCACTGCCGTGCAGCTGCGCATCGGAGGTTTGCATAATTTCTACTGCATCATCAGCGACAAGCCGGTGTCCGCGTTTGACAAGCTCTAGCGCCGTCTCGCTTTTACCGATGCCGCTACCTCCAGTAATAAGCATTCCAACGCCGTATACGTCAACAAGAACGCCATGAATCGTTGCTGTCGGAGCTAGCTTTCTCTCCAAAAAGTCCGTAATTCTGCTGGACAAAATGGTTGTAGCCACATTGCTTCTGAGCAGCGGAATTTGTTTCTCATTACATTGATCTACAAGCTCTTGAGGCGCTTCCAGCCCTCTTGTCAAAATAATGCAAGGTGTATCCTCGTTGCATAAACGAACCATACGATCCTTGCGCTCTTCACCGTCCAGCATATTTAGGAACGAGATTTCCGTTCTTCCAAGCAGCTGTACGCGCTCACTTGGATGGTAGTGGAAATATCCAGCCATTTCGAGTCCAGGCCGATACAAATCATCTACTGTAATGGCACGCTTCATTCCATCCTCGCCCGCAATAATCTCAAGCTGAAATTGTTTAACGAGCTCAGATACTTTCACTTTTTTCGGCATCGTAGGGCCTCCCTCATATGACAACTGCTATTGTGTATATGTATGATATTTTCCAATGTCTTCATCGTAAAGGAAAAAGGCGCTGAACGCAACGTTTCCTCCGCTGCTCAGCGCCTTCGACTTATTTTATCGGTATACTTATCGGTTTTAATACATAACCAGGGTACTGCTCAATACTGAATGTTAACGGCTGCTTGTAATCTGCTGCTGGAATTCGATAAACATAGGTCACTTTATCTTCATTTGAATTCCACTGCACCCCCCGATTATCTGAAATAGGGTAGGATAAACCAGCACCGTCCTTGAAGGTGCCGCCGTGCGGAAATAATGTATAGCCTGGCTTCTTGTCGATCTCATCCTGGCTTAGCAAATCAAACTTCACTTCATACTCACCATTTAGCAGCTCTTTGCTGGCTAATAGAAGCCTATTATTCGGTGATGATAAAGTTTCTATTTTATCCGTATCCACCGTGATGCTTAAATTGTTTTCCGACAAATACAAACCGTCCGCAATTAAAGTTAACTTTTTGGGCTTAACGAAATAGCTGCTCTTAAAGTGAAGGGTAATTGATGTATTAGAATCGCCAAATGCAGAATTCGACTCATATCGCCTGCCTTTCTCATCGACAAGCGCTATATTTATAAAACCATTTGCGTGTTTGTCATTAGTTGCATCTGCTTCGATTGTCACTGCTATTTGAAGCGGTGTGATAACAGCATTTTTCACCGTAAAACGTTGTCCTCCGACCTCAACCTTATGCTCGATCGAGATTTCTTCACGCATCCCCTCGAATCTTTTATGCTCAATTGGAAAATCAACCTTTAGCCACTGACCGCCAAGCAATAGGCTGAATTGCAAGCTCTCCGGCATTTTAGAACCTTCGCCCATTAGTATATCTAAATATTGATGGACAGGAACGCTTGAACCCTCGGCATCATCATTCGGATAATGCGATGAACCAATGGAAGCGACCAAATCCTTACCATCACTCGTTTTTAATTTATACTCCAGAAATCCTGTATTGCCGTTAATTCCTGGTCCCTCTACCGTATACAGAATAGCCATACGCTGATCATCGGCTATAATACCATCAACCATAAAAATGTAACCGTTTTTCTCGTCCGAGAGCTTTATAGGCTGTATGAAATCATTTTCCATTGCTGTAATCAAGGACTTATCTCCCTGAATCAACTCAACAAACCCGCTGAAACCCGGAATTTCCTTCACAATAGAAGCAAACACAGGAGATACGCGAACGAACGCGGTTAGAAGCAGGATTACACTTAGCCCTGCAGCAATCATGCTCACACTCCATCTTTTTCTGTTTCTACGTATGGATCGCTTCCGCCCCTGCTCAATTCCACTTCGTATTGCTGCCTCCAGCGCCAGCTCCGGCATCACAACAAGCTCCTGATTCACATGGTCAATGTCACTTCGCAGCGCCTGATTGGCTTGCCTGAACGGCGTCTCCTTGGCCTCGCTCATTTCGTATCTCCTCCTTCATATGTGCCATATCTGCTCTTAGTCCTTTTAATGCTTTGTTCAGCCACGTTCGAATGGTCCCATCAGGCTTCTCCAATAGCTCAGCAATTTCCGTAATCGTCATATCACGATAATATTTGAGTGTTATCACCATACGATAGTTAACCGGAAGCAGTTGAATCTGCGCAGCCATATCAAGGCGTGCTGCTGTCTCATCGTACTCAACTGTCTTTTCCCTCAAATCATATTGCTCGGCTATCGAATCGGTAGGACGCTCCCTTGTTTGCTTCTTCTTAGCATCCATACACACACGGATCAAAATACGAATGGCCCACGTTGTAAAAAATTTCGGCTCCCTTAATGTATGCTTTTTCGTCCATATCCGGCAAACCGTTTCTTGTATAGCCTCCAATGCATCCGACTCATTTCGCATATATGAATAAGCAATCCCATACATTTGAAGCTTATCTAGATCAATACGCTGCAGCAGCGCCGTTTCATCGCCCCGTATAGCCGCTTCAGCCCACTCATCCTTATTCATGCCTCTTCCCTCCTGCCCAGGCTCCCTCTCATTTCTTCTACATTATTATTCCTGTTTTGTATTAGACAGCCGAAGCATGGAAACGGTTTTGTTTGACTCCTATTTATTTAATCGCAACAGCCATTTCGACAAAAACGACCTCTAGTTAAAATAAAAAAAGAACGATCGGATAATCCGACCGTTCTTCTTCCATACTATTTATTAAGCTTCGAAAATGTTAAGTTCTGTCGTTTTGTCGAACAAGTGTACTTTGTTCATGTCAAGCGCAAGCTTAACAGTTGTGCCATCACGTAGACCAGAGCGGCCGTCAACACGAGCGATAACTGTGTCAGTGCCGATACCGTTCAGGTACAAGTACATCTCGTGACCAAGGTTCTCAGCAACCTCAACATTTGCGTTCACGATTGTTTGTGGGGATGCTTCCAAGAATACTGGCTCTTCGTGAAGATCCTCTGGACGAATGCCAAGAATCACTTCTTTGCCGATGTAACCTTTCGAGCGAAGCGATGCTGCTTTGCCTTCTGGAACAACTACATCAACGCCGCTTGCTTTGAAGCGAAGCGCTCCGCCTTGCTCTGTAAGCGAACCACTGATAAAGTTCATCGATGGAGCGCCGATAAAGCCAGCTACGAAGATGTTAACCGGGTGGTTATACAGTTCTTCTGGTGAAGCTGTTTGTTGAATGAAACCGTCTTTCATAACAACGATACGGTCACCCATTGTCATTGCCTCGATTTGGTCATGCGTTACATAGATAGTTGTTGTTTCAAGACGTTTTGTAAGCTTGCTGATTTCAGCGCGCATTTGTCCACGAAGTTTCGCGTCCAAGTTGGAAAGCGGCTCATCCATCAAGAATACTTGTGGCTCACGAACGATTGCGCGTCCTAGAGCGACACGTTGACGTTGACCACCGGAAAGTGCTTTTGGTTTACGGTCAAGCAAATGCTCGATATCTAGAATTTTAGCAGCTTCACGAACACGTTTGTCGATGTCTGCTTTTTTGAATTTACGAAGTTTAAGGCCGAAAGCCATGTTTTGGTAAACGTTCATGTGCGGGTACAACGCGTAGGATTGGAATACCATCGCGATGTCGCGGTCTTTAGGAGCTACATCGTTCACAAGGCGGTCGCCGATGAACAATTTGCCTTCGGAAATTTCTTCAAGGCCTGCAATCATACGAAGAGTTGTCGATTTACCGCAACCAGATGGTCCGACCAATACGAGAAACTCTTTGTCTTTAATATCTAAGTTAACGTCAGTAACCGATGCTTTGTCAGTACCCGGGTATTTTTTGTAAATGCCTTCTAAACGTACGCCTGCCATGATAATTTTCCCCCTAGAAAGAAATTTCGTTATGCCTATATCTTATCCCACTGGGGAGCTTGTGACTATGCACATACTTTACAAAAAAACTAATTTCTTTTCGTAACTTTGTACAATAGTAATATAATTTTGACTAGTACGGCATCCCTAAACTGACGAACATCTAAACCAGTCTCTTGTTTAAGCTTGTCTAAACGATATAATAATGTATTTCTATGAATGTATAATTTCTTCGCTGTCTCACTAACGTTGCAATCAAGCGTAAAAAATGTTTCCAATGTACTCAGCATTTCTGATTCAACGAATAGATCCGCTCTTTTTAACGACTGCTCCAAATATCTCGCACGATGGACTTCAGGAATTGCATTCAACAAACGTTCCAACTGAAGCATCCACGGCAAATAAATATTCGTTCCTACATGGAATTTTCGGCCAAGATTAATCGTCTCCCGCAGCAGCATTGTCGTCTCAATCATACCTTTTGCTGGTGATGATGGATGAGCAACTGCGATGTGGCATTCACCAATCCACTCACTGGCAAGCATCTCATGCAATCCAAGCCCAATCGAAGCTAGACTATCCTCAATCGTCTCTTCCTCCTGCTCATCGAAAGCATCGGAATCCTCATCTCTCAGCAAGGACATCGAACCCCATATCAGCCATTCCTGGCTCTTGAGCGGAATAAGCAAGACATCGTCGGACATAAATGAACGCAGAAGTTTTTCTAATTCAGAATAGGTTGCATGCTTCGTGCCAGACTGCTCTGTAACGAGTAAGAAAGGTATCATTTCATTAAATAAGCGACTGCCAACGGTTAAATGATCAGGTAAGGAATATGCGGGCTCATCCGATTCCAACTGCTTCTGAATCCAATCTCCAAGCTTAAGCGCTTGTCTCTCTGATTCAGAGAGCGCCGCATTTTTTTTCTCCATTAAATGTCCGCGGTTAAGCTGCAATGTCCAGCTTATCAGTTCCTTCTCTGTTGCCTGAAGCGATGGACAATCGATTTCTAATAAATCCACTTCATATTCCGCAGATGAAATGACAATCCACGTTTTTTCGTTTTTTTCTACGCGTTGGCCCTCTATAGGAGAAGATCCTATATGATCGCCTAACCACACCACATCAGCATTGCTAATTAAATCGTTCCACTCCGCTATAGATTTCGAAACAGCATGTACCGGACAGTTCAAAATGTGCTTCAGCGGCTTCAACCAGTCTGTCGTGCTCATTTCTCTATCTCCAATCTCCACAAGCATTTGCGGCTGCGTGCTTCCTCCTATGGGAGGACACCTATTGCGATTAGCAGCTCCATATAAGCGGATTAATAAGTAAAAAAAGTTTATTCGCACCTTTTTGTGGAATAACGCTTTTTCCCGTCATTGTACCACAAGAGCTTGCTTAATTCAGCCTATTACCAGTAAAAGAATGATTGACAAGAGTGCGAATAACGCAGCAATTAAATATAGAAACGAAACCGTTTGAACCTGGCTCAGTCCCCATTTCATCAAAAGATGATGCGTATGCAGCTTGTCCGCATGATGCAAGCCTTTACCGCTTATAAGCCTGCGCAGCATGACATAAGCCGTGTCAAATATAGGCAATCCAAGCGCCAGTAATGGAACTAGCAAGGTAATGAATGTTGCTTTCTTAAACGCTCCATCAACAGCAATTACAGCAAGCGTAAAGCCTAGGAAGGTTGCTCCTGCGTCACCCATAAAAATTCTGGCTGGATAAAAATTATGAACCAAAAAACCAAAGCATGCTCCGGCTACAATAATGGCAAGAATAGCGGTGCTTGGCTGACCTTTGACGAGCGCCACCGTCAATAGCGTTAGTGCTGACAGCGTACATACCCCTGAAGCCAGCCCATCTACGCCATCAATAAAGTTGATCATATTGATTAACGCGAAAACCCATAGCATCGTTGTCAGCCACGATACCCAATCGGGAAATGAAATAAACAAATGTGTAAACGGATTGGTAATACCCGCAATTTTGATATGAAATAAGCTTGGGATTGACGCAGCACCCATATAGAGGATGACACGCGGCCATATCGGAAAGTCTTTCCCTTTTGCCTTTGACGCATCATCAAGAAGTCCAATAATTACGAGCACGGTTCCACCCGTAACTATGGTCCAAGTGAGCGGAGTGAACCCGATAAAAATAAACATCGTAACGATGCAGCCAACAAAAATAGCCGCGCCACCCATGAGAGGGATCGGCTTGTTATGTATTTTTCTCTGATTAGGACGATCGACAAAACCAAGTCGCAGCGCAAATACACGAAGCGGTGGTACGCTTGCAAATACGATCGCGAAGCTAATTAAAACCGCTAATCCGTATACCATTGCAACTACCCCTTTTTCTATTTCATTCCTATATGTATACATTGTTCCCTTATATCGATAAAATACAAGAAACAAATCAAACCTGTTTGACCAAATAACATCTGCCATGGTACTATCTATTCAAAGTTTACTTATCGGATTAATGTAATTTTATTTTCTACTATTTATTTGAAAAAGAGGAGTGCACCCATGTCCAAGATTGTAATTATTTCAGGCAGTCCAAATGCTTTATCCCGTTTAAATGGCATAACACAGTACGTAGAGCAACAATTGATAACAAAACATCTTTCGGTTGATACCATAACCGTGGTTTCTTTGCCAGCCGAAGATCTAATTCACGCTCGTTTTGGCAGCCCTGCTATTATAGAAGCCAATCAGCTTGTCGAGAATGCAGATGCTGTTATTATT
The DNA here is from genome assembly GCF_056398625.1 of Paenibacillus sp. 01T431. Lineage (NCBI taxonomy): Bacteria > Bacillati > Bacillota > Bacilli > Caryophanales > Paenibacillaceae > Paenibacillus > Paenibacillus sp. 01T431. The sequence continues at coordinate 41,838 of NZ_JBFTPT010000033.1, forward strand.
GCAAGCCCAGTTTACAAAGCATCTTATACAGGCGTTCTAAAAACGTTTCTAGATCTACTGCCGCAGAAAGGACTTGATGGTAAAATCATTGCTCCTCTGTTTATCGGCGGCACCATCGCTCATCTACTCTCTATTGACTATTCCCTCAAGCCGGTACTCGCATCCATGGGCGCGAAATTATATGTTAGCGGAGTGTATGCCGTTGATTCCCAAATCGAGCGTTCACAAGAGCCAAATGAAGCTCCAGTATTTGAATTAAATGATGAACTTAAACTTCGTCTAAACGAAACGGTAAACGAGCTTGCTTATGAATTGAATCTACGGAGTAAAAACTAAGATTCATTCATTATCTGGTTTTAACTATGCAAAAAAAGAGTTTGTCCACTTTACTGATGGGCAAACTCTTTTTTATTTCGATTATAATCAAACAAAAAAACCGCAGATCCTAAGATCTACGGTTGTATAGGTTTGTTTAGAAAAAAAATGGTGAGCCATGTAGGATTCGAACCTACGACACCCTGATTAAAAGTCAGGTGCTCTACCAACTGAGCTAATGGCTCTTGCTGTAAAAGAAATGGTGGAGGATGATGGATTCGAACCACCGAACTCAGAGAGAGCAGATTTACAGTCTGCCGTGTTTAGCCACTTCACTAATCCTCCATACTATTACTTATTTCTCGTCGTAACGAAAAATAAAGTGGTGGCTCGGGACGGAATCGAACCGCCGACACGAGGATTTTCAGTCCTCTGCTCTACCGACTGAGCTACCGAGCCTTACTTTAAAGAAAAATGGCGGAGCTGACGGGATTCGAACCCGCGGTCTCCTGCGTGACAGGCAGGCATGTTGGGCCACTACACCACAGCTCCAAGTGGATCCGGTCATAAAACCGAATAAGTACATATGGTGGAGGATGACGGGATCGAACCGCCGACCCTCTGCTTGTAAGGCAGATGCTCTCCCAGCTGAGCTAATCCTCCAGATGTTACGATAAAAAAGGTAATGGTAGCGGCGAAGGGGATCGAACCCCCGACCTCACGGGTATGAACCGTACGCTCTAGCCAGCTGAGCTACACCGCCACGCTTGTCCCCCGAATAGTTGTCGATTGCAGCGTTCGGGGACGCTTGCAAAGTCAGAACATTACGCCCTGAAAACTGGATACGAAAGATTAGGCTTGCTGAAGCCTTWATGCTGCTGTCTACTGGATGTATGGGTCRCAGTAAACGTGTTTAGGATAAGCCCTCGACCGATTAGTATTCGTCAGCTACACACATTGCTGTGCTTCCACCCCGAACCTATCAACCTCGTCGTCTTCAAGGGGTCTTACATACTGG
>NZ_JBFTPT010000034.1:0-42814 GCF_056398625.1 Paenibacillus sp. 01T431
TAGTTCCTCTATTTATTTCCGCATGCCCAGCCCACCACCTCAACCGGTATCACCTGTGCTGTTTCTTAAAATCGACCTAATCCAAGGTGATGAAATCCTGCGAATGAGTGAGTATATGTGAGATAAACCCTTAAAACCGAGGGACGGGTAACGTTAGTTCAACGAACTATGGAGCAGTATGCTTTCGGTAGCAGCTCTATTTCTTCATCACGTACGAGTGTTTTTAGTCTTTTAGAAAAGGACTCTTTGTAGTGAGAATGTACTGAGAAAAAAGTTTTGCTGGTCTTTATGATACATGGGAGGATTCAAACAGCGAAATAATACAAAGTTGTACGATTATTACAACGACACCAAACGGAAACGTTGCTGACATACATAATCCTATGCCTGTCATTCTGACAAATAAAGCTGCTGACGATTGGATTAATCCTGAAATTGCAGAAACTGATGATGTACTAAATTTTTTGAAACCATACCCAGCAGAGCTTATGTTTAAATATCCAGTCTCGAGAGATGTCGGAAATGTTAAAAATTCTTATGAAACACTGATCGAGGAGATACCATTGAATTCCCGATAAATGTTTTCATAATTAAACGAACTTGTATAGCGCAGCTTCCAGCTTAGTTAAGTTGGGAGCTCTTTTTCTTTGCTTCGGGGGAAAGTGGAAGCACATAAGGCGTTATGTCCTTGCACCTAAAACATATGGTCAAATGATGACACTTCCTCGTGATTATAGCAAGCTTGATGAGATAAAAGTAGTGCTTCTGGAGCTCATGCAGCTCGTATGACAGCGTTGCAGAGGCAAGTACTACTTTTTGGTATGTCGTTTCAGTCGGTTGCTTGGGAGCTGATTTTGACAACCCAGCGGGTTTTTTATCGACAAATAAAAATGGAAGATCCTACCACGCACAGGTGAAAAGGGTATATTTTCTGCTTGTGGAGAGGCTGGCAGAGCTTCGTATCCGGCCGGCAGATGCAACTATTCAGCTGTATAAGCAGATTAAGGAAAACAAAATACCGCATGAATAGAGTGATAGGGAGGAGCGTTTCACCCAGGTTTGTCCGTGAATAATCAACCCTTGTTATAACTTCATGATCCACCTCGAGCTGGACCACTCCGTCTCTCTCCAGCTCGCAATGATGCCAGAAACTATGTCCACATAGAAAAGAGAAGAGCCCTCCGAAGAGGGCTTCCTCGTTCATTCCATATGGTATGTTGCAAGAGATGCATCCCCAAGCCCAAAACGCTTCAACGTTACATCGTGTCGGCCAATCCTGTTTTATCGGCTAGGGAAGGAAAAGGATAAATTGGCTGATTTGGAGCTCAGCTTTTGTCCTTTGGCAGACAGGAAGTAGACCTCAAGCCTAATGGTTTGGCTGTCGATACCGGCAGGCTTTAGGATTGGAATCTTGAATTTTTCTTCTTCGTTAATTGCATTCGGATAAGCTGTCCCGGCCTCAATCAAGTAACCCCTCGTGTCAAACATTTGATAACCTACCCAGGCTTGGTTTATTTTCTTCTTGGAGCTGCCGTGGATCTCGAACACATTCGTATTCAAGTTGTGCGTCAAGCGCTCAACCGAGAATAGTTTGCTGCTGAAAGCGGTTAGCGGTTTCTCCATTATACTGTCCCCATCCGTTAACTCGCCTTCTACCCTCCAGATGTCATATGTATATTCAGGAATCGTGCTTAAAGCTGGACCCGCCAGACTAACTGTAAAATAAACCTCCGTTTTTGCGGGATCGGGAAGCGTGCCATATGGCGTCCGAAGGAGTGAAGCGTTATGGTTGCGCGGTTTTCCGGAGATGGCGCTGCTCAGCGCTCCTTCGACCTTCCATGAGCCGCCGCCGCCCCAAACAAAGCTTCCCTCCATGCTAACGACCTGCAGACTCGCACTGATGTAAGCCGGATTATCGCTCGGGAAGGGGCGTTGATCGCGCACGGCGAAGAAGCGATCACGCGTCGGATCATAGACCATGTCAAAGTTGTTTAGCCAGTCGGGATTGCCGTTGCTGTCGGTTAATCCATTGTTCGTTAATGGCAGCGGAGTACCAATCACAGGTGCGCTCATGTCGTTTAAGTTTAATTGGACGCGGTAGCCTCCCGTTGTGTTCGGATCTCCTTTCGTATAAAACAGCAATAGCCCGCCTTGGCCGTCAATGCTTGTGGCAGAAGGCTGTCCGACTCCCCAATAACCATCGTTAGGGTATTCTATAATTGGCGAGGGATATTTCACCCATTCGCCTGACAAGTCGTTCGTGAAAGCGACGCCAATCTGGTTATGATAGCTGGCATTCACATCATTCCCCAAATAAAACAACGCGTAATCGTACATTACCCCTGAATATTGAAATTGGCCAGCAACGATAGCGGGATCGCACACATGGTAGCTGTCCCAAGCACCTTCTGGCCCTGCATCAAGCACGGATTTGGATTCGACCACGCTGCCGTTTACGATTTTGGTATAAAAAATATGGTCCTTGATAACTCCGTCCTGCGCATTATGGCAAGTCCACATATGCTCCGTGCTGCCGTCGCGAATAACCGTCGGCGCATAAGCGTAGGTATTGCCGGTGGGATTGTAAACCTCTGTTAACGTTGGTGAGTTCCACAAGACGGCTGCCTTAGCGGTCTGAAGCGGCAATACTGCGAAAATAAGAACAAGAGCCAACAAACCTAATGCTTTGAGCTTCCCCATATTATTTTCCCCCTGACGAGTGTGTATTGTGACCCTAGCTTGGGTCTGTTTAATCATAGCCATTTCACCGAATAGTTAGCTACTTCGATATCTTGACTGTCTTTTGTTTACTTGCCAGAGAAGGAAGAGGTAAACAGAAGACAGAGGAGTAGCCTTCATGCTACAGAATAAGTAAAGGAGACCCTAATCGATAGGGCAAAGGGAAGCGAGTTGGCAGCGATGAGATTACGATTTTTCAAAAAAATCCCGACCACAGGCATCAATCTGTTCCAGAAGCTGATTCTTGTTTTTTTGATAGCGATTACCCCCGTATTTATTGTTAGCGCGCTTATTAACCGTTCAGGTGAAGCAGCGATTTCAGGCGAGATAACGAATTCGCTGAAATCGAATGCCCATTTTTATTTAAATACATTCGAGCTGGAAATGGAAAGAGTGATCCGGATGAAGCAGAAATACATTCTGGATAGCTCTGTGCAAAATTTAATGAGGTACCACACCATTTATTCGGACAGCGATGTTATCTATGCCAAACAGGATATTGAGCGAAGACTGCAGCAGTTCAAGGATTCCAGCTTGTTTGTCCATAAGATCAAGCTGATGCTGACGGACTTGGAGACGACGATCCATAATGATCTAATTGAGCAGCAGGTAGAGGAAGCGGATGTCGAGGCTCTGCAGGGGCTTTACCTTTCGCGGAAGCACATAGGCTCCGATCAGGACGAGCTCATCATGGGCGAGCATTATCCCAAAAAAGAGATGCAGGAGGGTACTCCGAAAATATGGATGGAGATCATTTTGTCCAAAACAAATATGGAACGATCTTTGCGGGAAGTCGCGACCTATAATGGAGGCGAAGCGTTAATCGTTGATCAAGAGGGCAAATGGTTGCTTGGCTCGCTGCCGCAAGAAGGAATGAATAATGCGGAGCTGCTTAGACTGCTGCAGCTGGGCAAAGCAGAGGAAGACGCTAGCGGAATCGGAAGGTTTATGATTGATGGTATCGCTTACGTCTTTGCTTATGAATCGTCCTCCTTGCTCGATGCAACGCTTGTCGCTTACGTACCGGAGAATAGCTTTCTGGGTCCTATCAAATGGTACAAAAGGATCTATTTCATTTTGGCGGCGACATCGCTATTGGTTATTATTTTCTTCTCCACCTGGATTTACAGCCTAATTCATAAGCCGATGATTCGGCTGACAGGAGCTTTCCGCCGACTGGAGAAGGGGGTATTCAACACGCTGCTCGAATCGGACCGTAAGGATGAATTTAACTATTTATATCAGCAGTTCAATAAAATGTCCGGTAGATTGGAAGGATTGATCAATGACGTATATGAGCATGAGCTGAGGCTGAACCGGGCCGAATTAAAGCAGCTGCAGGCTCAAATTAACCCGCATTTCCTATATAACATCTTTTTTCTGCTGAATCGGATCATCCAGCTTGATGATATCGAAAACGCCAAGCGGCTGACCAAATATTTAGGCCAATTTTTCCGATTTATTACGCGCAACAAGGAAGATGAGGCTCTGCTCAAAGAAGAAATGTCGCATATTGAAGCTTACATTGGTATACAGAGCCTGCGCTTCGGAAATAAGCTGGCCGTTCAAATCGAGCCACTTCCGGCAGCAGTAGAACAGCTTATCGTGCCGAGGCTTATTCTGCAGCCAATCGTAGAAAACGCTTTTGAATACGGGTTAGAGGATCATCACGAACAGGGAATTTTGCGCATTTGGTTTGAGCTGGTGGAGGAAGAGCTGCTCATTCACATCGAGGATAATGGCATCGGCCTGACAGAAGCGACGGTTGAGAGCTTGCAGCAGCTATTATTGTCCCAGGGCAGAGACATTGAGACCACAGGCATTTTGAATATCCATCGGAGAGTCCAGTTGAAGTTTGGACAAGCCTATGGACTGACGATTGGTCGCAGCAAGGACGGCGGACTGCATGTCATGCTGCGATTGCCGATTCATTCCAGCTAATTTAAGGAGGAAGCCGAACATGTACCGGTTATTGATTGTAGACAACGAAGAATATGTCGTGAATGGTCTGGTGGAGCTGTTCAATCCAGCCCGACACCCGGAAATTGAGGTCGCAGGCGCATATTCAGCAGCTGAAGCTTTGAATGTGCTCATGACGACCCAGATGGATATTGTGATTACCGATATACGGATGCCAGGCATGAATGGATTGGAATTGCAGAAAATTATTGTCGCCCGATGGCCGTATTGCAAGGTTATTTTTCTATCGGGCTACGACGATTTTAACTATGCTCAGGAGGCCATTCGGCAGGGCTCCGTTAATTATATTTTGAAGACGGAAGAGGATGAGGTCATTATAGCGGCGGTTTATGCCGCGATTAAGCTTGTTCAAGGGGAGCAGGAAGCCAAAACCTTGCTAGAAGATGCGAAAAAACAAGTGAAGCAGGCGCTTGGGGCGCTGCAAAGGGAGTTTTTTGAAAGTCTGCTCCTTGGTGATAAAGCAGCCTACAAGTCCTTGCCTCAGCAACTTGAAGAGCTGCAGATCCCTTTGCTGCCAGAGAAGCAATTGTTTGCGGTAATCGCTAAAGTAGATGAATGGGAGCAGCCTTATTCGCAATACGATCGCTCCTTGCTGCTCTATGCGGTACAAAACATTGCCAACGAATATTTATCGTTATCTATGATTCATCACTCTTTTATTTACGACCGTTCGAAAATTATATGGCTGATGCAATCCAAAGCCGAGCCGTGGATCGATCATATGCAAATTGCCAGCACGATGAATATGACCTCCCATTTTGTCTATGGCACCTTTGAATGCATTCAATCCTCTTGCCGGGACTTGCTTAATCTGTCGATGTCAATTACAATTGGCGGCCATCCGTTTGGATGGCCGCAGCTAGGTGAGCATCTCGACCAATTAAAAAATAAAATGACCTCATCGATTAAGAAGCAGCAGCTTGTATTGGATGAGCAGCAGCGTTCGGATCAAGCGGAGGAGAGCAGAAGCTTTCCGGTCCGCTTAGAGATATTTAAGCATTATGAGCATTTAGCCTATTGTCTGGAGCACAAAAACAAAGAAGAGTTCAACCGGGTATTGGAGCTCTTGCTTCATATCGGGGAGCAGGCCTTCAATGGTCGGCATACGATCGTTTGTTTGCAAATATCCAGCTCGATCTATGCTCTGCTGCTTGCCTATTTGGAGAAGCTTAACCTTACAGAAATGCCGAAATGGATTTCGGAGCTGCAAGCCAGCATTGAATCCGGCCTAGCGAACAACTGGGATTGGCAGATGGAGCAGCTGCAGCGATTGGCAAAGTACATCTTGGAGCAGTGCCTGCCTGCGGAAGAAAATGAAGAAAACCGCGTCGTACAAAGCATTCATGCTTACCTGATTAGTCATTTAGGCGGCGATTTATCACTGAAGACCATGGCCTTTGCCATTGGCCATAACCCTTCCTATTTGTCACGCTTGTACAAGCAAAAGGCAGGGAAGGCATTATCGGAGACGATTAACGAGATGAAGCTGGTGAGAGCCAAGGAACTGCTCGCGGAGCCGCAGTACCGAATTGGCGATGTCTCCAAAGCGGTCGGTTTTTTGTCCGAGCATTATTTTTACCGCTTCTTCAAGAAGGCTACTCAGATGACCCCGCAGGAGTACCGCGATCAGCTGTAGGTAAACGAAAGATAGTCAATCAGGTAACAATATCAAAGTAGATGGCTCTTTGGGTTTTCCCATACAATGGAGCTACGGTTATAGGCCTAGCCAATCAAAAACAGCAATGAGCATATTAGGGGGTTACGCAATGAGAAGCAAGAAATGGATGTTGACCATGCTTCTATTCATGTTCGCGGCAATGACGGTTTTGCCGGCTTGCACCGGAAACGATCGCAACCAAGAACAGCAAGAAGGAAACACGAACGAAACTAATCCGCCAGCACAGGAAATATTGGATATTGATTGGTACGTGAATTTGTCTTGGTGGAAATATAGCGGCGATTATGGCAAGGATAAATTCTCGCAGCTGATTCGCGACAAATTCGGTCTTAATATTAATTTCATTACGCCAGCCGGAGATGGCTCGGAGCAGATGTCAGCCATGATCGCTACCGGGCAAATTCCGGATATCATCACGGTGGAGTCTTGGATGGATTACAAAACAAGCCTTGCGAAGGGCGGCTATCTAATCTCTTTAAACGAGCTGATTGAGAAATATGCCCCAGACTTTAAGCCTTATGAGGATATTTTCAATTGGTACAAGGAATCGGACGGCAATACGTACGTCCTGCCTAACTTTGCCTATTCCAGCTATGCGCTAAAGCCCGGTGAGCAGCTTGAATCGAACAGCGCTTTTACGCTGAGAAGCGATATTTACGAGCAGCTAGGGCGTCCGGATATTTCAACAGCAGACAAGTTTCTGGATGTATTGGAACGAGTGAAAAATGAAGTGAAAACGTATGACGGCAAGCCGATAATTCCGCTTCAGCTCTATGAGTTTACTTCAAACGGGAATAGCTCGCTCGACTGGCTGGTCGAAAATTTTGCGATTCCTTATGAGAAGGAAGACGGAACCTACAATAACCGCAGGTATGACGCAAAGTATTGGGACACGCTGCGTTTCTTAAATGATGCTTATAACAGAGGCCTCATTTCCAAAGATAATTTTACGGATAAACGGGATCAAATTAATGAGAAAATCGCGAGCGGCAGAGTGTTTTCGAGCTTGACTGCGCCCCAGGATTTTACCGATTCCATGCGTACGCTGTATAACAATGACGATGCCGCGCAATATGAAGCATTTGCTTTGCGGAATTATGCAGGCGAGGATCCGGTTCTGACGGACATCCGCGGATTCGGCTGGCTTGTTACGATGGTGGGCAAGGAATCCAAGGCGCATGAAAGGATTATTAAGCTCATGCAGTTTTTGAGCAGCAAGGAAGGCCAGCATATCGTCCATTTTGGCTGGGAGGGCGAAACGTATACGTATAATGCGGATGGCACGATCGCATGGACGGAGGAGTATACGGAGACACTCGCCAAGGGCGACGGGTCGGAGAAAAAATGGGGAATGGGCTTCAACCTGCTGATGGACTGGTATTCGGTAAGAGATTTGTTCCCTCAGCCTGATAAACCCGTGGACAGCTATCTGGCGGAGTCTAATATGAAGAAGCCGTTAATTCCATACAGCTATGATACTAGTGCTTCCGGCGGCAAACCGATCCCGGATCATCCAAACCGCGACAAGATGCTTGAAACGGGCAACCGGCTCTCCTTATTTTGGGGCAGAGAGCTGCCTCGTATCATCATGGCTGAATCGGAGGAGAAGGCACGCAGCATTTACGAGGACACGCTTGCGAAGCTCGACGAAATGGGCAGGTCCGAATATGATGCGTACACGAATGAGCTGTTCCAAAATGCAAAAGAAGCACTCGGTATCGAGCACTCCTGGCCGCTATACAAATAACAAACGATAACATTGGCCTGTGCGTCTGCCGTATTTGGGCGTACGGGCTGCTAATGGGGACAGGAGGAGGCACATCTGATGCAGCAAGAAATAGCTTTGACCAAGCTTCGACCGCAGCCCAGTCTGCCCAGACGTTTATGGAAGCAGTGGCAAATCCAGTTCATGGCACTTTGCGGCATTGTTTTTATACTCATCTTTAATTATTTGCCGATGTTTGGCATTGTCATTGCGTTTAAGAAAGCGGACTACTCGGTCAATCTCATGAAAAGCGTAGTGGAGGCGCCATGGGTGGGATTTGCTTATTTCAAGGAGTTTATTAACGATTATCAATTTAGAGATATTTTGTTTAATACGATTGGACTGAATTTACTACAGCTTCTGATCAATTTTCCGGCACCGATTATTTTTGCCATTTTGATTAGCGAGATCGTCCACAAACGCTACAAAAAATTTGTGCAATCGATCACCTATTTTCCGCATTTTATTTCCTGGATCGTCTTTGGCGGCATCGTCATTAATATGCTGTCCGTAGAGTCTGGCGTAGTCGTTCCGATTCTAATGAAGCTTGGTTTCATTAACGAACCAGTCGCGATACTGGGAGAGGCCACGGCCTTCTGGGGGATAATCATCATCACCTCTATTATTAAGGGGCTGGGATGGGGCTCTATTATTTATTTAGCGGCAATCACCTCCATTGATCCGACCTTGTACGAGGCAGCAACGATTGACGGAGCGGGAAGGTTTAGACGTATTTGGCATATTACGCTTCCATCCATATCGGGAACCATCATCGTTTTTTTCCTGCTGTCCGTCAGCAATCTGCTTAATTCGTCCTTCGATCATATTTGGGTATTCCAAAATCCGTTGAATCTGGAACGAAGCGAGGTTATAGATACCTTTGTGTACAAAATGGGGATCACTCAGATGCGTTATTCCTACACGACAGCGGTAGGGCTGTTCAAGTCTCTGGTAGCGCTGGTGCTGCTGGTAGCCGGGCATCTTCTTAGCAAACGCATTGCCGGCCGCGGTATTTTTTAGGAGGGGAACAAATGGTTACCAAACGGTTCGACTGGTTTAATGTGTTGAATTACACCTTTCTGGCACTCTTTTGCATCATCACCATTTATCCAATTTATTTTGTGCTTATTGGTTCTTTTAACGAAGGCAGCGATTATATGCGGGGCGGGGTATTTTTGTTTCCGCGAGAATTCAGCCTTGCTAACTACGGCGTAGTACTGCAGGACGAACGGTTGTACGTGGGGCTTAAGGTCAGCATCCTTCGCACCGTCATCGGCACCTTAACGAGTATCCTGTTTACCGCGATGGTGTCCTATGCCATGTCCCGGAAAAATTTAATTTGGCGCAGTCCTTATTATTGGCTCCATCTGATCACGTTGTTTTTTGGAGGGGGGCTCATTCCTTACTTTCTCGTATTAAAAAACCTAGCGCTGATTAACTCCTTTTGGGTGTATATTATTCCGTCTATGTTCTCTGTATTTAACATGATTATTTTTAACTCGTTTTTCCGCGAGATCCCGGAGGAGCTGCATGAGTCGGCTACCGTTGACGGGGCCAATGAGTTTCGCATTTTTCTATCCATGTTTATTCCGCTTTCCGTGCCCGTGCTGGCAACTGTCGGGCTGTGGAATGCGGTATACCATTGGAACTCGTTCTTTGATGCGATGATTTTTACGACCAAAAGAGATTTAATGCCGCTGCAGCTTTTGTTGATGAAAATGATCCGGGAAGCGGACGTCATTTCAAACAGCCAGTATATCCCGCCGCAGGTACAGCGCAAGATCAGCGTACAGACGATTCGGATGGCAGCCATCATGGTGAGCACCGTACCGATTTTATGCGTCTATCCTTTTTTGCAGCGGTATTTCGTTACGGGTTTTATGGTCGGATCGCTTAAAGGGTAGCCCACTTGGATCAATGGAGGGAAATCGATGCCTAAAGCTGGGGTGTATCAAATGTTTGACGAGGAGGAGGGCATATATAATTATTGTCCTTCGCCTATATGTACCGATGAGGAAACGATGTATATTTTCTTTTGTACCAATACGTGGCCGGGCCTTGTTATCGATGACATTTATGCGCGAAAAGGCAAGCTTGTGGACGGTACGTGGCAGTTCGGGGACAAGTTCCGCGTGCTGGAGCCCTCTCGGCTGGGATGGGATAACATCCATGTATGCGATCCCGATGTCATCCAAGGGGAATTTCGGTATAAGGGTGAAACCTACCCATGGATGATGGTTTTCTTAGGCTGCGATATCCATTACAGCTACCATAACCAAATCGGGGTCGCTTTTGCCAAGGAGATCGAAGGGCCTTATGTCAAATATGATGGCAACCCTATCGTGAATTATGAAGAGGTATTTCATTGGGGAGCGGGGCAGCCCTGCGTAATATCGCTGGATGGCAAAGGGAAATTCCGCATGCTGTATACGCAATCCGTACATGAGTATGAGAGGCGCCTGACCGGAACGAGAACCTTTTGGCGAGACTTTGATCTCTCGGATGCGGACCATCCGATCATAACGGAGGAAGTAGCGATGCATGAGGGAGGGATAACGAACAAGGATATGGAAGGTGCGGTAGCCGTATTTAACCCGTCGCTAATGTGGGACCGGCAGCAGGATCTGTACTATTTGACGAGGGAAGGTACACCCTTCGACCGCGAGCACGTTCCCGGCTTTATCTCCTCCTATTCCCAGGTTTGTGTGATTTCCAGACAAAACTTCGAGCGGAATGAAGGCGGCTGGCAGGTTCTGTACAACATCGATCAAGGAGATACGGGTTTTCCTCGCAATCATAATGCAGGTTTAATCAAAGACGCGTTCGGCTGGCAGCCGCAGGGCAGAAAGCCTCAAGCAGCCGTCACCGTCTCTGAGCTCAAGGATCAAGGTTACTTATGGACGTATAGAATCTATTATACGGAGATTCAGCTAGAGGAACAGTCATGAGGAGGAACGGGCATGTCCAGAACTTATGTGCTTCAATCGCCGGGAATAGCGATAGCTTCGGCAAGAATGAAGGCGGATGTCAATTATATCGGCATCGCTGACCAAGTGCTGGTAAGCAAGCTTGCGCATAACCATGTGTTTCTTTGCGAGGCATGGGAGCAAGGCCCGATAACGGAACGCAGGCTGCAGCGCTTATACCACCGGCTGATGCCAGGAGATTCGTTGTTTATGGAAGCCAACCTGCCAGAGCCGTTACTGATAAAGGCACTAAGATATGCCAAGGAAGCCGGCGCGACAACTGTGCTCGTATACATGAGGCCTGACCTGAATAAATATTCCATAGTGAGTTCGCAAGCGGACATTCTCATCGTACCAGAGAGCAATGAAAATATGGCGGCTAATCGGGTCATTACGTTTCGGGAGCATGAGCATGCGGAGGCACTGGCCGGAGCGTTTGCTTTGGCACTGATGAACGGTTTGGATGAGAAACAGGCCGAGGCATTTTATCGGAAAGCGGCTTTATCGAAGGAGCTGCCTTGGTATGATGAAGTTGCTTATGGATAAATAGCAGAATAATGATGATATTTAGGAGGATTTTATATGACAACATTTCCGGTAATTTCACCTGAAGAAATGGTTAAGCGCCTTGCACATCCCGGTAGACAAATAAGAATGGTGCTGGATACGGACACCTTTAATGAAATAGATGATCAATTCGCCGTCACGTATGCGCTGCTGTCCGCAGACAACATGATCGTGGAAGCCTTTTATGCTGCGCCATTTTTTAATGAGCTGTCTACCGGTCCAGCTGATGGCATGGAGAAGAGCTATCAAGAGATTCTGAAGATCAGGCGCATATTGGGAAGAGAGGATGTACCGGTGTTTCGCGGCGCGACCTCCTTTCAGCCCGCTGCCGATGAGCCTGTCGACAGCGAAGCGGCACGGGATTTGGTGAAGCGGGCGATGGCGAGCGATCCTTCCGATCCGCTGTATGTGGTCGGCATTGCAGCCATTACGAATGTCGCGGCGGCCCTGCTCCTAGAACCGGCCATTATCGAACGCATTGTCGTCGTATGGCTTGGGGGCAATGCGCTGCACTGGCCCGATACAAGGGAGTTTAATCTGCAGCAGGACATTCATGCCTCGCGCCTGATGTTCGACAGCGGCGTGCCGCTCATCTTAATGCCGTGTCTTGGTGTAGCCACGCATCTGCAAACCTCGCTCTCAGAGCTTCGGGATTACGTGAAGGGGCAAGGCGAGATCGGCGACTATCTGTATGAGACGTATGAGAATTGCTCCTCCGACCATTTTGGCTATTCGAGAGTCATTTGGGATATTGCGGTCATCGCTTGGCTGAACAACTCCGAATGGTGCTGGAGCACGCTGGTTCACAGCCCGCGCTTATCCGATGATTTCCGCTGGAGCGTGGATACGAACCGCCATTTTATCCGCTGCGTCCACTTTATACGGCGGGATGACGTATTCCGGGATCTGTTCCGTAAAATTCAGGAAAGTGCCCGTTAATTATGGAGCGGATAAGCATGAGGAGGGCGCCGCGCATCGCCGTTGTCGGCAGCTTAAATATGGATCTGGTCGTGAGCGCAGAGCGAATGCCTCGAATAGGAGAGACGATATCCGGAAGCTCCATTCATTATGTTGCCGGGGGAAAAGGAGCTAATCAGGCGGTTGGCTGCGTCAGACTCGGAGCGGATGTGCAGATGATTGGAGCTGTCGGAAACGATGTTTTCGGGCAGCGTGTTCTTAGCGAAATGAGGCAAAGCGGCGTAAATACCGATGCCGTTGCCATACTGGACGATAAGGCGACTGGCATCGCCGCGATCACCCGGACGTTAGATGATAATTCGATCATTATTGTGCCTGGGGCAAATGCCGAGCTGACACCGGAGCGAGTGAGGCAGTACCGGTCTATGATTGAGAAGGCGGACCTGCTTCTGGTTCAGCTGGAGATACCGCTGGATGCTGTGAAGGAGGCGCTGCAGCTAGCGCGGGAAGCGGGGGTGACGACGGTTCTAAATCCGGCGCCTGCACAGAAGCTGCCAACCGCCATGTTGCAGCTGGCCGATTATATTACACCGAATGAAACGGAGTTTGCTCAGCTGGCGGAGTATGCGGAAGCGGATGGGGAGCATGCCTGGATCGCTGCACTAGCGGCTTGGGAGAAGACGTTTGCCCAGAAGGTTGTTTTGACGCGAGGCAAGCAGGGCGCAGCGATTATGGTAAGTGGGCAATTGCATACGGTGCAGGCTCCGCCCGTCGAGGTGGTAGACACGACGGGAGCGGGAGACTGCTTGAATGCGGCATTTGGCTTTGGCTTGGCTTCTGGGTGGGATACCGTAAAGTCTCTTCGTCTAGCTGTAACGGCAGCATCGATTTCGGTAGGGCGATTCGGTGCTCAAACAGGCATGCCAACCTTGGCCGAGATCGAAAGCGCAGTGGATGCAGGGTAGAGCAGCATCACTCCACTGATGTAAGCCTAGAGGGGCGGAGAGTCAGTTAGTACCTGATTCTCCGCCCATTATCTATGCAAGTATCATTAATGTTGGTTAGGGCCTCATGGATCATTCCCTGCCTGAGACCGAAGCCGATTATATTAGCAGACTCAAAATCGTCTCCACGACCAGCTCGGGCTGGTCGTGGATGACCATATGACCGCTTCTCTCCGCGATAATCAGCTTGCTGTCTGTAGAGAGGTCCAGCATGCTGCGCTGGCCAGCTTGCCCAATAGCTTCTAGCTTTCTTCCGATATCTGCCGAGAGGCCCGCCTGTGCATAGTTCTGCGGAGGCCCCCTTGCAATAATTCGTACCGGCAGTGCCCCCAAATGTTGTCCGCGGATGGCGTCTTAAGTCGTATAGGCAAGCACTCCTCCTTTTTCCTTGGCATCAAAATAACTGGGTTTGGCGATTACATTAATGAACTCCCCGCGATCCTGCTCCTCAACAAGTCCTTCGAGCAAGAAATCCTTGAATAACCTCGCTGATTTTCGCTCATCAGCATTTCCTGATGCATGCGGCTCACCGTACTCACTGGAGCTTCTTGCATGTAAGCACTATGCACAGCAGTCGACCCAAGGGCATATCCAGACAAAATCTAGACAGCATCTCGTACATCGCATTCGAATGGAGGGGACGTAGAGATACGTCTTCTTTCCAAACGCAGAGAGATGCCGAACTTTCCTCAAACCATTACTCCCTTTACGTATGACAAATTGGTCAGCATGGCAACAAGCAAGGTTGAATAGGAGCGGTCGGTTCCGCTTGAAGATGAATAGCTTCTTCCTGTGTATTTTCCGAATGGAAATCGATTATTTTTAACTCTGGCAAGTGGAGTAGTTCATTGATATACTGGAGTGGCATCTGTCCATTCCTTTTTGTTGTTGGGTAGGACTTACAACACTATAGGAATTGCAGATGTTTTTCCATTTTTATACTCCATTTCATTTCAAGCGCTGATTTTGGTGATGAGCCGAAAATCCTATAGCTTTTTTTTTGTGAAAAAAGAGAACACTTGTTCCAAATCGTGGTGTAGAATTTAAATATAAGAGACACATACACCAGGAGGAATAGGATGTTATATAACGAAAGCTGTATTGAAGGTTCAAAGAAACATTTGGAGGATAACTCAGAGCAATTATTGCAATGTTTGTAGATCATCTTTCTTTTTTGGATTGTAACAAAGGGGACCACATTAGATATAATAATTCATACTTTTGGAAGACTTGCAGCACCTATTATGTGTTATTTGATTGCTGAAGGATTCTTTTATACTTCTAATATAAAAAAGTATATTACTCGACTTTTTATTTTTGCATTAATTTCTCATTTACCCAATGTTTTGTTTTTTGGAATTGAATGGTGGAGAGCAACCAGTGTCATTTGGGTACTTCTATTGGGATTAATTGCATTGGCTGTCAGTCAAAATTCCAAGATTTCCTGGTTGGAAAAGTTATTAGTTATCGTATTATGTTGCTTGTTGGCTTGGACAGCTGATTGGAATTATATAGGTGTATTGTGGATTTTATTTTTTGGAATATTTAAAGCTCGTTTTAAAATGCAGATGATAAGTTTTTTAGTTATTGGGACAATTTTTTATATAATTCCCAGTTTGATTACTTCAGGTATAGACGCTGTATTTCGCTTTGGTATCCTGTTATTGATTCCACTTATCTTTTTCTACAATGGTGAGAGAGGGAGAAAATCAAACCTTATTAAATGGGGTTTTTATATTTTCTATCCAGCTCATTTATTGTTATTGCTTATTTTAAGGTGTTTTATATTGTAAAGTTTTTCTCGAATCTCAGTTTCCAATCAGTTATTAAAATTGAATATTAACCAATCGGTACATTCCAAGAAAGAAATTGATAAGTACACGGCGAGTCAAAACAGCTATAGCTTCATATTTTTAAAATAGATAAATGGAATATTAGGTTACTGGAGGGTACATTAAACTAATATGAGATTCTGCTAAAGCATTAAATGATTGAAGCGGCGGACCAAAATTTTATTAATGTACGGCACATGACCGATATAACGATTTTCATATCGCAGTACGAGACTTGAAACACGTCCGTCTTTAAGCTTAATTCCCACATGGGGTGATTCGTGTTTACAATAGGATAATCATTCATGCATATTATTTTGTTGTATTATTCCCAAACTATGGTTGCATGAGCCTTTCTAAATGCTTAGTATAGGAATATAAAGAAAATATTACTAGGGGGCTATTTTTTGAAGAAAAGTTTAGCTATCATCGTATCGTGTATTTTGATTCTATCTTTAGTTATGCCAACCTTAGCACTTGCGCATTCAGGCCGTACAGATAGTAGCGGAGGTCATAATTGTTCCGCAAAATCAATATCAAAAGGTTTGTGTACTGGCTATCATTATCATAACGGTGGATCAAGCAATTCAGGTGGAACTAGTTCATCAAGTAGTAATACTAAAATAACAAGAGAAAAATCTATAAGTAATGAATATCCACTAGCACCACATTGTAAAAAGGTTAAAGACGTTTACAAGTCGAGTGACAAGTATTTCAATTATTACGAAAGAATTTGGGATTGTAATTATTATACTGAAAGTGGTTCAGTGTATACATACTTAGATTTAAGTTTATACGTAAATAATAATTACCAAACTCTTAATGCTCAATTAATCAGTATTAAAAATACAACTTATATCTCTTTGAGAGATTTTTCACTAATATCTGGTTATAGTATTGAGTTTGATAAAGCAGGAAATATTAATCTTAATAAGGAAGAGAAAAATAACATAAAGTTATTTACCGCTAATAATAAGATTTATCTTAATGGAAAAATCACTAGTGTTAAAGCTGTTAAAGCTGGCGGATATTATTACATTCCATTACGTTCTGCTATAAATTGGGCTGATGGTCAAATAAGCTCCATTGATGATTTTAATCTTTATGTTTTGTTAAAATAGTAAACCACCGTTCTATTATGAAGTACACCATCTCAAGTGACATTTTATGAGTTTTCGAATGTTTGATTGAAGGGAAGCACTTAAAAAGTGGGTTATCTTTGTTTGTTTCAGGGCTAATTTTTCATCAAAATTCTTCATTATAATCACGTGTCTTATCTAGTATGGATATCGCTCAATTTAAAATCAATTTCGAAAGTAAAAGTGGTAAAAGTACAGGTCAGTAAACATAAATTTACATAAGAAGTTGCCAAATTGGCAACTTCTTTTTTTAATGATATAAATTCTTGTCTCAAGATCAGGCCGAGAACTTATATCTTTATCCGAAAGTTTCCAATCTAATATAGCAGCTATAGGGGTCATCAACACAATTAATACGGATTATTTGGCGATATGTTTAGCTCTCGAAGTAGCTATATCTTCATTAATTGCAAAAAAGTGTTAGGCATATAACAAAGCAAAGGCTATCACTCTTCAATTTATTTGGTGGACCGTAATTATGGGAGTATTTCTATAATGATTACACGATTTATGAATCCTATACGGACTTGGTTGAGCCTTATTCCATCGATGAACAATTCTTGGATGAACCGGTTCTTTGCATCTCTATGGATCGCCTGAAGAGCTTGCGCATCTCATACAATAGCAAGTCCAAGAAGAAACAGGAATCTAACGGGGAACGATAGTTGAACGATCTTGGTATTTCGTTGAGATATCAAAGACTTTGAATTGATAAGTTGTAACAGCAGCGTGAGACACGATTTTAGTTATCGAGTTGCAGCTTCATAGTCAAAAGGCATTAATACCGAAATATTCAAAATCGAAAAGCCTTGCTGTGTCTAGGAAAATCATCACTGATAACGTCAGTGTACCGAAGAATTTGCACACCTTGAGATGATTGCGACCATGATTTACAAGCTGACAAAAGATGCAACGAAGAACAGCTTAAGGCTGCAGGTCTAGGTGCTCATTATGTGGCTCATGACAGCGCTTTGTTTTATGAGAATGCAGGCGGCGTACCGTTTACGGCTACCTACATTCAAGCGAAAGGCGATCCGATTGCTGATCTGTATGAGGATATAGCGGCGGAGGAGAAGGCTAGGGCGACGTATCAGTGGCTCATTGATTTGACGGACGACGTCGATCTGCAGGACAGCTTGAAGTTTCTGCGGGAGAGGGAGATTATACATTCGCTGCGGTTCCGTGAAGCGGTCGAGATACTTAAGGAAAAGCGGGATGAGAAAATATTTTATTAGATGGAACCTCTCTGCAGGGTACTGCGGGGAGGTTTTTTGCTTTTGCCTGCTGATGTTAAGCTAACAGCAAGAAGAGTGTGGTGGACCGGCTATTTATTATCGCTCTTTCTTTTGCCAGAGTAACACATCCGCTAACCCTACAATTTGATTGATCACACAAGTCCATCGGGACTAAGCGGAATTTCAGTTATACGTTTATAAGCAGTGGTGTACACAGAAGAGTTGGAAGCAAACCGACTTAGATGGAATGAAGTAAACCGAAGGACGTACGAGGTCGTTCAACCCTTTTGGGCGTATCAACGTTTTGTTCTTAACGAGAGAACATCAGATACCGGCATTAGAATGGGATTTGGACTTATGGAGGCTGGAATGAAATGTGTGGGATATGCGGAATGTGATACAAAATGCGAAACATGCCAAACATTCACGCAGCATGAAGCTCATCCTAAAAAAAGTATTACACAATCTGCCTAACGTGCGGATCTCCCAAAAAACAACCTACTCACGAGAGTTTTAAAATCTTACATGATCCAAACGAAAGGATGTGGAGTGCTTATGATGGTTGCGGGATTTCCTTGCCAGGCTTTCTCCATTGCTGGAAAGCGTGAAGGATTTAACGACGCTATTAGAGGGACAGTATTCTTTGAGATCATCAGGTTCGCATCTATTCTCAAACTTGAATTTATACTCCTTGAAAATGTCACAGGACTCCTCAGTCATGACAAAGGGAGAACGTTCGAGACTATCATCGGAACGTTGGATGAGTTGGGGTACGTGGGGGAGTGGTATGTGCTTAACAGCTCGGCCTATGTGCCACAAAACAGAGAACGAGTCTTCAGTGTCGCAAGTCTTAGAGGATCAAGTGGACGAAAAATATTTCCTTTCAGAGGAGAAAACAACAAGCCTGCTAAAGACTCTAAAACAATAGCTTCTAGGGTCATGATCGCTGGAAATGTAAATCCAAGCAGAAGAGGTATGAATGGCCAAGTAATTGCAGCAAACGGACTAGCGCCGACACTTACAACGAATAAGGGTGAAGGTAACAAAATTTTAGTTAATGTATCACAAAAGACAGGTGTCAACGAAGCAGGAGAAGCAGCTTGTTTAGATGCAAGTTATTTCAAAGGATTAGGAGCCAATCAAGCTCGAACAGGGGTCATGGAACCCATGGCTGTATTAACACCTGACCGCGAAGAGAAAAGGCAGAACGGACGTAGATTTAAGGAGCCAGAAGAACCATCTTTTACGCTAACAGCACAGGACAAACATGGAATCTATGATGGTTATCGTATTCGCAAACTGACACCTCTTGAATGTTTTCGACTGCAGTCTTTTCCGGACGATTGGTTTTATACACTCAAAGGATATGGGATAAGCGATTCCCAATTATATAAAATGGCAGGCAATGCTGTAACGAGCTGAGTTGCTTATGAAATCGGTAAACGATTGATGGATTCCTTCAGATTTTAATGTACTTGAGTAATGCAGTCTGTTCTGTGCTGCATTAATTTTTTGTATAAACAGTATCTACATTGTTATCTAAGGGTAATAAAAGTAGTACATGTTAGGTTATCAGCATTATCATTTCCCTCAACTAATAAAAAGAAGCAGCCGATCATTATGATTGGCTGCTTCTGTGTATTATTGAACTATGGTTTCCCGTTAGTTCAACGATTTATTGATTTTAGACTTCAATTCTGTTTTCATAACAAGAAAAACACTAATTCAATCAAATCTTCCACATTGTTACTCCTCCATATTAGCAAACGCCCAGACTTACTTACATCACCAATTGATTAGTTTACCATCTCTGAAGAACCCACAGCGTGGTCGTTCCGCCCCCAATTTTATCAACCCGAGGATCAACTCGGCAGCATGTTTTGGAGTTCTTGGAGCGGACGAACCTCCCATATCCGAGCTGACCCACCCTGGATCGGCTGCATAAATTTTTATATGTCCTTTGACTTCGGCTGCTGCCAATTGGGTCAATGCATTCATGGCAAGTTTGGAGATCTTGTATGCACCAGCACCTTCAGATGACATGGCACTCATGGTTCCATATTCCGAGGAGACATTTATTATTGTTCCATATCCTCGCTCTTCCATAAGTGGTACAAACGAACGCATGACATGATAAACACCGTATAAATTCGTTGTCATTGTGTTCTCGAGAATCGTTGGATCCATCGATAATAAGTTGTTATCCCCGTCAAGATAAATACCAGCATTATTAATTAGTATATCTAATCGCCCAACGGTCTCTGTGATAGTCATTGCAGCTTGACGAATGCTTTCTTGATCCGTTACATCAATTAAAATAAAGGAGACATCAAATCCCGATTCGGCAAGCTGTTGCGCAACTGCAGTGCCCTTGTTTGTATCTCTGCTTGCTAATATGACCTTGAAACCCATGCAAGCTAATTGTTTGACGAGTTCATATCCGATGCCACGATTCGCTCCTGTGACCAGAGCTACCTGCTTATCTATCATCATGAGCAACCTCCAATCGACCCTCTATTGAAATTTTTGGATAAATGGACGCAATGCTTAATACAACGAACAAGATCCCTCCAAGTAAGACGTATGGCGCCCCCATTCCCGTTATGAAAAGCCCACATACGCTTGCGCCTATTGTTGTGCCCAAGTTAGCAGATGTCAGGAAGATTCCGTTTGCGAATTCAGGCGCATCCGGCGCTGAAGTGACAATCCAATATTGAGTAATATTGCCGCCAATCCCTCCCAATACTCCCCAGATCAGAATCATACAGACCATGGGTACGCTGAACTGGCCGAGGAATAACATGAGGATGTAGACGCCACCTAATACAAACGGATATCGATTTATTGTACTTAATGCATGATGAGTAAGCAGTCTCCCTGCGATTATGTTTCCAATCATATTAGCCGCACCGTAAAGGAATAACATCAAACTAATGGTGTTCCAAGTCAATTGGGTCACGATTTCCAAGTATTCCGCAAGATAACTGTACACTCCGAACAAGGCTCCGTTCATGAAGATAACCGCGGCAATGGACAACCAAACTGCTGATCTTCTTAAGACTCGCAATTGAACGCCATAAGAAGGCTGATTCGCTACAGGCATAGACGGAACGAATAAAAGCGATGCGATGAAGGCGGCTATATTTACCACCGCAAAGAACAACATCGCATAAGCAAGCGATGTTGCGCTTGCGATTATGCTGGCTACCGGTACCCCAATTACCATGCCCGCAGAAACGCCAATGAAGACTTTCGCTACTGCCTTTGATGCTTCTTCTTTGTTAACGGTAGCGGCTGCGACCGTAAAGGCCATGGAACAATAAATCGGGTGAAAAAAAGCGGGTACGACACGTGCAATCAATAACACGGTAAAGTCTGATGTAATAGCGGAAACGAAATTGCCCACAATAAAAATGCCAAGTGCAAGTAGCATGATTTTTTTACGATTTATCCCCGAGAACAATGAGGGCAAAATGGGACCAGAGATGGCAACCGCAAGCGCAAAGAGGCTAACGATCAGCCCCGCAGCGGAGATGCTGACCTGGAAGTGGTCAGAGATTAAAGGCAAAATTCCGATAACGCCCATTTCAGTATTTAAAATACCAAATACCCCAAAAGTTAATACATAGACAACTAAATGGTTGCGATTAATCCTCATACGCCATAGCTGACGAAAGCTCTCGGTAGGCATTAACTTGAGCTTGAAGATCGACAATCTTCTGCTCAGCAATACCCATCGCGTCAGCGCCTCCGATAAAGCGTTTCGGTGGATCAATCTCACTTACAATCTTGAGAATCGCATTCGCGAGCTTGGTTGGATCACCAGATTGTTGCCCATTTTGTTCTTTGAAAAATGACAGGAAGCTTGCTCTGCGATCCTCGTAATCTTCGAGTAAGTTTTTGGCGTAAGTCGACGAGGACTCTGTCAGAAATTCCGTACGGAAAAAGCCCGGATTGACAATCGTCGTATGAATGCCGAAAGGAGCTATTTCAGGTGAGAGGGACTCCATCCAGCCCTCAAGCGCGAATTTCGATGCACTGTAGGCTGAGTTAAACTCAAAGCCGGAAATGCCTGCACCGGAAGAAATCGAGACGATATGACCATTACGCTGCTTGCGCATGACAGGCAACACCGCACGGGTAACGTTCATAGGCCCTATCAATGACACGTGTAATTGCTCATCGATTTGGACGGGGGTCAGTTCTTCAAAGAAACCTCCATAAAATTGCGCGGCATTATTAACAAGCACATCGATAGTGCCGAAGCGATCAATTGCAGCCTTAACTGCCGACTGAGCATCATCAGGACGGGTAACATCCAATTTAACGACCAAGGCATTCTCAGAATCACCGATCGCTTTAGCCACCGCGTCTGTATTGCGTCCTGTAGCCACAACCTTATGTCCTGCATTCAAGGCAGCTTTCGCGATTATTTTGCCCATACCTCGGCCAGTTCCCGTGATAAACCAAACCTTTTCTCTAACCATGTTTAAAATCCCTCCGATTTCTTTATAACAATGTGGATCAAAAAAGCTGATTGTATTTATTTTAGACGTGCTATTATCACATAACAAATACTTATATCTCATAACTTGATATGCTTGAAAAGCATTTCTTGAACATGTAGTATGGAAACAAAAAAGGAGATATGTCGATGGAGGTAAGAGTATTACGTTATTTCCTTACTGTCGCTAGAGAAGGGAGCATTACGGCAGCTGCAGACTTTTTACATCTAACACAGCCAACCTTGTCCAGACAATTAAAGGATCTTGAACAAACGTTAGGAAAAAAACTATTTATTCGCAGTAGCCACCATATTGTCCTCACAGAAGAAGGAACGCTTTTGAGAAGAAGAGCTGAAGAAATCATTGAGATGGTTGATAAATTAGAGACTGAGTTCCGGTCTATGGAGGAAACTGTTAGTGGGGATGTATATATAGGTGGCGGGGAAACAGAAGCCATGAAACAAATTGCTCGAGTAGTAAAGAAATTGCATTCAAAATATCCGCATATACGGTATCATCTCTACAGCGGGAATGAAGATGACGTAACGGAGCGGATCAATAGGGGACTGCTTGACTTTGGAATACTCATTCAACCGGCTGATGTTTCGAAATACAATTATTTGAATTTGCCCGCCAAAGACGTTTGGGGCGTTGTGATGAGAAAAGATAGTCCACTAGCTTGCAAGGATGTAATTCAACCCGCTGACTTACTACAAGTTCCGCTCATTTGCTCTAGACAGGCGCTAAAGCAAACATTTTCAAAGAATGATTTTGCGGATTGGTTTGGTGACGATTTCGATAAACTAAATATCATAGCCACTTACAACCTGGCCTATAATGCCTCAATTATGGTTGAAGAAGGCATCGGTTATGCTCTAACACTAGATAAGATCGTAAATACGTCGTTTGATAGCAACCTTTGTTTCAGACCTCTCGAGCCAAGAGTAGAGTCCGGATTGAATATGGTTTGGAAAAAACATCAGGTCTTTTCCGCTGCTGCAAAAACATTCTTGACTCATATTCAAGATTTCTATGGATAGTGTTACAACTTTCCAAAATTCCGCGGGCCACGACCAGCTCTGCCAATAAGTTCTACCCAATATGTTTATATATCGCAATAGGTCCAATCTTGAACCTTCTGCCAAAAGCGAGTTTACCTCTCGATAATAGTATGGTATACACGTTACCGCGCTTTATCCTTCTCTTCATCTGGCGACTGGGTATATGAAGACCAATTACTAATCAAGATTTCGATGATTATACCGTATCAAAAAGTGTGTCCAGAAAATGAAACGTACCATAAATCAAATATACAGTTTTTGAAACGCTTTATAGTGTCTTTTTTTAGTGTATCAAAAAGCATGCATTTTGAAAGGATAGGATGGTGACTAAGGCTATACCGGTATATAATTCAATCCAGATACTTCAATATGTGAAAAAAGACAATTTACCTTTCTTGTACAATAAGGGACACTCTTCTGAATTAACGTAATGGACAATGAGTATGAGTTATAAACCTACAAGGGAGAGAAGACATAGATATCTTTATAGAGAAGGAGGAGTATTAATGATTGAGATGGGCTACGCGCGTGTTTCTACTAAGGAGCAAAATCCGGAAAGGCAACTGCTGATAAATTGAGCGGCAAAGACTTCAATCGACCTCAGTATCAGGCTAAGTGTCTTATGTTGAGACAAGGTGATTTAGTTTACATTATTCGTTAGATCGATAGGGACGAGATTACGAAGGAATCATAGATGAGTGGGAATATATTACTCGTGAGATTGTAGCGGATATTGTTTGTTTGGATAACGAGCTGCTCTTTGATTCTAGAAAGTATCGAACCATGGGTAACTTCGGAAAGGTCCTGGAGAGTCAATTTCTTAGTTTGCTTGCCTATGTAGCAGAACAAGAGTGTAAAAAGAATCTGGAGCGACAAGCTGAAGGAATTGCAGTGGCTAAATCTGAAGGAGTTAAGTTTGGCAGGCCGCGAAAGGAAATTGAATCAAATTTTATTGAAGTGTATCAAGCTTGGAAAGCTTCCGTAAATCTATAGCGTATGTCACAAGGCAGATGGAGGAAAATATAAGATTTCTGCTTAGGCTACGCTTTAACGACTAGCAACTCAAATTACCGCTGGCTAGTCAAAAAGCCGAGCGGTTTTTTTGGCCAACCTGAGAGCGCATAGCTCGTTTATTACCTACCACAGACATCATAGCTAGTACGGTTAAGAGGTGTGCCATAACGCCGTGAAGCAATGTCGCCGTATGAAATCAAGACGTTGAGCATTGCTCTCTCCTTCTAATTTATTGTTGCCTCTGTGATTAAGAGACGCATACGCCAACCGTATCCTGCTCGGTTAAACCTTATGAGCAAGCTACTCGTGCGGCGGCTGTAACGGTTATCATCAGGGCATTATCTCTGTAGTTGCGAACAGCCCCAGTAGACTGAACATTTGAGAAATGTTTAGTCTGTGAGGTTTTCTATGAGGCAAGCGCCAGCCGTTTCACCCCATTCAGAAAAGAATCGTCGTAAGAACGCAAAATAAACTACGACATCACAATTAACTAATGGGTATTTCCAAGCCGGGTATCGAAGGTATAGGGGAGAATGAGACCGAGAAGAAGCAGTCCAGTATGCTGGCAAAAAATCGATTAGGAAGCGTCCCCAATGTTTGAATTAGAATTGAACTGACTCACGATCCGCATTGCAATCAAACGTCCTTTGTCTTATTGGCGTCCTGCGTATCAAGCTTCATCGTCTGCCTCTTGAACCTTCTGAATATTTTGCAACTCAGGAACCGAGAATATTGAATTATTAAGCGCTCTCTTGGATGATACAATGTTACTGCAAACAACCACAATAAAGAGAGGGGCATCATCCTTGAAAAAGTCAAAACTTGCTGCCATCGGCACAAGCGCGCTGCTCGTCACTGCCTTCCTTGCAGGCTGCTCATCCAACAACAATGTGAACACCGCCAGCCCGTCGGGAACTGCTTCAGAAAGCGCATCCACATCGTCTTCTGACAAGCCCACATCCGGCGAACAGGTCAAGCTGACTTTCTGGCGCAACTCCGGAAATGACGCCGAAAACTCTGCTTACGATCAATTGGTGAAGGCATTCAATGCGAACAATCCAGACATCAAGGTCGAGATGAGCCCGATTCCTTATTCGGACTACGATGCGAAGCTGCGGACTTCGATCGCAGCGAACAATCCGCCGGATATTATGGCGATTGATGCCCCGAACATGGCATCCTACGCGCAATCAGGAGCATTGCAATCGTTGACGAATTATTTTAAGGTGGACGGCAATCTCGACGATATTCCGGCGGGTACAATTGGGGCCTATACGTACAAGGAAAACATCTACATGGCGCCGCTTACCGAATCGTCCATTGCTCTTTTCTACAATAAGAAGATGTTCGAGGCAGCAGGTATTCCGCTACCGTCCAAAAACCCGGATGAGCCGATGACATGGGATCAAGTGCGCGATGCGGCTATCAAGCTGACCGACGCGAAAAAGGGCATTTACGGCATCGATCCGGCCCAAGGCTTTGGGAACGCGGGAGCGGCCGCTTACTTCAAGTACCCGATCATCTGGCAGTTCGGTGGGGAGATCATGGACAAGGATGGTATGACATCTAAGGGCTACCTGGATATGCCGGAGACCAAGAAGGCGGTACAGTTCTTCGCGGATCTGTATAATAAGGACAAAGTATCGTCGCTGGAATACCCGCCGGATCCGTTCCCTACAGGCAAGCTTGCGATGACGGTCGACGGCTCCTGGTCGTTGTCCTTCTTGGCCGAGAAGTTCCCGAATTTCAAGCTCGGTGAGGATTGGGACGTCGCGCCGCTGCCTAAAGAAACGAAGCAAGCGGTGGCCAACGGCTCTTGGTCCCTCGCCATCTCTTCCCAGAGTAAGAACGCGGACGCAGCCTGGAAGTTCGTGAACTACGTGACTGGAGCGGAAGGCTCCAAGCTGTACAGCAGCGTGACGAAAGATATTCCGGTTCGCTACTCCGTCGCGAAGCAGTTCCCGGAGCTGAACGAATATCCGAAGAACGTCTTTGTCATCCAGAACCAGAAATACGGCCGCTCGCGTCCGATTACGCCGATCTTCCCGCAGATGTCGGATGCCGTCAACAAGATGATTGAAGACGTAACGATTGGTAAACGCAACGTCGATACGGCGATTGCTGATGCCATCAAGAAGATCGACAAGGCTTACGCCGATATGCCGAAGTAAAAAATAAAGGATAACCTGAAAAAGACGTCCGCTATTTGCGGATCGTCTTTTTCAGGCTTTTGCGTTCAAATAGCTCTCATCTTACATTCACCGGAGGCCTGACGACATGCTCTACTCGCTTCGAAGCCGACTTATGGTTGCTTTCTCCATCCTGCTTATTTGCCCGTTCGTTTCGTTGGTCTATATTCTGACTTCTACGTCGGCGAACCTTATTAAGAATTCCCTTGAAATATCCGCTTCGCAGACGATCGAGCAGTATGCTTCCCACGTAACGACCTTGATGAAGCAGTTGGAGGATATCGGCAACCAGGTTCTCGGAAGCTCGATTACCCAGACTTGGCTGGCCGATCTGCGCAATAGCGAAGACCTGGAGAGAGAAGAACTGCTGGCGAAGCGCAGGGTGCGGGATTTTCTGTCCTCCTATGCGGTGAATAATTCCAACGGAATCTCGATCAGTCTTTTTACTATTGCGAAGGGCGGATTGTGGAAGCAGGATCGCACATATGAACAGCAACCTTGGTTTCTGGATTACAAGGAGCAGAATGTGAAATGGACGGGGTCTCACCTGGACGAGGACCAGCCGGATGAGAGCATGAGGAACCGCAATGTGAATGGCTACCTGCTGCCTCTTGTTGAGCTTCAGACGTTGACCAGCGTTGGCATCGTTAAGGTCAACTATCCGACGAGCGTTCTGCGGGATCCACTAGAACGGATTCATTTCGGCGAGACGGGCCGCGTCTTCCTGCTGGATATCGATGGGCGTAGCGTGCTAGGCCAGCAGTTTACAGGAGTAGCGGCCATCTTGCAGGAAGGGATAAGCAAGCTTGCCAAAGTCCGGCAGACCAATCAGGCGGGGAAGCGAGTGAGGGAGAGCGGCGTGTTCGCCGTACGAAATCAGGGCAAGCCTTACCTGGTCTTCTACGAGGAGCTGCCGGATCAGAACTGGACGATCATGGGCGTCGTGCCGGAACGGGAATTGTATGCGAAGCTGAACCGCATTAAGGAGACGATGCTGCTCGTAAGCGGAATTCTGCTGGTGATCGTGCTTGTTGTGGCATTCGGCCTGTCCAAAAGCGTCACGAATCCCCTTACGCGAATGGCCCGATCCATGAAGCTTGTGAAGCGAGGCGAGTTCGACGAAGCGATTAAACAGATGCCCAACACCCAGCGGGGGCACAGTGAGATCGGTTATGTGACCGGCGCTTTCGGACAGATGACGCACCGGCTGAAGTACCTGATCGAAACGGAATACGAGACGAATCTGAGGCGTAAAAACGCCGAATACAAAGCGTTGCTGCTGCAGATCAACCCGCATTTTTACAACAATACGCTCGAAATTATTAGCGGTCTGGCCGCTATGAAGCGCAATGACCTCGTTATGGATGCAACCGAGTCGCTGGGACAGATGATGCGGTATTCGCTGGATTTGAGCTCTGATCAGGTGTGGGTGCCGGAAGAACTCGATTATATCCGGGATTATTTGTTCATCCTAAAGCTAAGGTATGACGATCGACTACAGGTACGGATCGAAGAGGCGCCGGGGGCCCGTGAACTTAAGATGCCTAAGTTTATTCTGCAGCCCTTGGTTGAGAATGCGGTTAAATACAGTTTGGAAAACGGGGAAATAGCGATTGTTGAACTAGGTGCCGAGGCCCGCGACGGTTGGCTGTACTTGACCATCTCCGACAACGGAATCGGCATGAATGGGGAACTGGCAGCCGATTTGCAGAGGGGGCTGTCTGGGGCGGATACGACGGCGATCCTCCACACGGAGGGGAACAGCATCGGACTCCGAAACGTGCTGGCGCGCTGCAGGGTGCAATACGGCGATGCCTTTGAAGTCCACATTGCTTCATCACCGGATTCCGGCACGACGATAACGATGCGGTTGCCCGCAAGAAGGAATTGATCATCATGTACCGTGTAATGCTCGTAGACGATGAAGCCGGTGTTCGCAATAGCATCCGGGCGAAGATTGATTGGGAGAGTGCCGGATTCGTCATCGCTTACGAAGCGTCCGATGGAGAGGAAGCACTCCGTATGCTTGCCGAGGCGGTAGTTCGTCCGGATATCGTCATCTCGGACATTAGAATGCCGAAAATGGACGGGATCACCTTCATCCGAGCTTGCAAGGAGGCCTATCCGGAACTGCGTGTTATCGTCTTGTCCGGCTATTCGGACTTCGATTATATGAAGTCGGCCATTCAGCTCGGCGTCAAGGATTACCTGCTGAAGCCTGTAGTGCGGGCGGAGCTCTCATCGCTGCTCGGGAAGCTGGCGGGCGAGTTGAAGGAGGAACGACTGCTGGAAGGTGAGCGCCAGCGGGAGAAGGTTCAGCGTAACCAGCAGCTGCGGCAAATGCAGGAGCATTTCCTCCTTCAATTGGTGAAAGAGGAAGGCGTAGGCGAGTCTGCGGTGAGAGATCGACTGCACCATTTGCAGCTCGCCAAGCTCGACGGCGAAGCGCTAAGCCTACGCTTTGCGACACTAGAGATGCGCTTGCCGCCGGGACGGCTGCGAAGCTGGGAGGGACGCCGCGATCTGCTGCAGCTGGCATTCCGCATGCTCTGCCGGGAAACGGCCGATAAGCGTGAGGACGTGTACCCATTCTATGACGTGGGGCACCCGTCGATGATGTTTTTCCTGCTGGTGGACACGGGAAGTAAGGAGTCTGGTGACGCAGCCGCGGAGCAGTTCGTTCGCGAGCTGAAGCGCAATGCGGCGATGTACCTGCGGCTTGAGAGCGTCGGCGGCATAGGCGAGCCCGTGTCGGGGTGGCGCGAAGCGAAAAACGGCTATGCGAGCTGTATGCTGGCCTGGAGCCGCGAGACGATCGATGGATCGGCCACCGCATCGACCCAGCAGGGAGTACTGGATTGGGCGCAGTCATTCACGGCTGAGACGGAGCGAAGGCTGATTCAGGCGATCGAGACATTGAATCGGCAAGCTTTTTCCGCTCAATTACTCGAGCTGTTCCCGTCGAATCGAGACATGCCGATGTTCGCCTTCACCTTCCTGGCGCTGCGGGTCATTCTAACCTTCGGTTCACTTGCGAAAAAGTTTGAACTGGGCGATACCTCGCTTCAACAGGTGCTTTGGAATTGCCAAGCTTCGATTGCGACCTATCGGAGTCGGGAAGAGGTACTTGCGCAAATTGAACGGATCGCCGATTTGGTCATGGATGCGGTGCGAAGCAGCCGGACCTCCAGCGGCCAGCTGCAGGCGGAGGCGGTCCGCAAGTATGTGGATGAGAATTATCCTTACGAGTTGACGCTGTCTCAGTTGGCCAGTATGTTTCACATGAACGAGACTTACCTGTCGGGCTTGTTCAAGCAGAACGCTGGCGTTACATTCAGTGACTATTTGACGCGGCTCCGGATGACGCGCGCCGCCGAGCTGCTGAGCGGGACAGATCTGAAGTTGACGGATATCGCGATGCTGGTTGGCTACTCCAGCTCCAGCTATTTCAGCACCTCTTTTAAAAAGTATTACGGCTGCAGCCCAAAGGAATACCGGGAGAAGCGGCAGACAACGAATGAGAGCTAACAGCTTTTATAGAAGAAGTCATCCCTCCCCACTATTCGCTATTTCCTCCCCCTCACCCAGCATTTTAAAAGTTGCTCCCCGAGCATAGTGAAAGTCTTGGCCCTTCCCGCAGCCTTACAATAGAGGCAATCGAAACAAACATGGAAAGCTGCGGGAAGGAAGAATTCGACATGACAAACACGAACACGAGGCAAGACAGCCGCCAATCCGAGCATGAGGAGGCGCTTAAGCTAGCGGAGGAAGCGGTACAGGCCGGAGCCGCTCGGGCGGCGCAAGATCCGTTCCGCCTGCACTATCATCTGATGGCGCCGTCGGGCTGGATGAACGATCCGAACGGACTCATTCATTTTAAAGGCGAGTACCATGCCTTCTATCAACATTTCCCATTCGGTGATTATCAAGGCCCGATGTACTGGGGACATGCGGTCAGCCGGGACTTGGTGCGGTGGGAGCATCGCCCGGTTGCCCTTGCACCGACGGAGCCCTACGAGTTCGGTTCGTCTGAAGGCGGCTGCGGCTGTTGGTCGGGCAGTGCGGTGGAGCACGAGGGACAATTGGTGCTTTTCTATACCGCACACGTCGATGGGCGTACCCCGGAGGAAGTGCAGACTATGGCGACGAGCGAGGATGGAATCCGCTTCGTTAAGCATCCGGTGCCCGTCATTCAAGGCAGTCCGGACGGTGAATGCTTCGGCTTTCGCGACCCGAAGGTGTGGAAGCATGAAGAGCGCTGGTATATGGTCATTGGCTCAGGTAAAAACGGTCGCGGCCGCGCCCTCCTATACGAGTCTCCCAACCTTTTGGATTGGTCGTACCGGGGTGTCGCGGCGGAGAGCGACGGGACGCAGGGAGATATGTGGGAATGCCCGGATTTGTTCCCGCTAGGAGGCAAGTACGTCCTAATCGTTTCACCGATGAACATGGACGGCGTCAAAAATCTCTACATGATCGGTGAGATGGACTTCGCTGCAGGTCGTTTTATCCCCGAGAGCAGCGGTATCATCGATGACGGACCGGACTTCTATGCCGCGCAAACGATGTTGGACAGCAACGGACGCCGCATCCTGATCGCCTGGATGGACATGTGGGGATCGCGACTCATTAAGACGGGACGCGCCTGGTATGGGGCTATGACGCTTGCCCGAGAGCTTCAGATGACCGAAGATGGGCGTCTGGCCTCGAGGCCAGTAGAGGAACTAGCTTCTCTTCGAGGACAAGAGATTTCGAAATTAGACAACGGACTCCATCTGCAGCCTGGCGAAGAACGAATCTGGTTGCTGCCGCCGGCCTTTGAATGGCAAGCCGATATTGATTTGTCTGCAACAGAGGCGCAGGAGCTTCGGATCGTAATTAGTGGAGCATGCGAGGATTTATCCGACGCAGAGTCCGTAAAGACTTCGCGGTCCGTCACAGACCAAATCACTAAGATCCGCTGGCTGGCTGCGCAGCGCCGCATCGAATTGAACCGCAATGAGGCGGGAATTGGCGATCCCGGCGTGTACGTATCCGACCTTCAGGCTTCTGCCGCCACTCGCCTGAGTCTCCGTCTGTTCTCAGACAACTCATCCATAGAGTTGTTTGTCAACGATGGCGATCGAGTGTTGACCAGTCGCATTTATCCTCTGGCTTCAGGACGCAGACTGGAGATTCAGGCGTTGGGAGGAACCATTGTATTCGAAGCCATGCGGCTCTGGACTATGGATGGACTGGAGGTTAAGCAATGAGCGGGATTCCGAAAAAGTCTATGTCGGCCCTAGCCACGATCGCTATCGGCACCGTGGTTGTGCTCGCGATAGGAGGAGCGATCTGGATGTCTTTTCACTCCGATTCAATTAAAGATTCCGCTGGAAAAACCAACAAGGCGGAGGAAATCTACGCGACGCCCGCACCTTTCCGATTCAACCCGATCGCGAATTATTACACGGAACGCTATCGCCCGCAGTACCACTTAAGTGTCGAGACCGGCAACATGAGTGATCCAAACGGCATGGTGTATTACGAGGGAGAGTACCATCAGTTTTACCAGAACAGCGGTCAGTGGGGGCATGCGGTCAGTCAGGATCTCGTGCATTGGGAGCATCTTCCGGTCGCCTTGATTCGCGATGAGCTCGGCGAAATATGGTCGGGCAGCGCGGTTGTGGACTGGAACGATACGAGCGGTTTTTTCCAAGGTAAATCCGGGCTGGTTGCAATCTTTACGCATTTCCAGAGCGGCGTGCAGTCGCAGAGCATCGCGTACAGCAGCGACGGCGGGCGCACCTGGACAAAGTATGAGGGTAATCCGGTCATTCCGAATCCCGGAATCAAGGATTTCCGCGATCCGAAGGTTATCTGGCACGAAGCGAGCAAGCGTTGGATCATGGTGGTATCAGTCGACAATCATGTTAGATTCTACTCATCGCCCGATCTCCGAAACTGGACCAAGACAGGTGAATTCGGCATAAATCAAGGTTCGCATGCCGCCGTATGGGAATGTCCAGATCTGTTCGAGCTTCCGGTAGACGGCAGTGGTAATCACAAGTGGGTGTTGACGCTGAGCGTCGGCAACAACGAGGCGACCAAAGGCTCGACAGCGCAATATTTCATCGGAGAGTTCGACGGAAAAACCTTCCATAATGATAATCCCGCCGATAAAGTGTTGTGGACGGATTACGGTAAGGACTTCTATGCGGCGGTCTCGTATTCGGACATCCCGGAGAAGGACGGACGGCGTATCTGGCTCGGCTGGATGTCCAACTG
The DNA here is from genome assembly GCF_056398625.1 of Paenibacillus sp. 01T431. NCBI lineage: Bacteria > Bacillati > Bacillota > Bacilli > Caryophanales > Paenibacillaceae > Paenibacillus > Paenibacillus sp. 01T431. Next base: position 32,860 of record NZ_JBFTPT010000034.1, read on the forward strand.
GCGCTACCCGTTTACGATGCCGACCGATCCTTGGAAAGGCAACATGTCCGTTCCCCGCGAGCTTACACTTCGCGATATTCCTGGCGAAGGGATCCGTCTCATTCAACAACCAGTCAAGGAACTCGATTCGCTGCGCGGCACTGTACTTAAGCTCGAAGCGCAGCAGCTCGCGACCAACTCGAACGCATTCGGGAAGTGGCGCGGAACCTCTTATGAGCTGGATACGACTTTCACCGTTTCGGCTGATGCTGCGTTTGCACTCAAGGTAAGGACAGATGGTACGGGGGCGGAGGAAACCATCATCCGCTACAATGCCGCAGCAGGAACACTTACAATCGACCGTTCGAAATCTGGCGCTGTTTCGTTTGAGCCGGGCTTCGCGGAGAGCTTTGTGGCTCCGGTGAAGCCGTCTGCAGATGGAAGGTTACCTCTTCGGATCTATGTAGACGAAGACACGCTCGAAGTGTTTGCTGAAGACGGAGCGAAGGTGCTATCCGCCATCGTGTTCCCAGAGCCGTTAAGCAATGGCTTGTCGCTAGAACTTGAGCGGGGGAGCGTCAAGCTAGATGAAGCCTCATTCTACCCGATGCGCTCGGTGTGGCGTGACGAGAATCCTGATTCCAACGTACCGAGCCGCATCCTCATCGGCAAGGAAAGTGTGGACGTGGCGGTTGGCACCCATGTAACCGTGAAGTCGTCCGTGCTGCCGCTGTCCGCCTCCCAACAGCTCGAATGGGCGTCCAGCGACATGTCAGTCGCTAAAGTGACACATACAGCGGACGGCAACGGTGTTGACATCTCTGGCATAAGTGCAGGACAAGCCGACTTGATCGCGAAGACGCCTGACGGCAAAGTGACGGCGACGATGAGTGTGTTTGTCTTCGAGCCGTAAAGGGCGATAGTTCTCTGAATCAAGTTTATTCACCCAATCCACCAAACTGAAAGGAAGGGAAAACCATGGCACACACCGAGCTGGCTCCATCGATATCCAAGCGCCGCAAAGGAAATCCCTTCGGCCGGGCACTGCGCCAGGAAGAGAGAACGGCTTGGCTGTTCATCTTGCCTGCGTTGGCAGCGCTTCTGCTCTTTGTCTTCTACCCGATGGTCCAAGCATTCTTCATCAGCTTTCAGAACTACAACATGGTAGGAGGAACCAGGTCCTTTAACGGCATAGATAATTACCGGACGCTGATGAATGACTCTGAGTTTCTGGCAAGTCTTCGGCATTCACTATTCTTCGCGGTCATTGTCATTCCGGTACAGACAGCGATCTCGCTAGGCCTCGCGATGCTGATTCAGCGATCCGGGCGTTTTACAAGCCTGTTTCGCACGGCTTATTTTATCCCAGTCGTGATCTCGACCTCGGTCGCAGCCACGGTGTTCAAGCTCATCTACAACAAGGACTTCGGCATCCTGAATCAGCTTCTCAAGTCGATGGGACTGCCGCTGACGAACTTTTTATCCAATCCAGATACCGCGATGTACGGCATAATCATTCTAGGCATTTGGAAAGCATCTGGGTTTTTCATGATTATTTTTCTTGCGGGACTGAACAACATCTCTCAAGACTTATATGAGGCGGCTCGGGTTGACGGAGCAAGCCGAGCGCAGCAGTTCTTCCGCATTACGCTGCCGATGCTGAACCGGACGATGGCTTTCGTTGTCATCATGACGACGATCGATGCAATCAAGCTGGGTGGTATCGTCTTCGTCCTCACCAATGGAGGACCGAACGGGTCCACCCAGACAGTCGTATATTACATCTGGAAAACGGCTTTTCAGCAAATGCAAATGGGCTACGGCACAGCGGCGGCTTTTGTTCTGTTCGCTATCGTGCTGATCATCTCGCTTGCGCAAATGACCTACTTCAATAAGAAAGCTGACTACTAGGGGGATTATTATGCGGCAAATGGGGTTTGCGCTTAAATACATCATGATGACGCTCATCGCCATCGTCTGCATCATTCCGATCGTATGGATGGTCGCTGGATCTCTGCGTCCTTATGAGGAACTGTTCCAATATTCATCGAGCTTGAATTGGCATATGTTCGTGCCAGTCAAGTTCACCTGGGAGAACTACAAAAACGTTATTTTCAGCGATACGAATCCATTCCTACGCTACATTTGGAACACAGTGCTCGTCGCTGGATCCGTAACCGTCATCGTGCTCGTCGTAAGCGCCTTGGCCGCCTTCGCTTTCGCGAAGCTGCGATTCCGTGGCAAGTCGATCGTCTTCGCCTTGTTCATGTCGGCGATGGTTATTCCGGGTGAAGTAACGCTCGTGCCAAACTACTTGCTGATGAACAATTTCGGGTGGGTCAACTCGTACGCTAGTCTCATTGTGCCTTCATCGCTGTCGGTGTTCGGCATCTTCCTGCTGCGGCAGTTTTTCGCGGACATTCCGAATGAGATTATGGAAGCGGCGAAGATTGACGGTGCGTCGGTTATGCGCGTGTTCATTAGAATCGTCGTTCCGGCGGCCGTTCCGGCGCTAATAACACTCGGCCTTATGACGTTTCTCGGCAACTGGGACTCGTATCTCTGGCCTCTTATCGTCATCAACGACGAAAAGAAGCAGATGCTTCAAGTCGCGATTGCGTCGTTCTCTTCGCTAGCCGGTACCGATTGGTCCAAAATTTTGGCGGCTAGTACGATAGCAACGGCTCCGATTCTGATTCTGTTCTTGTTTCTGCAGCGCTACTACATTCAGGGCATCACGATGTCGGGGGTCAAAGGGTAATGGGGCACAAAATTTACGATGCGGTGGCACTTGGCGAGTATTTGATCGATTTCGTGCCGGACGGCGTTTCGGTATCGGGTGAGCCTTTGTTGGAACGCAACCCCGGCGGCGCTCCGGTTAATGTACTGGCGGCGCTCGCAAAACTAGGCAACAAGACTGCCTTTATCGGCAAGGTCGGACAGGATCCGTTCGGCGAGTATTTGCGGGATGAGCTGATCCGGCAAGGAATCGCAGCTGAGGGGCTTGTGTTAAGCCGGGACGCACATACGACGATGGCGTTCGTACATTTGGATGAGCGGGGAGAGCGTTCGTTCCACTTCGCCCGTCAGCCGGGAGCGGACGCGCTGCTTACGGAGGCTGAAGTGCGGCCGGAACTTACAAGCGGAACGCGTCTGTTCCACTTCGGCTCCATCTCGCTAACATCGGAGCCTTCGCGCCATGCGACGCTTCATGCAGTTGAGGCGGCGCGGCAAGCAGGCGCGATCATCTCCTACGATCCGAACTGGCGTCCATCTCTGTGGGAGACCGAGGAACTCGGGCTTGTATGGATGAAGAGTGGGCTTGAACAGGCTCACATCGTTAAGGTGTCGGATGAGGAACTGGCGCTGCTGACGGGCCTGCCTGACGCCGGCACACTGGATATTGCTACCGGAGCCGAAGAGCTTGTCCTTCGCTACGGGCTGGACGTACTGCTTGTCACGCGAGGAGCAGCAGGAACGTATTATCGGACGGCGCGCTATGCCGGCGAAGTGGCAGCCAACCGTGTCGTTCCAGTCGATACGACCGGGGCGGGCGACGCTTTCATGGGCGCGTTTCTGCACTGCGTGCTCGGCAGCGAGACGAAGGCGGCGAACTGGAGCGAGGAGGAACTGCACAGAACAGTCGCCTTCGCCAACGCCGGCGGGGCGCTCGCTACGACTCGTAAGGGCGCCATTCATTCGCTCGGGACGCTGGAAGAAATCGAAGAGTTGCTTCTCGGGAGACGTTAACCCCGAAAAGCCAGAGTCAGTTGTCTGACTCTGGCTTTTTTTGTGCACCGTACCGTCTAAGAGGCTCCAGTAAATTAATTTGATCAGTTCTGAGAGTCTGATAGGTAATCTAAATGATATTTTGGAAATGCCACTGGATGGTTAACGTTGGATGCTCTCAAATATTGAAGGAGGATAAAAGCATAAAACTCGGGTTTATCGGATGCGGCGGCATTTCAGATGTGCATCTTAAAGGGATCGTTGAGTTATGAAAGGAAAACAGGCAACCTTCGAGCCGTCTATATCGATTACAAGGAGATGCTCGTACTTGGCTGCATCCTCCAGCATCTTCCGTCCGAAGGACGGGGAACGTTAGTTGAATAGCTTAAGATGAAGCTTTCCGACCTCGTGAGTTCGGGTTTTTTGATTTTTTAGTCATGTTAATGGCCCGTTTTTTATTAAACTAATGGGAAGGTTACCGCAAAAAAAGAGATTTACAAGCCGTATACTTAGTGAGTCAGCGAAATGAGATTAAGAGGAAAGAATGAAATATTTAACTAAAGAGTTGTACGAAGAAATGCAGATAAGAGGATATATGGAGTATTATACAAGGTTCGGGGTGACCAAGCTGGGCAAAATTCTATGAATTAATCGCTACTTTTTTAAGAAATTACATCAACTACCTTGATAACACCGTGAGCGCAGAAAAGACTTACAATCACTGTTCAATATTGACCGATGATATAAATCTATACTGTATGAGAAGTGCGGTTCTCTCTGGCAGATCATCATTTTTCTATACAGGGGTTTCTTTCAGCACTACGATTTATTATTAGGTAACATTAACGCATTTAGCCCTTTCGGCAGTCCCTTTGGGAAAAGGGATTTATACGATTCTTTACTCAATTGGCATGCAGATACTGGATGTATCGATCCTGTCGGCCCGGCTCCTTCACGAATCGAAACAGGGTGGTGTTACGTTTGGCAATGGTCATTCAGTCGAAGTTGTGCTCCAAGAGGAACACGAAAAAAATCCTTACCACTGATCCAGGGCATCTATAAGCACACGAGACGTTTCGTGAAGCATCAGGATCCTTTTCTTTAAACTCGCTTAAGACGCGATTGGGCAGTATGAGCAAGGAGGAGGCGAGTGCTTATATCCGCCACTGGATGAGCATAAGCCGGACGGAAAGCCGGTAGAACAGATCTATCTGAAGATTCTGCTTGCTGCCGCCGCTCGAAACCTAGAACTGATATAAGAAGGCGATGTCGTCCAGGTGCTTACCGATATGGATCGACAGCGAGACGTTTCCAATTAACTAAAAATTTCCCTATAATTCTATTAGTTGGCGTCTGCCGCTCCTTATTCACATGGCCTATAAGTCAATGAGAAGTAACATTTGACTCACTGACGGGCAATGAGAGCTAATTAAGTATAATGAGAAGGTGCTGCGGACATGAACAAAGAGGTGTTTCTAAAGGAACTCGATGAAATAGTAGAAGATAAAATGTTCATTGGAAATGATATCGATGACTTAGAAGAAGAAATTTCACAAAACACATGGTCAATTTCGATGAGTCAACAGTTAGCTAGTGAGTTTACAGTTGGTGAGATAGGAAACTTTTTTTGTAATGTAATTACAAATAGAACTGAACAAATGACAAAAGCAGACTGTAATAGAATGCTTTTTTATGTATGGTTCGATTGGCGTTATGGAAGGTTGCGCTTTAATTTCATTTCAGATATCCATACAAAACTACCTTTTAAATGTGAAATTGAAACAGTAGAAAACATAGATTCGATAATAAATGTGTTTTTAAAATATCAGTATCATGATGGTATTCCTTTTGAGGAAGCAAGAGATGAAGATAAGCAAACTGTCGAAAATATAAAAGTAAATTCACTTCATGTCTTTTTGTACGAATTGAGAAGTTAGAGGAACAAATTGATAAGCTAACAGGGAACGATAGCACAATAAACACCTATGATGAAGCTGCCGGAACGATGGGCAGCTTCAATACGTTAACGAGCAGAATACGTTAATCACCTCTGTAAGTAGAAAACCATTTACATAGTTATTTTTCTCATGCTAAAAATTTCCATATTAGAAAGGATTGAGAACAATGTAGTCGAAATAACTCTTATTCTCGAGCAAGGTCTTCACCTACTTTACGTGGTGTGGGTTCTCAAATTGATAGATGCGATCTTTAATATTACTTATTATGTAAAAGTACATGAAGCGTATATTGGGAGAGTTGAAAGATGATCGTTATAAGAAAAGCCTTGGCTTGTGATTTGGATTTCATATTTAGTATAGATTTTAAAAGTGAAGGAACGACAACAACAAATGCCGATAAGACACCTGAAGAAATAATGGAGCACCGGCATACAGTTTCTTCCTTTATAGAGAATGATGATAATGGAATAGGTGCATTTATTTGTGAAGACCAATCATACAAGAAAAAGATTGGATTATTGATGTATCGAGTAAGAAATCGTGACGATGTTCCCGATTTTAGTATTTTACGGAGGATAGATCGAGCTTTGTTTCCCGAAGATGGTCAGCTTATGGAAATTTACCAACTATGGGTCGATAAAGATTATCGTAAACGAGGGATCGCCTACGAACTTAAGCTAAAATTAGAAGAGGAAGCACGAATTAAGGGTGTACAATTAGTCTACTCCCATACTGAAGAATCAAATATCCCCGTGATTAAAATGAATAGTAAGTTAGATTACGAAGTGGTATGGCGCGGGCCTATATGGGATGATCAAATAGTACGAATTGCATTTATAAAACACCTCGTATCGAGCTAACCGTTCACGATGTTGAATGGAGACAATAAGAGGCATCCGAGCACAAGTCCGTGAATCGGAAGTATAGGACTGAGGTAACTTAATTCATTTTTAATCGTAAACAGCCTGCCAGATCACTCCGGCAGGCTGTTTAGCTATCAACACTTTGAATGCTATGACGAAGAATCTAAAAGAAACCTTGGATTTCTCAAAATCTCATCTACAACTTCCTCAATATCAGTGTGCGTTGTATTCATGATGTGCTTCTCAGGTGGATTTGACTTTAGTATCTCGTTAAGCCCTATAATACAACGATCACCCATTTGATGTCTAAGAGGTCTCTGACTATCTCTTCGTAATAACTCATTCTTGTCAACCAGCAATACAATAAATTTAATGTCAATGTTTAAATCTCTTGATGCTTCCATCATATAACTCGTTTTATCACTATAGGTAACGTAATAGTCGATAACAACATCATGATTATTATTCAAAAAATTCTTTGTTCAGGATAAAATGTTAAGCCATATCAAATTCAATTATGCGAACCATTTTTTGAGCCTTCATAAATACCTTAAACCCTTGTGCAACAAGGGTTTAACCTATTTCCCTACTTCGCTTTTGGTGCTTTGTTTTCGCATAACTTTGATTTTTTTAGCTTAGATATACGAATCAGGTGTTCACGGTTTATGCGCAGAAAAGGATTTGCGAACCTGAATTTCACGAGATATACGAAGCTGATACTGTCATATTACTTATGAAAGATATAATAGTCGTTTGCAACATGTCCATGCTTTCTCAAAGCGATAATGGGTTTACCGTATACATGTGAAACAGATAAAGGAGAACTAGCTTATAGCGAACCACAACATCATAAGCTGCAACCTCTGGGCAATCCAGCGTTTTTTTAATGCAGCCAAAAGGAATATTTTTGCAACCAATCGAACCACACATTCGTTATGTATAAGACCACCAACAACTTATATAATGGAGAAATCATGAGAACTTTCGAAATATTATTAACTCTTTTGTCTTTTGTCATGCTGTTTCAGCAAAAAATGCCGAGAAAGCTTGCGGCGTCAGCCGGATTTGCGAACATTGGCTTATTGGCGGGACAGCTTTTTTTTGAGGGGTACAGATGGCAAATGGTTTTGATCTATCTGATCTCCGTCGTCCTCGCCTTTATCGCGATCTTCGGAAAAAGGTTTCATATCAGGATGTGGAAGCCGTTGAAATATGGCTTGTATGTTCTAACAATCGCCATGCTGGCGGTCTCCGTCTTCCTGTCTGTATACCTGCCCGTTTTCGATTTGCCTAAGCCTGACGGTGCTTATTCGGTCGGGACGAAGATGTTTCATTTGACCGACCACGGCAGAGAAGAAACGCTGACAAAAAATCCGCACGATCATAGAGAACTGATGGTCCAAGTATGGTACCCCGCACAAGGTTTGAATGGACAGAAACAGGCACCTCTCTTTTCCGAAGACGCAAGCACATTTCACGAGTATATCGAGAGGTTCGCAGATGGATTCGGCCTTCCCGCGTTTGCTTTGGACTATTGGCGCTATATCAAAACTAACTCATACGAAAACACCACGATTTCATTAGCTGAAGCCCGATATCCAGTCGTCGTAATCAGCCACGGCTTCGGAACAAGCCGGCTGCTGCACGCTTCCCAAGCCGAGCATCTGGCAAGTCATGGATTTGTCGCAGTGGCTATCGATCATACTTACAGCACAATGGCAACTGCTTTTCCAGACGGACGGGTGACAGGTTTAACAACCGAGCCATATATGAACGGAGTTTCCGAAAACATCAGCAAGCTCGGGAACATTTGGACGCACGACGCCGACTTTGTCATCAACCAGTTGGATCAGCTGAATCGTGATGCCTTTGAGGGAAAACTCGATATGGATAACATCGGGATGATGGGTCACTCATTCGGCGGCGCCACGGCGTTTAACGCCGCATATTCAAATCACAGAATTAAAGCAGGAATCAACATGGACGGTTCATTGTACAATGTCAACGACAAGCAGGCGATTTCAAAGCCGTTTCTGTTCATGGAATCGACCAGCTTTATGAACATCAAAAACAAGGCGCTGAGTGGAAAGATTTCTGATGAAGAAATCAAAAATTCGGGTTTAACGAAAGAAGAATTCAACAAGATGATTGAGGAACGAAAAAAGGAATACAAAATCATAGACCAAGCATCAATGGTGTATATTGAAGGTACGGAGCATTACAACTTCACCGACTTACAGCTTTATTCAAAACTTTTGAAGCAGCTCGGCATGACGGGCGACATTGACGGCGAACGAAGCGCGGATATCGTGAACCGGTACGTTTTGGATTTTTTCAACAAGCATTTAAAAGAAACCGGCGGTGGCTTGATCAGCAAGCCGAATCCGTCATATCCGGAGGTTGAGTTTCCGAAGGAATAAACCGAAAACTACAGAAAGGGTGCCGACGGTGGCACACTCTCTTTCTTATTAACATATACAACAAGGATGCAAGAACTAAATATTTTTCGTTCTGGCATGCTACAGAGATGCCTTTTCACTAATTGGCCGCTAAACTCGGCATATCGGAATTGTGTAGCTTGTAACTCCGCGTCATGCACGGCGTCGCTAAGATGCGTTTCATGTTTTCCACCGGACTCTATTTTTTATGCTGCTGTTTTATATCGCTGCTGAATAATTTGACATAGTAATCGACCATATCGAGGGTGGCATGTCCCAAAATGCGCCGAAGAGTCAACGGATCGCCTCCGTTCAAAATGTGAAACTTCGCCATCGAGTGCCGGAACGTATGAGGAGAGACTCTCACTCCCGAAATGTTTGCCGCGTGACCATAGGCATGCATCTTATATTGCAATGCGCGCGCGTACTGATTGGCTCATTATTGATGAAAGAACCTTTCAGGAACAAAAAGTCTCATTAGATATGTATACGAAATAAGCTTCGAGATTTACAATTCTGAAGAAAGAATTGCACAGCAGCGTTCCAATTGACGTTCATGATGAAGTGATCTTGGTTTTGCACTTCGCATATCCTTATGAAGTTATGCGAACCAAAACGGATATACGAAGGAGGAGGGGAGAAATCGTATAACTATGGGATATACGATTTCATATAACTTTCACGAAAAATCGGAATATTTGCAGTCGATTGGGATTGTTTTACAAATGACATGATCCCTTGATCCATAAGGGTTTATCGGGAATTTAGAGGTCTGGAATCACCTGCTTCCGGCTCGTATAACACCATATTCACGCTTCGGGCCATTCGGCTCTCGGTCCTGTTAAGCTAAACATTCCTGTTGAGGCTAAGAAATAGTCTTTGTCAAAAAAGGAGCACCTCGGTATGATGGGTTTGTCGACAACACATCAAGGAGGCGCTCTTACTATGAAGTTTAAGCAATCAGACGCACAAAATCAACGGATTGAAC
>NZ_JBFTPT010000035.1:0-37893 GCF_056398625.1 Paenibacillus sp. 01T431
GAGCTTTAGTTAGTCTAGACTTCATAATAACGCCTCCTAAGGTGAGTTCTGAGGGCTCCAACCCAGTACATACTCATCCTAGCGGGGCGTTCGTTTTACTGCAAATTGAATCTACTAACACCTACAGGAATGTTAACGGGTACGATAGTTCAAAGAATCGACATAACACATCAACAATTTGAGACCAGCGCCTTTTGCCACATTTTAGAAGAATGCCTATAATACTAGTATCCCTTGAGAAACAGGTTAGGAACATGTTGCGGAGTTACTCTATAAGTCTCCGGTCCGATCGATCAGTGACCATGGTTTTCATATGTTCTTTTTAATTACTCGTGGCTGGACCGTCGTCAAGGGAGACGTCCCGCTCACACGAAGTCTGCTTTCAAAGGAGGCGACCTTAATGAATACGATCTGGTCCATCCGAACCGGAATTCGGGATTTCCTTGAGGCCATCCATCGAACTTGCCAATCATGGATTGAGAGATATCCGTTTATTAAAACGGCGTATACGATTTTTTCCTGGTTGTCGCTAATCATGCTTGTTTTAAGTTTGTTTTTCGTTAAAGAATCTCGTACCATGATGGTTCAATATTTATGGTCGTTTTATGTGCTGCTTCAATTTTGGGTTCTGTGCCGAAGTAAAACGATGCCGTGGAAGCCGATCGTTCTGTTCGTTCTGGCAGGCGTTTTCTTTGTCGTACCGTTCACAACGATTTCGGTCAATGCTCTCCACGTGCTTTTCGGCGGAAAAACATCCGACACCTGGTCCATTGCCGTTATCACGCCAATTTTCGAAGAATTATGGAAGCTCCTTCCGCTAGGCATATTTCTGTTGTTCTCACGTCGAGCTTCCGCTTTGAGTTTAAGTGATTACACGCTCATCGGTGCGGCAACCGGCGTCGGCTTCCAACTGATGGAGGAGCTGTCCCGAAGGTGGCTAAGTTCTGGCGTTCTTGCGGAAAAGTTCGGCTACAGCTTTACGATGCTGGGCGGCGAAACGATTCATTGGGGTTTTTTCTCGCTGTTTCCCGGGCGTTTCGAAGAAAGCCTGTTTCCGACACTGATGACCGTCGGTCATCCCGTACATACCGCCATGATCGCGCTTGCGTGCGGAATTGCCTATCGGCTGCGGATAAGACTGACGAAATGGGTTTATCTGTTCCCGGCAATCCTTTTGCTTTGGTCCATCCTGGATCACGCGGCTTATAACGGTCAGCACCAGCTGCCGGGTTGGGTGTTCTGGCTTCATGATTGGACCGGCAGCGGTTATAAAACTCAGCCGGCCTTCCTGTTAATGCTGGCCGCATCGATTTTTGCCGATTACTGGTCGCTGAACAAAATACGAAACCGCATTCCTTTGCTGCAGAACGAGCCGCTTCTTAATCCGTTTACCGAGCTGTGGAATATGACCCGCTCTTTTTGTCTGGACCGGGGTAATTTCATATATTGGCTAGGCTTTTACCGGGGGCGCAGGGAGCTTGGATTTCATTTGCTTTATGGAAATGAAGAAGCGGCCAGTAGACAGGAGCCTGTCCAGGCTCGGGTAAAAACGCTTTACCAGGCGCTGACCGGACTCGCTGTGATTCTGCTTGTGGCCGGTTTGTTCGCAGGCATCGGGGCTCATACGGGCGGTGGAGAAACAGCATGTTTCGCCTGCATGTTCGATTCGCTGCAAAATTGGTGGGATCGGCTGGAGTGGTATGAACAGGGCGCGATCGTGCTCGGGGCACTTGCCTTATCACTGCTGTTCGTTGGATTCTGGCCGGCCTTAGGCGTCGCGATGACGGGGGCGGGAATCGCCGGGGGCGGACATGAGATTGCCGGCTATATCCGCGATCCGAAGAAGCTGCTGACTCCCGAAAATGCGCTTTCCGTGGCTGTAGGCATTGTATTAAGCCGAATTCCATTCGGCAGAGCGCTAAGATGGGTTGGAAAAAAAGGACTTCGATATGTGCGCAAGCTTCTGGATAAGCTCGGTTCCCGAAAGCCGGATATCGACGTCCCGGTTAAACCGAAACCCCCGGGGATGTCAAAAGCTGACTTAGAAAAAATTAGGGAATCAGCTCCAGAATACTATAAGGACTTGATGAACAAGTATGGAGATAAAGGAAAATACTTTAATAGATCTCTAGAAGACTATGAGAGTTTAGCTAAAGATCCAGCTAAAAATTTTAAAATTAATGAAAAATCAAGGATCGAGAGACAAGCCGGCTTAGAGTTAGAGGCAAGAGGGGATCTACCAGGTCCTATAGTTAGGGATCCCAATCCTGCCGGTGCAGAGTTTATTGATGCTACTGGTGTAAAATGGGACGTAAAAGGATGGCACTCTAAATATGCTCCTAAGGGGTATTCACTTGAAAAGGCAGTTTCTGGAATAGAAGAATCTCTTTCAAAAGGTGAAAATGTAATCATAGATACAACAAAAATGTTCCCAGAACATATCAAAGAAGTACGCGAGGCAGTTAACGAATTAGGTTTAAGTGATAAAGTATTGTGGTGGCCATAACAAAAAATATCCGAAAGGAAGTACTGCATGGATACTGAAAACATATTTTTTAAACATAACCAATGGGTATATTCAGATGGTGAAGCTGGTGAGAAATTAGAAATTGAAAAAAGAGAAATGAGTGAATTAGAAGTTACAGGTATGGATCTAAGTTGTTCATTAATTGTAGAATCGAATGTGAACAATTCAATCTTAACAAATAATGATATGAGTGATTGCTATTTTTTAAGTACCTCGTTTGATGAAACAAATCTCTCGGAAAGTATACTGAGTAAAACTATATTTGATTTCGCGTCATTAAAACATTCAATTTTGAAAAATTGCATAGGTATAAAGGCGTCATTTGAAGATGCAAATCTTAGCTTTGCTGACTTAACTGGATCGGATTTTCGTCGAGCATCTTTCCGAAGAGCAAATTTAAGTCACGCAAATTTTTCTAATGTTGATTTGACAAGTGCATTACTTGAAGGAGCCCTTCTCTATGGAACTAGCTTCAAAGGTGCAAAAGGGATTGATGAAGTGTCTGCCCATTATATTTTTGTTGGGACAGAAGAGGAACCAATTAGGTTGGAAGGCGATGATATCCACAAATGGTTGATAGAGCAGAGAAGGGGGTAACATTCACCTGGGCAATAATTTCATTTAATTGGCTCGATAGAAGACACTACCGACTACGATTCCTCGAAAATTAACAGCACGAGCGACATGCGTTTGCTGTGCGATGTCGATCCCGACGACTAGATGTTGAGTGGTAATTTTTTCAATGAGTTGATTTTGTATCGCTTGCGATTTAAACTTCATAGTAGAGCGACCTCCTGGATGATGGAATTTTTAGGGCTATGACCCGTTGCGTACTTCCATCGTACCGAGGCGCTCGTTTTTTTGCAAAGCGGTAATTTAACGCTCTACAGGAATGCTAACGGGTAGTTTAGCTGAATAAGAAACGTGCAGTTAGAATGTGTGTTATTCTAAAAGCTACAGTTTCAGGACAGGACTCTCCACTCCTATCTATACTTTTGCACTCTATTTGAGTGCAGGCCACCATTTTGGTGGCTTTTTTTATTGTTATACGAACCGGCAGAATAAAGAAATAAGCTCAACCAAACTGTAGGTGCATGATAACCCGGTTTTATTAACTGGGGCTTGATCAATTAAAATGATATCTGAATTCGTGGTTTCAAAATAAAGCTACAAAACACTGGTGAAGTTTCTAATCCTGACAGACTATTGTCAACAATAAAAGTTTATTATGTAAGTAAGAGCCTAACTACCTGCAGGAGTTAAAGGATCGTGTTCGTGGAACTGAAACATCTTATTAATCAGTTACCTTGAAAATGAAACTGTAACAAGATGCTCTGAATTTGGGGGGGACAACTGTGAAACTTGAGCGACTTATGGCTATTACTATCCTTCTATTAAACCGCAAACGCGTACAGGCACAAGAATTGGCTGATCGTCTGGAGGTTTCATTACGTACGATTTATCGCGATTTAGATTCACTGAATCTAGCAGGAATTCCTATTGTTTCGTACACGGGGGCGGAAGGAGGATTCGAAATCATGGAGAACTTTCGATTGGATCGGCAAATGCTTTCATTCGATGAACTTATTGCCCTCTCTACAGCTTTGCGAGGTCTTCAATCTACGCAGGTATTTGAAAACCAAAATTTGGAAGGTTTGCTCGATAAAGTAGGCGCATTGGTCTCGAAGGCTGAACAAGGTCGTTTGGTTGGTGCTGATCAGGTCATCATAGATTTAAATCCGTGGAAAAGCAGCTCTTCAGAACGAAACAAATATGACACGCTGCATAAAGCCGTAAGTGATAAAAAGCTGATCCGTTTTACATACACCAACGGACAAGGGGGAGAAACAGAACGTTGTATTGAACCTATGGGTCTAGTGCTCAAAGGCTACACGTGGTATCTTCACGGTTATTGTTTAAATCGAGATGATTACCGCATGTTCAGGCTTTCACGGATCCGGAACCTACTCATTCTTGAGGATACGTTCCAGCGCCGAATAGTGAATCTGTCTGAGTTAAATGAAAATTGGAGTCCGCAGCGCGATACCAAAATGGTTGATCTGGTGCTGAGATTTACAGGACCGGCTAAGGTTTCAGCAGCAGATCATTTTGATTCGGATGAGATTGAGCGGCAACCTGATGGCTCGCTTATTGTTCGGGTCAGATACCCGGATAACGACTGGTTAGTCGGCTTTTTACTCCATTTTAGAACGGATTTATTGATTCTTGAACCCTTGCATGTTGCTGAAGAGGTACGGAAGTGTGCGCTGGAGATATCTAAACTTTATATTGGTTGTTGACACACAGTTGTCAACAAGCTTGATTTAATATGAGTATAGCTAGAGAGAACACATTAATCAGCACAAGAAAATATTAAAGAAATTTGAGGAGGTTTTTCAAAAATGACTCATTCAGAACAACAAAGTGTAAGCAGCGGCCAACAGAACACGGAGATCAAGCCTTTCCGCATCGATGTTCCGCAGGCTGACCTTGATGAATTGCGAGACCGTTTAACCCGTACCCGTTGGCCGGATGCTTTGGCTGGTGTAGGCTGGGACAATGGTATTCCCGTTGATTATCTCAAGAATCTGGCGGAATACTGGAGATCTAAATATGATTGGCGCAAACACGAGAAACTTCTTAACAAATTTCCACAGTTCACCACCACCATAGACGGACAGAACATACACTTTCTGCATGTACGTTCACCAGAACCTGGAGCAACGCCATTGATCATCACACATGGTTGGCCGGGTTCAATTGTAGAGTTCATGAACATTATAGGACCGCTCACCGATCCCCGTGCTCATGGCGGCAACCCGGAAGATGCTTTTCATGTCGTTATACCTTCGCTGCCCGGTTTTGGTTTTTCTGGACCGACAACCGAGGTAGGGTGGAACATAGGCCGAGTAGCCAGAGCTTGGGCAGAATTGATGCATCGACTAGGTTATGAACGTTATGGCGCACAAGGTGGGGACACCGGCGCATTGGTCTCACCAATGCTTGGACGTTTTGCGCCAGACTGTGTTATTGGAGTACATTCAAACGGGCTTACAACATTCCCGTCTGGAGACCCCTCAGAGTTGATTCATTTAACTGAGATCGAGCGAGCACGCTACGATAAGTTGACTGGACATAGCTTTGAGACAACTGGTTATGCGATTATACAATCTACGCGACCTCAGACGCTGGCCTATGGTCTGACTGACTCACCCATCGGCCAGCTTGCATGGATTGTTGAGAAGTTTAAGGAATGGACAGATCCTATAGCCAATCTTCCGGAAGATGCCGTTGATCTAGACCACTTGCTAACTAATGTCACCTTGTATTGGCTCACCGGAACGGCAGGGTCATCGGCACGGATTTATAAAGAGGAGGCGAAATCCTGGGGCATGCCTGCTCATCGCTCTACGGTTCCTACCGGTGTTGCGGTTTTTCCAAACGACATCTCGATCAGAAGTATTGTCGAACGCGAGCATAACGTCGTGCATTGGTCAGAGTTCAATAGCGGAGGTCACTTTGCGGCAATGGAAGTACCTGATCTATTAGTTAATGACATCCGAAAGTTCTTTGGTCAACTTCGCTAAGACGAACCTGGATGTTGTTATGAGTCTCGAATCTAAAGTTAGAATTTTCGAAATAAAATAGTAGGATGAAAGGAAGATGAATATGAATTTACAGGGGAAAGTGGTTATCGTTACCGGAGGCGCTAGAGGAATTGGAAGTGCTACATCAAAATTATTGGCCCATCGGGGTGCGAAAGTCGTAGTTAATTATTTAAAAAATCAAGATGCTGCTGAAGCAGTAGTATCCGATATTAGATCCAGCGGCGGGGAAGCCATTGCTCACCAGGCGGATGTTCGTGATTCAGACCAATTTGCAAAGCTCGTAGACGCCGTTTTAAAAACCTTTGGGAGAATTGATATATTGGTATGTAATGCGAATATGAGTTTCACTGCGAAACCCTTTACCGAAATGAAATGGGAGGAGTTCTCTCAGAAATTAAACGATGAACTAAAAGCAGCATTCGTGACGACTAAATCCGTTATTCCGTATATGATCGAACAAAAGTTTGGACGTATCATTTATGTATCCAGCAGTTTAGGTAAGGATCCCTCGCCTTACATGATCGCTCATGGAACGGCAAAAGGAGGGTTGAATACTTTTTCTGACTATATTGCCCAAGAATTTGGTCCACAAGGGATTTCAGCCAACGTGGTTGCACCCGGATTAGTGCAAACCGATGCGACTGCCTTTTTGTCAGATGAAGAGAAACGAACAATTAGTAGCTTCACACCACTGAGGCGTTTGGCGGAACCTGATGATATTGCAGGTGTTATTTCGTTCCTGGCAAGCGACGATTCGCGTTTTATTACCGGATCGTATACCCCTGTTACTGGGGGACTGTAACTGGAGTCCAGTGTCATCTGATACTACCAATGCCAAAGTACGTTTAAGAGACACCCGAGAGAATTAGATAATGTTTGCTAATCAACAGTTATTACGCTCTAATGGAAAACGATAGCATCATTTCAATAGTCTGCTCAAGTAACAGGCAGCATTCCTATTATGAAGAAATAGTAGGTTAGAAAACTGCTGAAGGTGGCTCGATTGGCATCAGGTACGGTATGAAAGTATACCATTCAAAACTACAGGTTCAGGACAGGACTCTCCACTCCTATCTATACTTTTGCACTCTTTTTGAGTGCGAGCCACCCTTCCAGGTGGCTATTTTTTATTGTTCTTGAAGTGACCTATCTGCTAAAGGATACGCTATAAGGATCCATCAAGTTGAACTATAATACGAATGGGTAGGATAGTTGAAAAAAATGATCCTTCGCAGTGGTTTTTAATTTACCCTATATATCCCTTTTATTGTGTTAAAATTGGTTTCGCAGGGTATGGGGAGAATCAGTTGTTTTCGAAACATTAGCAGGTCAGCTAATAGTTATGCTGATGATGTAGATGAGGAATTTCATGTAACGGTCATGACAGGTATCTGGATGGAGTCACTTGCGCAGGCATCGCTGCTTTTTGCCTAAGGTTTGTAGGGTGATATCGACCGCAGCTGAGTTGGGCATATTTGTAGCATTGCACCATAGAATGGGCTCATTCAAGATGAATTTGTATCCTTCAATAGCCTTTAAATTGGTTTCAAATGAATACTTGGTCATGATAAAAAACTGTATCTTGCGATTGGGGTACAGTTCGCTCAACGCTCTTTTTTATATTTATTTCAATTGTTTGAGTATGGTTATCCATATTCTCAGACCTGTCACCCATAGCGTCAAAGCAGAGCCAAAACCGATAAAAGTAGATGTCGCAATCAGAGTTACATTGCTTACGATGGCATTCATTGGTAAAAAGAAAGTAATAATGCCTAAAATACAGAGCACTACACCTGTACCATAATAAAAATTTTCTCGAAACAATTTAGCTAAAGGAAAAAAATGAATACCGACAATGATAGCCATGATAGGGAAAAAGACTTCAAAATGATTGATTATGTTACAAATCACACTTGCAATAAAGATCGCAAGACCTTCTAGACCAAAAATCAAACCAAATTTTCGATTTATTTTTTTCCGATGTTCCCTCTCTTCCGGTGTATCAGCGTTGTTCATGTTACGAGCTTTACCAAAAAGCGTTATGGCTCCGATGAGTAAGATTAATGTCACAACACTCGAAAGAACAAGTAACCATGGAGCTCCAAGTCCATGTGAACCAATAATACCAATGGAAGCCCAAAGCGCTCCAAAAAAAGTCATGAACATCACGCCATTTGCAGCTCCAAAGACAGCAGCTTTCGGCAATTTTACTAAATCACTCATAATTATGCAGACTCCTAGATCCATTTTTTTATCTACTCTTATAAAATCATCCTTTCTCCATTTTGTCTAGCTTTTGTAACAAAGGCTATGTTAAATTACATCTCGGTTTGGAGATGATTAACCTTTGGATCTAAAGCAATTGAAGAAACTCGCGAAATAACTAGAAAGGATTTCCTGTGTGAGGCAGGGGTTATAAGATGATTTTGTAGGTTTTTGGTTTATGACTCAACCTATCTTCGCTAAGCTAAACATTCCTGTTAAGGCTAAGAAATAGCCTTTGTCAAAAAGGGAGCGCCTCGGTATGATGGGTTTGTCGACAACACATCAAGGAGGCGCTCTTACTATGAAGTTTAAGCAATCAGACGCACAAAATCAACGGATTGAACGAATTACCACCTCGCATCTCGTCGTAGGGATCGACATGGCCAAAGAAACGCATGTAGCACAAGCTTCCAATTTCCTAGGGATCGTGGTTTCCAAACGACATTACTCATTCTCAAATAGCATGGAAGGCTTTGAAAAATTGAACCGCTGGATGACGGAGTTACAGCAGAAACACCGATTAAAGAAGCTCATCATCGGCATGGAGCCAACCGGCCATTACTGGTTTAACCTGGCCAACTGGTTAGCAGATAAGGGATTACACGTAGTTATGGTTAACCCTGCTACGACCAAGAGAAACAAAGAAAACCGGGATAACAGTCCATCAAAAAATGATCCCAAAGATGCACTTATCATCGCAGATTCAGTAAGTCGGGGCTTCTACTATGAGTACACGCGTCAATCGCTTGTGTTTCAACGCTTACGGACCATAATGAGTGATCGCGAATTCTGGGTGTCGAACAGTGTACGCCTGCAGAATCGAATCATACGCTGGCTGGACATTCGCTTTCCTGAGTATCCATCCGTATTCAAAGACTGGACCTGTAAGCGATCATTGGCGACCCTCAAGACATTACCTTGCCCACAGGATTTGGAGACGTATGCAATACCGGATGTAATCAAGGCTTGGAGAACACATATACAGCGCGCTGGGGGAGTTACGGGGATTGAGAAGGCCGCACAGCTCATCGCACATGCTAAACGCAGTGTCGGAGATCGAACCGCTGTAGAAGAATCGAAGGCAGATTTAATACGGCTCATTGAAGAATATGAACGAGTTACCGCCATGCTTGAACAGTTTGAAAAGGACATCGAAGCCCTGCTTTCTGAGATTCCAATGGCGCAGCAGCTTCGCACCATAAAAGGTCTGGGAAAGATCTTCACCGCGGCGATACTAGCTGGCACAGGAGATTTAAGCCAGTATGCACATGGGCGTCAGGTATTACGGAAGGCTGGCCTAAATTTGGCTGAAAGTACGTCAGGAAAGAGAAAAGGACGAATTGTTCTTTCGAAACGAGGAGACTCAGCCCTGCGAAAATATCTCTATCTCGCGACGGCTCAGCTCGTTTGGAATAATCCCGTGTTCCGTCATCTGCATGAGCATAATGTGAAAGAAAAGAAGATGAAAAAGCAGCAATCCATATTTAAGTTAATAGGAAAGCTGGCACGAATTCTAGTTGGCATTGTTCAACGAGGAGAAAAGTTCACGCCAGAGAAAACCGTCATTGCATGGGCAGAAGCAGCTTAAGTTTAGTAGCAAACACGTATAATGACTCATTCGCAGGATTTCAAAAAGAAAGCACGGAGGACCGAGTTCGTTACCCATAAGGGCTCAGACCCATCCGCTAAACGCTATCGGTCTCCACACCTTGGACAGGTATAACCGACGATGAGTTTATTTTGAATGAGAGAATAGCCCTCTAGAAGAAACGCGTTGCAGGGGTTGGAGTTAATGACGAGCTAATAAACTTTGCTTAAACCGAAGTCGCATTGTAGTTTCATTTTATGGAAAGTTTTATCAAATAATAATAAATATGAAGTAAATTATAGGGGTTAATATATATCGGTAATCACCCATTTTGAGAGTTTGGTAAGTGAAATTTGACCCCTATCTAAATGCAGGGGGGAGTCCCGTCTTGATTAAGTTAAGACTTTTTCGCCCACGAATCGAAATAGGGTGGTGTTTCGTTTGGTAATGGTCACCCAGCCGAATTTGTGCACCATGAGGAACACGAAAAAGATCCTTACAGAGTTACCATCGATCCAGGGCAACTCATAAGCATACGAGACGTTTTCACGCAGCATCAGGAGCCTTTTCCTTAAACTCGATTAAGATGCGGTTGACGTGAATCGCGTCAATCAACTTGTCTTTCCGAAGTACAGCCTCAAGCTTGTGCAACATTGTTCATCTCGCGGCAAATGCCGCGGTATGCGCATAAATGGCGTCCATCGCGTCGGTTGTAGTGCCAATGGAGAAAAGGAATCCATTCCGTCGCGCCGTTCTCGTTGATTTTCGTCGGCCAGCAGGAGCTTCCAGAGCTGCTGAGGCTGAAAAAGTATTAAGAAACCATCCAACGCATTGATATGCAATACCACTTGGGCGGTATGAGCAAGGAGGAGGTGAGCGCTTATTTCCGGCACTACATGACCGTAATCCGGTCGGAAAGCTGGTGTTTGCCGAGAGCACACTGGGCCGCTCCTTATTCACATGGCCTATAAATCAATATACTGATAATTCTAGCTCGACAGGTAAGACCTCTCCCTTCCTGTAGCAGTAGTTCAGTGCCCCAATAACCGTGCACGATCAAATGATTTGGCCGTAGATTAATTTCATTAATACTCTTTGAATGATGAATAAATTGTAATGCTAGAATATTCATAAAGTATTTTGCATATCCATCGACAGGAGCATCCGAGTTACCTTTTAAAAATATCCATGTTCTTTGATACAAGTTCTGGTACTAACTTTATATTTAATAACAATGTCTTATTATGATCGTTATAAGTAATAAGGGGGTCTGATAGATCTAAGACTTTGGGTTGTGAGAGTTCAAAAGTTTGAAAATAAGTTCGTATGATTGAATCAGTAGGTTCTTTATATAATGTGAGCCTTTCGTTGACGGTAGGAGTTTCCTCAGCAAGCAGAAACGGGAATAGTAATAGTAGGGAAAAAAGTCTTTCAATTGAACACCATTTTCTAGTCATAAATAACATAATAATAGATAATAGCAAGCTAATCCATGGTATGATGACGAAAAATGGGTAACTTAATACTAATATTAGACCTGAAAAGACGCGTAGAGATATTAAATAGGCTGCAAACCATATTACTAATCCTACAAATAAAATAATTAGACATGTACGCCTATAATTCATTTGAAAAGCCTCCGATTAAAAAGCACTTTGACTTAACTTTTTAATCGACATTCTCCCATATTATATTAATAATAGTTTAAATATGCTTGTTGACCTTCTGTGTCAGACTAGTTGTCGTACCCCTCTCTAAAAAGTATAGTGAATAAAAAGAGAGACTGAGGTGGACGACAATGCCTAAATCGAGGAGAAGTGAAGCGGAGTGCCGAGCATAATCCCACGGAAGTTGACAGCGCGAGCTACAAGGAATTCCTGGGCGATGTCGATGCCGACGACAAGGTGCTGGGTTGAAATGCTTTCGAGCAGTTGATTTTGTTTGGCTTGAGCTTTAAACTTCAAGATAGAGCGACCTCCTTAAGATGGCTAAAGGGCTATGACCCGTTTTAAAATATGATCTTATATGTAATTTTATAATAGGAGATGCCATAGTCGATATTGCGATATGTATTCATGGATCGGATGTACATGGGTATTTGTTTGCACGAACAAAGATAAAACTACAATTGATAGTTTTTACGATATGAGTGGAAGAGATTAGGCAGTAATTGTAATCCTTACCAAGTGGACTTATTATCTCTGTTCAATCCACGATGGTTATGGGATTTAAATTGCCGGTAGTACCGCACTTGTCCTTCAATTCTATAATGATGTCATTCGAAGGTGGGTATATCCTATGTATGATAGCAAGGTGAAGGTAGGCGGTCCCGAGGAACGTAGAGCTGGCCAGATTGACCAGCTGGAACGGCATTATTTGGTAGGACGGGACCTCGAAATTCAGTATTTCTTGCAGCAACTGACAGTCGGCGGGCAACAGGGACGGATCTTGAATATCTATGGTACCGGCGGCTGGCAGTGAATGTGAACGCCGCTTTTCTGTTGATGGACAGCCGCGGGTTCTCTCATACACCGCAGGACTTCTGCACGCAATTGCTGCACAAACTCGGCTATCCGATGGAGGAGTTTCAGCAGACCACCGAGCCGCAGGCGCTTCTAGAGCTATGCCATGATATCCTGAGGGAAAAAGCGGTGAATCAGAAGCTTGTCCTAGCATTAGACACATTCGAGGACATGGGTGATATGGAGCAATGGCTGAGAGAGGCATTCCTTCCACAATTGTACCCAGATATCCTGATTCTCGTTGCGGGGAGATTCCCCATGCAAGGGATGTGGCTCACTTCTCCGGTATGGCGCCACTGGATACACCGGATGCCCATTGGCGATCTGGATTATATCTCCGTTAAGCAATACATGGAGCGCTCAGGCATTTCTCAGGAGCCAATGATCCAACAAATTTGGATGAAAACGAGAGGACATCCGCTAACGTTGTCCTTGGTCGTCTCGACAACGATGCTACAGAACATTCAGGGCTTAGAATTAGTCGATGAAATCGAAGTTTTCGAACATATTCTGAGCATTTGGTTAAAAGAGGTTCCGGACGATAATCTTAGGGAACTCGTAGAAACGGTAGCTGTACTAAGGCATTTTAACCAGGAGCTGCTCTCCGATGTATTGGATCAAAAGGTAAAGACAGATGTATTCCAAAGGCTGGTTGGACTTTCCTTCATTCGGAGAGTGGATAGGGGATGGATCCTCCATGATTTGATGCGGGATGCAATCAGCAATGGACTTCGTTTGCGCCAGCCTGAACATTACGACTGGTTATGGAAGCGGTGCATCATGTATTACTACAGCAGGATGACTAATCCGTCCAAGAGAAAGACAATCACTTGGGAAGCGGTCGAATGGTACTATTATATCGGCGATCATGTTGTACGCAATCTCTGTTTTCAGAAATTGACTCCGCTTCTCATGGAGCCATTGAATCCGTCCAATTGGGTGGAGGCAGAGCAGTATTTGGACAATCGTCGCATCAATCTGAAGGAAGTTTGCCTTCCTCTCCAGAACCAGGAAACGGGGGAGAGGTTCGAATATATGCTTTCTAAAGAAGAAGGCTTTTACTCGATTAAGCATATTCATCTTCAAGAGCTTTACGAGCTCGATCCCGGCATTGTTAAGCTGATGAGAGACCAGGATGGGGCAATACGAGGTCTGACGGCAATCATACCGATTCATAGAGGTACTCTTGACTACTTGCTAACTCATCCGCTGTCGTCCACTTATTTCCAAAGTTTGCCGGACCATAAGCTAAAGGAACTCCGGGTGCCGAATGAACATAATGCTGGTTATTTTGTGAAATCGATCGATGTGTCGGATTTTGAGGACGTGGCGGTACGTACGACTGCGGGGTTAGCGTTCGTCTCACTGCTTATATCTTCCGGTTATGTCGTGACGACTGGCCCTACGGAGCTCCCCTTTTTAAAGAAATTCCACCTGGGCTTGGGCTGCGAGCAGGTGAAGAACGTTGCACATTACGATTATGACCATAACACGCCTACGCCGTATTACGTTCTCGATACGAGAGGTGATAAGCTGCAGGATTATTTGAACAAAATGATCACGTCCTTCGGTCTTTTAGATCATGCCAAGCGACAGGACGATGGTATGGGGTTGCTGTCTGAGCGGGAAAAAGAAGTGGTGGTTCTGCTCGTAAAAGGTTATACGAATCAAGAAATTGCGACGGACTTGTGTATTACAGAAGTAACGGTCAAGAAGCATTTGACAGCTGTATTTCGGAAGCAGAATGTCAGGAATCGTACGCAGCTCGTTAACAGCTACTTGAATAAAACATATTGATTGTATTTAGACAAGTTTTCTCTTAGGAGAAAGCTTGTCTTCTTTTTTGTCTGTGAGGAGAACGAAAGTATACCCGAATTGGACCATTTTGCTACGTTCGGATAATAGAATGCGCGAAGGCAAGCGGGTAAAATTAAGAATCGAAGTATTTTAAAGTGGGGGAAATTGGATGGTTTGTCCATGAAAACCGAAAGGGTAAAGTAGCTTAGACACTGAAATGATAGAGGAGGAGAAGTATTAATGGCATTTCGTTATTGGAATAAACGGGTAATTGTATTTATTATTTTGTTAGCTATGGTGGTTGGAAATTATCCGAGTTTGGCAAATCCTAATCCTGAAGGGGTCCACGTTCAAGCGGCAGCAGGCTTTAATGGAGGGGATGGAACGGATCAAGATCCATATCAAATTGCGACAGCAGATCAATTAAATGAAGTGCGGAATTATCTGGATAGCCATTTTGTTTTGATCAATGATATTGATTTAAGTGCTTATGATGAGAACCATTCATGGCAACCGATAGGTTCTGATGCAGCAGCATTTTCAGGACATCTTGATGGGGGAAAATTTAAGATAGTCAATTTGTATGTAGATAATACTGATTCTGTTGAAATAGGAGGGTTGTTTGGGGAAGCTGCTGCTTCAAGCAGTATTCGAGATCTAGTACTGGAAAATGTAGATGTAAGGGGTACAGAAAGTGTAGGAGCCCTAGTTGGCCATTTTTATGGGGATGGAATGATTGAAAATGTTACGGCTACAGGATTAGTATCAGGGTCTGGAAATTGGATAGGCGGGGTAATAGGCTACAATGATGGCGATACGACCATTTCTAACGTCAACTTTGATGGAACCGTAAAGGGCAGTGGATCAGTAGGTGGAATCATAGGCTTTAATTATCTTTCTACCCTCACTCATGCTACCTTTGAAGGGATCGTAGAGGGTGAGGGAGCAGTTGGTGGCCTTGTCGGTTTTCATTTTTTAAGTGATATAAGTAATGGCATTTCACTTGCATCAGTGACTGGTATCGTTGATGTAGGTGGCTTGGTTGGAAGGAGTCAGGAGGGAAATGTTGATTCTTCTTATGCAACCGGTAATGTAACTGGCATAGAGGACAATTTTACGGGTGAAGGCCATGCTACAGAGAACACAGGCGGCTTAGTAGGTAATAATATAGAAGGTACTGTCTCTAATAGCTATGCAAGAGGAAATATAAATGGTTCTGAAGATGTTGGTGGACTAGTAGGTGAGAATAAAGAAGGATCTATCTCTAGTAGTTATGCAACAGGAAATGTAGAAGGATCTGAATACATTGGCGGTCTATCAGGAAGAAATTATTATGGTACGATCTCTCATAGCTATGCAGCAGGGCGAGTTAAAGGAGAGATATATGTAGGCGGTTTGTCAGGTGATAATTTCGATAGTACGATTTCTAATAGCTATGCAACAGGACAAGTAAATGGAAATGAATCTGTTGGTGGTCTAGTAGGTTATAATCTTCTTTATGGAATCGTTAAAAACAGCTATTCGAGAGGGCATGTAACCGGAAATGTAGAAGTTGGCGGGTTAGTCGGTACCAATGAAGAGAGTGATATTATCGATAGCTATTATGATACCGATACTTCAGGGCAAGCCGATAATAAGGGTATAGGACTGCCTTCTCTATCCATGAAAAATAACGATACATACGTAGGCTGGGATTTTGCAGGTATATGGGAACAGAATAAGCATAACAGTGGATATCCTTACTTAAGTGCCTATCAAAACTTTTTAACTTATGTAAGTAATGACAAGGTTCAAGAAGATGAACGGTCATATAGTGTTTCCTATACGCCAAACCAGTCGGTGACGGTCGATGGAAACATAAGCAAATGGACCAAGCCAGGCTTCGTCTTGGGTGGCTGGAATACGGAAAGTGACGGAAGAGGGACTGCATATAGCAAGGGTGACACTATAGGATCTAGCAGCAATATTCTGTTATATGCAAATTGGGTAATAAATAATGAAAACCTTAGCGGATTGCGTCTATCATCTGGGGCAAAGCTTAGTCAGCCTTTTGATGAAAATAGTTTCAGTTATAATGCTAACGTCGCGAATAGTGTCAGCAGTATTCATGTAACACCCGTAACTGCTAAACAGATATCAACTGTAACTGTAGCGATTAACGGTGGTATAGCGGAACTGGTTGCTAGCGGCTCAGCGAGCAGCGAGCTTCCGCTGAAGGTAGGCGTGAACACGCTAAATGTGGTGGTTACCGCGTCGGATGGAGTTGCGACTAAGACATATACGGTATCTGTGACACGAGAGAATAGTCCAATCGTAGTGCCACCGACACCGACACCGACACCATCACCGACACCAATACCAACAGCAACACAAGCACCAAAGCCATTTTATATTGATGAGGTTAATATTGAGGTAATTAAGTCAATGGTAGCAAAATCGAACACTGCGCCTATCGTATCCTATAAGGATGTACCTGCAAATGCCCAAAATGCTAAAGCGATTGTACTTGCGACTAAGCTTGGCATCATCAATGGATATGAGGATGGTTCATTTCGAGCTAACGCTACGATAACTAGAGCAGAGTTTGCATCTCTATTCGTAAGAGCCCTTGGTTTAACGTCAGAAGGTGATTACGACTTTATAGACACCAAAGGTCATTGGGCAGCAGATCCCATTGCTACATTAAAAACAATAGGTATTGCTAAGGGTTACTTAGATGGAACATTCAAACCGAATCAGACGATAACAAGAGCGGAAATCGTAACTATGCTTTCAAAAGTAATAAACATGAACTTTGTGAAGAGTACGAAGTTCAGTGATGTTAGAGATCACTGGGCAGAAGCTGAAATTGATACATTATCCGATATGGGAATTGTAAAGGGTACGCCGGACGGTTTATTCAAACCGAATGCAAATGCGACGAGAACGGAGTCGTTGCTCATGATCTTACGCATGCTGAATGCCAGTCTTGGTCATACACTAGACGTAGAGTAGAAAACACTTATCTCGAGTACGGTAGGTACTGATAACAGTATCTACTGTATTTTTTTATGTGGACTTGATCGGGCATTTGGGGAAAGCGGATCAGCAAGTTTTCACTTAGGAGAGAGCTTGTCTGCTTTTTTTATGAGTGAGGAGAACGAAAGTATACCCAACTTCGACTATTTTGCTACTTTCGGATAATAGAGAGCGCGAAGGTAAG
Source organism: Paenibacillus sp. 01T431 (assembly GCF_056398625.1). Classification (NCBI taxonomy): domain Bacteria; kingdom Bacillati; phylum Bacillota; class Bacilli; order Caryophanales; family Paenibacillaceae; genus Paenibacillus; species Paenibacillus sp. 01T431. Next base: position 17,510 of record NZ_JBFTPT010000035.1, read on the forward strand.
ATGGTACATTTAAGAATATTTATGTCAAATCAGAGCATTGTGGAGTGGAGGAAACTGGGCAAAGAAGTGGTTGGTGTTGATTCATGTATGATCGGAGGCTCAATTTGTGGTAATCTCAGGTATTCTGCTCATCACGCTGAACAACTACGGTTCTTACACGCAGATGTGGTTGTTGGGTCAAAAACCAGAATTATAGGAGGGTAATCTTTAATGAAACGACACATGAATAAAGTATTTTCATGGTTATGTATGGTATCACTTGTAGTTGGATTCGTGGCTCCTGTGCTCATGGTTACTCCAAGCGTTTCGGCTGTTTCGCCAGGGAAAGCTACAATTTTTGGTAAAGTAACAGGCAATGATACAGGTGATGATGCTGATTCAAGCTACCCATTAGAGCAGAGTGTACTTGTAGTGCTTATGAATGGTGGTGTGGAAGTAGCGCAAACGAGAACCTATGAGGACGGTAGATTCTTTTTTCATAATGTTACTGATGGTACCTATACAATTAAGTTTAGCACAGTGGCAGGCTATACTATTGCAACTCCAGTTACTAGTGAGGAAAGTATTACAATTGATTCGAGTAAAAATTACTATTCTGTAGATGCACTTTATTCCAATATACCGAACTATGACGTAGTGCAATCTGGGGAGATATTTCAGGGAAATATAAAAGTTCCTTATCCTGAACATGGAGGAATTACTTATAAATTAACAGATGGTCCTTATCTTGGGAAGATAATAGATGGTGGATATGTTTATCCTATTTTTGAATATGAAGCAAGTCCAGGTTCTACGGGTGAAGATAGCTTTACTATAATTGCTACTACGAATAAAGATGTATACACAATTAAATGGGATATTTTAATTATTCCTCCATTTGAGTATCCAGTTAACAATCCGCCTAGCATAATCAATGAGAATAAAGCAACGATGATAAATACGGCTGTATCTGGAGGTCCCGTAGCAGTAGATTTTGAAATGGATTGGTTAGATTTCGACTTTGCTAGCAGTCCTAGCCACGGAAAGGTAGAATGGGATGAGGATGAGGATGGAATCTGGACATATACGCCAGAAGCCAATTATACAGGTACGGATACATTCACAGTCCTCGTCCAAACTGGTGAAGGTGGCGATGAATATTTATCGACGATTACAATTCTGATTAACCCAACACCAACGCCAACACCAATATCAACACCAATATCAACACCGACACCGACACCAACACCAACACCAACACCAACACCAACGCCAACGCCTGTACAGCCGCCTAAATTAGAGTATGATCTTCATTTTGACTATATAATTGGTTATCCAGATGGAATGGTGAAGCCCGAAAACAGTATTGATCGTGAAGAGGTTGCTACTATTTTTTACCGATTAATGGAAGATAACAGCCGCGAAGATTATCTTTCTAACACGCATTCTTTCTCTGATGTGACGAGTGATCGATGGTCTAATAAATACATTGCTACGATGAATAAAGCCAAAGTAATAAATGGTTATCCAGATGGAACATTTGCACCGGGACAGTATATAACTAGAGCAGAGTTCGCTGCAATTGCTTCGAGATTTGATAAACTAGATGAAAGAACGAATGATTTCTTTACAGATATCAGTGGTCATTGGGCAGAGAAGTACATTGCATCCTCAGTGAACAAAGGCTGGATAAAGGGGTATGCGGATAAGACCTTTAGGCCTGATCAATACATCACACGTGCTGAAGCCATGACCTTAATCAATAGTGTATTAGATCGAAATGTCCAGACCAAAGAGATTCACAAAGACGCGAAGCAGTGGCCGGATAACAAGCCAGAGCATTGGTATTACAGAGATGTCCTTGAAGCAACTAATTATCATGACTACAGCAAAAAGGATAAAGAAACTGAGATTTGGCTAAAAATTCTTCCACATCGCGTTTACCCATAAGCTTATTGTATAAAGTTCCTATCTGGTCTATTAGGCCAAAGAGATAGGAGCTTTTGGTTTACCCAGATGCTGAAAAGGATATATTTCTACCTTTACTCTTGTGTTGTAACGTAGGAAATAAAACTCGTAAGAATCGAAACGACGGAGGGATTGTAGACGGTTATTTGTGTTCTTCAAACTAACACATGTGGAGTGATGTGTGTCGGTTGTGAGGATGCGTTGAATAACTCATTTACCTGATTAATTATTAAGCATTAGGAGAGAAAGTGCTTATGCTGCTCTATTTTTCGTAGATTGAAAATGATTCTATTGTATGTTGGAAGGTACCTTGGGGCCTAGCTCAGTCTGGGAGAGCGCTTCGCTGGTTCTGTTGTGCACTAGCGTCATGTTAAAAATTGTGATTTTGTTCATAGGGAGCCTGAAGAAAATCTGAGTATTATATAGAAGGCTAATTAGATATATTTTACCCCGATTTAGTACTTTGATGATAGTGAACTTTATTGCTCCTTGTACTCAGCAGACATTCTATATTAAAATGCTTAGTAGAGATTGCACACATATTTCAGTAGCATATACTATAATTACCATTCATCTCAGATTAACAGAATCAAGCAAGGTTAATTGAGTCTTATCATTCACGACGTATTGAATACGCTTTCAAATTGTTCGTTGTAGAAAGGAATGATTATCGTTGAAAAGCTGGCCGTTTAACCTGGGACTCCAATGTTGTGATGAAGCTGACTCAAAAACTACAGGTTCAGGACAGGACTCTCCACTCCTATCCAAATCCAATAGTGCTCATCATGAGTACGGACCACCCTTCGGGGTGGTTTTTTTTTTAGAAAAATAGAACCTCATTATTCTTGTAAGATGATTTTGTATAATTAATCTCTTGTGATACGTTTATCTGGTGGGTCTAGATCAAGTTCTTGCGATTGCAAATTCACTAAGAATGTCACCAAAATTCCCATACAAATTATTAATTTTGGTATAGGCATTGGAAATCGCCAGTTACTATGTTTCCTCTCGAAATATTCAAAAACAAGGGATTGCTGAATAATGCAAAATTTATTAGCAGTTTGGAAAGTCGCAAGAACCGGGAATCCTTACAGCTTGTACTAATATAAAAAAAATTTGATCTGAAAGAAAAGTCGGCGTTTGATCACACGATCAAGATAGGATGTATCAAGTGGCATCAAATGAAGACAAGCGTAATTTGTTGAAGCCACATATGGATAAGCCGTCAAAAATATCCATAATTAACCATGGTATGATATGATAGCTGATAGGGCAGATCGCTTGCGGATCTATAGGTACTACTAATTATATAATTTTTAGAAATTCATGAAAGTTATGTTATAGGAAATATCAGAGAATAATAAACTCGAAAAGATGTATCCAAAATCCAAACACAAAGAGACAGGCTGTTGAATTTGTTCAATACAAACGACGTGTTAGATTCTACTCGTAGAACTCACGATCCAGCTCCATTGATTGGTTTGGATTCATAATTGATTTTCAGCTTGTCAATCTGAAACTACACTGACAGTCGGTACAGCTTTATGGTATTACCAGAATAAAAAAAAGTGGAGTGAGTGCTGTGGCAAGCTTTGATTATACTTCCAAAGAGGATTTGATGAAGACGATCCATTCTCATTATATGTTGTTGGACGCTGAGTTTGGCGGGATCGACAATAGTGAGAAGGATATTAGGATACCTGAAGTGGATAAAACACCCGCCGAGATCATCGCTTACCAGCTTGGTTGGCTTGATCTGGTGATGGGCTGGGACAAGGATGAAAAGGCAGGCCGACCCATTCTCATGCCATCTCCCGACTATAAATGGAACCAACTTGGCGGACTGTATCGGTCCTTTTACGACAGATATACCGCAGTCTCCTTGCCTGAGCTGCGAGACTTATTCCGGCGAGCGGAGCAGCAATGGCTTGACTGGATCAACACGTTGACCGAGGAAGAGCTATTTACACAAGGCATCCGCAAATGGACAGGCGGCAAGGAAAACTGGCCTATGGCAAGGTGGATTCACATTAATTCAGCAGCCCCTTTCAAAACCTTTCGTGCGAAAATCAGGAAGTGGAAAAAACATAGGGGAACTTGAGATGCAGGTAAGCTTTCGTGAAATTGAGCACAAAAATTCCTAACTATTTTTCAATAAGAATGTAAATTCTCTCCGTGTTATTCTGAACCATTATATATCCGCCGTTTTATACAAAAGTAAACAGTATTTTGCCCTTATACATTTGGAATAATTTTTAAATGAAATTATGTAATTCCTTCTTAAGTGGTTGGGTATTTGCGATTTTAGCAAGCGCATGAATGCACTCTCCTATACTGTTAGGATACCCCGAAGCTAACTTCTGATATTAGAGATTTACCCGATGAGATTCGCAGACTCTATAGTTTTGAGCAAATAGTTAACGGTGAAAGTTAAAATACACAGAATTGATGAGCAGGCGCTACGAAAGCCTGCTCTCTTTATTAAACGAAAAGCATACGCCTTGCAGATAAAAATGCAAGTTGCTGAATTTGGAGATCTTGATATTTCAGAGATGGCCCAATCTGCTTGGTTTTAAAGGGCCGGATTGCTTCGCCAAGTATTCTTATAGCAACTGTAGAGTTGTTCGATCTCTTTTTTGTTAATCTTCGTATGCGAAGTTGAGCGGGTCAAAATAGACCGGAAATCTGTGCACTGCATTCCTTCAATTTTTTACTTACCGCACGGTCTCTCTTTCGGCTTAATCGTGCGGCAGGGCCGGATATAGCCAATGCTGCGATCACTTTACCATTATAAAATATTGGTGCAGCTACGCAGCGTAAACCTACTTCTGTTTCTTCATCATCAATGGCGTATCCTTGTTGACGGATTACATTTAGATGCTCTTTTAATAAATGGTTGTCGTCAAAAGTATGTTTTGTTGCTTTGTGCTGGGTAAGATGTGTAAGCATTTTTTTATGTTGTTCATCACTTAGGTGTGCCAGAATAACTTTCCCAAAGGCACTTAGATGGGCATAAGCGGAATCACCTATGCGTGTGTGGCTACGGATGGCATGATTGCCCTCCACCACTTGTACTGTCATAACTTTCATCCCATCTAAAACTCCTATATATGCGGTTTCGCCAAGTTCCAGCGCTAATTGATGCAAGGATGGAACAGCTAACCAATTAAGTCGAGTGATTGCAGATGATGAATGGTGCTCCTTTAATTCAGAAGCTTTGTACGTGAAACCATCTTTTTGAATAAAACCTGTCATTTCCAGCGTATATAGCAGACGAAAAGTTGTAGACTTGTTAAGGTTAAACCGGTGCATAATCTCAGTCAGTCTCATGGGTGCACCTTGCTGCAATGCGTCTAGAATTAGTAGTCCTTTTTTTAGGGTTGCAACCTCATATTGTTCCATTGATTCACCTCTAAGCATCTTTATATATTGTCTTCATGACTATCAATATAGTTTCAGATTTACTGAAAGCGGGAAATTGTTTATTATAATTGAATGATTGACATACAATTTTACATATAAGTAAAAACCATTGCATTCCATACTAACATGTATGAATTGAAATATAGAAAGTAGCTTTTGATGAACTGATTATGAATGAAAAAGAGAGGGAAAGAGCTTTACGCCCAACCCTCTCATCATTAAAGTGGCCATAACCATGACCACTTATTCTCCTTTTAAAAACAGGCGAATGCCCTCAACTGCGTAAGCATGATCTAACTCGCCCGACAATCCTCCGACTGTTACAGACCCGACTACGCCAACACCTTTGACACGGATGGGAATAGAACCGCCAACTGCTTGATACTCTGTAGTGGAAAGCAGAGAGTGTTCTTCATGAGATGCACCGCTTTGGATAAAGCGCTGGTTGATGTAGGCAGAACTGCGATTATAGTGATCGACGATCCGTTTTTTACGAAATAACCATACGTAGTTTTCTTCCGAAGTACCATCCATTAGATGCGTAAACACAGGAACTCGGTTACGTTCAATATGCACGGCCAACGCTACGTTGTTTTCTTGGGCATACTGCACAATCCGATTGCCAATGGCGAGTGCATCTTTATGTCTAAAACTTGTGAATTCCAATTCTTTCTCTAACAGGTCTAATGATTTCAAGTTCATTTATCCTCTCTCCTCAACAAAAAGATTCTGTTTATTATCCATTCTGTAGTTTATAGCTGCGAGTAAAAATGCGAATCCAGCCATAATTGCACCGATCCAAGCCGTATCCATAATATGCTTATGGTCTACAGCAAGCCCACCCAAAGTAGAACCAGCAGCTATCCCAATATTAAATGCAGAGATGTTTAATGCAGAAGCGACATCCTTAGCAGAAGGTACCAGCTTTTCTGCAAGCATTAGAGTGTAAGCCTGTACGCCGGGAGACATCATAAAGGCGAAGAAACCCATTAATATAAGGGACAAAATAGTGAGCGTCTTATTGGGCAGTAGCCATATTTGCAGCAGCAGGGCAATGCCTTGAAATAGAAACACGAATCGAAGCGCCTTGACAGGATGCCCATTTGCTAATTTCCCCCCAATAATATTCCCAATTGCCACTGCAACACCGTAAACCAACAGCAGCCATGAAATAGACGAGGCTGAGTATCCGCTAATCTCTTTAAGGATAGGAGAGATATACGTAAATAAGGCGAAGGTTCCGCCGAAACCTAGTACCGTCATTAGCAGAGCAGTGATGATCCGAGGATTGAAAATCAAACTTCCAATATCACTAAGGCTCGGTGAGTGCTTTGAACGCGGGACTTTTTCTACGGCTATAAGACTGACCAACAAAGCGATTAGTCCTAATACAGCGACCACGGCAAATGACATCCGCCAACCAAATTCCTGTCCGATATATGTTCCAAGGGGAACACCCAAAATGGTAGCAACGGTTAACCCCGTGAACATGATGGAAATGGCGGTGCCTTTTTTGTTAGCAGGGACCATATCTGCGGCCACTGTAGCTGCAACAGCGAAAAATACACCGTGTGCAACAGCTGTAATTATCCTTGATAAGAGCAACATGGAATAGGTAGAAGCTATTGCTGCCAGAGCATTCCCTGCAGTGAACACGATCATGAGGAACACCAGATATCCTTTTTTAGGCAGTTTCCCAGTAATAACTACGACGATCGGGGTTCCAATAGCAAGGGCAACTGCATACCCAGACACCAGTGTCCCAGCTTGGGTTACTGATATGCCAAGATCGGTGGCTACCTCTTGCAGAATACCGACAATAACAAATTCTGTCGTTCCTATGGCAAAAGCACTTAACGCAAGTGACATTAGTGCTATAAAGATTTTTGAATTCATACTTTCACCTCCTTTATGTAGGCCAATATTAAGTGAGAACTTAAATAAGTTCAAATAAAGAGAAAGAGTTTCTATAAAAGAAACTTTTTCTCGGTAGATAAATGCTAATACTAATTCGAAAATCGAATGATATTAACATAAACGAAAACAACCTACTTGCATGTGCTTTGATCTTATCATTCAATGTTTTCCAAATGATAAACTTCCATTTTAGCAATTATAGTTTCTATATTTTTGAGGTATGTTTGGTAATGATCGGTATTTACATGTGCGATTATGGCATCTTCGTCAGCCCAAGACTCATAAAAAACATATGTGCCTTTTTCTTCAAGCGATTTATGCAGCTCATATTGTTTACAGCCTTTTTCTGCACGTGACGGTTTAATAAGTTTGATCAATTCATCGCGTAGCTGCTCCTCTTGTCCAGGTTTTGCTTTTAGAATTGCACAAATTGTAATGACAGTCATAAAGTACACCTCTTAATAACAATTTAGTTGGTAGAAATAAACCAATAATTAGTAACGATAATATCTTGTCTTTACACCAAATTGATACCATGAACTAAACCCAAAACTCATGGAGCGTAGGTAGGGCTATTTTGATGTCATGATCAACTATCCGTTTTTATCAACAGCCAGTTGAACATCTCTTTTACTCTTCCTGCGAAGTGATAAGTGAAAAGGGGGAGTTGGTTTCTTTTCAATATGAACATTAACAGGGGCTATCCGTCTTTTAGCATGGTACTTCATAGTCAGTCCTACTTTGATGCGTCTTCATTTCTGTATTCCGGAATGACATAGTTCTCTTACCAAATGTTCAATAGTTCATAATGCATCACTCCTAAAGAGATAATGTTCGGTTGCTAAAATATCAAAAAAACACATGCAGCATGGCCTAATCATAGGTAAATCATAGGGGTTTTTCAAAAAATGTTTGAAAGTTTCTAATAAAGAAACAACATTATTAAGCTACCTGAGAAAAAGTCATTCAATTATGTGACAAGCTGCAAGTCCGTGAGAAACTTAGGAACGAGGATGGATGCGCGTTGTCGGTTCGAAGAATGATTGAATCGGAAAGTATGTTTGAGCAAATAAAGTACAACAGGGGATTCACAACATAAAAGGGAGTCCGATTAGTACAATCGGTATCAAGTAAAGAACTCCCAGTTCAAGTTGATTTATTGCAGAATAAACCCGCTTGGGGAAGTTTCCATGAGATACACAATCGGTGCATTTACCCAGATTGACTGTGTCCCACGTTTCAAGCCTCAACTTTTAAAGCAGCTGAACAATTAACTTCCCCTCCAAATCTTCCTGTTATTTTCTTTATCCAAGCGAATTGCCCGGCAACGGACAGATGGATTCCCGAGCACGAGAAGCTAATACAGGATTCTGTACATGGTGCAGTGGTGCTGCTGGAAGTAAATCATCATTATTTTTATCGTTCCCATTCCAAATACATTGCTGAAAGATTCAGGGGTTTTATGAAGGAAATTTTATGAATTGTTCGCGCAAATTTATCCGCCAATGACGTCGCAGTAATTATTAATTTATTTGCTTGTTCATATTCAGTTCATATTGACGTCATGGGGAATACATATTCATTGGTTAAGATTTCATTAGCATCAAAGAAGAAAATCCAACAAACAGTTCAAGACAGGGAGAGATGAGAGTGACACAACCAAAGGAAAAGAAAACGTAGAATTGATCGAGGGCCAAGAAAGTACGAAATATTATAATTAAAATACTAGGAGCAGTCGTAATCGCCATTGTTCTGTTTCTAGGTATTTTTTATATCACGAATGTGATCAGTAGCAATTCGGAGGCGAATTTTAAAGGGGCTCAAGGTTTAACCTTGCCTAAAGATCTTCCACTTCTTCTCGTGATTCAAGCGAATAATGAAGGTGTAAAGGATGGATACCTTTGCACGAAGGACAGATCAAAGACTCGGTGCATGGAAAAGTAATAACAATGGATGGATCACATTATTTACACCATACCAAATTTAAAGAAATAGCTGAGCGCATTCATGAATGAAGCGAAGTAAATAACCTGTAAAAGTTCGTGATGAAAGAGAGGAATTCAAATGAGATTATTTGAGATACTTTTAGTTCTATCCTGTTTCGCTTTACTCGTAGATCTATTGTTTATTAAAAGAGGTGCAAAGAAAACAGGACTGGTTTTGTGTATAGGAAGTGGCGTTATATTTGTAGTTCAATTGTTTGTTGAGGGATACAGATGGCAGTTGCTTTTGGTATATATTATGACGGCTCTTTTCATACTCATCGTTTTACTCAGGCAATCAAAAAAGATGGTGAATCTAAAAATAGGGAAGCCGTTGAAATATAGTTTATCTTCCCTAGTCGTCATTCTACTTGTTGTATCTACCAGCTTGTCTGTATACTTGCCTGTCTTTCATTTGCCAAAGCCTAATGGTCCAGAGAAAGTGGGTACTCAAACTTTTCATTTTGCGGATCAGAACAGAGATGAAGTCTTAACTGAAGATCAAAACGATAAGAGGGAACTAATGGTTCAAGTTTGGTATCCTTCTGAAAAGAGCAATAACAACAAGAGTGAAGCTCTTTTTCCAAAAGATAAAGAAATGTTCAAAAAGTACATTCAGACATACTCTAATTCTTTAAACCTTCCCGATTTTGTGTTCGATTACTGGAAGTATAGTAAAACCAACTCTTATGATAATGTAGAAATATTACCTTCTACAAGTCCTTATCCTTTGGTACTGCTATCTCACGGAATGGGAACCAGTAGAGTTCTACATGCATCACAGGCCGAGAATCTGGCCAGTCATGGGTTTATCGTGGTCACAATCGATCATACGTATAGCACCTTTGCTACCATTTTTCCGGATGGCCGTGTAACGGACTATAAAACAAAGATGACAACAATAGATGAACGCAGAAGAATTGGAAATATATGGACACAAGATGTAGAGTTTGTAATCAACCAAATTGAAAAGCTAAATTCAGGTGCAATCGAAAGCCAATTTAAAGGGAAAATAGATTTAAATAACTTAGGCGTGATGGGGCATTCTTTTGGGGGAGCAACGGCGTTTAATACAACTTATTTAGATCATAGAATCAAGGCCGGGATTAATATGGACGGGTCACTATTTGAAGTGGAAAATAGAGATGTTATAAACAAGCCTTTTATGTTCATTAGATCGGGAAGTTTTAAAGACTGGTTAGTAGATTTTAAAAATGATAAAAGTTCGGATAACGAAATAAATAAACAACTTTCAGATGAGCTGCACATTATTAAAAATGTTATCAATCAGGGGGGAAGTGCGATTTATGTAGAAGGTACCCAACACTTCAATTTCACGGACCTTCAATTCTATTCTGAGTTGATTAAACTGACTGGAATTACAGGAGATATAAATGGTAAAAGAGGATCTAGCATCGTAAATCAATATGTACTCGATTTCTTTAATAAGCAATTGAAAGGAGCAGGTGGAAATCTGATTCAGGGTCCGAACGACATGTATCCAGAGGTGAAATTTATAAAGCCGGAAGACCTTTAACCGATAATGTCCGACGGCGTAGAGTGTCGCTGTAAGTGAACAGCAGTTAACAAAATGGATTAAAATAAAATATTATGCAATAACATGGTATTAAACTAACGTGTACTTTAGCTTAACAATAACCAAGACGAGGCTGCAGGCATGTAACGGCAGCCTCACTGCGCTAATGAGCAGCGTTCTAATAGGAAGAAATATCGGATTTGAAAGCCGATGTATGCCGTTCGGTTGGCACCAGGCACGGTAAGGATTAATCATAGTGGAGCTGGAACTGCTTTCACACTATACGAATTGCTTCAACAAAAATCAGAGGTGCTTGACGTAAAGGCAAAGGGGCTAAGTTGCGACCAACAAACCTTGGTTGACATCATCGCCTTTACAGGTTTCGTTTTTTTTTTGGAGGGTAACTTAGTGTCGAATAGATCCTTCATTAATCGGTTATTGAAGTTGAAAGACATGAATATGTGTAACACTTAAAAAAGCTTCAGGTTTGGGATAGGACTCTCCACTCCTATCCAAATCCTATTGTGCTCATCATGAGTACGGACCACCCTTCGGGGTGGTTTTTTTTTGTTTATAAATTGTGTTAACTCCAAAAGGATAAATTTTATATACTGGGAGTCTATTCAAATGGGCAAACGTTTATTAGCCCCCATCTTTTTAAAAATTGGAGGCTATATTAATACTAGAACGTTGAAGAAACATATATGGGAAGGCTTTTTGAAATAGTTTTTCTTCACGAAATGGCACTTGGCTCAGTTGTGATGCCCACCTTTACCGAATTAGGATCCCCGTTTAGGCGTTATGATTTGGAAACAACGAGCTGACAATTAAAGACAACGTTTGCCTGTATACTGAATGGGCCGATTGTACATCTCCCAAGTGTCCTCCAATGTAAAGATGAATAACGCCGTGGAGTGAAGCCCAGAATATAAGTATAAAGGTTTCCGTGTCATACTGACTGTGAATCAGACCTTGCTCTTGTGCATTGCTGATCACTGTCAATAATTGCCTCATGGCTGTTATGGTGCCATGCATGCTTTCCTCGTCCGGTTTGAAATCTGCGAAGGCTCCTCCAAACATCAGCTTATAATAGCTGGAGTAGCGCTGCCCAAATTGCCAAAAGGTTTCGCCTAAATTCAGCAACTGCTGCGCCGGATTAGTAGACTGTGGTGTCCCCTCGAATTCGTTAGCAAGAAGCTTACAGCCGTCCAGATACAATTGTTGAACTAAACCCTCTTTATTAACAAACAAGTTATAGATGATTTTTGTCGAGCAATCCATTTTCTGTGCTATCTTACGCACCGTAACGGCTTCCGGCCCTTCTTCTTGCAAGAGCGTAGCCGCAGCATCAACAACGAGTTTACGGAGATTATCAATATTTTGCAAGCGAGCTTCTTGGTAGGTTTTTAACTTTTGTGTATTCGCAATGGAAGATATCTCTTGGTCGCTCATAATCATCACCTTCAGTTATCGTGTTTTCATCAGGAAACAAAGTGTCTGACTCTCTTACCAGTAACTTTATTTAGTTGTTGGACGATTGTCAATGCGACGTTGGATATCCAAATCTCATATTGACTTTCTAAAAAAGGGTAGTTACAATGAAACCAATAAGAAACACTGTTACCAAACATAACACAACGATTCCTTACTCCCTCGGGAAGTGGGGATAACTTTTGGGGTTTTGGTAACATTGTTTCTATAATAAAACATTGTATTTGAAAGGAGAGTTGACACTTGACAATTCAAGGAAAATGGTCACTTATTACGGGAACTTCTTCCGGTATTGGAGAGCAATTCGCGAGACAACTGGCAAAACAAGGCAGTAATTTGGTTCTCGTGGCAAGGTCGAAGAGCAAGCTTGAGAGCCTGGCATCAGAGCTCAGAAAGAAGTATGGCATCAAAGCAGAGGTTATCACTATGGATCTTGCGAAGGAGGGTGCACCTAGCGAAATATATCAGCAATGTCGAATTTTGAAAGTGGATATTGAACTGCTGATCAACAATGCTGGCTTTGCTACACATGGTTTGTTTGAAGAAGTGTCAGGTGAGCGTCAACATGAAGAAGTTATGCTCAATGTCGCCGCTGTTGTAGATATGACCCACTTGTTCTTACCGGACATGTTGCGCAGAAGCTCAGGTACAGTTATCAATGTTGCTTCAACCGCCGGATTTCAGCCGCTTCCCTATATGGCCGTATATGGGGCGACAAAAGCTTTTGTCTTGTCGTTTACTCAAGCGTTATATTGGGAAAACCGCGATCGCGGCATAAAATTCTTCGCACTTTGTCCCGGTTCGACGGATACCAGTTTCTTTAATGTCGTAGGAGCGGAAGAAGCCTCCGTCGGAAAGAAAGACACTCCGGAAAGAGTCGTAGAGGTTGCACTTCGTGCATTAAAGGAAGGGAAAATGTATGTCGTTCCTGGTATGCAGAACTATATCGGGGCGCAGTTAGGGCGTTTCATTACACGAAAGCAAGGTCTTCGGCTTGTTGGAAGCATGCTTCGTCCGCGCAATGGATCCAGTAATAATAGGAATTCGGGTAATCAATCTGATCTTTCAGGGAGGACAATACGATGAAAGCTATACAACTGAAAAACGGATTTGGATTTGAGGAATTAACCCTGGTGGAACTTGAAATACCAACGCCGGGTCCTCAAGAGGTGCTGATCCGCATGAGGGCAGCTTCTCTCAATTACCGGGATCTAGTGATTCTGAGCGGATTAATGCCGGTCGACATCAAATTTCCTTTCATTCCAATATCAGACGGAGCGGGAGAAGTTGTAGCCGTTGGCCAAGGAGTAACAAAGTTTCAGGTTGGAGACCGAGTAGCGGGTAATTTACAACAGCAATTCATTGCCGGCAGCCCAAGAGCGAAGGTGTTAAGAGACAGTCTGGGAGGTCCGTTGAACGGAGTGGCGGCCGAGTATGTCGTTCTGAATGAAAACGGAGTCGTTCCTATTCCCGATCACCTCACGTGGGAGGAGGCTTCCACCTTGCCGATCGCAGCTTTAACCGCATGGAGCATGCTAATGGAATACGGTGGTTTGAAAGCGGGTGATACCGTGCTGCTGCAAGGAACAGGGGGTGTTTCCATCTTCGGGCTTCAGTTCTCTCTTATGGCTGGAGCGCGGGCCATCATCACATCGAGCAGCAACGCCAAGCTGGAACGAGCAAAAGCTCTTGGCGCATGGGAAACGATCAATTATTCGGAAGTTCCCGATTGGGATAAGGCGGTGTTAGAGGTGACTGGCTGCGGCGTCGATCATGTTCTGGATGTTGGCGGAGCGGCAACAATGGTAAAATCCATCAATGCGCTACGTGTTGGAGGGACCTTGAGTATGGTCGGGTTCTTAACGGGCTTGACCATTCCGGAATACGATGTCACTGGCATCTTGCAGAAAGCCGCAACTATTCGCGGCAGTCAAGTCGGCAACCGTGATCACTTTGAAAAGATGAATCGAGCGATTGCCCATCATCATTTACATCCTGTCATCGACCACGTATTCCCTCTGGATCGAATTGGAGAAGCATTCGCGCTCTTGGCTGAAGGAAAGCAATATTTCGGTAAAATCGTAGTTCAAATTTAAATCTCACTGACATGACATAGGAGGCGCTATAATGCCCAATAAACCAGTTCATTCCGTTAAATCTAATGAAGGCTTGAATAGTCCTAAACGCCCGAGTCGTAAAGTTCGAAGAGTGGTATTATCATTGCTTGCGGTGATGCTTCTTGGAATAATCATTTTTTCACTTGTACCTTCACCTATCACACAAGCAAAATGGATCGCGCCGACGGGTCCCTCTTTTAAGGAACCTGGTCCGTGGCAACAGAACAATAAACTCAGCTCAGCTGAGCTTGTTACGGATGCCCCTAAATCTCCGGAATTCATTACGTTTGATAAAGAGGGTACGCTATATACAGGAGATTCTGACGGGAAAATTTACAAGGTTGGTTTCGATGCAGATGGCAATCCGCAAGAAGCCCAAGTATTTGCAGACACTAAAGGAACGCCTAATGGGCTTAAATTCGATGCCAATGGCGATTTGATCGTTACTGATATCCAGAAGGGACTGCTGTCTATAAACCCTTCCGGGAGCATAGAGGTATTGGCTGATCAAGTGGACGGCAAGCCGATCTATTTAGCTAACGAGCTTGATATTGCCCAGGACGGCTCAATTTATTTTTCCGATACCTCGAACTATGGCAAGGTGACATTTAAAGAAATTGCCGAGAATAAGCCGCATGGACGTTTGCTGAAGTACGATCCAATGACCAAACAGACGACCGTCCTGTTGGAAGGCCTCTATTTTGCAAACGGGGTTGCCTTGTCTGCGGATGAAGATTTTGTGCTTGTTGCGGAATCATATCATTACCAGTTGACTAGATACTGGCTCAAGGGCACAAAGAAGGGGACATCTGATATTTTTGCGGAAAATCTCGCAGGCTTCCCAGACAATATTACACGTGATGAGCATGGTCAATTCTGGGTGGGCATCTTCACGACTCGCATCTCTTTTGTAGATCAGATGCATCGCAGCCCTTGGTTGGCCGGTACCATGGCCAAATTGCCAGAATCGCTGCTTAGCGGTGCAAGCGCACCGGCGAAGCATGGGCTTGCTGCTGTGTTCAGTCCGCAGGGAGAGCTTATCGAAAGCTGGCATGATCCAGAAGGCTCATTATATGGTGTAACTACGGCTGTAAGTCATAACGGATATTTATATATAGGAACGGCACCTGGAGGCAGCCAGGGTTTACATCGCGTGCTTTTAACAAAATAATGTTGGATCCGGGAGGATGCGAAATGAAACTGGATGATTTGGAGCTATCTTGGAATGCTAAGGAGAGTCTAGCAGGAAAAGTAGCCTTGGTGACTGGCGCCAGCAGTGGCATCGGGGCATCGATTTCCAGGAAACTGGCAAAGCGCGGCGCATATGTAGCCTTAGTGGCACGCCGTCGGGAACGATTGGATGAGCTGGTTCAAGACTTGCATAAAGAGGAATTGTACGAGGTTTTGGCGGTACCTGCCGATATACAACTGGCTGAAGTTCGTGCGTTTACTTCGAAAGTTTTGCCGTTACACCCCGATGATGTTGCAGAACCAGCACTCTATGCACTGGAGCAGACTGAGCATGTCAACATTCCGGAACTGACTATTATGCCTTCAAGGCAATCCCAGCGGTTCAAATAAAGCGGCGTCCACTGAGCGTGGTATGTACCGTGTCAAGGTACATGCCTTAAGTTTGACAATTCTGGTCATGGCAACGAACCACCACGGGAGCATGGAGGGATTTGTTACACTAACCCAAAGAATTGAAGTTCAGTATCAGGATTTATCTTGGAAAATTAGCTCTGATGGAGAGCTCTTCGCTGGACCAAAATTGGTCAGGGGTTCAGTGAAGCGTAAACGTAGCCGAAGGTGGAGGAGCACAGCGTTTGAATCTACCGCTGAAAGCTTCATCCGGATACGCGTCGTCAGCTACAAAAATCAAGATTCATGCATCCCCCCCTAAATTCCACGATAATAAAACATCGCAACCGTAAAGGTTGCTTTTTTATTTGGTAGAAGTCCGATAGTTCTGATGTATTGTCGATTCTTCATCGCAGAGTGTTAACAACTTTGGACCCAGACATACTGGAAGTTTGGCATAATTCCAGTTGCTGAGGGAGTCGATTATTTACGTTTGAGTTGTATAAAAAATAAAAATAGCAGTGGCACTATACTCTCTTTATTAAACGTACTCTCTTTTCAATGCTTACTTGTCGGATGACAAGAATATAGTCCTATTCCAACCTGCTAAAATCGCGGGTTTTTCTTTTATCCTACCGACACGCTCCAGCAGCAAGCCGGATATTTGTGGATAATCATTTACGCTACGCAACAGCATCCCTTCTGCTTGGCATTAGTCAACACCACATGCTTCTTCGAGAGAATGAATGAGAAATCTATGATCGATTGGTGAAGACTTCGTCCCATATCTTTCAGCTTGCTCCAGATCTTCACCAAGCGTTTCTCCAATTGCTTTACGAGACAGCAGCTCAATTCGAGCGGCACAATAGTGCATGCTCCATCGATTCCTCATACCAGTCAGCTTGGAGCTCCAAAACATCTCTATAAAAAGCCTCGCTCTTCGGGAAATCTTATACCAATATTCGAACTTGAAGTAAATTCATGATCCAGCTCCTCTAGGTCTAAAGTTAATATGATGTTTCTAAAAAAATTCATACTCTCATTCTACCCCATCTTCACTGACAGGAATGGTCAGTGAAGAAGCTGTGCTTCATAATATTTGTACAAGTTCATGGTTACTTCAACCATCGGCTGTTTGAGAAACTGCGGTTCCTTCAATTGAATTTTGCCGCTATGGTTAAGGTTGATAATAATCAGGCTACAGAAGGAGAGATAGCGGAGGGGCTATATATGCTAGAATTCCAAATGAACCGTATGAAAAAAGAAAGATTATGGGTGTTCTCAGCGGAGGTGTGGTTAATGATTGGTATTTCTACTCAAAATCGGGTAGGGTATTCACCGACCTTGGCATGACTCAGATTTTGACATCTAACGTTTCATTTCCGTAACTTTTAAATGATGAGGCTCTGTCAAACAGAGTCTCATTTCCTGCTTTTGCAGAAAGGATTGAACTATATGAAGCATACTATCATTTTATGCATTTTTCTTTTGTTCATAATCGGATGTCAAAGTAAGGAGGACAAGTCTATAATTAAGGAAGTTTCTTCCGATTCAATTACTCTTCGGGTCAAAGTAGAAACAGTAGAATCATCGAAAATTAAAATCCACACCGAATTGGTGAATACGGGTGACAATTCCGTTGTGATCATCCATGGTGATCCTATGATTGGAGAAGTCGTTGGATATCGTTCTAATCGGCCAGATATTATTCTAAGTTTTGTTGGTATCACAAAGACATTAGATAAGAATGAAGTATATAGTTTCGATAAGGACAAAATTATTAATATTAAACCTGAAGATCAAATTCTATACACTCAGACGATATTTTCGATTAATGGTGAAAGGAAAACCATGGATTTAGAAATAAATTTAGATGAAGTCAATTGAAATGTAACTGCGAACAGCCACGATACATGTAAGATCTCGAATTAATTCTAAAACAATGTTATCCAAAAAGAACCACATAAATTTTATATTAATTTACATTGTTTACGACTTGAAGATACACGAAACACAATATTGGATATGATGTGACACAATTAATAGCCCCTTAGAACGATGTATCGTTTTAAGGGGCTATTTCTTTGCATTCATTAAGCTAACGGGAACTATAGCTTAATAATCACCAGGACGAGGTTGCCCGCATAAATCGGTAGTCTCGTTGAGCTTCGGGTTTGAAGCCGATGCAAGCCGTTCAGTTGGTATCAGATATGGTTCGGATTAGCCATAGTGGTGCTGGCAATGCTGTTCACACAATACGAAACGATTCAACGAAAATCGGAGTGTTTGACGTAAAGGCATAGGGGCTCGTGGAGATCCAAAGTTGCGACCAACAAACCTTGATTGGAATCATCGTCTTTACAGGTTTCATTTTTGTTGGTTATGCAGTGTCGAATAATCAATCATTAATCTCTTGCTAGAATGATGAAGAAAGACATGAATGAGTCTAACACTAAAAAGCTTCAGGTTTGGGATAGGACTCTCCACTCCTATCCAAATCCTATAGTGCTCATCATGAGTACGGACCACCCTTCGGGGTGGTTTTTTTTGCTTATTAAGTGACCTATCTGACAATGACTGCGGCATAAGGATATATCTAGTTGAACCATAATATGAACGGGCAGAATAGCACAACAAGATAAGATTATGTTCTAATTCAATTTTACGCCTTATTATATTAAAATTACAGACTATTCCATTAGCCGTATAGTTGCTACAATCTATATTGTAACTTCCAAAGATGGAAAAAACATTCACAGTATGAACGAAATCTTTGTATGGAGGGAAACGCATGTCACAAGAAGATAAACTCGGACAAATAGTCATTCTGAACGGCAATCCGCGGGCTGGGAAGTCAAGCATTGCCATCGCGATCCAGAATATGTTTGAGGGTGTATGGATGAACGCTGGGGGCAGTCAGTTCAAGAAAATGACCCCCGAACACTACCAGCCAGGGATATCGCTTCGGCCAGGTGGGGAACGCCCTGAACTTGAGCCTCTAATTGTGATCCTGTATCAAGCCATGTATGAAGCCATTGCTGCACACAGCCGTCTGGGACTGAATGTCGTGGTGGATGTCTGGCACCATGATGCTTATTCGATTCCGCGGGGGATTCTTCCGAGCTGTGCCCGGATCCTGAGTGGATTGCCTGTTTTGTTTGTGGGTGTACGATGCCCATTAGAGGTTGTCATGCAGCGGCGGATCGCTACCTGGAATTCCGGTTACGAAGAGGACGGATCTGTGCCAAAGCCAGTGAGATTATGGCAGCAGGCTGTCCATATGCCTGGTAACTATGACCTGGAGGTTGACACCTCGGTGCTCAGTTCTGAAGAGTGTGCCGCCCTGATCCGCCAGCGCCTCCAAGCGTGGCCGGAGTTCCAACGTCTTGAGGTTGAGAGCAGGAACTTTTATTCATTACAATCAAGGGGGAAGCAAATGTTACAGGTAGATGTGCCCGGACAGATTATTATTTTAAACGGGACTCCGCGGTCAGGGAAGTCCAGTATTGCCACTGTGATTCAGAATACGTTCGAGGGTGTGTGGATGAACATGGGAGTCGACCGGTTCATGCAGATGACCCCTGAACGCTACCGGCCAGGGATTGGGCTTCGGCCAGGTGGGGAACGCCCCGACCTTGAGCCACTCATTGTGACCCTTTATCAAGCCATGTATGAGTCTATTGCTGCGCACAGCCGCTTGGGGCTGAATGTGGTAGTTGATGTCGGTCACCACGATGCTTATTCGATCCCGCGGGGGATTCTTCCCAGCTGTGCCCGGACTCTGAGTGGACTGCCGGTTTTGTTTGTTGGTGTGCGATGCCCATTAGAGGTTGTTATGCAGCGGAGGATCGCTACTTGGAATTCCGGCTACGAAGAGGACGGATCTGTGCCAAAGCCGGTGAGATTGTGGCAGCAGGCTGTCCATATGCTTGGTATCTATGATCTGGAGGTTGACACCTCGGTGCTTAGTTCCGAAGAGTGTGCCGCCTTGATCCGCCAGCGCCTCGAAGAAGAGTCGCTGCCCTCAGCTTTCCAGCATCTTGAGGCCATGACGTAGGTGGTGGAGTACACACTCTGAAACGACTCTGAAAGCGCAACATTCGCATTATCTACCTGGTATGACTGGGGTCAGATTACGTATGATATTTAGCCTGAACCCACGTTTCTATTCAATTATCGGGTAACGATAGTTGAAAAACACACATGTATGAGCAGTCACTACATTGGCATGCTCATTTTATTAAGCTCCCTCAGAGAATAAGGTTTTTCTCACGAATACTCGCGAATTCGCAGGATTTCACATATAGATTTAAATAGGAGTTTAAATGATTACATAACATGGGCTAGGCAGTTCCGTTTGAGGGCATGCGGGAATAGAAAGTGTTGGTC
>NZ_JBFTPT010000036.1:0-30257 GCF_056398625.1 Paenibacillus sp. 01T431
GCATTCCGGCGGGCTTATTGTCAGTCAAGCATGGTTAACGACCGAGGCGAAAGAAGCTCCCGAATTCGGCAACAGCTTGTTTGTCTCATTTTCCAATCTTGGAATTACTGTAGGGGCTTCTATCGGTGGTTGGTTTATTTCTCACTTGGAAATACATCAACTCATCTGGAGCGGAATTATGTTTACATTGCTTGCTTTCGTATTGATTATGGTAAAAATAAAAATTTCCAAATCGAATGCAGAGGAAGTAAACGTGCGTTAAACTCCCTTGGTACGAGATGATTTTCTCGCGAATGCTCGCTTATTCGCAGGATTTCGACCGGATAGTAATTGGGGGAAGACATAAAGGGAATACCCTGTTAGACTTCGGTAACATGAAGGCGCACGGGAATAGAGGAGGGTTATAACCGTCCTATATACTTCCATTTACTGCACGCATTCTCCACGCCACCCTTGGAGGTTTTCACTCCCATGTCTTAACGGGTCTATGCCCTCTCATTCCTTCGTTACGCCTATCCAAGGGGTGGAGGCCGGTCTTGCTAACGGTACGGGTCGGTGCCCTTTGGTTTAATGCATCCGGTACTCCGTGCTTTCTTTGAAATCCTGCGAATAAGCCAAAACTCGTACAACGAAACGGGTTGTATGGTTAAGCTGCTTGTAAGAGTGGTAACGTTTTATGTGGCATGTAGGCTTTACCGCTACGAGCCATTCCGACTAGTATTCTGACCAATTTACCGCATAGTTTCATAATGGACCTCATTTTCTTCACCTTCTTAACCTGCACATTGTATGCATGCATCGCTTGAAACTCTGAATTGTTCATGACCAAACTCATAGTGGCCATAAAGAGGAAGCGCCGTAGGCGGGATCGTCCGCGTTTACTAATCTTCATTTGCCCGGTCCATTTGCCAGAACTCGCTTCTGCGAGGTTGAGTCCGGCATGGCGCAGCAAGGCATTTCCGTGAACAAATCCGCTTAAGTCCCCAGCCTCACCCAATATACCAGCTAATGAAATGACACTAATCCCCTTAATCGCGAGGATGGATTTTGCAAAGGGAATGCGTTCTAATACGGTTAAAACCTCCTTCTCCACAACCTCCAATTGTTCGCAAGCAAGGTCATACTCGGCGAGTAATTGTTTCAAGTGGAGCTTGTAGTAATGGAAGCTGACTGAGATCCTATTGAATGGTTGGCAATCTCGATGAGTGCTTTTGCTTTTCTAGCACTTTCGGATTGAATAATACGGACGGCGTACGGAGATTTAAGACCTGGATTGAGGAAAGAGGCGGGGAATTAATCACAATTTTATGTACATGTAGTGATGAGTCAGTTTGGTCTGAGCGACTTGCTGAACGAAGTCTAAATCCATTACCTAATCAGTTGATTACAAATTTGCCCGAACTCAAAGAGTATTATAAGAATTTAAAGACTGAGAATCTTGAGGGAGAATTGATTCTAGATACGGTTCAGGAAATAAAATCACTAATTGATCGAGTCGAAGCTTTTATCTTGGAACAAAACAAATGATTAAGCTAACGGGCAGTTTACTTCAATCCGCAAGTTTTATTTAGAACAATTTGATAAATGATCGGAAGTGACTAATGAACATTCGTCTGTTGAATGACTCTGATGCCCAAGTGTATAGAGAAGTAAGGTTACGTGCATTGAAAAATGACCCCGATGCATTTGGATCAACGTATGAGCAAGAAGAAACTAAACCACTGGGGCACATTATAGAAAGAATACACCATACAAAAGATCAATTTACATTGGGATGTTTTGACGACAGTAACACATTAGTTGGCATTGTCAATTTTTCACGTGAAAACAGGCTTAAGACGGCACATAAAGGAAACATTTACGGTATGTACGTAGAGCCTCAATTTCGAGGACGGGGGGGTAAGTAAAGCCCTTCTATTAGCCTTGATTGAAAGAGCAACAAAAGAATGTGAAGGGTTGGAACAGATTCATTTGACGGTTGTGTCTAATAACAAATCAGCAAAACGCTTATATGTCTCGCTGGGGTTTGAAGTTTACGGTATAGAACCACATGCATTAAAGTTTGATGAACAGTATTTCGATGAAGACTTAATGATTTTAAGATTGCGACTTTTAAACTAAAGGGAAACGATAGTTGAGAAAAAATTGATAACTATGGAGGTTTAAACATATGGATGAAATAGTCGGAGCATGGTCTGCAGATGCTTTATTTGTACCGGGAACAAGTGATGAGATAATTTACTTTCTTGAATCCGGAGAAGGGTGGATAGAATACCTAAATTGGTCACTCTCCGAAATCGAAACATTTAAATGGTGGCGTAATGAGGAAGGGAGAATTAATATTAAAGGAGAAACCATTCATTCAAACTCTAAACCTCTGAAAAAGTCAAACAAAGTACATTCAAATTTAATAATAAGTTTCCAACAAGGAACTACGACAACAGATAAACCCATAACTATCCTGTCAGTAGAAAACGATAACCTATTCGAAACAAATAAATATGGTTTAGTGAAAAGAATAATTGAAAAAAATTATTTTGCTAAAAGACTGATACTTTTAAATAAAAGTTAATTTTAACTGTGCACGATTTTTTAAGCTAATGGCTAATGATAGTTGAACATACAAAGAGCAGTTTGCTACGGCAGCTGCTCATTTCTTTGTTAAGCTAACGGGCAGGATTGCTCAATAACATCACGAACTTAAATTCAAGGTAATTGCTCTACACATGAATCAGTTTTGAAAGACAACTCAAGTTAATGGTATGTGGCATAAACCTTTTGTTGCTCATTCAAATCGCTAATTCCAATGAGTTATTTTAAATTCTTCGTTTTGGTAGGAGGACTAATAAATGCGAAAGTTTTTTATGTTTATTTTGCCCATAATAATCTTAACTTTATCAGGATGTATTCAATCAGCGGTCAATGATTATAGGGATGGTCAGCCGGAAATTCTCATTTTGCCCAACGAGTATCGTTTATATGGGGGCAACCCTGGGCTTAATTTTATCCGAAAAAAACCTGATGGTTCTCCACAAGTAGTTGAACCTAGTGTAGAAAAAGTCGGATGGAATGATGTCTATGTGCTTTACAAAAGAGTCGATTATGATAATAAAACGGAGCATGGACTTCTGGATACAGAAAAGGGAACAATTGAAAAACTTGATTCAAACATTGATATTCAGAAACAGTTGAACGAGAGGGGTATTGGTCCAATCGAGATGTTCGATGTGAACGAACTTGTGGAGAAGAAACGCAAATAATTGGAAGGGTAACCAGTTGAAATCGACAGCTGCAAGTTTGATGCTACTCTATTGAGGGCTTTCTATACTCGAATAAGCACGTGAGTACGTTACTGAAATGTTGGCGTTTGTAAAAGTTTATGAGTAAGGAAATCACCTTTAAAGCTGAGTAGATAGCATTTTGGAAGATACTTGATTGAACTAACGGGAAACGATAGTTAAACAATCAAGGGGCAGCCTGCTATGGCAACTGCTCCATTTTTTTATTAAGCTAACGGGCAAGGATAATTCAATCATTTCACGAATATGTTAAATATTAAGCTATTTATGATTTTCACAAATTTTAGGATTTACGAAACTACAGAAGACATTGTAGGTGATACAGGTTGAAAGGATTTATGCTACTCGTTAGTATACTTTTACTCATGACAGGTTGTAATTCAATTGATAACCATTATGTACACTTTAATCCTTCAAAGGTTAAGGTAGGTGATCAAATAGCGGGATTAACATTGATCTCTATTAATTATGATAAAGAAACGGAAACCGTGAATGCTTATTTTGAAGGTGAAGTTGAAATATCGGGATACTATATGGATTCAGGGTTCTTTGCTCCTGATATTACGAGTCATTTACCTAAAGCGACTTATGAAGAATCACATGAGAATAGTTTTAGATTAGAAAATATGCCGGGATTTGATAGTGAGCATAGAATGGGAACAATTTTAATTAAAGATTATGAAATCCATACCAGGAATACAGACTTAATTAATCAAGCTGAATTTGTAAGAAAGATTGAATAAGATAGTTATAATTCGGATGTCTGTACCTTCTCATAGAACCATATTCACGCTTCGAACCATTCAGCTGTCGGTATGGTTGTTACGCTAACTGGGAACGATAGTTGAACAATCATGGAGCAGTTTGCTGCGGCAGCTGCTCCATTTCTTTGTTAAGCTAACGGGCAGGTTGATTCCAATATGCGCTATACTTTCAAAGTAACAGTAATGCTCGTTATTCTTCAAAAATGTCGTATTCAGGAGGTGTATCTTAATGGGGAAGACATTCTGCAAAAGAACTAAAAAGATGATGGTAAATGGTTCTCAATTCCACTGCGTTATTAATGAGATTCCTAGTAATAAATTTGTGAATTTTAAGGTCTATTCATCAAAAACCTCATATTTTGAAGTCTTATTTACATGGGAAGGTAGCTGGCATTTCATCCCACATAAGCCAAGTAATTGTGAACGTTTAATTAGATATGCGATTGAAAATGGATGGGAATTTAGTCATGAAAAGAAAACGTTGAAAATAGAACAAGGAGATTTTCTCATTGATAAATTAGGACTAACTTCACATAATCCTCATTAAGCTATCGGGCAGGATAATTCAACTATGTACCTGAATTTATAATTAATAATCGATAGAATTGAGGGTTAGGAATGCCCATTCTAAAAGAGTTTGATTTAGACATACCCTATACAAAAGAAGCTGGAACACCTGAAGATTATGAAGCATCTTGGAAACATAAACGAGTTCAATTTCGCGATCAAATCCGATGTATCACTTCTTTATATGAAAGATCTTTTGATAAATTCAAGACAACTGATTCATGGAAAGTATTAATTGAATGTGTGGATGAAATCATTGATCCGCGAGTCAAAGACTATTCAGGTGTTTGTACTGTTCAAGTTCAATTTCATGTTGATTCATTTTTCACAATGAATGATCAGGAAAAAAAAGATACAACATTTAAATTATTGAGGAGAGGAATTGATAAGCTTATTTCTGAAAAATATTGGGATTCAGCTCCATTCGAACTAGCATTTGAAAAAGTGAAAAGAGCTGAATTGAAAAATGATTGGTATTGGAAAAAGCCTATTATAAGCCCTGATAGAAAACTAAAAGCAAGTATATATATAATTCATGAAGTAGCGGTTGTAAAAGCTTACTTAATTGTTAGTGATAAAAAAAATGTAGAGATACTCCGCTCAGAGGTTTTTAGGGATCGACCGAATGAATGGGCCTATGCGCGGTACTTAGGTGAAATATTATGGTCATCACCAAATGAGGTTGCTCTCTTTAATAAAAATAAAGAGATTGTTAGCAAACAAACTATAGATTAAGGGTACTAATAACTGAAAACATTCAACTAACAGGAAACGCTAGTTCAATACTGTAGGCAGATTAAAACCTCTCCTTAGAAGCAAACTAGATTTAATAGCTTCTAAAGGGAGGTTTTGTTATGAACTTAAATGAGTTGTGGAGGTTGTATGAAGCTGACAAACGTATACAAGGGTTCAGTCCAAAAACATTAAAGGCATACGCCCTTCAGCACAAAATGTTAATACTGGAGCTAGGTGGCCTCGATATAACGGAGGTAACGTTAACAATGCTTAAGGAGTACTTGGCAAAACAAGCAGATCGGTTGAAGCCAAGCAGCCTAGGCCATCGAATTCGGTTTGTTCGTTCTCTTTTCCGTTACGCGTATGAAGAGACGTATCTGACTTCAAATCCCTCTCTAAAATTGAGAGAACCAAAATTAGATAAGCGCATTCCTAAGTTTTTGATTGAGGAAGACGTTATACACTTGAAGATCTCTTGTCAGTCACTCAGAGAAAGAGCGCTGCTTGAGTTTCTCTACTGTACCGGCTGCCGGGTTGGGGAGGTGGAGAAGATCAATATCGAGGACCTTAATTGGGAGAACTGCTCAGCAATCGTTAATGGCAAGGGTTCGAAGCAGAGAGAAGTTTACTTTACGACAGAGTGCAAAGTATGGTTAAAGAAGTACCTGGCCAGTCGTGGGGATTCCTGTAAAGCCTTATTTGTAACCGATACTCATCCAACAAAACGTATGGCTATACCTACGATTAGATGGGCATTAAAACGGCTTGCAGATCGGGGAGAAATTGAAGCGAACGTATATCCTCATCGCTTTAGACATACTTATGCATGCCAGCTCCTTGATAATGGTGCTCCTCTAGATTTCATCCAAGGTATGCTTGGTCATGAGAAAGCATCAACCACACAAATTTACGCACAGCTCCGCGGCGAGCGTCGGAGAGAACTTTATCGACGATTTTTTTAATGCGTATTGGCGGCGGATACCCCTTTAGAAATCCGCCGCTATTCAACTGAAGGATAGGATAATTGAATAGACGGATCTCCTTTTTTGTTTAGCTAAAGGGGATGAATATCTTCTGTCGAAATACAGTAGATACTATTTTATGGAGGATATGCGAATGATGCAGCCGGAGCCGTCATTGGAGGTAATCAAACAATTATTTTTGAACGCAGGTTTGGAAAGGCATTGGGAGAAATACAATCAGTTAGTGAAGCCTGGTTTCTTCCTAGAACCGACTATAGCACCAGAAGATGAAATTCCTATCGGAAAAAGTAAGATTGGAGGGAACCCTGATATTCCAATGGGTTTTACGTGGCCGGACTGGGAAGGGCATCCAATGAGTTTTATAGCACAAATAAATTTAGAGGAATTTCCTATGTCTTCGATAGATCAGAATCACCCTGCCACTGGGATTCTTCATTTTTTTTATCCTTGTGATGATGATGTGCGTTTCTCTGATGAATTTTTATATGACGCCTTTCCAAAAGATCAAAACGTGGTGCTGTACACATCTGATTTATCCGATCTGAAACGAATTCAGGCAGATCCCGATATCATTTCATTTTCGAGTTGTTTAATGAATGTAAAATTTGAAAACATGATTCCGGTTAACTCACTTATTAATGAAAAACGTTTATTTGATAACGACGAGGAAGCGTATGTCCTCTACGAGAACTTCTGCTCTTCATATTATGAGATGTGTAATCATGATATTGGATTTCGCTTTTTTGGTTATATAAATGGATTACAGTATGACTTTCAAGATGCTGATACTGAGTTGTTATTTCAGGCAGATACCAA
Source organism: Paenibacillus sp. 01T431 (assembly GCF_056398625.1). NCBI lineage: Bacteria > Bacillati > Bacillota > Bacilli > Caryophanales > Paenibacillaceae > Paenibacillus > Paenibacillus sp. 01T431. Next base: position 7,165 of record NZ_JBFTPT010000036.1, read on the forward strand.
TGATGAAATAGGAATGCAATGGGATTTATCAGGATTACTTTATTTTTATATTACAAAGGAAGATTTGCTGAATAGGAATTTTGATGAAGTGTTTACTGATCGGGTCGGTACTTAGTATGCGGCCCCATAAAATCCCCCCGTTTGTTAGGAACTAAATAGAAATTCTGAACAAATCCCACTACGTTTGCTGGAAGTCGAGACACTCAGCCATACGGATGAACGATAACTCAATCCTGACACGACGGCAGCCGGCCAATGACCGACTGGTGTTTTCTCAACTAACGTGCAGGATAGTTCAATGAAATCAGGATAAAATGGAAAACATGCATGATATAATGTTGTAGGAAGTGAAATATAGTATGAACAAAAAATCATTACTTGAATGGGAAACTAGCTATAATGCATTAAATAGGACTGTCGAAGGCTTTTGGAGTTATTTTAGAAAATGGCGTCAAGAAGAGAAAGACGATTACCACGACACATTTCATGGAAAGTTGTATGAGGATTTTATTAGTGTACATGAACGATCAATGTACCTTAAATATACTTTTAACCTTGAAGAAGCAGTAATATTTTGTTCAGTAAATATTTTTTATTTAGAAGAACACATCGGTACTTATGATATTGAGTTTAATTTAGACGGAGAAATTGCTGATGAATATTTAGATTTTGACGATATTTTATTCAAAGATAGGGTGTTGAAAATGAAACATAACATGAGAATTGCCCGAAATGCCTTAAAACAAGGAATTGAAATTGGAACAGTATCCAATATTACTGGAATTGATTCAAATTATATTGAGATTTTGAAGGTGAAATATTGTTAAGCTAAGCGATCATTTGTTATACCCCAATGTTCATTTGACATCGTATACATCCTAGAAACAAGATGGATTTAAAATACTTACAGTCAAGCTGAGCGATTTCAGGAATCCCTCCTGAGATTCGCTCTTTTTTTTTCGCATTTTAAGTCCTAATAATTTAATAAACCTCTCGTCATAGACGAGAGGTTTTAATGATAATTACTATCTATTTATTCGCTATTAACTCGCAAAACCTGCCATAACATGCCAGCTCCCTGGAGCTGATAACGTATAACGGTATTCGCCAGCTGGTTGTCCAGTTGCTATTGTTAATAATGGTGTGGTTGTAGAACCCGGATAAGTCCATTCTTGAGGGTTCAACGTGATTTGTTTGGAAGCAACAAATGTGTTCCCGCGATAAACATTAATCGTCAAAGTATCACGGTATTTACCCGTGTTAACAATAACGCCATGTCCAAATTTAATGGTTCCGCTTGAGATTGTGACGTTCGGGCTAGTGTAACTAAACGCAGCGAATGCTGTTGCTGCAAAACTCAAAAGCATGACTAAAACAAGTGAGAGGGAAAATATACCTTTCTTCATCCTTACATCTCCTTTAATTAGAAATATTAGTGAATTATGTAAGAGGGCCTCTGCACCAAGAGTATAGACAAAGCTATAGAATAAGTAAAGGTGAAAATCATACTATATGTTCAGTTTGCAGATGATAGAATATTATCCCCGATCCGCGCCGTGCTGATATATTCCGGAAGCAGTTTGACTATCTGTTTCCAAAATAAGTAGGGAAATTGTCAGGTTATATTCAATTCTAGAGGAGCTTAGTGTTGATTTCCCTATATCTGATGGAACAAAAATGAATAGGATGATTGTAATATTCTTTGAGGAAGTCAGTAGCTCACAGATAGACACTTGAGTGGACGGGAAGCCACTGTTAACGAACAACTGCGCGCAGCCAACTCGATGCGACCTCAAGAGGTGCTGGCGTAGTGTGCGTCCTATGAATATCATTATATTTGATTAATAGCAATCAAATTTGCCGATACTAATGATACCGGCTGCCTTCTATTGGATCAAGGGGGAGTGTGAGAGCGCTTCCTCGATCTAAGGTGTGTGGACAAAATAACAATGCTAAGAATACAAGATAGATTGTGACACAAGCCATGTAATGTCGGATGACAAGAATATGAGCCGATTAACTACCGCGTAAATCGCGGTTTTTTTGTTTTATCGGTACATATTCTTGGCARTGTGCAATGTCAAGAATATGTACCGAATGCCGAAAAAGGCCAAGAATGTATASCGATTGCCGATGARCTATTTTATCAAGTGTTCTGCATATTTCACAATCAAACCAAAATCGACTACAAAGAGAAAATGGTAAAAAGGGACTTTTCATTTATTTAGTGCTTTTTGGAATTCGTTTATAATATCTTCAATTAGCATTAATTGAATTTTGTAACTATGTTCTGCAGGCCATTGAGCTTACGGGCAAGATAGTTTAAGATCAAACGCGGTGAACCGTACCACAAATAAGGGCAAGTTTTTTTTGGTGAATTCCTTGCGGCGTATGGGTTTGAATATATGTGCGTAGGTCACATGCGAAGAAACGAGAGAAAGGTGCATCGGTTCATTTTTTTGATTTGTAAAAAGGTGTATATGAAAGTAAACAAAAATCTATTTCCAAGCATAAAATTGCCTCATAGAATTAGTCGTAAAGAGGCCGTTTGGAGCTTGGATAAAATGGACACTCGGATCAAGACCATGTACCAGACTTGTTAAAATCATTTAAACCTAAGAAATGGGGATGAAAGATGAAGCGAAGTCAGAGGTATCCAAGACGAAGTTCCTTGTTGTTATCATTTGTGTTAATCTTATCGATTGTTTTTTCTGTTCAACCATCAGTAGTGAAGGGAGAAGGGGATAGGTCGCCGAAGATTTCGCAGGGGCAGGAGGATCAACAGCCTTTACTTCAAGTTCCTAATCAGCAGGGACAACAAGAAAAGTCCGATCCTGATCTCGAGCAACAACCCCAGTCTAACTTAGAACAGCCACTTGCAGCTGCTGCTACAGGATATTTCCCACCAAATACCGCGGCATCTGGAAATGTGAAGAACATGGCCTTGCTTTATACTGGATATTACGGTGGACGAACGACATATGAGGGAAGAGAAATCGGCACGTATGACAAGAATACGCTTTTGCCCTATGTTGCGCACTACAACAGTAATAATGTGATGGATGACACCTTTTTCGATTCATTTCTATTTCTAGGAATCAACACATCTGACTATAGAGATTTTGGTGATACAGCGGACCCTGCCAAGTGGACCTATAAGGCGGATTGGGAATGGTATATAAACCGCATTTTCACCGCTAATCAACAACTCGATGCCCTCAACCAAGCAACCCAGCAAGTTGCAACCACACTAAACCTAACAAATTACAAATCCAAAGTATATATTATGATGCCTTATCCTAATAGTGAAATCACCAATTTCGGAGATGTCGATAACGACGGAATCAGCGAAAATCTGAATTCGACGCCTAGCAATATGACGAAGGTAACCAAATGGTATATCGACACCGTATTAAGCAGATGGAATCAAGCCCAATACAGCAACCTTGAATTAAAAGGCATCTACTGGTTCCATGAAGATATTGATCCCGGCAATCCGGGTGAAGTAAATGCAATTAATAACTCTGGTAACTATCTTCATACGCTTGGTCTGAAACTTGCCTGGATTCCATACTTTGGTGCCGGACAAAGCAATAACTGGAATAATTATGCAATCGATTTTAGCATCCAGCAGCCCAATCACTATTTCGTTCCGGAGACTGATTATTCGAGAATGACGAATGTATCGACCCAAGCTCAAACATATAATAAGGGCATCGAAATGGAGTTTGACGAAAGAGCGATGTTCGACCCCGATTTTAAAAACCGATTCGATAATTACTTAAAGGCCGGCGTAGAATACGGATACATGACGGGAGCGGTCAAGGGTTGGTATCAAGATATTTTTGGGATATATAACTTGTATAAAAACAAGAATAACAACGGTGTAAACGGAGTTTATGACGGGAGACAGATGTATGAAGATATCTACAAATTTGTTAAAGGAACGTATACCATTCCAGTTAATCTTGCAAGCGGTAAATCGGCAGTAGCCTCTTCCAACCAAAGTTCTTCTCTATCCGCTGCTAAAGCTGTTGACAATTTGCCGGGTACACGGTGGTCAAGCCAACAGTATTCAAGTACAGAGTGGATTTACGTCGATCTCGGGCAAGCCTACAACATCAAACGCGTCAAACTTAACTGGGAGTATGCTTACGGCAAGAGCTACAAAATTCAAGTATCGAATGATGCGGTCAATTGGACCGATGTGTACTCGACAACGACAGGCAACGGAGGTGTAGACGATATATGCTTTGTGCCTACAACGGCAAGATATGTGAGAATGCACGCAACAGAGAGGGGCACGAGCTATGGTTACTCTATTTATGAGTTTCAAGTATATGGAGACAGCGTCGGATCCGCTACTACAACAAATTTGGCGTTAAATAATACAGCTACGTCATCTTCCAATCAAGAGGAAGCTCTTTCTCCGAATAATGCGGTTGACGGTAACGTGGCGACAAGATGGGCCAGTCAGTTTGCAGACCCGCAATGGATTACGATCGACCTTGGGCAGGCTTATAACATAAATCGAGTTATATTGAATTGGGAGCTTGCCTATGGCAAAGGCTACAAGATTCAAGTATCGAATGACGGTGTCAACTGGATGGATGTGTATACGACAACGAATGGAGACGGGGGGATTGACGATATATTCTTTACTGCCGTAAATGCAAGGTATGTAAGAATGTACGGAACCGAGAGAGCTTACTCCTTCTATGGCTATTCCTTATATGAATTCCAGGTTTATGGCAAACCGAATCTAGCGTTAAACAAATCGGCAACATCTTCTTCCAACGAGACATCCACATTAACGGCCGATAAAGCGGTGGATGGTAATGTAACGACAAGATGGGCCAGCCTGTTTTCAAATCCGCAATGGATCTATGTAGACCTCGGACAGGAAACCCGCGTCAACAATGTCAAACTCAACTGGGAGTATGCTTATGCTAAGGGCTATAAGATTCAGGTGTCGAACGATGCTACCAACTGGACGGATATATACATGACAACGAATGGAGACGGTGGTATAGACGATATCTACTTTGAACCGGTAAATGCAAGGTATATAAGGATGCATGCGACAGATCGAGGCACAGGCCACTGGTATTCTCTTTATGAGTTCGAAGTTTATGGCAGCTGAACCATTAGCATAACGTAAAGCCTAATATGGGGTTCTCATCCCAAATAACAAAACAAGCCCATGCACGAAACTGAAGTGCACCCCTTTTAGTAGACATTGGAAAACCCATATGGGAAACCGATGATACTTTAGGGGTGTATTTTTATGAGGAAAAGAGAGCAACCGAATAAATTGTATTCATATGAAGTAAGGAAAGAAGCCGTACGTTTACACGAAGAGGATAGATGGACGTACAAGCAAATTACAGAGAAGTATGGAATACAAGATAAAGATAGAGTTCGTATATAGGTGTATAAATTTAGGAAAAAAGGCAAGTGCGGATTATTGAATAACAGAGGCCGCCGCGAAGAATATAAAGATAAGGATCGTTACAACCAACAACTTCAACGGGAGAATACGGTTTTAAAAAAGTGCTTAGAAATCTGGAAACGGGAGGTGTGAAAGGCAAGTATGCAATTATCGAGGAGTTATTTGATGTTTACCTAGTGACCCTGCTATGTGAATTGCTTGATGTATGGAGAAGCGCGTACTATCGATATCTTAAGCGTAAGCAAGCAGACCCTGATGGCGAGACCAAGCAGCGGATCAAAGCGATTTATCTACAGCGTGAGCGAACGTACGGTTATAGGAGAATCCAAGGTAAGTTAAGTTCTTGTCATTTATGGAATCAATTCTTGTCATCCGACACGGTTGTAAATGAAAATTCAGTAGTTACTAGGTATTAAATCGATTTAAATACATATGTACAAAATACGAGTTTTGTGAAGAAGTGTTACTGAAATTAACAGTAATGTCTGATCCGTCTTTAACTTGCTGTTACTTCACTTAATCTTGCCTTCATTTTATGTACTTCATTATAATGATAAATTCCATACAACTTCCGCTCCAAATTAAACAGTTTGCTCTTGTGAATTAAGACTATTAAAATCTAGAGTTTAATTTCATTAGTAATGCTACAATTCAGCTGTTGTAATTATCCTTAGAGTTAATTTTAGAGTTAATCCTTAAAGTTTATTTTGCTCATCATGAATTGTAATTCTAAACTCATGTAAAGTTTCCATTGTAAAATCTAATTTTTCCCATATATTTTAATGTTCAATTTTTTCAGTCATACCACAATGTTTTTCTATAATACTGCAGCTGCAATTTTCTTAAACGGATTGATCAATGAACTTGCATTGGATCATAAAAAAATCACCAATATGACGCATGTATTGGTAAATAATTTCCTCCTAACAACGAATAATTTTAACTTAATCATCGTTAACCTGCCCGATAGTGCATCGAGGCTGCCGATCCGTACCGGCAGCCTCGTTCTAGTTGCTTATTGAGCTATAGTGTCGCGTTAGTTCAGCAGATTTTTATTTTTCACTAGATTGTCTGTTTCGTGAATCAGATCATGTAACAGGCTTAGAGCTTTCTCCAAACCGGCCTGCTCTTCTGTCACTAAGGTGAATATCTTGTTTATTCTATGGGAGTAATTGCTTGGGACCATGCTAAAAGTATCGACGATAGCAGCAGCTCCTTTTTCGTTCATCCAGTATGTTTCATTAAGTGCAAACAAAACCTGATTTAAACAAGAGACTGATTTAAAACAACATCCAGCAAAGTAAGATAAATCATTTTTATAGATACCTTTTTTCCCATTCTCTAAGGAGAAATTCGCTTCCCATAAAAATTTTTGAATTACTGCTTTTTGCAAAACGTGCGAGTATGGACTTGTTCTAGATTTCATTTCTCCAATAAGACCTGTTGGATCCCATAAAATCCTACACAACGCGATTTCAGCTAAATATATAGAATTGATAAATCCATGAGGATGTCCCGGTTGATAGTCGATTGTAAGATCCCCTCTGAGACAGTTGTCAATTACTTTTGACACTATATTAAGATCACGGTATAAAAAATCGACCGGTTGTTGATGCACTTTCAGCCAACCACCACCATTAATCCATGGCCCCCATCCACCGATTTCTGTTATTAAATTGACTCTATTATCATCATCCAAGGTGGAAGCTATCTGATCAAGGTGGGAAATGTCTAACCCATTCTTTAGGTTATAATAAATTCCAATATCAATATCAGAGTTGGGGTTTTCAGTCCCCCTAGCTCTTGAACCACCAAGAACCAGAGCCTGCACACCATCGATTTGCTTAAGACTATCCATAATTTTGGAAATAATACTTTGTACATCCATACCTCTCACTCCGTTCGAATATGTCTAAAGCTGCCCGTTATCTTAACGCCTATCCGTACATCTATACAAAAACCTTTATTTTGTGAAGATGTACAAGGAGCTGCCGAGACAGCTCCCTATCGTTCGTATAAAACACCAGGGATTTCGCTGCACTTGCTTAGCTTGGCATATGCCGTTCTGACTTATGACTCATCGTCATGGTTCAAAGTAAGACTGATGCTGCGGTTATACGAAACCGGCTCGAATGAATCGGAAATCATTAATGGTTCTCTCTTGTTGAATCTATGCCTGAAGGGCTTCAACACGTAATCTCGCGGCAAGAACCGAAACCCAACCGAAGGCAACAATTCCAGCGCTCCCCATAATAACGCCGATCCAAGTGCCGATACTTGAGCCTAAAATAATGAGCACAGGCGCAAGGATACAAGATGCAATACAATAGATACTCCAACCACGCTCGCCTTGTGTAGCAAACCGACGTGCAAAAACAATGCTTGCCGCAACTAGACAAATAAAAGCCGTAAAGAAAGCAACGGAATGGAGTGTTGCATGAACGCTCATCGATGTTGGCATTCCGGCAGAGGCACCTGGGGGAAAGCTGAGGCCAGGATCTGGGCGAAACAGACCTGCCAGAATCATGCCAATCCCATAGATTCCAATGAGCAACGAACCCCACTTGCCTCCCATACGCCCTCGCAGCAAACGGCGCACTCCAATCGCTGCACAAACAGCAAGCAATCCTGTCATGAAGAAATTTGCGCTTTGAATCCATCCCAAATCCCCCAACGTAAGGGTACTGATGGCGTGGCGCCTGATATCGAATCCTGTACGTGTAAACGATTGAATAATGGCTGCTATGTAGAATAGCGGTGTGGAAACAACCCCACACATTAGAAGAAGACGAATCGTCCTCGTATTCCGCTTATTTGTAAACATAATAATCTTATTCCCCTCTCATTGTCCATTTGATAATCTTTTATTCAGTCGTAATTGCAATTGTAGACCGTGAAATGCTCTGACAACAAATTAGTCAACAGCACCTTTCCGGGGGATCTGCGATAGCTGAACGCGCCCGATACTAGAATGTGTGACGGCCCCCGGCCAACTCTATCATAGGCAATCTTGTACAGTCCTTTGAAGTTACTGTGTGCATCGTACGTCTCCTTTTCAGTTATTACTGCTTTTATTTTAATATTCATCTCTCCCCTTGCGTACGGATATTTGAGCCTCTATTCAGACGACGAACAGATTTTGGCAAACTCGACATACTCGCAAATTTTTTTTATGGTATCGTAAGCACCCGTATGTTTTCTTAGCAATCATTGCGGATGATATTACTGAATCAACCAATGTGTCGATCGCTGATCGGCATCTGAATGGTAAAAAGACGTCCCATCTCCACTTGCACAACGATGATGGAGACGTCTCTGGTTGAATGAATTCAGATGGCTTTGTTGTTAATTGCCTATCTCGGGCTGGTAGATGTGAATCGAGACACCTGTGCTTAGTGTTTTGGCGTCCATGAGGCGCATAGCAGCCTTCTCGATCCCTTCTCTGAACAGCCGTTGTCCGCGACCTAAGATCACAGGATGGATCCAGAGCCGGTATTCGTCAATGAGATGATGCTTCATCAGCGTTTGTGCAAGATCGCCGCTGCCTACGACCAGCAAGTCTCCGCTGAACTCCTGCTTGAGTTTCGCTGCTTCTTCTGCCGCGTCGCCATGGATGATTGTGGCATTCCACTCCGCATGGCTTAGGGTTCTCGAAGCCACGAACTTCGACATGCCGTTCATCCGATCGGCCAGCCTCCGCATGCCGATCGCTGACGGCCATGTTGCCGCGAAGCTCTCGTAAGTTTTACGCCCCAGAAGAAGTGCTTCAACCGCGTGGGCCTGCTCGACAATGAGTGCCAGGTGCTCCTCGCCAACATAGGAGCGCTGCCAGCCCCCATACTCGAATTCATAGAGTTCGCCAGGCGCCTGCATGACGCCATCCAACGTAATGAATTGCTGCATGATGATTTTCCCCATTTTTATCCCTGTCCTTTCGTGTCGTGTAGTCGATTCCGACCGTTGCGTATCTCCCGGATGTCCTTCATCCAGGATCAGCTGAACTTCGCCGTTATAAAGACAACGAACGAGAGAATGGCAAATCGACATCCACGAGTTAGTAATAAATAGAACTTTGATACTCGGCTTGTTGAATGATCGTACCGTTTCAGGTTAAAGTAAGAAAAAACGCCAAGCCGGATTCAGGGCTTAGCGTATATTTTCGTTAATTACGCGGTAATTAATCGGCTCATATTCTTGTCATCTGACAATATTAAAGTTCGTGATGTGTCACATTTCATAATCGTGATAATTACAAACAAAAGGAGCCTCACTGGCTCCTTTTGTTCTCCGAACATTAAAAAATCCCCGTTTGGGGATTATCATAGTCTTTTTCGGTCTTCAATACTTTGATTTAAAAGTTCAATACTGTAGCAAGATTAATTGTTGTGCTCTTGATCCTTTCAACTATTTATTCATCTGCTTGTAACTTGCTTACCGCCGATGATAAGCATGATAATACCAATTACTGCTAGAATAATCCGAACTAAGAATGGACGCAATGAAAACACAGTTTCACCTTGCCATTGCAATCCGAACAACGTTTCATTCAGCCCCACAATCGCCAATAATGGCTTAAAAAACAAACTCAGCGCTAATAATACTATCCCCCAAATCATTTTGCTATTCATTGATTCAAAACCTCTTTTTCAATTAATATAAATGAAGATTAGTTCACTAAAACGATCTATTATTGGCTTTCTAGAATTTTATCCCACATTGTCAAAGATAATATCCACACAGGTCCATAATTCTCTGTAATAAAAAAGTGTCCACCATCTACCATATGAAAAGTGGCTGCTCCACCTGCATAATATCTCCACTCGCACATGTCATACATTATAGCACTGAGGTCATTGCGACCATAATGTTCTTCAGAATCTGCTCACCCTAAGCGGCTTACTCATTGTGGCACTAACCATATAACCTCAGTTAAATCAAATCTTTTATGCGAATTTATGCATATGAAGTTTTATACTATTTTGTACATATGTATGTATATCGATTTTTTCTATGGCTTGTGTCACAATCGTCGATATTTGAACAACAATTTCAAATTTATGTTTTAGATTTCTCTTCGACCTATCATCCTAGGACCTTGCTTAATCTTTTAATACGTAACCATTAAGTTTCAATGATTTATTATTCTTCGTTCGATTTATTTCTCATTGCTTCTTGCATTTTTTTAGAGTCAGCCCAAACCTCAGGTGGCGTAAAGTAATCATCGTATTCTTTTAAAGCTTCAGGAGATTGTTTCATTCTCCACTCCCACAAATAAGTTAAATATGTTTCACCAATACCCATTCTCCATCCAATGCTAAATGGATGAATGTCTGGAAACGTAATCCATTGAGGAAGAAAGAACTCTGGCTCATAGTTCTCCATATTATTTCTGATGTTCATCAACAAATTGCCTAACATGTTTTTTCCTTGCCCGTCACCGCCATCTCCCCAATATGAATCATTGGTTGTATGTTCAACAATGGCACAATCACCAGTTGATAAGAGAATTGACTTAACATTTGGATGTTGTTCTATTTTAGCGACGATAGCTTCCCGCATAATGTTAACTTTGCACTCTTCCCAATCTTTACGGAGCGGTTTATTTTTATCTCGGCCTAATCGGGCGGCATCCATTGGCGTACTTGCAAAACGTATTTCATCTTCATGAACGGTACCTACAAACTTTTGAGCTTGAAAATAGTGTTCCGATGTTGGCCAGTCTTTGTTTTGTAACGTAATTGAATGTTTCGAAAAATTTGAGAAACAACCATATGGCTTATTTATTTCATAAAAATTGATTACCTTCTTATCAGCATTTCTGCTTAAAAGATTCCGTTTATTTTCTTCAATATTCTTTAATAATTCTTTTGCGATTTTTGCAATCTCATCCAAGAAACTTCCCCCACTCTTCATTCGACTTATAAACGCTGTTAGTATTTTTCTATATTTATTCTAGATATGATTAAGCTATCCTGCTCGTTGGCTTAATAAAGTAACTTCAGTCTATTACTTTATTTTATTCTGACAATGGCTGCAAACAGTCGATCGTTTACAACTGATTGCGGAGCGCGTATTTACTAAGTAAATCGTAGGATGCATGACAGGAATGTCATACTTTGCTGTTTCTTTTATAAGATTCGCTTCTACAGCCAGAAGTAGAGTATAGTAGGAGAAGTTAAAAATTCATTCCAGGAGGCTACAGCCATGTCACAGGAGATTTGGATTAACCTACCAGTCAAAGATGTTGAGAAGTCAACTGCCTTTTTCAATGAGATTGGATTCCATGCGGTGAGCGTTGGTAACGAGAGAGCCAAGCTTGCCATAGGCCAAACAACGATTCTGCTGTTCCCGGATGCGGCGTTTGAGAAATTTACCGGTTCAAAAACCGCAGATACTTCCCGTTGCGCAGAAGTAATATTTTCCATTGGCGCTGGAAGCAGAGAAGAAGTAGATGCCTTTATTCAAAAAGTAGAGTTTGCCGGAGGAAGCATCTTTGGCAAGCCGAGTGAAAATGACGGCTGGATGTACGGCGCAGGATTTGCCGACTTGGACGGTCACCGTTGGAACCTGCTGTACATGGATGAGAGCAAAATGCCGAAACGCTAATTTGGAAACGCCGGTCACCTGCTTAAGGTCAACGGCGTTTTCTCTTATTTCGGGTAGTTTTTTTTCGATTTCCTCTAAAAACTCTGGAGAAATTGCCCACCAATTTTCATCCAATAGAAACAATATTCCCAAATAATGATCGGCACCTTGCCCGAGAGTACGTTCAATTCATCAAGCAATTCTCCCAGTCGTTCAAAACCGTTCTACTCGTGCGCAATACTCTCAAATATCCCGTACGGTTCGTTCCTTCGTAGAAAAGCCTGAACGACGCTGGCTCCTTTAGCCCCATCTAATCCTACAACTGGCTCCATAACACACCCTAATTATAAAGTTGCTGTCACTCCCACGAAGGTTTCAAACCCATAGCTTCGCTACTGATTTATTGAACTATCCTTTCGCATTAGATGTAGAAATCAGGGTCCCTTTACGATTGTCTGTTAGAGTATCAATGTTCATGAGCAAGAATGTTGGTAAGCTTACCAATCGAGTCGTGTACATACAATCTTCGAACACCCCAAGGCTCATCAACAGGCCCATATTTTATGTGAAATCCAGCTCTCTTCATGCCTTCTAATGCTTGTTCGTGAGTTTATTTCCTATTGTAAAGTCTTCGGGAATGAGTCAATATAGTAGTCAATAAGTGGAAAAATACAGCAAAAAAATTATGGAGGTGAAGGATATCTATGAGGGATGCTGCAGAGGGACAACATGAGCACAGTGAGATGCTGCCGCTGTTTTCCACTACGGATAAAGGCGGACGAATGACTGCGCTGCTGCCGGGACGTGGCGTCGGACGCGCGACTCCGCTGCTGCCGTGGCTGTTCGCAGCTGCTGCACTGTGGGCGCTGACAGGCTCCCTGCCGTTTGGTGCCCTGCTCGGTCTTGCGCCAACACCGGCGATCAGTATGCTCCTCGGTCATCCGGTCACGGTGGGCGTCGCCGTAGTGTTGCTGTTCGTCGCAATCGGTGTGACTGGCGGAGTGTACTTGCGAGCGGTAGAACAGTTCGGACAGACCAGGGTCGCCGGCCTCTTCGTGTCGCTCGCGATTGCAGGAGGACTCGTCATAATCGCTGGAGTCTTCCTGATCTGGACGCTGATCAGCGATCCGTCGCGCCCCTTCAACCTCGAGGCCATCGGGACGTCGCCGACGATCCCGCCAGAGCTTGGCGCTGTCATCGGAGCCGCCTTCGCCCTCTGGGCCACCATCGCGCTCTTACGGTTGCCCGGCTCGATCGCGCATGCCCGGCTACGTCAGAGTGACATTGAGCGCCTCCGAGTGGAGGGCTGCTCGTTCATCGGAACACTGACCACCGTGAGCTTCACGAACTGCTGGCTCTTCGATCTCCCGATATTCAAGGTCGAGGTAGGTTACATCGTCGACGGTACTCCTTGGGTCATCTCAGCGCACATGCGCACCAGTTCCGACCGTGTTCCCCTAGTAGGCTCTCGCATGCTCGTGCTGACAGACGATCGCGGAACTACCCACTTGGAGGTGGACCTGTCCAATGGAACGACATTTGAGCCGGACGTGAGGAAGTACGCCGCACCGACCGACTGAAGCTTCGGCCGGTGCATTCTCCACGAGCTTCACTTCCGCCTACTCCAGTGCTCATATCATGCAGTTTTCCTGCACAACACGAGCACACTTGCTCGTCTTCGCTTTTTTGAAGGTTCAATTTCATTTTCAGGATTGATTAAGAATTACTTTGTTTGATGGGATCATGGTGATACCTCCACCCGTTTAATTATTCTCAACCTTTTTTATTGGGCGGGAATGATGACAACAGTATGTCATATTATTCAGCACTTTTTTGAAATTGATTTCGTTTAATCTTTCGATGACGACTGTACTAGACCCAATATGAACTTGATCATTTAAATAAAAAAAGCCGCGATTTTTGCGGCCTTTAATGAAATAGTACTTATGTCATCTTACAAAGCTGCTCCACATCTGAATTACGTAGTTTATTACTTTTGGTTTAGTGTTTCTACTTCTTCCGAAAAAGCATCTTTGTATTGCTGATACAATCCGGTATCAAACTCGTAGTCTGCGTCATTAGGCTTTGGAGGATTATCTTGAAGTTTTTTATACAAAGTATCAATCTCGCCTGAAACCTTCGTCCATAATTGTTTCACTTCACCATATTTTGAATCTATTCCTTGGATATACTTATCGTATTCTGCTTTCTTTTCCATCGCCTTGCCGAGTTGCTGGATCATGAATTCCATATCTATGGTTTCTCCTGTTGCAGAAGTACCACTGTGGGCAAAGTGACCGATGTTTACAAGACCATCGTTCCAAATATCTCTGGTGACGAAGTTGTTGATCTCCGCTAATTCTGACTCTACAGTAGGTTTTTCATCTGACTGAGACGAATTATCTAGTTGTATCCCCGCATCTTTGAAAGTCTGCTGTACTTGTTCTTGTAATTTCTCTTCTTCGGTTTTCTCTTTTCCGCAACCTGCAAATACTGCCATCGTGACTAAGCACAGAATGATGTATATGCTCTTTTTACCCCATTTGGACATTTAAGCCTCTCCCTTGTTTGCAATAATTTCCTACCTTTACTATTATCGGTTTTGTAGACGGGTTATTTAATACACAGAATAAAGTCACCCATCTAAGCTAATAACTTGTCTTCAATCTAGTTTGTAGCCTAAAGACAATAGATAATAATCAATTTGGATATAGGCGTTGATAAAAATAAAAACGAAAAGCACGCCAGAAATCAGGCATGCTTTTCGTTTTTTTCAATATGACTTTGAAGCGTAAGCCCTATATTACTTAGCAATCGTTATGTTACTCAACCTAGGCTTGGTCGATCTTACTGTTTAGGTAATCTCCCTCCCCCTCTATTAATCATCCGTCAGGAATGGGACTATGTTCTTGTCACAAAACGGGATTGGGACGATGTTCTTGACACCATGCAATGACAAGAACTTGCTCCCATAAATAGAAAAAGCCGCGATTTACGCGACTTTATCTTATCACTCACTTTCCCCCTAGCCCTTCTCCATGCGGAAAACATGGGCGATCGGAGCCTGCCCGTTCAATTCGCAATCCGGAAGCGTGATCGAGATACCTTCTGGCGTACGCTCAACCTGCAGCAAGACGTCGCTTCCGACAAGCTCAATGCCGGAAACGGGCTCCTGATAAGGAATATAAACGACCTTGGAGACGGTTGCATCTGCGCTTTCATATAAGTAAGTACAATACACGGTATTTCCTTTCGTGGTGAATGCGCAGGCACCGGTATAATACGGCGCGCACACACGTGTACCGTATACCGCCTCGCCGTAAACCTCCATCCATGCGCCCAATTCCTTGATGCTTTTGACCGCCCCGGCCGGCAATCGTCCGTCGGGCTGAGGACCTACATTCAGCGCTAAATTGCCTCCTTTTGATACAATTTCCATCAGAATTCGAACGATCTCCCTCGCCGATTTATACTGATCATCGTATTTGAAGGCCCACTGTTTGCCGATCGTAATGCAGCTTTCCCACGGTACGTTCAGCGGTCGCTCCGGAATCGCTTGCTCCGGCGTCACATAATTCTCGTAAGGCCCTCCGACTGTACGGTCCGCGGACAGCAGCCAGGGCTGCGTTTGACGGGCTCGCTCGACGACCTCGCCCAAACGAATGTCCTGCTTAACCTCGTCACTCGCTTTGACCCAGCCCGCATCCAGCCACAATATATCGATCCGGCCATAACGGGTCATCAGCTCCATGATTTGCTCATGGGTAAAATCGACGAATTTCTCCCACAGCCACGGATATTCCTCGGGGGAGTACGATGGTCCTCTCCACGTATCGCGGCCCCTCTCCATTCCTGGCGCCCAGTAATACGGCATATGCCAATCCGCCTTCGAGAAATAAGCGGCGATCGCAAGCCCCTTGCTGCGGAAAGCGTCAAACACATGCTTGCAAACGTCGGCATAGCGGTGTGCATGAAACGGTGTTTCGATGCCGGTAATCCGGTAATTCGTCGTATGTGTGTCCCACATGCAAAATCCGTCGTGATGCTTGGTCGTAAAGATCAAATATTTGAACCCGCCTTCGGCGGCGATTTCCGCCCATACCTCCGGTTGGAGGCGGAACGGATTGAACGTGCGGTTCAGGCCGAAATATTCGCGCTTCAACTCTTCGTAATCGCTCGTCCAGTCGACATCTTTACGCGCCCATTCACCGTCTTCATCGCTGAGAATCCAGGACTCGGCCTCGATCTGCGAATAAGGTCCCCAATGCATCATTAGGGCCAATTTCTGATCCTTAAACCATTCCAATCTTTCCAGAGTAATCGGATTTTCTGGTTTCATCCATTTCGTCTCGCTGCTGTATCCGTGGACGCCTTCATTCAATTCCGGAACTTCAGCTTGCTGAAGTTCTTTGATTTCCATATCGTTCACCTTGTTGCCTCCTTCTGTTCTCCGTGTCACTTCGAAGTGAAAATTTTACGTTTGTCTAAGACTTTCCTCAAATTCTTTTAACTCAATCACTCTATGTAGTTAAATTTGAAGAAACGCCCTAATCCATATGAAATACTTCCTCCATTGTCGTCCACCATTCTCCTTCCGAAGCGGAATCAACTGGTTCCTGACACGGATCTGTTAGTTTCCACCACGCTTGCATGATCGGGTCAGCAGCCATATTAGCCATATCTTTCTCGAAGTCTTGTCCCGTGTATTCCAAGTAACTAAAGAGATTCCTATCTCGGTAGTATATAGAGTAATTTTGGATGTTACTTTCTTTTAACCGATTTAAGACTTCAGGCCATACTGCCGCGTGTAACGCTTTGTATTCGGCTAACCTATCCATTTTCACCTTAATGATCCATCCGTATCTTTTCATTGTCATCCCTCTTTGACTCAAATATAAAAGGTGGACAACGTATAGAGGTGGAATTGCTGCCAGTTGGTTTATCCATCTTCTTTTCTATACTAACAATTATCGGATACGATAATTATCAAAATACTGGAGAATGACCTCTGTTTAAGCACCCGCCATTTCTGGGAGGACATAAACCCATTTTTCACCATTGCGGGTTCAACGAATATATCACGAATTCAAGGAAAGTATTCTAGTATAATCGCATTATGCGTTGCACCCACAAGATGCTGGTGAATTTGCTCCATTTCTCCGACATGCGGAACAACTGGCAAATCATAGGCTGCCGCAAGAGCTGTTCCTCTACTTAGGATGTGCCCAAGCAAGTCCTATATTGGATTGTTCTATCGTCTCAACGAAGACTCCCTATTTAGGACTTGTGGGTTAACATGTTTACTGTAAAACTCTATTGAGCAAAGCTGCTGCTTCGGCACGGGAAGAAATACCGCTCGGAACGAATTTGTATGCATCGCGTCCATTAATAAAATGAAGTGCCGCCGCCGCTCTTACTGAATCAAGCGCCCAGGCAGCCACAGCGGATTCGTCTGTGAAGAAAGAAGCCGTATTTCCGTTCAACTTGACGTCTTTCAAGATCACATACGCCCGCATCATCATGGTGACCATTTCTTCACGTTTGATTCTCGCATCGGGATCGAAAGTCGTTGTGCTTGTTCCTTTACTTATGCCTGCTTTGACAGCTATGGAAACTGCATCTTCGTACCAGGCGCCCTTCGCCACATCCGTAAATTTCGATTCGCCTACTGATGTCAGATGCAATGCTTTGACAAGCATAGCTGTAAATTCGGCCCGTGTGATGGAACGCTCTGGCTCGAACATTGCCGCACTAGTTCCGTCAATAATTTGCTTCGCCGCTAACTGTTCGATCGCATCGGCCGCCCAATGAGTGGACTTAACATCGGTAAATGATTTCTTGAATTCGAGCATCGCATATTTGCTAAAATGGTAAATATTAGCGACCCATTCTCCGTTAATAAATGTGCCTCGCACATATTCCAGCATACCATTGTCTGCCAAGTAGTAAATGCCAGTCAGTTTTGGATTTAAGGAAGGATCCACTTTGAATCGAATCGTCATCGGCTTATCGAAGCTGCTCAAGCTTGTCACTTTACCATCTTTCCCGACAATCGATAAGTTAAAATTGATCACTTTGCCGGAAAGTTTAATTTGTGCAAGTGTGGAAGATTGCCTTATCGCTAGAAGTTTGTTAGCATCGGATTCGGATAAGGGAGTCATGATCAACTCTATCTTACTGTTTTGTTTATCTTCTGCGGACAATTTATCTACCAACTGTTTAAGCAATTCAGCAGGTACTTCCAACGTGAATGGACCCATTTGAATGACTAATTGATTAGGTCCGAGCAGTTCGGCTGCATTAGCAGGAAGTACAATTTTCTCTTTATCTTTGGCTATGATTGTCACAACTCCGTTGGAAGCTGGAGAGGTAAGGTCTTCCGTTTTCACTATAAGTGTATGAGAATCGGTATTTCCATTGACTGTACCATTGCCACCACCAGTAGAAGGGTCTCCACCGCCAGTGTCCTTTGGCTTAAACGTAACATTGATCATATGGCCGGCAGTTACGTTGGTAAACGTATAGACGTTGTCGGTCACTGACACGGAGGTTCCGTTTACCCTCACCTTGTCGATTTCGTATCCATTGTTCGGATTGAATGTAAAGGTTTGATCAGCACCCTCATCGACTACAACAGCGCCGTTAGGACTAATCGTTCCGTTTTCCCCCGCACTCGCTGTGATCGTATGTGTCTGGTCACCGCCACCAGTATCCTTTGGCTTAAACGTAACATTGATCATATGGACGGCAGTTACGTTGGTAACCGTATAGACGTTGGCGGTCACTGACACGTCGGTACCGTTTACCCAGACCTTGTCGATTTCGTATCCATTGTTCGGATTGAATGTAAAGCTTTGATCAGCACCCTCATCGACTACAACGGCGCCGCTCGGGCTGATCGTTCCGTTATCCCCTGCACTCGCTGTGATCGTATGTGTCTTAGCTCCAATCTCACCGTTTTCCCGAAGGTTATAGAGCTCAAGCTCATACAAAGCGTACATGCCCCACGTCGTATAGTTCGCATCATTGATTTGTATTCTCAGCTTCATTGCGTCCTTTATTGTAGGAATATTGGCAAAGGTGTACTCCATTACGTTGTCATCTACGCTGTTTTTCCATTGGATGGGTACGCCATTCGCTATGGTTTCAAAGTTTACTCCGTCTGTAGAAGCCTGAACATCAATATTGGAAATACCCTGGAGTAATCCAGAAGTTGTGGCCATGACGATGGTGTTAAAGGTTTGCGGCTGTTCCCAAGTAAGATTAATCTGATGCGGAAATTGATGATTGGCTCTTATACTCGCGAACATGGTTCCATAACTGCCGTCTACCATATTCGAAGCACCATAGCCGCTATTATCTTCCCTGGCAGCTGATGCTGTAATGTTAGAATAGCTTCTGGCAATATTGGTGCCGGGTTCATTCACATTGCCTTTCAAAATGTTCAACGTGTAGAGCATTGAAGTCGTCCCGTCGCTTGCGGTGGACTTGATATGAACCATGCTTTTACCGATTGGAATATCAATCGCCTGCGCCGTGTTATTGGCGACGGTCTTTCCGTTGATCTGCAGCGTACCCTCTTCATCCGAAAGCGTTGGCGTAATCGCGATGGTGTTTACATCAATAGGAATCATTACCGGGTAGGTCGTCGTGCTGTTGTCAAACGTAAAGGAAGGAACATTAGAGATTGTTAAATTTCTTAGCGTTCCATCTGCTATTGGACTAATCTCTCCGTTGTCTGGAAGGTTATAAAGCTCAAGCTCATATAAAGCGTATATGCCCCAATACGTATTGTTGGCGTCATTGACCCGTATTCTCAGCTTCAGCGCGTCATTAACCGTAGGGATATTGACATACGTGTATTCCATTTTGTTGTCGTCTGTGCTGCTATTCCATTGAATCGGTACCCTCTTCGCAATTGTTGTCCAATTCGTTCCATCCGAAGTAGCCTCAACGTCAATATCCGTTATACCCTGTAATAACCCTGATGGCGTGGCCATGACAATCGTATTAAAGGTCATCTGTTGATCCCAAGTAAGATTGATTTCATGTGGGAACGGATGGGTGTTAGTATACCCGCTAATACTAGCAAACATGGAACCGTAACTGCCGTCAACCATATTCGAAACGCCATATCCGCTGCTGTCTTCCCTGGCAGCTGTTGCTGTAATCGCTGAATAACTTCTCGCAATATTGGTGGTCGTTTGATTCACATTGCCTTTGAGAAAGTTCAAAGTATATAGTCTCGTGGTTTCCCCATCACTTGCGGTAGACCGAATATGGATCTTACTTTTACCTGTAGGAATGTTGAATGTAAGCCTCTTTCCGCTGCCAATACGTTGTCCGTTGACCTCCAGAGTTCCATTTGCATCCGAAAGCGTTGGCGTAATGGAGAATACGTTAACATCACTGGGAACGATAACTTGGTAATTAATATTGTCCTTATTAAAATGAAACGAAGGTGAGCTAGTCAGGTCCAAACTTTGTAGTGTTCCGTCATAGATCTGCTGTCCTTCATACATGCTCACTCGATAACCGTCAACGAATAGGCTTTTGTTCTCTAGGTTCACTACCTTGATCGTGTGCTTGCCTGCTGATAGATTATGATTGCTGTATACCGATATTGAATCGAGTTGAACCTTTTCATATAGATCAATAATGACCGGAGCGGAATCGTCGATGTATACGGCAATTTTACCGGAGTATTCATTTTTCTCTGCAATAAGATCGATTCCGGACCCTGTAAATGTATAGGTCAAATAATCTTCCGCTTTCAATGTGGCTTGCACACCGCCCATATAAGCGTATTTCCGGCTTTTTGCAAACCATTCACCGTTGAAGGTGATTTCGCCGGTCGCGTTATCGGTCATGTATGTCATAGGTACATCTTGCCCATCGTAGGGACTCGTTGGCACGGGAATTGCACCCACAGGTTCACTGGCAGCAGCTTTAACCAGATAATTATGAAGCATTCTGATATATTCAGGGTCAATGGTATATTTTCTCGGATCTGAAGGGCTAACAGCGCTGTCAGCTATACGCTCGGCAAGATCAGGATTGGTTTGTTTGAGTTTGTGCATCAGTTCGTAATCCTCTAGTCCGTCTCTTTGGGCTTCGTAGCGCAGCGAGCTCTTAACCGTCATATTATCCTTATCCGGATATACGATCGTGGAATCGCCATAATGTGGGACATACCATACGTTCCATCCCCAATGCAAGTGCCCTTTAACATCGTCTTGACTAAGATTCCAGAATAACAGCCTGCCAGTCATAGTGGGCTGTGTCCAGAATCTGTTCAACCACGGAGCCGGATTGGCATCGCAAGTATACACCCACAAGTCTTTGCCGGCCGCTTGCTCCTTTTTATAAAAATCCTTATTGTATTGAAAAACCGGCGTTAACGGAACCCAAACATCCACATAGGGTTTGATGGCTTCGTTCATTAAAGTACCGCCCGCATCAGCGTCCAATGTTTTGAAATCTGGAACGATCTCTTTTACTTTTCTAGCTATATACGTCATATAGTTTGTAATGCTAGAACCGTTGGGTTCGTCCTTAGTATGTTGATACCAAGTGAAGCCATTATCGTTAAGCCAACCTTTTTCCTCTAAATGATCGTGCAATGCCGTCAAGTAGTTAGTAAGATAAGCGTCTGTTGCAGGTAGTGAATTGTTCTTAGGTATTGACGTTAACCACGGATCTTGGGGATTTTCTTTGTTTGGCCTTTCGCTTTGCGGCATTTGTTCTAATGCATGGATCAAGTGAATGTTCGCAAAATGAGTAATCCCTCTATCCATAAAGGTTTGAACATATCGATCAAACAAGGACCAGTCGATATCTTTAGGTATCCCGTCTTTAAAAGACGCCATTTTGGTACCATTTGCGTTTAATAACAAGTCTGTCCGAACCCAAATCATGTTCTGTCGATAGTCGCTCATGATTTTGGCGAAATTATCCATAAGCTCAAACCATTCATCGCTATATGTTTCCACTCCGTAATAGTACTGACCAACGTCATAACTATTCTGAGTTAAAGGATCATCAACATTCTCAGGCGGATTACCTCCAATCATAAAACCATTCGTCATCGACCACTGATAATTAACGAAATTAGCTTCAGAGGTTTGAGGGATTTCAACGTTAGCTACCTCAACGTCAATAGGTACTTGATAATCGCCCAAAGTCGTTTTCACTGTAACCATACCTTGATAAAAGCCAGGAGCAGCACCGGCTGGAACAAAATTCGTTATTAAAATGGGTTGAGTTGAATTTGCCGCCACATGTATAGATGGCTCGTTGGACAGCGGGTCGGGGATTGCTGATAAGGGATAGATTTGCTCGCCTACCAAATCCGGCCAATACTGATTGGGTTGCACTGTATCTTCAAGTTCGTATTCCGCAAAATGATAGCTTAAGTTGCTGTTTGAGATCGTATTGCCAGAAGATACAAGATTGGAAAATTCAACTCCAGTAATCTCAAAATCAGTAGTGCTTCTTACAGCAATTTGCTCATTTTCGTATTCGTTTCTGGCTGAAACAAGATCAATGCTGTTCCCAGGACTTGCGGGGATCGTGCTGGTCCTATATACGGCTTTCAATGCATTAACCACCCATACATCCAGCTGGCCGCTATCAGCATAGACATGAGCAGTATTGTTCTGATAAAAGAAGCTTGCTAGAATCATAAAACAAAGCATTTTATACGTTGTTCGCTTGAACATGGATCAACAATCCTCTCATTCTTTTTTTTAATTCAGAAACCATTTGTTGAAGCGCTTACAAAGGCGGTTGACAACGCCGTCTGTTCACAATTACATTGTATTATCATTTGAAACCCTGTAAAATAACAGTATTTTTTGAAATCTAACAGATTTCGATTAGAAACAAAAAAAGGGCCGTGCTCTTATTGAAGTGCACCCCTTAGAATAGACATTGGAAAAACCCCTAGGTTATTCCGATGAAATTCTAGGGGGTGTATTTTTGTGGCGGTTAAAGGGCAAAAGTTTAAGCATTATGAAGATACAACGAAAGTGGAGGCAATCCGCTTACATGTTGA
>NZ_JBFTPT010000037.1:0-27081 GCF_056398625.1 Paenibacillus sp. 01T431
TTGAACGGGACATTGAAGCCTACATTCACTTTTACAATTACGAACGATTACAGGCGAAACTAAACGGCCTCAGTCCAATGGAGTTTAGGACTAAGGCCGTTTAACAGGTTTTATTATTTGTAATGTCTACTTGACGGGGTGCAGTTCAGATTGGTAATCGCATCAAAAGCTCACCTAATTACTACAATAATTAAATATTCTATTGTGTGTTAAAATAAATTTGAATTAAATAAAGTTTAGATGGAAAATGGAGGAGCTTTTTATGACAATAGAATCACAAAACGATATTGATGGTCTGAAAGAAATTGGCAAAATCGTTGCTTTGACGATTAATGAAATGAAACGTCACACGCGAGTTGGAATTACGACAAAGGAACTGGATGATATTGGGGGGCGGATTTTGAAAAGTCATGGGGCTGTGTCGGCGCCTCAGATAACTTACAATTTCCCTGGCAACACATGTATTAGTGTTAACCACGAAGTTGCACACGGAATACCGGGAAATCGAATCATCCAACCGGGCGATTTAATAAACATCGATGTTTCTGCAGAACTTTGCGGCTATTTTGCGGATGCTGGACATTCTTTTCCGATAGCTCCATATGAGCCATCACTAATGCGTCTGTGTCAATACACACACCATACAATGATGAAAGTAATCTCTTCACTTAAGCATGGAGTGAAATTGAACGAAATCGGAAGGATTATTGAAATCGAGGCTAAAAAAGGCGGCTATAATATAATTAAGGATCTGTGCAGCCATGGTATTGGCAAATCTCTGCACGAGGCCCCAGTAGAGATTCTACCCGTTTATAACAAGCACGATAAACGGGTATTGAAAGAGGGCATGGTAATTACAATCGAGCCCTTTTTATCTACAGGTGCTGGGTATGTCGTTGAGCAGCCGGATGGATGGACTTTATGTACCCCCGACAATAGCTTTGCAGCACAACATGAACATACCATAATCATAACAAAGGATCAGCCAATAATCGTGACTGCAGCATAGACCATTAGATGAGTCCGTTATTTTGCGTTGGTTACGATAACGGATGAAGTCAGATTAAAAAAAAACGACAGTCTAAGTTTTAATTTTCAATCCACACGGTTATTATTTCTTAGATTCTAGGGACAGGATTGAGACTGTCGGAGGTAACGTAAGTAATCAATGTAGCTACTGTAATTTCATATTGTGTTATATACCATTTATGGACATCCGTTTTAGAAGAGCGGATATGTCCATTTTTATTGTAAAAATAAAAAGAGACAGAGATGGTAGGTCTTTTTTTTTCATGTATTTCGTCCGGTGAAAGAGCACAGTAACATATAATACTATCGGTCCGATAATATTGCCCATGCTGGTAAAGGCAGAGTTAAGTCCTGCCACATATCCCTGCTGTTCATGCGCAACCATGGACATTTGCGTGCTAATAGCGGGGCGTAAAATATCAATGGACAAAAATATAACAAAAGTAACTGCAAAAATCAGCCAATATTGATGAACGAACAACGTCAGCAGGACGAACACCCCTGAAGCGAGCAGACAAAGTGTAATGACCCGCTTTTCGCCGAAACGGTTGATGAGCCAGCCGAAAATGGATAACTGAATGACTGCGCCTCCAATGGACGCAAAGGTGAAAATGAAAGCAATATCCTTCGGTGTGAAGCCGAGCTTATGGTCGACGAAGAGGCCGAATACTGCTTCATAATTGGCAAGCCCAAAGGACATGACGAAAACAAGGAGTAAGTTTATAAAATAGGGTTCGCGGTAAGCGAAACGCAACTGTTGGAGCAGACTCTTTTGGGGCTCCCGATTAGACATTGCCTTTTCGCTAATCTCATCTTTTTTTACAGTAGATGGCATCGATTCCCGCAGAACAACTGTTGTAAGAACTGCAGCGACCAGGCCGGCAATCCCTGCAGCATAGAACGGTACGCGAATGCCGAACTCCGCAAGATAGCCTCCAATAC
Source organism: Paenibacillus sp. 01T431 (assembly GCF_056398625.1). NCBI lineage: Bacteria > Bacillati > Bacillota > Bacilli > Caryophanales > Paenibacillaceae > Paenibacillus > Paenibacillus sp. 01T431. The sequence continues at coordinate 1,972 of NZ_JBFTPT010000037.1, forward strand.
CAGGACCAATAATGAAGCCAGTCAAAAAGGAAGCATTGATAAAACCCATCCCTTTGGCACGTTCTTCCTCGGTAGTAACATCTGCCGCGTAGGCAATAACTGCAGGCATGATGAACGCTCCGCTAATGCCGCCCATCATCCGGGATACAAAGAGCAGCAGAGCAGAATCAGCCAAACCGAATATAACTTCGGCGCAAGCGAAGACCATCATTCCGGCAACAATGATGCGCTTGCGTCCGAAGGAATCGGATAACCGTCCCGCCAGTGGTGAGAAAACCAGCTGTGTAAATGCGAAGGAGGCGGTAAGCAAGCCGGCAGTGCTGCCGTTGATATCAAGCATTGTGATGTATTTTGGTATAACTGGAATGACCAGTCCGATACCAGCAAAGACCAAAAATAAATTAAACATCAGAAGCAGCATGGCTCCCCGATTTTTGAGCAATAAAGCCATCTAAATTCTCCTCTAACTCGCTTACTGAGTATTTACTTCAAATACATTTCTTTCTCAGATGCCAGCCTAACCTATTGCAAAGACCACCCATCATAAACCTATCCATTTTCACTCCTTACTTTGTAAATATATATGTATATAAAGTATAAAAACAAATGTATTATACAATTATTTCAGTGTCAACAAATACTTTGTAAAATAATTTGTTTACTATGTGGAGAAAATTCATTAGCAAATCAATTTTATGTTTGGACAAGCTGGAAATTATGAAGTAATATTCAATAATTATCTTCCGTTTTATTTGTACAAGTATTTAGTAGTCGTAATAGAAGAAAATATCTTTGAAACTCTTAACAAAATTGTAATGGAAACGATTAATCTTATAGGAGGGATCATGTTGCAGCAGCTCTTTAACGATATGATTAAGCTTGACGTTAAGCCGTTCCTTTCCAAGCGTGGCTTCATGAGGAAGAGTTTGAATTTCAATAAGACGACAGAAAACCTTATCTACATGTTCAATTTCCAAAAGTCTTCTGGCAATTCAGCGGACAATGTAATGTTTTATGTGAACTGCGGTATTTATGCACCGGATTTGGCACTGATACAATCGAGGGAAATTCTGACTGCTCCCCAAGTAGCGGAGTGTCACTTCAGAGCAAGAATTGGAGAAATTGTTGAGTCTGTTCCAGATCGTTTTTCAATCACTCCTGATACGAATATGGATGATTTAAGAAAAACGCTGTTAAGTGGAGTAGAAGAGGTTATTCATTTCTATGATACGATGACCAGTGCCAGATCCCTTGTTGATTATTACACTTCAGGTCCATTTCTACATCTGGGTGAAGAGAGCTTTCATTTACTGTTACAATCCAATGATATAGCAGCGGCTAAACATTATTTGAAGGCATTGCAGGAAAAGTACGGAACAGAAAAGCGATGGACTATATTCGAAAATAAATATAAAACCATCTTCAATAAATACGATGTGGAATTTGATAAACACCTCTGATCTGATACGAACAAATGAATAGTGTAAATAGAAGTTTTGCCGCCTATAAGGCGGTTTTTTTTATTTTTAAAGGATAAATAATCGATTGGTGCCTTCACCTTCGTTGTAAAGCACAGTAGAGAATTACTTTATTGAGCAGATCTTAGAAGAAATCTTTTACTTAGAACTGTCGATAGCCCACTTACTTAATATCTTATAAGAAATTCTTGAAATGACAGAAATTTATCTGATAGGGGGGTGCTATTATACAAATATAAATAAAGACGAGGTGATGACATGCAATCGAAATTGGCAGCGGAAGCTATTCCCCTCTCCAAAAAGCGGAATTCGTGGTTAAGGACCATACAAAAGTATAAAGTGATGTACCTTCTATTAATTCCGGCATTGGTTTATTTTGCCGTATTCAAATACATCCCATTGGCCGGAATCATTATTGCTTTTAAAAACTACAATCTGGCTTTGGGGTTATGGGATAGCCCGTGGGTCGGATTCAAAAATTTCACAGATTTTATTAACGGCGTTTATTTCTGGGACATCATGAGAAACACGATAATTATATCGTTGTATAAGCTATTGTTCGGTTTCTCCGCTCCCATCGCACTTGCTTTGCTTCTTAATGAAGTTCATACCCAATGGTTTAAGAAAATCGTACAAACCATTACTTATTTACCCCATTTTCTGTCTTGGGTCATTGTTTATGGATTGATGGTTGCATTATTGGCTCCGGGTGATGGCCTTTTCAATATGATTTTGAAGGAAAACGGTTTTGATCCCATCTCCTTCTTAACGGAGCCTGCTTGGGGAAGACTGCTGGTCATCTCGTCTGAAATATGGAAGGACATCGGTTGGGGAGCGATACTATACCTTGCCGCATTATCAGGGATTGACCCAAGCTTATATGAAGCAGCTCGAATGGATGGCGCTTCCAAATCGAGACAGCTCTGGCATGTAACCTTGCCCGGCATTCGAGGAGTCATTATTCTGATGCTCATTCTTAAATTGAGCCATATTCTGGACGCTGGTTTTGACCAAATCTTCATGTTTGCCAATACTTTTAACCAGGAGAAAATCGATATTATTGACACATGGGTATACCGCGAGGGGCTGGAGCGTCTTAAGATTGGCCTCGCAACTGCTGTGGGATTGTTTAAAGCTGTCATCGGATTTATTTTAGTATTGGCTGCAAACAAGCTTGCCAAAAAATTCGATGGGCAAATTTGGTGAGGTGGTATGAGATATGATTAAGCTGACGATCGGGGAAAAGGTATGGCAATCAACCGTTTATTTTATTCTTATTGTGCTATCGCTGCTTTGCTTGCTTCCCTTTTTATATGTGGTCGCTGTTTCGGTAACTCCGGAATCGGAAGTTTTAAGAAGAGGGATTGTGATTATACCAGAATCCTTTACCTTTGCAGCCTATAAGGAAGTATTCATTTCTAATGGCATAGGGCAGGCGTATAAAATAACGCTGTTCCGAACAATTGTAGGCACGGCGTTAAATGTGTTTTTTACGGTAATCGCGGCGTACCCGTTATCCAAAAAATATTTGCCGGGACGCAGTCCGTTTTTATTATTCATTGTGTTTACGATGATGTTTAGCGGGGGATTAATTCCGACTTATTTGTTAATCCGCTCTTTGGGGATGTTAAATAGTCCATGGGTTTTAATTATTCCGCATCTCATTAGTGCATTTAATCTGGTGATCATTAAAGGCTTTTTCGAGCAATTGCCTGCTGAAATTGAGGAATCGGCGAGAGTAGACGGCGCAAGTGAACTTCAGTCGCTATGGAAAATCATTTTACCGCTCTCCATGCCTGTCCTCGCCACGATTTCCCTATTTTACGCAGTAGGGCATTGGAACAGTTATTTCGATGCGATTGTGTATATCAATGATGCGAATTTAATGCCGCTTCAAGTTGTCTTGCGCAACATTCTGCTTAACATTGCAAATCAAAGTGCTGAGTCGATGGCCAATACCGGAACGGTTAGCCAGTTCGCTGTTCAAATGGCTGCTGTTGTCGTGACTACGGTCCCCATTTTGATCGTGTATCCATTTATGCAAAAGCATTTTACCAAGGGTATGCTCATGGGATCGATTAAAGGTTAATAAGCAAATCTTATCTAGGTTGTTACGGGAAACCGTGATAATATACAAGCAAAGGAGAGGTCAATATGCAAAGAACAAAGATATCATTTGCCATTCTGGCTGCTATTGTAGGGCTCGGAACGCTATTGTCGGGATGTGGGGATCAAGAAGAGGAGGTCAAGCCTACAGCTTCGAGCAGTTCACCATCCACGGATAACCCGTTTGCGAAAAAAATGAAAATCACGATGTTTAACCAAGGCACGTTCAACGCTGCCGCTCCGATTCCTCCACGCGATGAAGACATTCAACGGCAAATGCTGGAGAAGGCAATGAACATCGACTTGGATATGACGATTCCTCAAGCTGGGCAATCAACAACCAAACTAAATACGCTTATTGCAGGCGGGGATATCCCGGATTTGCTTTTCTTGAAGAGTCGGTCCGATCTCGCGCAATATTATGATCAAGGTGTTCTTGCGGATTTGACACCGTATTTGGATCAATTCCCTGAACTTCAGAAACGTTTTAGCAGCGACTCCTGGGAGGCGATGTCCTATCAAGGGAAAACCATTGGAGTTCCAGGTTATGATAATGTAAACGGTATCAGCCGAAGCTTCTTCATCCGCAACGATTGGTTGAAAAAGCTGAATATGGAAGTGCCAACGACACCTGACGAGCTGTTTGAAGTCATGAAAGCCTTTACAGAGAAAGACCCGGACGGAAACGGCAAAAACGATACGTACGGATTCATCGGCGGCATGAATAAAGAGGGCAGTTTGCAAACCTACGGCTTCGATAGCTTGATGTGGATGTTTGGTGTCAACCCTCCATCAGCCATTGAAGTGAAAGATAATGAACCGGTATTTCTATTTATCGATCCCAAAATGAAAGAAGCGCTTGCTTACATTAATAAAATGATGGCAGCCAATGTAGTAGACCCCGATTGGGTGACGATGACTTCGCCTGATTTGTTGGACCAAAAGCTATTTAAAGGGAAAGTCGGCTTCATGATCAGGGATGCGCGCAGGTTGGAGCCGGATTATCAGCAGAAAATGAAAGAAATCAGTGGAGAGGTGCCGGAATGGATCGTTATTCCTCCAATGATAGGTCCTTACGGCGATCAAATCGTAGAGAGAAAATCGTTCCAAGGCAATTCATGGGCCATCTCCAAGAAAGCGGATAAGGACAAAATCATTCGGATCTTGTCCATGCTGAATTATCTCTTTACGGACGAAGAAGCCTATCCGAATTTTGCATACGGAATCAAAGGAATTCATTGGGATGTAGTGGACGGCAAGATCAAAAATAAAACGTCCGAATTATCGAAGGAAATGAAAGAAAAGTACCTATGGGTCGATCATTACAGAATGCCGCGCCGTGGTGACGATGCCGAGTACTTCAGCTTCCAGAATCCTAAGACGGCAGAAGCTTTCGTGAACAACCAGCAATATGTGGGGCCAACGTTGCCTGGAAACTTATTGACCGCAGACCCTAGCGATACCTTGGCAACTGACCGCTCGCGTTTTATTAATGAAAGCTTAGTCAAATTTATGACGGGCAAAGACCCTCTATCCAATTGGGACAATTTCCTCCAAACGTTGGATACCAAGTTTGACATGAAAAAATATAAGGAAACAGCAATCAAGCAATTTAAAGAAGCAGGCTTAATCAAGTAAATGAACGAAGAGAGTGGCTATTCGTAGCCCCTCTCTTTATTGTCATTTTAATACAGACTCAAAAAGGAAGATGCGCAATGCGAAGAAGAATCAGCTTGCCTTTAAAATTATTTTTTATCGTGTTTGCGTTTGTATTAGGCTGCATAATCTTGATAAGCCAATTGTCCTATCGCTATGTCCAAAAGGAAATAAGAACCAATGACATCTTCTACACCAACCAAATACTTGACAAGGTCGATCAGTATTTCACCGTTAATTTTTCCTCCTTCCAGACGATCCTGTTCTCGGTCGAAACATCGGTGAAAGCCAACATAGACAATACGGAAGTAATCAAAAAGCAATTAAGAGAGCTATATGAACTCAACAGCAATTACGTCAGTAATATTTATTTGATCAAAAGCGATTTATCCATTGTAGGCGGAAGCACGCCTACCCGTATTTTTGATGAACCGTTAGCGGAAAGAGAGCCTTTATTTCATGCGGCCGACAAGAACAGAAGGACGACCTTCGTCAGTGATCCTTACAAATCAAAGTATTCCGGCTGGACAGTTACGATGGTTCGATATCTGAATGGCGCTCCGTTTCCGATGGCCATTGCCGTAGATTTGGATCTAAATGCTATTGAAGAAACCTTGTTCAAGATTAATAAGCAGGAACAAATGAATTTGGCTCTGATCACCGCATCGGGTAAGATCATTGCCGGATTTTCGGAAAATAGAGGACCGCTGAATGTTCAAGATCATACTTTTTCAATCGGGGAAACGTCAGCAGAACAAATTCTGGATACGGCAGAAACAACCCTTCAACTGCATACCAAGGACGGCATGCCGGTCTCCCTTCTGAAAAAACCGACGGAGAAATTCAATTGGACCATTATTTCGATCAATGATGAATCACGCTTGAAAGCCGCTTTGTCCAGATTGGAAACCTATTATATCGAGCTTCTAGCCGCAGGTCTTCTCTTAAGTTTGTTCGTTTCTTTTTTTATTGCCAAGTATATAAGGACTCCGCTCTATGCGCTCAAATCAAAAATGAAACGGGTGGAACAAGGCATCCTTACAACGACAATAACGATTAAACGAAACGATGAGTTCGGAGATCTCTCCCGCGCCTTCGACCGTATGCTGCAGCAAATTGTGGAATTGATACGACGAGCGGAGCTTCATAATGAGCTTGAGCGAAAGCTGGAGATTCAAGTGCTGCAGTCTCAAATCAACCCTCATTTTCTGTATAACACGCTTGGTTCGATCAGCAATGTTATTCGTCTCGGACAAATAGAGAAAGTAGATGTGGTAATCGGATCGCTCATTTCATTATTGGAATATGGGATAGATGACGCTTCAGAGAAGGTTTCCCTACATCAGGAATTACGAAATGTAGCGGACTATATCGAGATCCAGAACATCCGGTATAACAGAAACTTCCAATTGATTGAAAATATCGAAGCAGGGTTAATAGATTTCCCAGTTTTTCGAATGCTGCTGCAGCCCCTTGTGGAGAATAGTATCTTCCATGGCTATAACGGAGGAGGGATCGAAGGACCGATAACAATTCATGCGTACAGGGAGGGAAGCATCATCATCATCGAAGTCGTTGATCAAGGCGAGGGAATTCCAGCTGATAAAATAAAACATATTTTAGTTTCAGAACCGAGTGATGTGGAAGTGAAAAGGAAAAGAATCGGGTTAAATAATATTCATGGCCGAATTAGACTTCACTACGGAGAACAATACGGGCTCCAAATCGTTAGCATACCTAAGGAAATAACTCGGGTACGCGCCATATTCCCAGCAGACTTGCTAAAAGGAGAAACATAATGGTGAGAAACTATACCTGCTTCATTGTTGACGATGAAGACCTGATCATTCAAAGATTGGAATTGTTTTTTAACGAGCTCTCTCATAGGGATAAGCGATTTGTTCTAGTGGGAAAAGCGAATAATGGGCTGAATGGGATCGAGGAAATTTTAAAGCTTAAGCCGGATATCGTAATATCCGATATCGTTATGCCAAGAATGGATGGAATCTCCATGATTGAGCAGCTAAAGCCGGAGCTCCCCCATACCCAATACATCCTTTTGACCGCCTATTCATCCTTTGAATACGCCCAGCGAGCTATTCATGCCAATGTATTGGAGTATATTGTTAAAGTTCCGCTGAGGGAAGCGGATTTAGATCGGGCCTTATCTAAGGCGGCTGGGATTTTAAATGAGGTGAAGAAAAAAGAAGCGGAATTTCAATCGTTAAACGTTTCCGTGCTTGAAAATAAATATAGAGTCCGAAAGCAATTTTTTAACGAGCTGATCAGAGGCGAAATTCCTTCCCATCGGGCATCGGATTTTGCCAATCGCATGCAGTTCCATTTCTTTCAAGCCAACTATTGCTGCTTCATTGTTGAAATGAATACGTATGAAAGTTTCCGGAACGAATACTCAGCCGCTGATCAAAACATATTGAAATATGCGATGACGAATGTAATCGAGGAAACGGTGATGAATGGTGGAAGCGGCGTAGCTGCGGATCTGTCCGATAATCGTTTTATTGGTTTTCTTTCTTGGGAAAATAACCGCAGTGATATGGAAACGGAATATGCTTGCCAATCATTGGGAGGGCAGATCGTCTCTCATTTGCAGCAATATTTGAATCAAAGGGTATCCGTCGCTTTTGGAGGTCCGCATCGAGGCTGGGAATCGATCAAACAAGCGTACACGGAAGCTAAAAATGTGAGTGAGGATTTCTATTATCATACAGAGAAAATAGTAAAAACACCCATGCATCGGTTCCCATACCATAATGACAAAAAAGCAGACTTTCAGCAGAAATTAGCTGATTTTCTTATGTGGGTGAAAAGGAAGATTTCCAAGGAAGAGCTGGAGAAAGAACTTGCTGATTTGAACCAATTTGTTTCGGACCATAAAATCCATAAGTCTATCATGGCACCCATGCTTCGAGACTTGTATAGAGACATTACTATAAAGTTTAAATCAGGGAACAAGCTGGCCACAGAAGTAGCAGAATTCCCCATGGAATTTATGGCATTTCAAGAGCAGCTTGCCTATATTGGCGACTTCACATTCGAATATGTCCATGCTGGCCAGCTATTACATCGTGCAGAAATCATGAGTGCTATGCAGTTTATAGAAAAAAATCTGAAACAGCGATTAACGCTGGAGGCTATTGCCGAGGATGTGAATTTAGCTCCGTCGTATTTTAGCAGCTTATTCAAAAAAACAATGAACGAAGGCGTGATTAGCTACATCAACCGTAAAAAAATTCAATTAGCTCTCGAGCTGTTGAATGTTCAGGATTATTCTTTATTGGAATTGTGCGAGGAAGTAGGAATCGTCAATGAAGGTTACTTTTGCAAACTATTTAAAGAATATACGGGTGAGACTCCTAAGCAATACCGGATAAAAATGACACGGTACGAATCCAAATAAGGTTGCAAAAAATGTATGATTTTTTCGCGAAATCATGTAAAAAAAAGGGGACCAAAACAATTACCATGATAGAAGGATCTAATCATGGAGGTTATCAAAATGGAGCTTATAAAAGCAGATGTAACCGTCGTAGGCGGAGGTATTGCTGGAATTTGTGCTGCTATTGCTGCCGCACGCCAAGGGCTGCAGGTTTCACTAATTAATGATCGGCCGGTTCTTGGAGGAAATGCGAGCAGCGAGGTCAGGGTTCATATCAACGGGTCGGCATATCTCGGAAACAGTCCATCCTATTATGCTCGTGAGGGCGGGTTGGTAGAAGAACTCAAGCTGAAGATCTTTCATTATAATCCGTTATACAACAAGAAGCTTATGCTTTCGCTTTCGGATACGGTCTTGCTCGACATGGTTTATGCTGAGCCTAATATTTCTCTATTCCTGAATACATGCGTGCATGAAACGGGGATGGAGAACGGCAGAATTCAATGGGTGGAAGGCCTTCAACTCGCTTCTGAAAGAAAATTTCGTTTTGAAAGCCGAACCTACATCGATTGCTCCGGCGATGGAATTGTTGGTTATCAAGCAGGTGCTCACTTCCGTTGGGGAAGAGAGGCGAAGCATGAATACAAGGAGGATTTGGCTCCTGAAGTGGCGGATCATTACACCATGGGCGATACGATTCTGTTTCAAGCTCGTAACGTAGACTATTCCGTTCCATACAAAAGACCTGGCTTTGCGTATGATATTACGAAGTTGCCATTTTTTGATAGTATTAGAAAAGGCTTAAACCATCGCTCTTTTCCAAGGAAAATCAACGGTCTTGGCGGATTGTGGTGGCTCGAATACGGCGGGCACATGGATATTATTAAGAATAATGAAGACATCGCATTGGAACTGCGTAAATTGGTATACGGGATTTGGGATTATATCAAAAATAGCGGCGAGTTTGATGATGTGGACAATCTCATCCTGGATTATGTATGCCCGATTCCGGGAAAGCGGGAGTCGAGGCGGTTCATAGGGGAGCACATGCTTTCTCAGAACGATCTTACAGCAAAGCCTCATTTCGAGGATGCAGTATCTGTCGGAGGCTGGTATATGGATCTGCATGCGAATAAAGGCATCTACGATGAGGGGCCGGCTACAGCGTGGAATTTCGTGCCGGGATTGTATAATATCCCTTTCCGCAGCTTATTTTCACACAATATTCCTAATCTCATGTTCGCTGGCCGCAATATAAGCGCTACCCATGTCGCTTTCGGGTCTACAAGGGTTATGGCAACCTGCGGTTGTATGGGGCAGGCGGTAGGAACGGCTGCTGCATTATGCTTAAAATACGAGGCAGACCCCGCGGAAATAGTCACAGCCCATATGGGTGAGCTTCAAGCGCAGCTGCTTCGAGACGGGCAAACGATTGTAGGGCTTCAAGAGGAGTTGGATCCTTATTTCGCTGACGGATTAACGATTCATGCCTCGTCTCAGCGAAGCTATGATAATCTTCATTCAACCGAAGAGATTTCCTTGGAGAACGCGTTATGTTTGGTCTTGCCGATTCAGACATCCACGGCTGAAAGCGTACGAATCAAAATTAAAAATAGATCTGAACATTCAGAAACTTTGCAAGTGAAGCTGTTTGGCGGGGAGCGGAAGGAAAACTATATTCCTGCCAGCGAGCTGAAAGATTACCGATTAGTTATAGCAGCAGGTCACGATGACTGGATTACGCTGGACCTCAGCTGCAAGAAGCCGGCTGACGACAAAATCTACATCGTACTGGAAGGTGCGGCGAGCCTTGCTGTATATGGAAATGAAGAGAAGTTGACAGGAGCGGTCAGCTTCCATTATAGGCCAGACGTTCCGTCTAAGCTGAAGAAGCTTAATAAGAACATTTGCTTCAAAGACCTGGTGCCATCCCAAAATATGTATAGCCCAGAGAATGTCGTCAATGGCTTTTCCAGACCTTATGGTCTGCCGAACGGTTGGATATCTGAACGTACGGAAGGACAGGAATGGTTGGAATTCTGCTTTGCAAGCCCCAAAAATGTGGAGGAAATCCATTTGGTGTTCAATTCACGGCTGGATTTGGAGCATTTCGACGATCCGATCGAGCTCCTTATCCAAGATTATGATGTGACCTTGACCTTAGAAGACGGAACCGAGAGTAAAATCATTATCCGCGGTAATTATCTGACACTGAATAAACATAAGGTGGATGCGAAAAGCGTAACCCGAATCCGGATTCATTTCTGTGCAACCTACGGTTCTCCTTACTATGAAGTGTTTGCTGTAAAATGCTTTGCTCCGAAATTAATAAGTGAGGGCAGGTGAAGTCGGGATGAAGGAACTATTCCCTCGAAGAGGGCTGCCTAATGTCATTTCGAAGTTGGAACATGGGGAAACTGTGACAATTGTCTATTTTGGCGGCAGCAATACGCGTTCTCAAGGATATAGGGTCATGACGGGAGATTGGCTTCAAAGTAAATATCCCAATTCGGAAATCCGCTCTGTGAACGCAGGCATTGATGGGACAGGATCAGACCTCGGCTGCGCCCGCTTGGAGACGGATGTACTGCGTCATCAGCCTGATCTCGTGTTTGTCGAATTTGTTGGTAACGATGGCGGAGTCCCTGAATCCAAGGCGCGGATCGAAGGAATTGTCCGACAGATCCGAAAACGAAGCCCATTTACCGACATTTTGTTCGTTTATACGCTGAAGGAGCGAGATCTGCCCTTATTTCAAGCTGGCGAATACCAGAAGGGGGCTATTATGCAGGAGGAAGTGGCTGATTATTATGGTATTCCTTCCATTCATCTGGGCGTAGCGGTCAGTCAATTGGTTTCCGATGGAAAGCTCATTTTCACCTCAAGGGCAGAACAGTCCAATCCAGGAGCCGTTATTTTTACGCATGATTCGGTCCATCCGACAATTCCCGAAGGGCATCAGATTTATACAGATACGATTACCCGGTCATTTGAGAAAATAAGCGAGCTTCGCGATCATCAGGGAAGATTGGAACATCACTTGCCTCGGAATTCGTTGGTCCCAGCTAATCCATGGGAGTATGCATCCATGCTGCCGCTGGATAATCTTACTCTTTTTTCGGAAGGATGGTCTTACATGACCCCCGATGATTTTGCGTTAGTGCGCGAGTACAATTGGTTGTTCCCTGGCCTATGGCGAGCTGTCGATCCTGGAGAGGCTATCACAGTGCAATTCGAGGGGACCCATATCGGGTTATTCGATATCGGGGGGCCTGATTCTGGCCGATTGAAGGTATCAGTTGATGGAGGTGAACCCTTCCTTATCGATCGATTCACACCCTATAACGATCATAATCGAAATCAATATGTTTTCTTGCCGGAGCTACCGAATGGGAAACATACGGTTCGCTTCGAAGTCGATCACGAGAAGACAGACAAAGCGGCCGTGTTTGAGGCAAGCGGCAATGCAAAAAGTATGGAACATGTTCGGCAGCATCCAGCTTGGTATGATCAAACGGTCATTCAGCTTGGGAAGCTGCTAGTGGTGCAGCCGCCATTATAATAGATTTGTCCACTTGGAAAACCTACATCCTATCTGACTGCAATTGAGCGGTCAATTAGGATGTAGGTTTCTTTTTTTTAGATATAAGAATTTTTGATAAAATATTTTATATGTTTCACGCGATAAAGTATTCTTCTATTTCTATGAGAAACGGATACCCTCCTCTTACATAGGACGGCGAAGCCGTTTCTTATCGCTTAAAATCTTATAAGAAATTGTTAAAATGAAAGAAATTTCATGGTGATGTGACATGCTATGATAAAAACGAAGGAGCTGGATTAGCTGATGGATAAGGCTAATTGCTTTTTTACGATCATTCAAGCAAAGGGGGCATTATTATTTTGGAAGCGTTATCATTTAAAGGAGAGGCTGTGAGTGGTTTGGTCAAAAGGAAGCTGTTTTTCTTCATCGTTTTCATGTTGACGATAGTAGTTCCTTTCAGCCTGGTCGGAATAACGACCGCTTATGCGGAGACCTTACCTTATCAGACGATTATCATCGATGACGGAAGCATCACAATTAATGATGTTGTGACACTTGATGCGGGTAACGAGAACAATGGATATTCGGCTCCAAATTGGACCACTAGCACAGGGGTGAAGGGGTATGATAATTCCAGCTCCAAATATACGAGTACAGCAGGCGGATCGATAACATGGAATCCGCGCTTGGAAGCAGGAACGGCGAAAATATCTTTATACAAGCTTAACTGGGAGGATAAGGCTGATAGCAATGTAAAAATCGAAATCGTTCATAATGGAACGACGGATGTACTCTTTCTGGATCTGAGACCCTCATCTGGCCCTCCTGTGGGATGGGTTGATTTGGGAGAGTACTATTTTTCCGGGGTTGGTGAAGAATTCGTTAAAATGACACGGTCTGCCAGCACCACGAGCACGATACTTACGCGAGCTGATGCGGTCAGGTTCGAAGGTAATATTCAGCAGAAAGAGCCGCATAAGACGATCATTATTGATGATGGAAGCCTCACGATTGATCATATCGTCACCGTAGATGCAGGTAACGCGAATAACGGGTACTCCGCTCCTTATTGGACCACAAGTGCGGGAGTGAAAGGATACAATAATTCCAGTTCCAAATATACGGACGCGGTAGGTAGAAGCATCACTTGGAATCCACGCTTGGAGGCAGGAACGGCGAAAATATCGTTCTATAAGCTTGATTGGGCGGATAAAGCAGACAGTAATGTAAAGATTGAGATTGTTCACAACGGGATTACGGATGTTTTATTTATTGATCTTAGACCTACGTCGGGTCCATCGGTCGGATGGGTGGATTTGGGGGAGTATTATTTTAGTGGTGATGATACCGAATTTGTCAGGCTGACTCGAATGCAACCTACGACGGGCACGATTATTACTCGGGCCGATGCAGTCAAATTTGAAGGGAATATCCGTCAGCAAGCTCCGCCGTTGCCCGCGCTGCGGAGCCGTACATTAGCGAATCTCAGTTACACAGAAAAAGGCAGCATTGAAAATGCAAACTATAAGGCGACCTTCTATGAGGCAGCATGGGATGGAGGCAAATCCATCGTTCGTGACATGTTCTACAAGAACACGGACACAGGGAACTGGATGCCAATAAATAATGTGTCGGAAAGACTTGAGGAGCAATGGGTTTTATTGGATGGGAATGCGGGGAGCCGAACCAATTACTACGATACGATGAACAAACGCTGGATTACATTCGACGGAATCCATTTTCCAGACAGCCACACAGCGGTTTTAACCGATTCTATGCATGGCAGTGATTACGATTTTGAAGTGAACTGGTCCATGGCAGGGGATAAACCAGATGTTTCCTTCACCTTCACGCCTCGCCGCGATGGCAATTATGTGATTGGATATCAGTCCTTCACAACAGAGCAAATCACTGGCATCAATGAAGTATTAAATGGATTTAGGTCGCATGCAAAAATGGTTGGTACGGTGGAATCCACAAGCCTTAGGGAGCTGAGCGCTCCGATGAGTCTGGTGGAGAAGAACGACAGTGCGGGGAATCCATTGACGTATGGGGTATTTGTACCTTCGGAAGAGCTTCCGGTTGAATTTGAACCGACGGGAGGCGTTACGAAACAACGGCTTGGCATGAGCCTTGTCAACCAATCCTATATGCTCCTCAATTAGGGACTTATTCGCAAATGACCGCAGAAAACACCTATCAATTTCATATGGGGCTAATCGCACAAAAAAGCAATCTTTATGAGTCCTACGCGGATATTCTTCGCAATGAGTACGGTTATTCGGCATACCGGGAAAATGTATCAGATCAGTCGCTTACTGACGCGATGTTCAATATGATCGATATGCTTAAGATAGAGCCGCAAGGGGACGACTCTGTTCAGTATGTCCCGTCACCCAGCGGGTGGTGGAGCCGTGCCAAGGGCTTTATTGATATCGAAAACGAGGATAGCGTTCGAACAAGCTCGAATGCCGTTCTTTTGGGGGCTTATTATTTGACTGGGGATGACCAGCTTTACGATACGAGAGCATTGCCGTCCGTCCAGTATGGCGTATCGCGAAATGGCATCGGTTGGTCGCCGACGCAGAAGAAAGTATATGGCGTGCCTTCGTTATGGAAAATGGCCACCCTGCCGTTCGATGTTTCAAGCGTAGCCGCTGTCAATCAGATGATGGGCACTTCAGCAGGAATTGGGGCGCTGGCACAGGAAGAGTACCTCGTGCGCGATCCTGATCAGAAAGACCGGGGTCCTGTCATTCAGCCCCTGATGATGTATCGGATGACGGGAGATGCGCAGTATTTACAGGCTGCCAAGGATGCAGCCGACAGCTATATCCTGCAGCATATCGATACTCCTGAATCCGTTAATGTGAGTAAAAATGAATTCATTTATTATTATAGCAAGCTGTGGATGGAGATTTTGGAGCTTTACGAGGAAACTCAGGATCCCAAATACTTGAATGCCGCTTATAAGGAAGCCAAACGGTATGCCACCATGTTCGTTGCTCGACCAGTTACTGAAGGTACCGTTACGATTCCGCAGCCCGAGACGTATAATTACGCGGAGTCGTTCCATTGGCCGGAAAGCGGTAAATACCAATATCCTAGGAGCAAGCTCCCAGAAGATGTAGCAGGAGGCGTACAAGCGGATAGTTGGCTTGTTTCACCGAACGGGTTGACGTTTGAAGCAGGAAGCACAACCGGCTATTATCGGATGAATGCTCAGGAAGCTCCATTCATGCTGCGATTGTCGCTCTATACAGGTGATAAACTGCTGCAGGATATCGCACATAATTCGGTAATTGGTCGATATTCCAGCTATCCAGGTTATTACTATAAGGGCTTTGCCGTTAGCCAACTTGAACCGGATTTTCCTCTGGAAGGCCCAAGCGGGGCTACATCCATCTATTATCACCATATTCCGGGGCAGCTCGGGCAAACGATGGATTATTTGATCAGCGAACAATCATTAAAATCGAACGGGAGTATTACATTTCCTTCCGTATTCGAAACGAATTTTTTATGGTTCAAATATCACCTTTATGGCAATAAACCAGGTCATTTTTATGGTAATTCCGACGTTTGGCTCTGGATGCCCAAGGGGATTATTCAGACTAACGATCCTCAATTGAACTGGATAACGGGAGAGAGCGGGGATAAATTCTATATCGGGCTAAGCAACGCATCGTCAGATGAAGTTCAGACTTCGATTGAACTGAATGCGCAAATCATTGGGTTCAACCCGTCACAAGATTATACCGTAACCATCATCCGCGATAATGGCACACCAGAACAAGCAGTTATGAGTGGCGGAATTATTCAAGCTACGGTTTCAAGCAAAGGGATAACCGCTATCATTGTTGAGGGACTCCAGATTGATGTGCCGCTGCATCAGGTTAGAACTGCTGATACATCGGATGCAAGCTACTTCTTCGATACCCACAGTCCAATCGATGCGGTTAAAGGGATGCTGATCGTGAAGCCCGACGAGACGGTTTATGATGCTTATGTACAGGCAAAAACGACGAAACCAGCGACAATCCATTATTCCTTGGATGGCGGGGCTACGTATACGACCATTCCAGATACGATATATCCGATGGAATGGTCGATACGGGCGAACGATTTATCTCAAACTTTCACTTATTACGTAGAATCGGACGGGAAACAGACCCGCAAACGGACACTTTATCTGCCTGATAAGGTATCCGAAACTCCAGTCCAACCCGATTGGCAGGAGGGTTCATCTATTATTGTAGATAATACCGAAGCGGAGACAGAAGGGGTCTGGATAAGGGATACAACGGCTAACGACTATTACTACGATAACTATGTGTATGCCAAATCGACGACCGGCACAGCGACAAGCAAAATTATATGGCGGCCGGAGCTGCCGGATACTGTTACTTACAGTGTGTATTACAAGCTTCCGCAAATAACCACAGCGAGTGAAAGCTGGGCAACGAATGCCTCATTTACCGTTTATTATAGCGGGGGCTCTGATTTGGTTACCGTTGATGAGACAGCGACGAATGGTACTTGGGTGCACCTAGGTGATTATCCTTTTGCGGCAGGCGATAGCGGGTACGTGGAACTAACCAATAAGGCCAACAAGTCACGGGTAGTTGCCGATGCAATAATGTGGGTAGACCCGAACAGAATGCCGCAATTGGAGTCTGCGGTGATCCTGTCCGATCGGAACGAGCTGCAGATGACTCAAACCGCACAACTGAGCGTAACCGGCTATTTGGATAATGGTTTGATCGGTGATCTATCACAGGCCAATGTGCAGTATTTCGTTGATCGTACGGATTTGGCTGAAGTAGACAGCAGCGGTAGGTTGTCCCTTCTAAATCTTGATGGAGACACAGATCACATTGAGGTATGGGCCACTGTAACGATTGACGGAGTGACCTTAACAACACCGCCTTTGACCATCGCGATCAAGGACCTAACGGTTATCGTCGACAGTACAAATACAACGGGGTTATACACGACAGAAGGGTCTTGGAGCCAAAGCAACTTAGCCGGATACAAAATTGGGGTTAAGTCCCGTTACTCTACAGTACAAGGATCTTCAGCAACGTGGAAAGGCCAGTTTCCAGAGGGGAAATATACAGTCTCCATCTACAAGATCGTCCATACGACGGCAAACGATAATTATGTCAAAGTGGAAGTGAAGCATCAGTCAGGTACCGAGGTCACATATATCGATGCAACAGTTGGCTCATCGGGCTGGGTTAATTTAGGAACGTTCGACTTTACAGGAGACGGCAGCGAGTATGTTCGTTTAACCAGGGTTACTCCTACAACGGTAGACCCACCAACACTTCCTGCCGATATGATCTATACGAGGGTTGATGCAGTCAAATTCGAACGGCATTCCGTTAGTCCGGAGCTGATTGTGAATGAGGCGCCAGGTAAACCGACACTTTCGAATAATAGCGGTGCTGCGACAGGCTTACATGATGGCAATTATGACGTTGCGATGAATATGTGGTGGGGAACCAATGGCTCACTGTATAAGTTGTACGAGAATGGCCAATTGATCCAAACGAAGTCATTGCCCGTTGATTCGCCAGCTGCCCAAACTTCCATTATTCCAATTCAAGGCAAGCCAAATGGAACCTATGTGTATACATGTGAGTTATCGAATTTGTATGGAACGACTTCATGTGAACCACATACCGTCACCGTGGCTGATGCGAATCCTGGCAAACCTGTGTTATCCAGTGACAACTGGGATCAAGATGGAAACTATACCATTACTGCAAATATGTGGTGGGGCACGAACGCAGCACAGTATCGATTATATGAAAATGGCGAACTTATTGAAACGCAATCTTTATCTTCACACTCACCAAATGCCCAATCGGCAAATACACAAATTTCGGGAAAAGCTCCTGGCATTTATCAATATCGCGGTGAGTTTATGAATGGAAGCGGAACAACGGTAAGTGATGTTATACAAATTATTGTAAAATAACGCTAAGAGCTGAGTGGATGAAAACGATCCACTCAGTTTTTTTTCTTGAAATTTAGTTCGTCTCAAGCGCACTATCTAGGAATAGAAGTATTCAGCTTCAAAGCTTTCTCATGCAAAGCTTTATACTCCTATCCCTTTAACGAGCCGGACGTGATGCCGTTAATGATATATTTTTGCATGAAAATGTAGAACAGAATGAGTGGTGCAACCGCCAGGAGCATCATCGGGAAGAAATTCGTCCAGTCGGTCGAGAATTGCCCAATGTTGCGGAATACTTCTAAGAGCAATACACCCTTTGAACGGGATTGCAAGAACAACAATGGCGTCATGAAATCATTCCACACAGCAAGTGTATTCAAAATAGCTACAGTGGCAATTACCGGCGTAAGCAACGGGAACACAATCTGCCAGAATGTCCTCCAAACCCCACAGCCGTCTACTCTTGCCGCTTCTTCCAGTTCAAATGGAACGGTAGAACTGATAAAGCTTTTAATTAAAAAGATAGAGAACGGAAGGCTGTAACAAATTTCTATTAGAATAATCCCCGTGAAGGTATTCATAAGCCCAAGCTGGGCTACCTGTTTATAAAGTGCTAAGATCCCCATTTGGTATGGTACCATCATCCCAACCATGAATAAAAGGAATACGATCCGATTGAAGTGATTAGTACGTCGTATCAAGCTGTAAGCAGCCATCGCAGAAAAGATTACAATACCCGCAACAGAGGAAATCGTAATGATAAGGTTGTTTCCTAACACATGAAAATAGTTCATTGCCTTAAAGGCACGAATGTAATTGTCGAACGTGATGTTAACTGGAAGGCCAAGCGGTTGAGAGACCGCATCAGCTGGCGTCTTAAGTGTTGTGATGATCAAGTAGTAAACTGGGATCATAAAAATCACCGCTAAGACGAGCATAAGAATTTCCGTGACAGCAGTTTCCTTAGTATATCGATTCATGATTACCGCCGCTCCCACATCTTGATTAGTGAAATGTGAATAAAGGTGATGATGCCTACGAGGATAACGAAGACGATACCGAATGCGGCTCCGTAGCTATAGAACCCTTCACTGAGCCCTTTCTTGATCATGAGTGATACGATCGTTTCCGTAGAATACCCCGGACCACCACCAGTCAAGGCATAAACAATATCAAATACTTTCATGCCGTTTATCATCCCCATAACCGTGTTGAAAGTGATCGCCGGAAGCAGTAGAGGAAGTGTGATATAGCGGAACATTTGCAGCCCACTCGCTCTGTCAATCTTCGCCGCTTCGTAATAATCTGTTGAGATGCTCTGCAAGTTGGCCAAATAAATAACCATTGTGTAACCAACCCACTGCCATACGGAGACAAGGATAACCGAATAAAGTGCAAGATGAGGATCTCCGAGAAAATTGATGCGTTCAAAACCAAGAGCGACTACAAGCTGATTAATCAAGCCAAAGTCGGAGGGAGAGTACATAAAATTCCAGAGAAAACCGATAACCAATACGCTGAACACCGCAGGAAGGAAGAACGCAGCTCGCAGCAGATTTTTTGTTTTTAATTTTTTATTAAGAAACACCGCTAATGGAATGGCTAGTATATTCTGTCCAAGCATCGCAAGTACCGCATAGATTAAAGTGTTTCTTATACCTGTCAAATAGATTGAATCTTTAAATAAAGCAATATAATTGTCTAGACCAACAAATTTGACAGCAACCGGATGCACATCCGACCAGTTTGTAAAGCTGTATAAAGCGGTCTTTATCGTCGGAAATATGAAAAAGGCACAATAAATAAGTAAGGCGGGAAGCAGAAGCAGAACATAATTGATCTCTCGTTTGAAAATGTTTGGTTTGTTCATGTGCAACAACCTTTAGCATTTAGGATGTACAAGAGGCAAATCGCTTTGCCCCTTGTATTTTATATTCGGCCTACTTAGATTTCTCCAGCAGTTCAGTTGCTTTCTTATCTACCGCTTCTAGTACTTGATGAGGCGTTTTGATACCAGCTATGAGTTCTTGAATACCTTTTCCCAGATCTGTGAAAGCAGCAAAAGCAACGCCCCAATTATTAACAGGGAACATGACATTGCCCGCCTTGAAAGCTTCTTGAGCACCGTTATACTCAGCTGGCATATCAAAAGTAACGCCTTTCAAGAAAGATGAACCGCCTTTATTATCGGCCCAGTAAGCATACTGGCCTTCTGGTGTGGATAACAGATCAAGCACCTTGTACGCCGCATCTTTGACTTCGGACTTCGCATTCAAACCAAACGATACTCCGGGACCGCCTACCATCCAACCCGGGCCGCCTTTCGTGCCCAGGTTCGGGAACATATCAATCTTCATGTTTGGCGCTTTTTGCTTAAAGGTTTCCATGTACCAAGGCCCTGCTTGGAACATAGCTGCCTTGCCGCTTGTAAACTCGTCTATGGCTTGTTCTTCTTCAAGCCCAAGCATATCTTTGGTGAAGATACCGCGTTTCAAGTATTCAGTCCATGTTGTCAAAGCAGGCTCCAGCGCATCGGCTATTTTCGCGGTTCCTTTACCAAAATCGTTATTCCATTTTTTCCCTTCCTCTGTGCCGATAAAATCATTTAATGCCAAACCGAGGAAGGACTGGCCTGCGACGTTAGGATTCTTTAGACCGATCGCTTGGGGTTTGATGCCATTCTTCTTCAGCACATCCGCTACTTGGAAGTACTCATCAAGCGTTGTTGGTACTTCCAAGTTATATTTGGTGAATAGTTCAACGTTATAGAAAACCCCGTTGAACCAACTCGCTTGCGGCAACCCATACAGTTTATTATCAAATGTTACAGTGGACGTGCCGGTTTCATAATACTTGCTAGCGTAGCGTTCTGTTAAATCTTCGAAGTAACCTGTTTTGACAGTATTAGCATCAATTATTCCACCGATAATGTCAGGACCTTCGCCTGCTGCAAGTTGTGTTTTGATGACATCTGCGTAAGTCTTGTTATCGATGAACTGATACTCCACATCTACATCGGGAAGTTTATCTTTGAATAATTGCAGTAGTGTCTTTACACTGTCTTCTTTGTTCCAATACGATAATCTGACTTTCACTTTCTTTACCGGTTCTGGATCCTTTGTTTCTTTCGTATCGGTTGTATTCTTCGCAGTTGCATTTCCCTTTGTGCTGCTATTCTCCGTACTGTTCTTACCGCAGCCTGTAAATAGGATCGTGAAGGCGAGTATAGCGATAGCGGAGACAAACCATGTTCTCTTCATACAAAGACCTCCCAAATAGATAGTTTGTTTCTCGATACTTTTATCATTGTAGTATAAATGTCATTTTCATCGAAATAACAGATTTTTGCGAAACCTAACAGAATTCATTTGGAAGTAAGAATTTAAGAATGTGATTTAATACAATGGTATGAATGGGAATGTCCTGTGTGCTATGCTTTGGATTGTAGAGAGTATCCTCAAGTGGTGAGTGAATAGCGATCGTTTGAACAGACAGGGAGGAAAATATGTATCATATATTAGTCGTCGATGATCAACAAGCTGAAATCGAAGCCATTGAATGGCTTATTCATAAGCATGCTCTACCATTTTCTGTTGCTCAGGCCAATGATGGGGAAGTGRCACTGGAATATATAAAGGGCCATCATGTAGATCTGTTATTCACAGATATTCGCATGCCATTCATGGACGGTCTAGAGTTAATTAAGCAGGCAAAAGCAGTCGTTCCGAACCTTAAAGTACTTATTTACAGTGCATATGGGGAATTTGAATATGCACAAAAAGCGATTCAGCTTGGAACGGTTCATTATATGTTGAAGCCGATTGATGTGAAGGAATTCCTAAAAGTGTTCCATTTCATCATCGCTATACTTGAAGACGAACGGCTTCAGAGAGAGAAAGAGGATCTGCTCGTTAAAGGCTTTCATAAAGGAGTGGCGTATGAGAAAGAGAAGCTCCTGTTTGATCTCTTTCAGGGTCGTGAGAGTGACGTTCATTACGAGGAACGGGCAGCTTTTGCAAGCCTAAATCATCTGGTAAATAAGCGAATGTATATGATTATGATTGGATTGCAAAATCGTTTTTTTGATCAACATCATACAGAAGCGTTCGATTTTCTACAATCGATTTGTACACATGAGATGCTTTTTTTAAATTTGAATGAGTATCAAAGCATCATGCTAGTCGCTATTGATCCAGCTTCAAAGAACCGCGATAACCTGCAAGAGCTTATGGCTTATGGGGATTGGATTAAAGAATGGCTGGAGACTCGCTTCGACCGGCGAAGTTTTATTATTGTTGGTAGTCCGGTAGAGAAGCTAGAGGGACTTCATGATGAGTTTACCCAAATGGAAGAGTTAATGAATTTTCGTTTTTTTATGGAAAGCAGTGTCGTTTGTTCCAAAGAAGATGAAAGCTTTCATGACCATATAGACGACGAATCGTTAGAGCTTATGCTGAAGGATATTTATACTTCCATTGCACAAAAGGAATATTATACACTTGAGCATCGAATAGAGTTTCTCATTGCAAGCATGCAAAGTTGTAAGCGCTTTAGTTCTATGTATGCCAAGCTATTATTTACAGACATATTAAAAAAAATAGTAGAGTCTCAAGGCAAAAGAAACAGCAATTTATTAAAGAATGGTTTTGAGCGAATCGCACTATGCAATTCGATTGCTGAGTTGAGGCAAGTCATTTTATCCGTTTTTCAGGAGCATTTGCTGCAAATCGAAACGGCGACAGATGATCAATGCCGCAAAGTGATTGAAGATGTACAGACTCTCATCCAGATGGAATACGGAAGTGATATTGGGGTCGCCTATTTAGCCAATCGCGTCTTTTTATCGCCAAGTTATTTAAGTTTTTTGTTTAAAAAAAATACAGGCCAAAACCTAGTCAAATATATTACAGCCGTTCGTATGGAGCGAGCGAAGGAGTTGCTGCGAGATACAACGATTAAAGTTGTTGATATTGCCAGTACAGTTGGATTCACGAACACTTCCTATTTTAATTTAATGTTTAAGCAATATAATGGCTTGACTCCAGTTCAATATCGTGAGGTAGGTGGGCGAAGGTGACTCTACTCAAATTTATCCGTAATCTCCGCCTGCGCCAGAAATTATTACTTTCTTATGTGATTGTCATCTTCCTGCCAACCATTGTACTGGGCTTATATGCCTACCATAACTCTAAATCTTCATTAGAGAGCCAGTTTCTGCAAAGTGCGGATAACGAGGCGAAGAAAGTCACTTTAGAGATCAGTTACCGACTTCAGAGGCAGGATGTGTCAATAAAATCGATTGTTTTCCATCCTACGGTTATCGAGATGATGAGTAACCCGAATCTGGATTTGTACACACAATTAATGATGCTGAATGATAAAATTGAACCTATTTTTTTTAACTTGATGTATATGGTTAGGGATATGAATGAGATAATGTTGTACTCCGAAAGTCATCAATCTGAAATAGGAAACTTCATGACGCCTTCATCTGCAATTAAGGAGAAGGATTGGTATCTAGAAACAAAGGGCAGTGATACAACCAAGTGGTGGTTTGAAGATGGAGAATTGTTTGCCACACGAGTGATTTACAATATCGAGTTTAGGACCGTGAGCGCTGTACTTTATGTTAGATTTGATTACCACAAAATCTTCGGTGATTTCATTGGCAGAGTGAACGGAGGGAATGGCATCATCATTACCGATAGACAGAATCGGCCCGTATTATCAGAGCATGCTGGGCAGATGGATGATGTTCAACTTCAATCACTTTCAAGGAAAGGCACTTCAAATGCAAAATTAGATGGCGAATCCTATTTAGTTGTAAACAAAGATATTCCTCAAACCGATTGGATACTTCATTATTTGGTTCCCGACAATCAGTACAAAACAGGCATTGGCAATATTTTAAGCGCAACGGGCATCATTGTACTCATCTGCATGGTTTTTCTAAGTATTATTATCTTCTTGTTCTCAGAAACGCTGTTAAAAGGAATCGAGAAATTAAACACCAAAATGAAGATGGTGGAAGACGGTGATCTTACTATTGTTGTATCAGCGAATTCCAAAGATGAAATCGGGCAGCTTACCAATCGATTCGGTTCTATGCTTAAACAAATTAATCAGCTCATTTCAGAGGTATATCAAACAAAAATTACGCAAAAGTCTGCCGAACTGAAAGCGCTACAAGCTCAAATTAATCCCCATTTTCTATACAATTCTTTATCTTTAATTAATTCAAAAGCGCTGCGTATCGATGCCCAAGAAATTAGTGACTTGGTAAATCAACTATCTAGTTATTACAGAACAACTTTAAATAAAGGGAAGCAGATTATTTCGATTCAAGATGAATGGACAAACGTCCAAGCGTACATACATATTCAATTAGCAATGCACAATAAAAGGTTTGACGTAGAATTTGATGTGGACGACAAGGTGTTTCAATTTGAAATGATCCATTTGATTTTGCAACCGATTGTTGAAAACTCGATTATGCATGGCATCGATCTTAAGAGGGAGGGCCGAGGTAAACTCATCCTGCGGGCAAGTCTCGACGGTGAAGATATTGTATTTGTTGTGGAGGATAATGGTGTCGGTATGGAACCTTATAAGATTAAGCGTATTCTTGAACATGAAAGTGCGGGTTATGGCATTAAAAATGTGCAAGAAAGATTACAGCTCTTATTTGGATCCGAATACGGGATATTAATTCATAGTCAATCCGGGATTGGCACTTCAGTTATCGTACGCATACCGCAGTATCGTCATATAAGTGATCAATAGCCATGATCAAAAAAGGGTCAATGCTCATATGGTCAAGACCCCTATTTGTAGACATTGCAAAAAACACCTAGGCAGAAAGCTGACGTCTGTAAGCAACAGGCGTCAGTTTTTTTAGTTTTCTCTGCGGTCGCTCGTTATTATAGAAATGCAAATATTCTTCAATTCTCCTTTGTGCCTC
>NZ_JBFTPT010000038.1:0-25405 GCF_056398625.1 Paenibacillus sp. 01T431
TTACGGAAATCACTTGAACAGGGATGGCAGGCTCATTAATTTCAATCGTTTTGGTTCCAAATACGGCACTGCCGTCAGCAGCCGTTGCTTTAACGGTAACTGTACCTGCTGAAACACCCGTCAATACTCCGCTTTTGCTGATTGTTGCTGTGCCTGTTCCGTTTTCAACAGACCACTCGATTGATTTGTCCGTTGCATTTGCAGGAGCAACGGTCGCGTCAACCGTTAACGTCTGACCAACCAGCACGCTGGAATCACCTGTTAACGTAATCGAGGATACAGGGACTTGGGCGGCTGTTATCGTAACAATAGTACTGCCAACAACTTCACTTTCATCGGTAGCTGTTGCTTGAACCGTTACTGTACCTGGATTGCCTGCAGTAAGCTCACCCGTTTCTTCGTCAATAACAGCTGTACCCGTCCCATCAATAACAGACCAAGCAACCTCTCGGTATGTTGCATCGCTTGGGGCTACAACAGCATACATTTGAAGTGTCTTGCCTGATTCGATTGTAGAAACCTCATCTTCCGCTGTTACAGATATTTTTTGAACAGGTATGACAGGTCCATGGATTTTAATCGTTGTTGTTCCATAAACGGTGTTGCCGTCAATAGCCGTAGCTTTAACGGTAACCGTACCTGCCGAAATACCCGCCAATACACCGCTAGTGCTGATTGTCGCTGAGCCTGTTCCGTTCTCAACTGACCATTTCACCTTTTTGTAAGAGGCGTCTACTGGCAATATATCCGCGTGCATAGCCAAAGTATCGCCAATAAGTAAGGAAGAAGCATCCCCTGCGCTGCCTACATTGATTGCTGCCACAGGTGTAGATTTTTTGTGAAAAGGATCATTCGTTATGAATTGAGAACCTGAATATAAAGAAAGAGGTGCATTATAAATTTCACTAATGCCCGATTTAATTTGGAAAGTGACCAATCCGTTAACGGTGTACCACGAGTAACCCTCGTCTACCGTATTCGTCCTCGTATAAAAATTACCATTATTCTGGTCGCTTGGGTCTATGTTATAGAAGGTTAAAGCTGTATCTGCGGAATATGCAAAAATTTCCGTGCGATCATCCACAGGCTTGCCATCGGTATCATAAACAGCAAAGGTTACGCTTATATACTCGGGTTGACTCTGAACAACTACTGGTGAATTATTTAACTTGACATAGCCTACGGGAAGCTTGGGTTTACTTGCCGAAATACCACTAACAGTAACATAACCTCCTCCGCCATAACTCATGTTTGGAACCCAGCTCACCACACCGTCGCTTACGTATCCACCTACAATGGATTGCGTGCTATTCGTAGCAACAGTAACGTCGTTTTGGTTCGGCAATAGGTTGGGTGCCTGAACGACATCGCCATTCGAATATCTGATGTATGCATACTCTGCCTCACTTAACCTTTCCGAGTTAAAATTAATGGTGACTTGGCTTGTTTTGATCACACATCCGCTTAACAGACTCAGAATTAAAACCGAAACTAAAAATAAATTGCGTATTGAAAATCGTTTCATGTTAACTTATCTCCTCATCTCTATAGTTAGATCCATTATATCCAAGCCCAATGACGGCAAAATGACAAACTTCGACAAAAGCAAAAAAAGCCCCTATTATTTTAGGAGCCTTTCATATCTACTCATTCTTATTTATCCAGCTCGGACAGCAGACTGAAATATAAATCAGCAACCTCGCGGGAGGGTTTTATACCGATCTCTCTATGCAGCGTGTCTTCGTATTGCCTATATTGCCGGGTCAACGCTTCCTTGTTCTCTTGCAAAGCCAAAGCTTTCATAAGCAGCAAAAAGGATTGTTCGTCTAGTTCATTGCGCGACACGAGCTTCATTAACAACCTAATAGCAGCATTCGTCTCGCTCTTATTTAACAAAGCCATGCATAATCGCTGGGTAAAGGAGGTGTACAGCAACGAAAGACGCTCAATCTCGTTCCAAGCCCATGCAAAAGTGTGATCCCCAAATAAGTCCCCTGCGTACAACTGCTCTAGTGCAATCGCCTCTTCCAGATTCGTCTCATCCACGACTGACATTTTTCTACAGCCTTCTTCAAAGCTTACAAGGTCTACACTCACCTCACTCAGACTAAGGGCGTAGTGGTTGCTGTCAGAATGCAAATTCTCTCTCAGGCCAAATGGATCTAATACCTTCCGCAGCTGATAGACGGTCGTATTCAAGTAAACCTCAGCATTCTTTTGTGGCATGTCGCCAAACAGCTCTTCGATCAGTCTTGCTCTGGATATCAGCCTTCCTTTATGCATAAGCAAATAGCCAAACAGTTCCGCGCTTTTGCTTGATTTCCATTTCGCCCTTATACCCTGCGTGCTTTGAATATCTATAACACCTAAGCAGTTAAACCTCGTCTCATTTAAAGGCGCCGCCCACTCCCCTTGTCGCAAGTGCTCTTTACGCAACTCAGCAAACGCTCTTTGCAGCGTTTTTTTAAGTCTTTCCAGCACAACCGGCTTTACGATGTAGTCGAAGGCATAAACATCAAAGGCAGGCAAAGCATATTCTTTGTGGGAGGTCAGGAACACGATCTTTATCTCTCTTCCGACCTCTCTTAATCGTTCGGCAAGCTCGAGCCCAGTTTCCCTCGGCATGCTTATATCCAGAAACACCAAGTCTACATCATGATTCATCAGGTAAGAAAATGCTGTTTCTGTCTCCGTGAAGCTGCCTGTAATTTCCACTTCCACAGATGTCTTTGCAAGCATCCGTTTCATAATTAAATGCATCGCCTTCTCGTCATCAATAAGGATAACCTTCAACCTGCGCTCGCCTCCAAGCTGCTTCGTCTGAATGCATGTGCAGATGGCGTAGGAACGGAGAAGTAGAAGGTACTTCCTTGCTCAGAACTATCGAACCAAATGTCTCCACCATTTAAACGAACAAATTCCCTGCATAACGTAAGTCCCAAACCGACGCCCCGTTCTCCTGCTGTTCCTGTTGATGACACCGGATAACCTTCTAGTAGCAGTGAGCTGGCCTGTTGTGGCGATATGCCGTCTCCAGAATCACTTACAGAAATAATTAGTTTATCGGCTTGATGTTCTGCTTTTAACCGGATCGTGCCGCCGATGTTGGTAAATTTAACGGCATTGGACAATAAATTTCGGACGATCAAATCCAGCATTTCTTTGTCGGCTAGCACAAACGTATCCTTCGGTATTTCCGATATCAATTGGATTTTTTTACTCTCGCAGCGAACCGCCAATAACCGGATGCAGACCTGTACGGTATGGTTTATGTCTCTCTCCACTGGGTTAAATACCATGCCTTCGCGTTGGCTTCGGAACCATTCCAGCAAGCTCTCTACCAGTGCAAAAGTATTTTCAATTTGCTGTCCCATTTCATGGACGATTTCCTCATGCTCTCCGCCGTAGCCTTGCAACTCGTCCTCCATGAGCTCCATCAAATTGATGAGCACCGCCAGCGGATCACGAATATCATGAGCGACTACGTTAAACATTCGATCCTTGAACATGTTTAGCTCGCTTAGCTGACGGGCATTATCAAGCAGCCGCTCCTCTGAACGCACCATTTCCGTAACATCGCTTAACAAAAACATTTTGCCGGCAGGCTTCTGGTTCTTATCACTAATCAAGGACATATGCACATTATAATAGGGTTCATCCGCTTGACCCGAAATTTGAACCTTGCTGTTCAAAGAAGGCCCTTGCATGATTTTCTCCAACAGCAATGGATATTGCAAAAAGACTTGCGTTGCCGGCAACCCGATCCACTTATTATTTATCCCTTTAATAACCTGCTTGCTGGATTGGTTAAAGCTAGTTAGCGTATTTTCCAAATCAAAAATAATTACCGCATCCTGCATGGATGCGAACACCTTTTGCAGCGCTAAGGGCGCTAGTCTAAGCATGTTAAATTGATAAATCCCCCACATGTAGAAGATTCCTGAGAAAATAAAACCAAATGGGGAGATATCAATTGGCATATAAATGACATTGCTTAAATAAATAAGCGTAAATCCAAAAGGCCCCCATGATCCAATGATCATAAAAGCGATTTGTTTCTTCATGCGAGATGTCGCTTTTAGAAACATTTCAACCATTAATCCCATGCCTACTACAAAGAAGGAATACGAATAGTAGACATGCAGCTTGTATAAAGGTCCTTTCTCCGTCGTTACCAGCGGAAAGCCCTCTGAGTAATTCAAAGTCATGCTTTTATAAAATAAATGATGCCAATCGTTCGTATAATGAGCTACAAAGGTAATGGAAGGAACAATCATCAGCAGCGCTACTACCCATTTTCGAACGAGCGCTTGCCTTCCCGTATATTGCAGCACCATTATAATCCATAGAATAGTGCCGAATGGGATGCCTAGATATTCAATTCGAAGCCAGAAGCGTATATGCTCTAAATCGGTGCTAACAATTTCAAAAGCATATCCGAAAGTGTACAATGAACCCGTCAACATGCCTAGCCCATAACTAATTGCAATAGGCAGCTCTCTTCTTTTCCAAGAGAGATAACACAGCATTAGCGAGCAGCAGGTAGCCGCCATCAGCAATGCTGATAAATATAAATTGTAGCTCATAGATGTTAGCCCCCGTGCTTTATGTACTCTCTCGTTATGTTTCTCTTATGTTAGCAGATGAAGTTGTAAAAACATATATTGCCGCAGCAAAAAATTACATAAAACACTATTTTTTATTATTAAAAATTCGAACCCTAAAAAGCCCATTAGGTAAATTTTACCTAATGGGCTTTTAGCTCGCTGTAGTCGGTTACGATTACCCCAACGATTTTAATGCGCCGCTCCAAAAACAAGAGCTTCACAACCGCACAACTGACCGGAAAGGCTACCGGCACTGGATACCTCTTATACAGAATATTTCCACCACCACTTGCAAGTAAAAAAATAAGCTATAGTTACCCATTAGCTGAATGCGGTATAGTTTGGCAACCATTCCGTACAAGCATCTGCACGTAATTGCAGCTCATTATACAGTATCCCGGCATGGTAACCGTCACAAACGGCATGGTGGAATTGTCCTGATAATGGCAACAGTATTTTTTCGTCAAACTGAAAATATTTCCCCATTGTAAAGATGGGTAGTAAATAGGTTCCCTCATTATAGATGTTCAGGTTAAATCCAGTGAAACTGACCCAAGGAATGCTGGAAATAGGGAAAGTGCCCGGTGGTTCGTTTGTTTTAGCGGCAAATTGTTTAACACTTCCATACTTTTTCATATCATCAAGATAACGACTGTAGAAATCATTAAAATCTTCACTGTACAAAGTCCATATGCTTGAAAAAGTCTTATCACCATCATGGAAAATTGTAAAACTAGGAGATAAACGATCCCAATAACCTAAAGTCCCATCTGCATGAAAACATGTGCGAAATTCATCGTGGCGGTTTACCACCGTAGTTATCATGTGGATTAGTGCTGGATACAGCTTAATCTCCCGACTCTTAAGTTCTTTCAGCAGCCGGGAAATGTCGATATTTGCCGTCATGCTAAAAGTGCATCTGACATTGTTTAAATAATGCTCAAAATAGGGTTTTCTACTCCAGTTATCAATGACAATCGGATTGAATTTCATTTATTATAACCTCCTAAAATGATTACTTTTTTCGTTTTAGGAGGTTTGATCCACTGCTTTAACCATATCCTCATCACAATCCCAACAAATTATTTTTCTACTGCCAGTTTTGAGAGAACCCGATCCATTTCATCAAAATGTTCTTTGTCGCTTGAAGCATAAATCAAATCAAAACTATCGTTATTTTTCAACACTGTTATTATGCTGTCATTGTCATTCCCATAAAATTCGATGCCAATCCAATGCCGAAAGGAAATACCTTTATTATTAAAATGTTCACGAATAAAATCCAAGTCGGTTTGTTCAATAGAATAGAACGATTCACAGCCGTATTCAAGAGCGAATACGCTTTGCAAATAGGCCATAGCATGAAAAAAATCGGTCAATGTTTCAAAATCCTTTTCCCATACCTTTTCATCGTAACTCATATAAACAGGGGGATTGGACTTGAATAAATCGTTCTTATGGATTCCCCAAACACAGACACGTTGATTCTCGCAATAAAAAATTAAATATTCGCTATGTTTGAAGTATTGAAGTTGCTCGGGTTTGATCAAATGATCTTGCGTATGATTCAGCCGCTCGTCTTTACCGAGTTCCAAATAATAATCAATTAACACCTGAGGCAATTCACCAAAATTATTGTTAATCGTTTGTATCTCGCCATGACTAAACCCATTTCGTTTCGTAATATGAAACAGCTTTTTAATCATTGCAAAATCAGTCATCCGCATCACACCTTATCCTTGTACAATACTCCATATATCCTCTTATCTGCATTTCTTCGTACAATTCTTTAGTGAAATATTTTATTCTTTCCTCTTAATCTCATTTCGCTGACTCACTAAGTATACGGCTTGTAAATCTCTTTTGTTGCACTAACGTTCCCATTAGTTTAATAAAAGACTTGCCGTTAACATGACTAAAAAATCAAAAAACCGAATTTTTTTAACTGTAAGTATATGGACGTTATGAATATAAAAATGTTGCGAATAAGTGCCCATTGCGTTACTATGTTTATATCGACAAATTTGCAGGTCTATACAAGGAGGTTCACACACCCATGTGCCCCCGCACCAAAGAACAAAACGAGCTCATCCGCATGCAGCGCAAGGAACAAATCCTGGACGCCGCCGCGCGCACCTACTTCCACACGGGTGGCAGCTTTGATATTCGCGACGTCGCCCGCGAAGCCGAGCTCGGTTACGGCACGGTATACCATTATTACCCCAACCGGCATTTATTAATAGAAGATGTGTTGGGCAGCGGCTTCGAGCGATGCGAGCAAGCCCTGACAGAATGGGCAAACACCTGTGTCGACAGCCCGGATAATAGGCAGCTGTTGACTTATTGCAAGGCACTGCTCCGGCTGTGGCAGTCGGACGCCCGCGCATATCTTGTCTACAAAATGGCGGCGGAACATTATACAGGTTTGCCCGCGAAGGATCAGCACCCCACAAAGAGACGATTCATGGAACGGCTGTATGTTCCGCTCCAATCGATCGCCCAGCGTGAAGACGACAGCGTCGACCATATGCTTGCCGTGCTGGTCGGCTGCTGTGGACTGCACTACTATGCGGGCACTTCCGAGCTGGACGTCGATCGAATCGCCAAGCTAGCGATGCAAGCTATTACGAAGGAGTCCTGATACGAACATGGTCATATTAAAAAGCAAACATGAAATCGAGGCCATCCGCAAGGCATGCCAAGTGGTGGCCGAATGCCATCGCACGATCGCCTCGCTCATCAAACCGGGAATCACAACAAACGAGATTGAGCGCATCTTCGAGGACATTATCTTGAAGCATGGCGCCAAGCCCTACACAAAGGGCTACAAGGGCTATCAATATGCGACCTGTGCATCCGTCAACGACGTGATCGCGCATGGCTTCCCTAGCGATAAGCCTCTTGAGGAGGGCGATATCGTGACGATCGACACGGTCGCAGAGCTCGACGGCTGGCTCGGCGATTCGGCCTGGAGCTATGCAGTCGGGAACATCTCGCCGACGGCCGAGAAGCTGATGCGTGTCACGAAGGAATGCCTTGACATCGGCATCTCGCAGGCGCAGCCCGGCAATCGGCTCGGCGACGTGACGAGCGCCATCCAGCGGCATGCCGAATCGAACGGCTTCGGCGTCGTGCGCGACCTTCTCGCGCATGGCATCGGCCGGGATCTGCACGAGGAGCCGAACTATATGCATGTCGGCAAGCCCGGCAAAGGCCTCCGCATCAAGGAAGGCATGGTGTTCACGATCGAGCCAATGATCACCGAAGGCACCTACCACATGACAATCGATTCGGACAACTGGACCGCACGGACGCTGGACCGCAAGCTCGCCGCCCAATACGAGCATACGATCGCCATCACGGCTGAAGGTCCACAAATCCTGACCGCACAATAGAATAATTAGAGGTCGACCACGCGATGGTCGACCTTTTTTTACGTATTCGGCATAGCATCTTTCTACATCCGATTCAAGCCGAAGCAGGATCGTGATGAGACTGCTAGCCTCGGAACAATCACATGCCAGTACGATGAATTCATCTCCGGCGAACCACACGACAAAATCGAAAACGCCAACTGAACCGGACTATAACCGGGCCAGATGACGCAGTACAAGGTCTCCCACTTGATGGCCTTTGGTTCGTTAATCGAGCATTTCTGTCCTTTATTGCAACTGTGGTCCCTAGTCCCATTGTGTTATTCTACCGGTTAGTTTAATAAAAGACGTGCTCTTAACATAACTAAAAAATCAAAAAACCCGACCTCACGAGGTCGGGTTTCTTCATGGTATTGGTGGAGGCGAGGGGGATCGCCCCCCTTTATATACAGAATTTTTTCTCAGTGCATTCTCATGTTAGAAATATAGTACTGCTGCATAGCTCACTGAACTAATGTACCTGTTAGTTTAATCACTTCATTTCATGGATTCCGCAATTTTAATTAAATCGTTAACTGTAAATTTTTTCTTTAAATATTTCTTATTACCGATTGCCACAGTGTAGTGCATTCCTTCTTTTTGAAATCTTATTTCATAACCTAAGTCGAACTTTGTTCTATATAGAATTTTTGTTCCATCTTTCAGTGTATGAAATTGGCCGTTTGTCCCTTTGTACCTCTCCAACCCCCAAGTTACAGGTTTGATTTGAATCTGAAGGAAACCCTTTATAGACTCGTTTCGATATAATAGTACCAACCGCTCATGTTCATACTCAATATGTCCATCAAAATGGGTAATTTCAAACGGATATTCTGTTGGTACAAGCACTTTTCTTTGATACAAATTATGATAATCTTTGAGAAGCCTCACTTCGTCCATTAATGGGTTTGCACCATCAAACAGAGTTCTTATTTTTGTGATTTTATTATCTTCGACCGTTAGTTCCCAAATTAGTGCGAGTCGTTCACCACCCAACACTTCATCCCAAAAATGCCCCAAAAAGACCTTTATATTTTCAGTCGGAGATGTGACCAATTGATAACTCTTTATTAGGGAATTTTCACTAATCTCTGGTATTGTGACTCCTTTCGCAAGGTACTTTTGAGCTAGAGCATTTTCCTTTCTTACAATAGCTTGTACAAATTTTACTGAAGCATCTGAATCGTCATAAGCCATTACTAATGGTAGCGAGGAAAATATTCCAGCAAACACCACTAGAAAAATTAGCAATTTTTTCATATTCATACACAATCACCTCTCTGGTTAACATTTCCATGCTGGAGATTTTTATGTAGGAATCTGGGCTACTCAAGACAAATTTCCGCAAGCCTATCCTTTAACTTAATAAAATGAGCAGGCAACCTCAGTGCCTGCTCATCAATGTGTGGTATTCAAGTATCGTTTCCCGTTAGCTTAAACCCGACAGGTACATTTACCCTTTTATTTCGGTAACAGTGACCCTCCCTGAACTTAGATCAAAGGTCAGAGTAACAGGACCCTCAGGTGGATTATGTGGACCTGTATAAGTATCATACTTAACTTTCACATTAAAATGAAATTGTGATCCATCAGATCGCTTTATCTCTAAAATTTCCGCATTCCATAACCCATAATTACGATTTGGATATTTATTATTAATCGCTTTTCCCGCATAAGGGTCTAATAAAACTAAAAAGGCATCATAAATTTCATTATGCTTAACTTCAACACTGGCTCCCATGGTTTTTGCTACTACCTGATTTGGTATTAAAAGTATCAAAACGATAATAGTGGCGGTTAATATTTGTTTCATTTTTTAGCCCTCCCTTTATCTAAAGGTAGGCTTTCCATTTGAAAACAAATTATAAGTTAGCTGAACTAATCTGCCCGTTATCTTAATAAGATGAGCAGGCCAACTCAGCACCTGCTCATCAATACGTTATTCAACTATCGTTCTCAGTTAGCGTAATCCTTTTTCGATGTGAAACCTTTTAGCTTCAAGTATTTATCCATAGAGAAGTCGTAATTAATCCATTTTTCTTGGTAACCTTTCCGTCCATGTTTCTTTAACAATAATTCAAGTGTTTGAACTACTGCCCTTGTAAATTCCAGAATAGAACCAGTTTCATCAAGTTCAATAACTTGCTTTTTCTTGTTACGTAAATCTACAAAAGACATAATTTGTACACGTAGGGAATCATCATTAATCTTACTTAATGTCCAAACGGTTCCACCAGGCTCCTCGTTCCATTCAAATTGAGTCTCTGAAACCCCTGAAGTCACTTATGTGTTTGACCGTGGCTACATCGACTATGCCGCATTCGATCGCTATTGCAAGAGTGGTATCTATTTCGTGATCTTCATGATAAATCCATCGTCGCCTATGTATTAGGGGGTTCTAATAACAATCCACTTGTATTCCAAACGTTGAAACTGGCCCTGCAAGCAGCCCAAGAAGCATCCCCCATGCTTCTAGCGTCCGAGGCTACCAATAAACCTCCTTGGCCTTTAAGGAGCACTTGGATGACAACAAAATAACCCAGAGTATGTCCCGTGTTGGGCGATGCATTGATAACGGTCCAATGGAATCTTTCTGGGGGACACTAAAATGCGAGAAGTATTATTTAAACACATACCACACTTTTGAGGAACTTTAGAGGGACATCGAGGCTTACATTCACTTTTACAACAACGAACGATTACAAGCAAAACTAAACGGCCTCAGTCCAATGGAAAACAGGACTAAGGCCGCCTAATTATTTATATTTGTACTGTCTACTTGACGGGGTGCAGTTCAGTATCAAGCATTTCTACTTCGTTTGACGTTTTGTTAATTCACAAACAAGTTATAAATCGCTTTAGCACTCTCAGCACGAGTCAGTTGCGCTTGAGGTACAAATTCATTCTCGGTACGTCCTCGAATGATTCCAGCTTCTTGAGCCGCATCAATGGAAGGCAGCGCCCATTTTGAAGCCTCGCTACGATCAATAAATGTGGAATTAGCTGCCTCACCTAGCTTTGTATTAGTTCTCAATTCATAAGCACGCACTAACAACACAGCCATCTCTTCTCTCGTTATTTTCACATTGGGAGAAAAATTGCTTGGCGAAACACCTTGGCTAAGTCCTGCTTGACTGGCTGCTGCTACTGATTCAGCATACCATGCACTAGCACTCACATCTTTAAAAGCTGCTGGTCCACTAGCTTTAAGACCAAGTGCTCTTACAAGCATAGATGCAAACTCAGCGCGTGTAACATTTGCTTGCGGCGCATAATTATTACCGTCTACACCTTCAATAATATGTTTGGCAGACATCACCTTAATAATGTCCGATGCCCAATAATCATCGGCCACATCTTCGTAAGATTTCGAATATTCAAGAACGGCATATTGGCTGAAATGAGTGAGATCCGCTTGAATTTCTGCCCCGTTCACTTTGCCGCCAACATATTCCAGATTACCATCAACAGAAATATAATAAACGCCTAACAATTGTTTATTTGCATTTTCATTGATTTTAAAATTCACTTTAATGGGATTGTCAAACGTACTCATCGGTGTTTTCTTTCCGTCTTTGGTGATAACCGACAGGGAGAAGTCAAATACATCTCCTGCTCTGGTAAGGCTTGCTGATGTCTGATCTTTTGCTTTATTCAGTAAAACGGAAGCTGAAGCTTCTGCCACAATACTAATATCAAATTCAATTTGAGCCCCTTCAAGCTGGTCTGCCGGAAGCAGCTGTTGAAGCTTATCAAGAACCTTTGCTGGAATCTCTACAGAAATGTTATCACTGGTTAGACGAAGCTTATTTTCTCCAAGTACCTCTGCTGCTTTAATTGGAAGCAAAACCTGAGGTTTGTCTTTAGACACGGTAATAGCAACAATACCGTCCTTGCTCCCCTTCAAACTATCCACATCCACTACTTGTTTTCCTTGGTTCGGATCAGGTATCACGCCGCCAATTCCATCTGAAGGAGGGGAAGGTGGGGATACAATGGCTGAGGCAAAGGTAATATTGTTGAATTTAGCAATGTTTTTTCGGTTTATATAATGGTGGACCTCACCAGTCTCACTACTCGTATAACTTACATGCTCCCCATAAGCTATGCTTGCATAGTATTCTCTCCCAGCACTCGCAATCTGAATTTCATCTCCAGCACTTAAACTAGAAAGCTTTAACTCGTATGTTTTACCTTTAACAAGTGGTTCAGCAAACTGAAGTCCGAACATATTGTTTAATACAGGTAAGCCGTCATAATAATAATAGTTGTTAAAAGGATATAGCGCTTCAGCATAAACGCTTTGATTGACGCTAATGTCAGTCAATGAAAAATCATTTGCCGTTGTATTCAAAGGATTATAACTTATCCTATTGCTATCCATTCTGCTATTTGGAAGTGAAATAACAATAGAATCATATCCCGATTCTTCTGGAGTAAAAGTGAACAACTTATCGTTACTCACCAAAAACGTATTCTCCTTCTTTCCAGAAAAGCCTTCTTCCCCTTTCATCCGATAAGTATCTAAATCTACAGGCTTATCCGTATATACATAGTAGTTATACTCATTTCTACTTGCATTAAAAACCGTACCGTCAATCCCTTCTGTAATTCTAAGTTCTTTGGTCGTATCCGAGCCAACATATTTGCTGAAATGTACCCACTCGTAAGGGATATTATTATCATCGTACAATGTATTAGAGAATTCTGATACTTTTCCGTCCATAGATTCGACAGCACCCGATTCATCGATTCTCTCTACTTTGATATTATCAGGGTCTGCAGTGTATATCCCCCCAGATAACTCCCCTGTACGTTCATCGTAATGAAAAACCATGTAAGCCGCTGCATAAGAAAGTACCGGTGCCAGCATAGATAATAGTATTAAAGAAACCAAAGACAAACTAACCTTTTTACGGAATGAACTGTTCACTTAACCGCCCCTAAAATAGAATTTTTTAACATAACCTATTAATTTTATCAAAAAATATTGTCGAAATCTAGGCTGTTATGAAATGTTTATCTATCTTACTGTAAATCTTTAAATAAATCTGTATATAGTTCTTTTGGAGGAACCATCTGTATCGCCCTCATAAGCTCTGATTCTGCCTTTTCATAATAACGAGTATCACCAGTCTCATTGCCCATTCGTATGTATAGCTTTGCCTTTTCGTATATGATTGTGTTTGACCACGGGACAGCTCTTCCCGCCTGCTCAAGCAGTTTTTCCGCATGATTCCAATCCCTTTGCTTAATTGCTTCCATGCCTTTTTCCTTCAGCTGATAACCAACACCTATCCACGTAAAAAAAGACAAGAGTATAATCACTGTTGGGACAGCAACTATGTATTTTATTTTAATCCATTTTATTTCAATTGTTTGCTGAGGTATCAGTAAAATCAAACCTATTAACAACATATTGAGATAAGGATAAGTTAAGTCAAAATCGAACCCCGCATGCAGCAGCATTATCGTAACCATTATGACAATTCCCTTTTGCAAAGGCTTGTCGATTATCTCACTCGTTTTCAATTGAACAAGAGCATTCTTGTAAAAGAATACAATGAACGCTAAAAAAGCTAGACCACCAGGTAGCCCAACATCTAGAAAAACCTGAATATAATGGTTATGTATAAATTTTACATAATATCTTTGTGACTGATAGGCTTGCTGCAGCAATGCCCACCCTCCTCCGCCTGTTCCCCCAAAAGCATAATCCATAAACATTCGAATGCTGTCTTTCCAATAAACGAATCGAATTTGAAACTCCGATGTTTTCGCTTGTATACTTGAAACACGATTGAGAAAAAACCAAATATCCTGTTTTACTAGCATTGCAATCATTAATCCTAGAAGATGTGCTGACGAGAGACTTATCAGTATCTTTTTCTTTCGAGTGACAGGAATAACAATAAGCATCATGATTACCGAGACGAGCCATAATACCCATACTGATCGAGAGAATGTCATTAACAGTCCAACGACATTGATTGTCATAAGGAATACATGCTGTTTTGACTTCTTCATTGCAATCGCCAAAATGCTAATAAGTATACATACTAAAAGTAAAATTGCCAATGCATTGGCATATTGAAGTAATGATTCCAATCTGCCTTCACGCTGCAAATGGAAGACGAGGCCAACGAGTACCAAAAAGCTCCCAACCCAAGGTAATCGATAAAGAAGCTTTACAAACTGCTCTTGAGATATGAGTGATAACATGAAAGATAGCGGTACTACACTCGAAATTCTGGATGCTTCTATTATGGCTGCCTCAGTATCAACGGCGTATAGAACTGAAACCCAATAACATAAAGCTATACTAATAATCAAAAAATGCGCCTTTGTCATTATAAGCGGAGTCTTATTAAACAACACAAAAAGGAAAGCAACGTAACCACACGCGTTCATAATTAAGAAATTTGATTCAAAAATAAATCCAGTGAAAATGGTGCCGCTAACAAAGAAAATTAATACTATAATATAAGAAAAATTTCCAATCATTCCTTAACGCTCCGTATCATTAGTTATTTATCCTTCTAAATTCTATCATTTATTTGGATTTCCTGTTCGTGTTTTAGTAAACTAACCACCACTTGTTTTAGAGAACTAATGTGGAATACAAATATACATAAAAATCTGATCTAGCAAACGGGAGGAATTGAATGTGGGGAACAGCTCATTCTTATCAATGAAATTAGATGTATTGCAATAGAAGTATGATCAAAGGTATATGAACCTCCTGGATTAGCAATCGAAACTGGCGGTAAAAGGGGGGGATATAGTATTGGAGTTGTGCGTTCTTTAGATGTCTTTGGAAGAATTGTATTTCCTAAAGAAATGCGAATCCGATTTGGTATACATGAAAGTGATATGCTTGTGTTCTATATTGATAAACACAATTTATTTCTTTTGACAAGCTCCCAATTCTTACTTAGCTGATCGAACGGAAGAATTGGATTATTGCCAGCGCCGGAACGAATAAACGGTCAACGCCGCTATGCCGCTTTGCCGAAAAGCTAATTGGGCGAATCACATTCATTAAAATTGCGCAGCAAACCAGCTTTACGATTCAAGAAATCATAGTTCTGCTCGAAGGTTTCGAAACGCTTCCACCATCAGAGCGATGGGAGGAAATGGCGCGAGAAAAACGTGAGGAGTTGGAAGAGAAAAAGAAACAAATTAACCCCATGATCCAAATTTTAGATGATGGATTGAACTGTAAATGCCTAACCTGATCAGAGTGTTTTGATAAAATAAAAACCACCGGTACTTGTTCATAGTGTAAGGAGAAATCTAATTTGTTGTTAACTATCTCAATTTTCATCGTTGCAGGACTTGCCGAAATTGGTGGAGGTTATCTTGTTTGGTTATGGCTACGCGAATCCAAGCCAATATGGTATGGAATTGTAGGGGGATCATCCCAACGGTACAGAGCTTCCCATCATTTGGACGAGTCTATCCAGCATACGAAGGAGTATTCGTTATACTTGCTGTGTTGTGGGGATGGCTGGTCGATAAAAAAACACCCGATATGTACGATTGGATCGGAGCCGCTGTTTGTGTTGTAGGTGTCTCCATTATGCTTTGGGCACCTAGAAGTTAATACGTTATTCTGCCCGTTAGCTTAACAAAGAAAGGGAGCAGCTGCCACGTAGCACACTGCTCCTTATTTGTTCAACTATAGTTCTCCGTTAGTTTAATGAACCATGCTGAAATGATCCTTGTGCGATCTTCGAGTTAAAAACATGCAGTGACCGGTCATGTCGGCAGCCGCGTTTTTCCATTCTATCCCTCGACCCTATACCATAGTTCACAATATTCGTAGCCATCTACGCTTGTACCATACATCTCGAAGTTGCCGCCATCTAAAATCGTAAATGTTGATGTTTGCAGCCATTCCGAAAATATCCGATTCTTCAAAGACCGCAAATCATACTTGCCGCTGCCATTCCCATCATGTAAAGTTGAAAATACTGCCCACGTGGATGGTGGAACATCAACAACTGTATATCCATTCACCTTGCTATCGACCGCTTTGTAACACCCAATCAGATAAGGGAACGTCGTATTGTTTGTGAATTTATAGGAATCGAATGAAAAGACAGCTCCAAGTTCCTTGCTGAAATTGCCTTCGTCTCTCCAATCCCCGCTAACCGACTGGGATAAACGATCCAACTCACCATTACTGCTGATGGTTTGCCAAACATCGGGGATCGATATGCCCTCCTCATTCGCAATAGTGTCGTAATGGTAGATATCCTCCAGCCCATAAACTTGAAAAGCATCCCGTTTTTCAATCCGATAATTCATTCCAACAACTCCCTTTAATATGATTTGAAAGGAGATGCGAGGAAAGGCTCTTAATTCACTTTCAGCATTTCGCGCTAATGTAGGCGTCATTCCATGTAGATTTTGAAATGCTCGTGAGAATGATTCAGGTGTTTCATATCTGTACTTCAAGGCAATATCCGTCACAGTGTTTTTTCTGTTCTTTAAATCAAATGCAGCAAGCGTCAGCCTTCTACGCCTGATATATTCGGACAATGGGACTTCAAGTACAAATGAAAACATGCGTTGAAATTGGTAAACTGAACATAAGGCGATTTTAGCGATTTGGTCGTAATCAATATCTTGTTCTAAGTTGTCTTCGATATAGCTGACAGCTCGATTCATTCGCTCTAGCCATTCCACGGCAATCCCTCCTTTCGTAAGAAGCATATCATCCGGTAGTTTATGTCGCCTGACTTTCCGTGCAAGATAATATCAGGTGGTAATCATCCGTATACAGAAGTCCTGTTTCCTAAATTGATTCCAGTCTTTATTAGTTTGAAGCGTCAAGTAATATTTTCCCACTCAATTTTTCCCTGTCTCCTCTAAGTTGTTCTCTTCTAGCAAGTTCTTCCTTTGAACATTTAACTACTACGAATATGACAGGGTGATCCGATAATAATTCAATACAAGTATTGAACCATTTGTCATTACCTATAACAGAATCTAGAACTACGTTGTTTCCCATCGCTGAAAATAGTTTTATTGTCGAGTAGTATAATGAAATCAACGGATATGTAAGAATTTGATTTACTAATTGTCCATCCTCTGCACCATTTGTTTCAATACTCGGATAGGTACTGTTAATGTAATCTTTATAACTATGAAATAGCCCATTAATAAAATTATCAATTGATATATGTTGAAATGGGATATATTTTGAGATAATAATTCATTAGATATAATGTCTTTCCAGAACTTGAAGTTCCATTAAGAAGAACTATAATCCCTGGCTTCAATTGAATCCGCCTTTCATAATTTTATTTTTGCGTATCTTTCAGCTAACAGTGTATTTACGAACTTAACGAAAATTATCAATTTTGAAGTATTCGCGAAGTTATTGAACAATCCTGCCCGTTAGTGTAATGAAGCATCCAATCATTGTGGTCGGCTGCTTTCGTTTTTTTATAAAACAAACGTTCCCCGATAGCTTAAACCTCGGACCTATCAAATAAATACTTTATAATTGAATCTGCACATTCTTCTGAGGAATTTATGTGTGTATTGACAGTACAATTGTATTGTATATCTTTGGCCATAATATTATTTTGCCACTCAGATTGGTCTTCAGTTCTATCTCCACGTTCAATATTTCTTTGGCGACAAATGTCTAAAGGACAAAAAACTTCGACAATATAGAAAGGATACCCCGCAAATATATCCTTAACTTTTTCATAATGCGGTTTTAATTCGGGTCTTTCAACCAAAATTCCGTCTATTAGTACATTCTTACCATGGTCAGAAAATAGTTTAGCAGTATGATACATCATAATAATTGCATCACTTAAATATTTCCAATAATCTTCACGGAGATAGTTATCGCCTATTGTATTTTCAAAAAGGTCATTTGCAACAACATAAAAAAATTCATCTGATTTTAACTGTATAGCATCTACTATAGATGTTTTTCCAGCACTAGTTACACCATTTAGAAATACGATTTTCCCTTTTTTCATCTTAATATGCCTCTCTTATTCATGATCATCAAAAAAGAATACTATGGTGACGGTGATTTCCTGATTAGTATAACATTTGCACCAAAACGTGGTGATGTAAAGAACTGTTATAATTAATCCTGCCCGTTATTTTAATAAAAGACATGCTCTTAACATGAATAAAAAATCAAAAAACCCGACCTCACGAGGTCGGGTTTCTTCATGGTATTGGTGGAGGCGAGGGGGGCGATACCTCTTATATACAGAATATTTCTCCGTCATATGCAAGTACAAAAATAAGCTATAG
Organism: Paenibacillus sp. 01T431; assembly: GCF_056398625.1. Lineage (NCBI taxonomy): Bacteria > Bacillati > Bacillota > Bacilli > Caryophanales > Paenibacillaceae > Paenibacillus > Paenibacillus sp. 01T431. The sequence goes on from NZ_JBFTPT010000038.1 coordinate 18,314, forward strand.
TTTCCCGTTAGCTTAAAGCTTATTTGTACACTCCTGATCTTTTAGTTTAGATCTTGTTATCTAAGGAATATTATTTGATGCACCATATGGATTGTTCATTTCTTGCTGTTTTAAATGCTCCCCAACTGGGACAAGCGTATTTTAATTTGTAAATRTCTCCATAGCCTCATGGGGAATCCTCTTCTTTATATGCGCTCATTGATTTTGATCAACAATTTCTTTAAGACTTGCTTCTCCTCGTTAGTAAGGGCTTGAACGATTTCATCCTCCACCTTTTGGAATGATTCATTAAAGCCCTCAATTAACTCAATCGCTTTTGGCAATACATATATATTTTTTTGCCGTTCATTATTGGCCGGGATTTTGCGCTCAATGAACCCTTTTTGCTCTAGACCTTGAAGCATGCTTGTAATACTGGCCCCACGCACATGAAACCGATCTGCAAGGTCCTTTTGAATAATATGATTATCTTGGTTCTCGTAAATATAGTAGATTACTTTTCCTTGTTGAGCGTTTAACCCTAGTTCCTTTATACTCTCGTCCGCTCTTTTCTTTAATTTAAGACCGATAATCTGAAACAAATCCAAATAAGGCGTATCCTTTCGGGATTGCATGATCGTCCCTCCTGAAATTGTTAGAAAGCTAATTGTAAGCAACTAAACTATACAGTGATCCTATACGAATGTCAAAAAACTTAGTTTATTGACAGTTAGATTTCTAACAGTTATACTTCGAATTGTTAGAAACAAACACATTGGAGGAATTTCAAATGGAGAAGATAAATCAAAATGCTGCGTTAGAACAAGTTACTGCGATTACAAATGTACGTATTTTTGATGGAGAACAAATTATTGCGTCAAGACATGTTGTCATCAAAGGGGAGTCCATTATTGCAGTGGGCGGAGACCTTCCGGCCGATGCAACGATTATCGATGGGGAAAATGCGACTTTAATGCCCGGTCTGATTGATGCACATGTCCACACCTCAATCGGCGGATTACGAGATGCCTTAAAATTCGGCGTTACGACAGAACTCGAAATGAACGGCGATTTTACGAGAAGAGGACGCGAGATCCAGTTAAAAAATGTGGATGACGTTGCAGACGTCCGTTCTGCCGGCACAGCAATCACCGCTCCGGGCGGACACCCAGATGAATTGCTGCCGGATGGGGATGAAATACCGGAATTCGTATTAAGGGAGCTAGAAAAGTTATCGGAGGAAGACCGGGAAGCGATGTTGGCCGCATACGCTCATGATCACGATGAAATACCGCAAGTGACAACGGTGGAAGAAGCGATTAAACATGTGCATACTCAAGTGGAGAATGGTGCCGACTATATTAAGATCATGATTGAAGAAGGGACGGTCATGGGTGCACCCGGCCTGCCTGTTTTAAGCGACGAGATTCTAAAAACAGCCGTGACAGAAGCCCACAAGTTCGATAAGCTGGTCATCGCCCACGTCTTGACGGCTCTTTCATCGCAAGCAGCCATCGATTTTGGAGTCGACGGTTTGGGCCACTTGTTTATCGACAGACCCGAGTACACGTCCGAGTTGGTGAAATCCATAGCGGATTCAGGCGCTTTTGTTACACCGTGCTTGGTGTTGAACTCATCGATTGTTGGGAAACCGGCATCGGAATTGGCGAATGATCCGCGTGTTCATTCCAAATTAAGTTCGGATTGGATCGGTATTTTGAACTCAAGCTTCAATACGTTCCCGCAAGGCAATATGGAGAACAGCTTTAAGAATGTGATGGATCTTCACCGTGCCGGAGTTGATATTCTGGTAGGGACGGATGTTGCACCGGTTCCCGTTCCGAACCTTGGCGGCCTTGCTCACGGAGCAAGCGTCCACCATGAAATGCAGCTGCTGGTGAAGGCCGGGTTCACTCCAATTGAAGCTCTTCAATCGGCTACTTCCAAACCGGCCCGTTGCTTTGGTCTTCACGATCGCGGCCGTATTACCGAAGGTGCGCGCGCTGACCTTATTCTCGTAAACGGTGATCCGACAACCAATATCTCGGATACCTTGTCGATCACATCCGTGTGGTTCAATGGTTCGCAGCAACTAGGTTAATCGGGTTCGATCTCCCTGTACAATGTCGTCAATGCGAATGATGAGCGAACCGGAGATGATGATACCGTTGCTGATCGTAAAATCGACAAAAAGAGGGACTGCAGATCCAAATCCTCCTGTCAGGAACGACAGCCAGATCAACGTTCCTCCAGATACAATAAAACCCGTTTTATTCCCATTGGATTATCAATATAGTCATTGTTTAAATTTTACTACATTTTGAAACTATCCTGCCCGTTAGTTGAATAAAGGGTTACCAGTCGGCAGCCCTTTCATTATTGAACTATAGTGCTGTGGCTGCTGGCCAAAAAAATCGGCTATGATTAAATGTTCTTGTCCTAATACGGCTGCGGATATATGTTCTTGTCTTTCGCTTTGGACAAGAACATATATCCGCAAAATAAGAAAAACGCCTGATGGCGTCCTTGATGGCTAGTTCCAAAAAAACGGCCTCGCCGAAAATCCGGGGGGGATCGTCTTTGGGTCCGTTTATTGTATGGCATCAGTCCTTGAAGCGATAACTTACAAAAGCCAGCTGGCTGCTGTCCGGCGACCATTATTTACAATCAGGGTTCCTTGACCGCCGAATAACCGGACAAGCGTTTTTGTTTCACCGCCGCCGCTTGGCATCAACCTGATTTCCACGTCTTTATTTGCCGGATGGTCGTCCGGCGCGACATCTTCTTTGCGGTAAGCAATAAACGCAACGGTTTCGCCCGATGGTGAAACATGCGGGAACCAGATATTGCTTTCATCGAAGGTCATTTGAGTCTGCTGGCTGCGGTCCTGTTCCATTCTCCATATTTGCATCAGGCCGGACCGCACGGAATTAAACCATATGTAGCTGCCGTCCGGAGAATATTCCGGTCCGTCATCCAGTCCCGGAAGATCGGTTAACTGCTTTTCCACACCGCCAGTCCGCGAGAAGGTATAGATATCATACTGTCCATTGCGTTCGGCCAGTAGGAAAGGGGTGTTCCTCCCGGGGACCAGCCGTGCAAATAACTGGGGGCAAGTGCTGTTAGATGAACAGGATCTCCCCCTTCCAGCGGAAATACATAGATACGGGACTGGCCGTCCTCCTGCGTATGATGACTCACTGCAAGATGGGAATTATCAGGTGAAAGAACATGATCGTTGTTGCACTGTGTGGCATAACCCGACTCGATGACAGCGCTCGTACGAGTAGCGATATCAAAGGCAAATATTCTTCCTAAACTGTTATAAATGAGCGTCTTGCCATCGCGGGTCCAGTTGGGCGCTTCAATCAGATCGTCGATATGGGGATAATACCATGCGCTCCCCAGTCTGAACATTCACGGTCTCCAGCATGCTGATGACATGGCGTCCGATTATTTTCTGCGGCTGCTTTAGCGTATTCATGAATTGTCCCCTTTTCTTTCCCTGGTAAATCACCTATTATATGCGATTTACCGTCCCTGCAGGAAGTTATGTTGTTTGCCCGGCGCTTTGCTTGAATTTGTATCTGACCGCTGATAACAGCCGAACGACTATATAAAGTATCAGAAACAGGACCATGAATCCGGCCGAGATCCGGTACATGAAAGCATAATCGGACATGGATGAAACGGCACCCAAAATCAAAGCTCCGACCGCTATACCCAGATCAGTCGTATTATAGAACATGCTGTTGGCCATGCCGTACTGCTGCGGCGTGCCGGAACGAAGCATCCATGCCTGCAGCGTGGGCTGAATGGACCCAAAGCCGAGTCCATATAACAGGGCGGACAAAATCAGCATCGACATCGTTGTTGTGTAGGATAGAACCATTAGCGCAGACACAACGCTGATCGCGGCAGGGATGAGAACAGCAGCATGTCCGAAACGATCGAATATTTTGCCTGAAACGGGCCGGATAATGATCACTGCAATCGCATTGAACAAAAAGAACAGGCCGACCTGCTCCAAATGAACAGATTCCCCGAACAAGGCGATAAAGCTGAGCAGACCGCCATAGGTCACAGCCAAAATAACATTAAGCAGTCCGGGGATTAATAATTTGGCATGGAATAATTGCTTGGAAGCGGAGCCTGCTGCTGGCGCTGTTTTCTTGCTGGTATCAGGCGGAATCGCCCGCGATAGCAGCAGAATGGGAAAAATAAGCAGGATGGTCGCCGTGCCAAGCATGGCAAGTGTCGTGAAACCTGCATGCTTCATCACGCTTAATCCGATAATCGGTCCAACAGACATAGCCAGACTGGTTGAAAGGCCGAAATAACCGATGCCTTCCCCCATCCTTTTGCCTGGAATAATTTGAGATACCAGCGTTGGAATAATCGTACTCGCCATTCCGAACCCGATCCCGAAACCAACCCGCATGACAAGCAGCATACCGACTGAACCCGCGGCAACAGACATTACGGTGAACAGACATGCGGCAGCAAGTCCCGCATACAAAATCACATTGCGACGCACTTTACGCATAAGTTGGGCGGTTAATAACCGTGTAATAATTGTTGAACCGGCAAACACGCTAATGATTAGACTTACGGTCATATCGTCAGCCTGAAAAGCGGATTTCACATAGGCCGGGAAAGCCGCAAGCAGCATCTGCAAATTCAAAAACAACAGCAGGGTGCTAAGGGTCAGAATCAGAAACGGTTTGGTCCAAAGCCTGGAACTGCTTTCTTGGGACTGCATATTTTTATGCTCCTTCCGGACATTATGATAATTGGCTCACATGATGATTAATCCGCAGAAGAAGCTTCATGATCATTTCATGCTCTTCAACCGTCATGCATTGTTTGATTTCCTGGTTTACCTGCATTTCAACCGGGAGGGTCTCCATGATCAGCGAAGCGCCTTTCTCTGTGCTGTGTACTTGAAAGGAACGTCTGTCGTTCTCCGCCATCTTGCGGCAGATCAGCCCCTTTTCTTCCAAATGGTCGAGAATCCGGGTCGTCGTCGGCTTATCCTTACCCGCCAACTCGGCAATTTCCTTCTGGATCAACCCCTCTGTCTGATCGACCTGGAACAGCACCGACCACTGCTCCGTTGTAATCTCATAATCCTTAAGGCGGGCCTGAAGAACATTCGTCATCTTGCGGTACGTGATGCCCATCAAAGCACCAAGCGATCGTTCAAGCACATTTTCATTTGCCGTCATAACCATCCTCCTTCTTAATTAGTTGTTTTAACAACTATATATAGAACAACTATTTTTGTCAACAGAAGAAGAACAGGCTAACGCCCTCCTTATCGGTGACAGGACGAAGCTTTCACCTTTCCGATAATTAAGAAAAACCGTCAGGATAGATCTCCCTGACGGTCCATTAGGTTCTGCGCACATCGGAAATGTTGTACTCATACCCGTGAATTCCTTTGTAATACTCCGGGTACATCTCTCCTCCACAATCCTCGCATGAGAATTTAGGGGGCACAAGGGGATCCCCTCCGTCCATACGGTCAAAGTCCCGTACCATCTGAAGGGGAATGCGTTCTTCTCCGTTGCAGTTGAGGCATATGTGTACTTAACCTGCCCGTTTGTGAGTGGGTTCTTTTTTTTCGTTTTGGCTGGTTTGCGCTTCTTGGACACTGGTGAGATAACGAATCATCCTTTCTAGACAAACGTGGGTTATCCGGCAACGGGCATACTTCACCCGCAATTTCCCCACCTGTAGACAGACCTCCCCCTTGTATTCATAGTCACATTCACATTTTAGACAGACTAGTGGGTCCTTCCCTGTCGTGTGCCCGACCCGTTCACGCCAGGTTCTGCGTCGGAGGATACGCCGGATTCTCACTACCCATTTCCGGCTCACCTTCTGCCAGGCACTCATCAACTTCTTGCTCACGCCCTTTGTTCGCCGTGAGTAGACCCCATAGTAGCGAATCGTCTTGAAATGCTCATCCGGAATGTGCCGAATCAATCGCGTGATGAACGCTTCCACCGTCAAGGCTCGGTCTTTTCCTCGCCGCTGGTTTTATCATGGTAGCTGAACACCACGTATTCTCCGTCATATTCCTTGATCCGTTTCCTTGCTATGGCTGGGCGCCGGATGTATCGGCCTATGTATCGCAGCTGCTCACGAATGGACCCCCGCTGTTTCGGGGCATACACATAGAAGCCTTCACCATTTTCCGTATACGCTTTTTGCAATCTTGCTTGAACCTGCCTCTTTTCCGCTCCGGAAAGATGACTGCGAATTAGTTTTTACACGACGACCTGCCACTGCTTGCGCAGCATCTCAAACGGTATGAAGTCGTAGGTTTTCCACTCTCCATTTTTTTCATCCCCCCCCATCGTCACGAGCATATGGACATGGGGATTAAAGTTCATCCTCGAACCAAATGTATGTAAGCCCACGATGACGCCAGGCGTCACCTTGAGCTTTTTTTGAAAATAATCTTGTACCACGCGCACCGCTTCATCCATGTAGGCTTTGAGCAAATGGCGGTGCACCAAAAAGACATCCCACAGCCCCTCGTCTATCGTAAATACAACGTGACGATGGTGGACCTGCAGCACATCATCCAGCAGCAGCCTGCTCCATTCCTCGGTTTCCCCACAAGAGCAGGTGGTGCAAAACCGACCTTTGCACCGACATCCTTCGCACACCATGAGCATGAAGCCGTTCCGCGGATCTCCACATTTCCGGAACTTCTCCACTTCTTTCAGCACGCATGGCCGTATCCGGTTACGATCTTTTCTACAAATTGTTCCCAATGACGGTTCTCATCGAAAAATATCCGCTTTAAGATATTCGCTTCCATACCATCATTTTAACTCATCCTCCGTTTGCCTGAAAAAATATAAATTCTTTCTTTAATGTTGAAAAAGCCGCGCAGCGCGCAGCTCTCTATGCATATATGTTCTTGTTCCCCGACATTCATTGAACTAATGTTACCCGTCCCTCGGTTTTAAGGGTTTATCTCACATATACTCACTCATTCGCAGGATTTCATCACCTTGGATTAGGTCGATTTTAAGAAACAGCACAGGTGATACCGGTTGAGGTGGTGGGCTGGGCATGCGGAAATAGAGGAACTAT
>NZ_JBFTPT010000039.1:0-21888 GCF_056398625.1 Paenibacillus sp. 01T431
ATTAGGCACGCCGCCAGCGTTCGTCCTGAGCCAGGATCAAACTCTCCAAATTGGTGTTTGAAATGCTCATTACTTTTTTATCGCTTTTCTCACGATTCGTTAGAATCGTAAGGGCAGTTATTACTCGTTGTTCAGTTTTCAAAGAGCAAACTTTTCTATCGTTTGTCTTGCTTGTTTTGCTTGTCGACCGCGTGTGTCTCTCGGCCAGAAATAGAATATACCATGTACATGCCTAAATGGTCAAGCGTTTAAATAAACTTTTTTGAAAAAACTTCATTTCTATCATAAAACCATCTTTATTCCGTTCCTTTACGCTGCAGTTCACGCCAAACTTTCTTGTTGCTGTACTGACGCTCTGAGCTAATATCCTTGCCAAACCATGCTGGTGCAATGAAAGCATTGGCAGATGCTTCGGAGTCAAACTCAACCTCAAGCACCGAAAGCTCGATTTGGTCATAGGTATCAATCTCAATGATTCGGTCGTTCCATTTTGCAGTCACTCTGTTTTTCGTCAATGGTATGAAACCAAAAGCGTTTACTACCTGTTCATAAATACTGTTAGAAATCGAATATTCAATTTCCTCACGTGATAGACCGTTGCCTAGCTTAAAGGTATGTGTGAATGAAACCTTGCCGCTCGCCAGATCAACAATTCTCCGAACACGAAGTTCTTGATTGTCGTCGATAGCCAAATAGGTTTGTTCTATTCTTTGCTCGGAGAGCACCAGCAAATCGTTTTCTTCTATTAATGCAGTTGGAAACGCCGGCAGCAAAAACTTGCGTTCAATTTCTAATGACATGTATAACAGCTCCTTTTTATATTAGTCTTCCTCCAAGAAAAGCTCATCCAGCATTCTTTCCCTATTGTTAATGAACCTCTTCATAAGCATATAATGATCGGTTTCCTCGAGAGCGGTACGCTCAATCCCTTCAGCAGTCAAATTATAAATCACTGCATCCGGATAAGCCATTAGAATCGGAGAATGTGTTGCGATAATAAATTGAGAGTGCTTCCCTACGAGCTGATTAATTCGTGCAAGCATCGCCATTTGGCGGAAAGGAGAAAGTGCAGCCTCCGGCTCATCCATCATATAGAGACCATTACCGTTAAAGCGGTGGAGGAACGTTGCAAAAAAGGATTCACCATGCGATTGCTGATGGAGCGACTTCCCGCCATACGAATCAATAATGCGTGGTCCACTGCCAAGCTCACGGTCCATTTGGTCAATATTAGTCGCCAAATTATAATAGCTCTCCGCTCGAAAAAAGAACCCATCCCTTGGTTTGTTTACGCTGCGTACAAGCCTCAAATGCTGATGAAGTTCTGAATGCGTAGCTTCTGTAGAAAAATTAAAGTTAATCGTTCCGCCTTCTGGATTGAATCCGAGTCCAATCGCGATCGCTTCCATCAGCGTAGACTTGCCCATTCCATTTTCCCCAACGATGTATGTTACTTTCGGATGGAACTCCAGCTCATCTAAACTCCGGATAGCACTTAAATCAAACGGATAAGAATCGAAGGAGGGTACTGTCTCCCGAAGGAGCTTAACGCTTCTTAAATAAAGACCATGCTGGCTTTGTCTCATCCTGTACGCCTCCAAGTTCGATTATGCCTTATCTGATTCTACTATTAACCGCAGCACTTTTTGAACTTTTTCCCGCTTCCGCAAGAACAAGGTTCATTACGTCCGACTTTTTTCTTTGCTTGCATATCGATTACTTCCGCTTGAGCAGCTGGCTTAGGTGCATTATTCAGCACCATGCTCACGTTTGCACGTTTCTCCGCTAGTTCTTCTGGGGAATAACCTTTGATGGCCCATTGCTTCGTGCTATTCATTAATGGAACGAGCAAATCGGTAATATTCCTCATTGTCTCCGAATTAGGAATTTCAATAAAGTTCTGCGCCAGCTCAATAACAGAAGCTAAAGAATCTCCGTTTCTCGCAGCATCTGTACATTCCTCAGCCATCAAATCAGCTTCTTCACGGTCAATCTCATAACGCTCTAGTACAAAACGGACTAGATTCATATAGTGACTGTTTCTCTCCACATATTCTGCTTCTCCAGCTTTCAAAAGCTGCTGCTTCGTAAATGGACAAAAATCCAGATCATGTCTAAGGTCTCTTTCTTTCACAATAGCCTCAGGATCTACTACCCTATAGTCTGATATGTAGCCACTCTCTTCAATGAAAAATTGCTCATAGTAATCTTGGGCAGCAAACAAAACGTTCATAATATCATATTGAGCAAGAGGATGATCATCCTCTGAGATTACAAATGATTTCAACTGATCTATCGTCATTGTTCCATAATAATAGAGTAGGCCCTGCGTTAACCGTATCCATTCCGTGTTTCGATTAAGAATGGGCGTTTCCTTTAAGAGGTCCCCTGCTTTAATGAATTCCACCAGTTCGGCTGGCATCATCACAACACGCTTGCCATCTACCGTTCCCGGAAATAAAATACCACGCTCAAGGAAATAAGTATACTGCTGCAATTCAAGAAGCGGCTTGTCCCAAATACCTTCGTTTTTCACTATTTTCTGAACAAGCTTCAATCTATTATGATCAAAGCAACGAGTTGCCATTTGTAGATTGTCTGGTATCAGCTCTGAAAGCTTCTCCACAAGCCCCTGCTTATTGAGCGAGCTTAGGTTGCTAATATCCAAATTCGTACGTATTCTAGTTAATTGCTGCTTCGATAATGTGCTTAGCGCATCCGCATAAGACAGTGGATAGGTAAGCGGCGGCCATAATTTTTCCTGTGCTTTATCTTGCTTTGTTGTCATAATAATCTCCTAACTCGTAGATGTATTTCATGCTCTTCTATGAATTATGAGTGGTACACTCAAAAGACATGCAGGTTCAAAGATAACAAAAATCGAAGATGGAATCAAACAAATCTGTTACTAATTTCATCACAAAATGTAAACTCAACCTATAAATTACGGATTCAAACCTAAATAAAAGCCTCACAGATCATCAAGCGATCTACGAGGCTTATTCAAAATCTATCATGATTTATCCATACCTTTTACACTTAACAGCGAATTAAGCTGCTCCAGTAAATTACCGCCGCCAGTGAGCGAGATAGTCCCGATTTTTTCGCAAATTTTCTCCAGAAACTCAAGCTCTTTCAGACGATAGAGTGTGCCGTTCTCATCCATTAGCTTAGCGGTATTTAGCAGGCTTCTAGTAGACGCTGTTTCCTCTCTTCGTGTAATGAGATTGGCTTGCGCCTTCTTCTCAGCAAGCAGTACCGTATTAAGAATGTCCTTAATATCACCCGGCAAAATAATATCTTTGAGGCCAGCCGAAACGAACTGTACACCGTAATGCTCTTTCTGCTCATTCAGACGTGTAAGTACAAAATTTGCGATTTCTTGCTTCATGCGCAGCAGATCGTCCAGCTTTAGAGTACCGACATATTCGCGCAAAATAAGCTGCAGCAAAATGTATACCTGCTCCTCGAACGACTTAATCTGAAATGCTTTTAGCGGGTCAACAACCTTGTACTGGCACACAAAGTTCAGCCGCAGCGTCACCTTGTCCTCCGTCATGATCTCTTGTCCAGTCATGTCCAGCTGAAGCTGGCGCAGATCAACCGTCTTCACCTGCACACTCGTTGGTCCTTTCCAGAAATAATATTTTCCCGGACGAAGCTCGCGCTGCAAAACGTTATTAAAAAATAACAACCCCGTTTCATAGCTTGCCACCTCGAACACTTGCATAAAGCTTTGCAGCCTCGACAGCAGTGATCTATCGATCTCTGATGTCAGTTCTGGATTCCGAATGTCTATACGGATAAATGAATGTTTTTTCATTACATTCCAGAATCCATAAAGCCCTGGTGTCAGCAATGCGGCAAATTTGCCATCCTCAAAATGCAGTACATACTCATAATCCTGCACATCAGCTATCGTCAGCTGCTCGGCAAGCTGCTCATCGTGGAGAAATAGCTTCAACTCCATATTTGGAACAGCGAAACGCTTCGCAATATTTTGCAAAATAACGGTATCGTCAGAAAATGATGTATGGCGATATACGCCCGGCTGCAAAAGCTTTATGTAACTGCCTTTTTTGAAAAGCAGACCTCGTTCATCGTTCTTGATAATCACTTTTTTAAACATGATTTAACACCTCTTTACACGGTTTGGTTGATCTTTGGAACAGGAGCGCTCCTGCGGCTAGACCGGAATCCGGCTTGAGAAGGGAGCAGAGCAGCTTTACAGCTTCGTTGTCGATAGTCGAGCTCGGATTCACTTTCCATCTGTGCTCGTTCTATGTCTTACTCTGCTATAAGAGGCAGCTGGCTCCAATCGGTATCCACCGATTGCATAGGTTTTGCTGCAGTGATTGTGCCGAGGCATCGTCTGAGTGCTCCTGCTTAAGATCAGATCTACAACATTAGTTCTCCTTTGGAGGGAGTCAGAGTGCTCCGAAGAGCTTTTCGCGGATTAGGCGATTGACAATAGAGGGATTAAGTCCACTCTATCCTGTGGGAGATTAAGACGATATGAGCGATACAGTATACAAGCGCATAGTATGCGCATGCACTGCGGGATTTTTAGAAATCCCAGCCAAGGTACGCCATTCGTACATGAACCTCATCTATTATTGAAGTTATCTTTAATAGCGATTTAATAAAAGCTAGGTGCCTTTTATAGCAGCCATCGGCTTGCATTTGGCTACCACGGCAGCTAAAGAAGCGCCAACAACGCTGTCGATGATCTGATCTACGTCTTTATATGCCTGTGGGCATTCATCGAGAATGGCCTGCAAGGAAGCATGGTTGACGAGTATTTCATCATCCGTCCCAACCTTCAGCGATTGTTCAAACTGATCAACCGTCACCATTTCTTTCGTAGCTTTTCGCGATCTCGCCCGCCCCGCTCCATGGCAAATAGAATAGAAGTTTTTGAGTCCCTCTTCCTTGCCTACCATAATATAAGAGGAAGTTCCCATAGAGCCTGGGATGAGCGCGGGATGTCCCGTCTCCTTGTACACCGGCGTATTTAGAAAATGTCCCGGCGGAAGCGCACGCGTTGCCCCTTTGCGATGGACGAGCATCGGCTGGTTGCGGTGAAACTCCATGAGCGCGTAGTTATGCATCAGATCATAGAGAACCGGCATTTCTGTACTTGCTCCGAACACTTCCTGAAAAGCTTCACGGACACCGAATGCAATCATATGACGGTTGCTTACGGCGAAGTTGAGTGCAGAATACATCAGGTTCAAGTAGGTCTGACCTTCCTGACTCGCAATCGGGGCATAGATCAGATTAGGGTCTGGATTGCTAACTCCCCACTGATTCATCGCTTCCTTAATAACCTTATTGTGTTCGCGTCCAACCATTCCGCCCCATGATCTGGAGCCAGAGTGAATCATGACGACAACCTGACCGTCGAACAAGCCCCATTTTGCCGCCACATTTGCGTATTCCTCATTTATCTCCAAATACTGAATTTCAATGAAGTGATTGCCACTGCCGAGCGATCCGAGCTGCCCACGCGCATATTTCATAATTTTCGGAGGCAGTTGATTTAAATAGGTATGGTCGAAGCCGAACTGGGATTGCTCCACATGCGTCAGCCATTGCTCATTTGGCACATATTTCTCAGGCAGACCCTTCAAGCCATGCTGTACCACACTCATAACATCGATATCGTCGTAGTTCGAGTTCTTACGCTCGTTAGTCGGTACGTATTTCTCGATTGCAGCGATCAATGCTCTACGAATATTTTTGTCAGCAAGCTCACGCTTATGAAGTGATGTTGTATGAACGCGCATCCCACAGCCGATATCAGAGCCGACAATAGAGGGAGATACACAGCCATTTTTCATATTCCAGACCGCAGTCGTCCCAATGCAGGTTCCAATGCCAACGTGGGCATCAGGAGTATAGCTCATATATTGATTTCGAGGAATTTGCAAATTGTTGTTTGCCATTTCATATACTTTGTCCCCAAAGGCTTGGAGCACATCTTCATTCGCAAATACGTGGAGTGAGCCATGCTCAAGCTCCATTTCATGATGATTGCCTCCATGTTGCTTATGCTGCATTATCATCGTAATACCTCCCGTGCTTCAAGCTATACGTTTCATAACTCGTTTGCTTGCTCGCTTCTTATGAGCTTTATATTGCCTGATTTTGGAGACCGTGAACATGGTGCAAGTATTACGAGTAAGCAAAAACGCAATTTGCTTCCTCTGGATGCTAATGAAGCTTTGACGAAAAAATAGAAGACTAGTATTAAAAACAATATACTTTCTTATATTTTAAGCAAAAACGCAATTTGCTTCCTCTGGATGCTAATGAAGCTTTGACGGAGAGATATAAGCCTAATATAAGAATTAAATTTATATACTCTTATATCTGGAGAAAATTTTCCTTTTTGTTCAAATTTGCGCTCTTCCTGTTAAGATAGAAAAGAAGAGCGCTTATGATCGGAGGAATACATAAATGGCAAAAGAAAGCTTTGATAAAGAGATCCAGTTTTTGCGGATGCTCGTTCTTACGAGCGGCGCATATAATCGCCAGCAGTATGCGGACAGGCTGGGCATCTCCATCCATACCTTCGATAAAACGATCAAACGTCTGAAAGAGGTTGTGAATAGCGTTTACCAGCAGCTGCCTGAGGATAAAGGCAAGGAGTTTGCCGAAACCATTCGTTACAGCTATCTTGATTCTTCGGAACCGATGCTTCTGTTTCTATTTCGCGCCAAATCTCTAAAAGAATCAGAGAGTCAGCGCCTCTCCTTATTGCTTGCTGCTATGCGCGAGAAGTCATTCACTGCAATGGAGCTCCTCGATCTATGCTGCAGCAGCATGCCGGAAGAGCTTTCGCTGCCAGACGAGAAAACGATACGAGGCGATCTAAAATATTTAGAGCAGGTAGGCGTCATCAAAAAAGAGCCTGGAACGCGGCCTTTTCGCTATCGGATATACAATGATTTAGTGCAGCAGCTCTCACGCGATGAGCTGCTCGATCTATATGACTTTGTAGACGTTATGGCAAATACCCAACTCCCCTCCGTACAGGGTTATTTGTTGCGTGATGGTCTGAAGAAATACATGAATCGGAATCAGGTCGATTACGGCTCGGTTGAACCCTTCTTATATAAGTACCACTATTACTCTCGTATTTTGGACGAGGCTCATCTCTTTACTCTGCTTGCTGCGATACGTCATCGGCGCTCGGTCAGCTTTCTCTATTTTTCGCCGAAAAAAGAAACCAGCTACACCTCCAAAAATACGAATCCATTATTTGAGCGCGATACCGAAGGACAGCAGGAAACGCTGCTCCCTCTAAAAGTTGTTTACGATCATCAATATGGCCGCTGGTACCTGCTTGGGCATCATGCCCGCTACGGCATTAAGAAATACCGTATGGAAGGCTTAACGCAAATTTCGGAGGAGGAAGCGGCCCCGGAGGCACTGTTCGAGTCCAAAAAAGATGAGCTGGAACAGCGGATTAAACATAGCTGGCTAATTGATACGGGCAAACCTGTTCTGGTGCGGGTTCGCTTCTTTCATCCCGGACCTCATATCCCAAGCTTCGTGATGGAGCGTGTTCTGCTTCAAGGACAATGGGGCACTATTTTGGAAGAAAGTGAAGAATCTTTCATCTATGAAATCGAAGTGAACGGAACGATTGAAATCAAGCCTTGGATTAGGAGCTTTGGCTCAAGCTGCGAGGTGCTTGCTCCCATGAAGCTGAGACAGGAACTGATTGAGGAATGGAAGGAGATAAAAAGCTACTATGAATCCTTTTGAGAAAATATTCAACTATCAGATTTTATCCAAGCTGGAAGGCTCAGGTACGTTCATCATGACTGCGCATGAGCGAAGTTGGCTGAAGACCATGCTTGAGCATCCCGCTGCTGCGGCTGCTTTGTCTCCAGAATCGCTTATTCAAATGAACACTATATTAGAAGAAGATCAATCCTTGGATACTGGCGGGCTTCTGCATAAGGCAGCTAGTAGAGAGAAACAAGTCTATCATTCTTATATTCGCCCGCTTCGCCAAGCTATCACTAACAAAAGCCTATTATATATAAGCTATAAAATTAAAGGTGACCGCACCTGTACGGAGCAAAGGGGTCTTCCCTATAAGCTGGAATATTCGATGGTCAAACGGGAATGGTATCTGCTCTGGTACCACATCAATCATCGGATGCTCATGAGCACGAAACTTGAGAACATGATCGAGAGCCGCGAGCAAGTCTGTCCGGCAGAATATTACGAGCGACTAATAGCCGCAGTACATGGTTTAATGAAAAAACGCAGCATGAGCGCGCATATTCTTGTTGTCCCCGAATACAATGGAGAGCTCTCACGCATTTTGTATGCTTTTTCTTGCTTCGAGAAAGAAGTCAGCTATGCTGCAGACTCCAACGAATATACGATTCGATTGCACTTCTCAAGCAAAGACAGCGAATACGTTCTTTCAAAAACTCGCTTCCTTGGAAAGCGGGTTCGCATCATCGATGGCGAGCACCTGCGGCGCCGTATGCACGAGTCTGCGACAAAATCCCTAGCACGATATGCACAATTTGACGAAAAATTTTATTTAGAATGATTATAAAATGATATTGATTTCCTCCTATAAAACGGTAACATAAGGTATGAGGCGTAATCATACAAAATCAATGAGGTGAATCTATTATGAGTACTGAGAAGAACAAGCTCACAACTAGCTTTGGCGCTCCCGTTGGAGACAACCAAAACTCGATGACAGCAGGCTCACGTGGTCCCACATTAATTCAGGATGTTCATCTGCTTGAAAAGCTGGCGCATTTCAATAGAGAGCGTGTTCCAGAACGCGTTGTCCATGCCAAAGGCGCAGGCGCACATGGCTACTTTCAAGTTACGCATGATGTCACGTCTTATACGAAAGCTAACTTTTTGTCCGAAGTAGGAAAACGTACTCCTATGTTTATACGTTTTTCAACCGTAGCTGGCGAGCTCGGCTCTGCCGATACGGTGCGCGATCCACGCGGTTTCGCCGTTAAATTTTATACAGATGAAGGAAACTATGATTTAGTCGGCAATAATACACCCGTATTCTTTATTCGTGATGCGATCAAATTTCCAGACTTCATTCATACTCAGAAGCGTCATCCTCAAACCCATTTAAAAAACCCGAATGCGGTATGGGATTTCTGGTCCTTATCGCCTGAGTCTCTGCATCAGGTTACGATTCTTATGTCTGACCGCGGGATTCCTGCTACGTTTAGACATATGCATGGTTTTGGAAGCCACACTTTCAAATGGGTGAATGACCAAGGCCAAGCGGTATGGGTGAAATACCATTTCAAAACAGAGCAAGGTGTTCAAAACATTTCTAATGAGGTAGCTGCCAAAATTGCTGGGGAAAATCCTGATTATCATACCGAAGATTTATTTAATGCAATAGCAAGTGGAGATTTTCCAGCGTGGAAGCTTTATGTGCAGATCATGCCTGAAGAGGATGCGAATACATATCGCTTCGATCCGTTTGACGTAACGAAAGTCTGGTCTCAAAAGGATTATCCATTAATTGAAGTCGGTCGCATGGTGCTTGATCGCAACCCGGAAAATTATTTTGCAGAGGTGGAGCAAGCAACGTTCTCACCTGGTTCATTTGTTCCAGGTATTGAAGCTTCACCGGACAAGATGCTGCAAGGACGTCTCTTTGCTTACTCCGACGCTCATCGTTACCGTGTTGGTGCCAATCATAATCAATTGCCGATTAATCGCCCTGTCGCTCCGGTGAACAATCACCAGCGCGATGGCCAGATGCGTGCGGACGGCAACGGAGGAGCATCGATTTATTACGAGCCTAACAGCTATGGAGGACCAACGGAGTCGCCGGAAAACAAGCCAACTCCGTTCGAAGTGTCAGGAAATGCAGACAGCGCTCCTTTTGACCATCATGACCACTACACACAAGCTGGCGACCTTTATCGCCTTATCAGCGAAGAGGAACGCGCCCGCCTTATTGATACGATCGTCGGCGCTATGAAGCCCGTTGAGAAAGATGAGATCAAGCTTCGTCAGATCGGCCATTTCTTCAAAGCAGACCCCGATTTTGGTCAACGGATTGCCGAAGGACTTGGCTTGTCCATCTCACAGCAATCATAATTTCTTATATATCGCATCATCCAGCCTTGCAGCTTTCGAATCCATTTCGAGAGCCGCAAGGCTTTTTTGTTTGAAGTTATGATGGCTCGGGACGGAATCGAACCTTACATGTTCATTTATGTTCTTTTGATCCTTCTCTTCCATGCGTAATTAAACAAACTGTAAATATTTTATGCGGAATGATGTGATCCAATTAATCTTCCTCCGTAGGTGTAGATTAAGCCATGATTATAATCAGTTTCTATCTTTGAATAACAATGCTTTCATTGCAAAACGAGGTAAAATTAATTGTCTTTTCCATCTAGAAGGCTGCTTTATTAATCGGTAAAGCCATTCCAAATTTATCTTTTGCCATATTACCGGCGCTCTCTTCACTGTTCCAGCGATCGTATCAAGGCTCCCGCCAACGCCAATAGCAACTCTAGCATTTAGTGTGTTTTTAAACTTATGAATCCAAAACTCAGCTTTAGGGGCGCCTAGAGCAACAACTAAAACATCCGGTCTCAAGTTCGTTATTTCATCAACAATTCGCGCCTCTTCCCTATGATCAAAAAAGCCATGATATCTTCCGAGTATAGATACGTTTGGGTATTTCATATTTATTACTTCTGAAGCCTTTTTACTCGTCAACTCACTTGCGCCCAAAAGATAGAACGACCAGCATTTTTTGTTTCCCATCTCCAAAAGGTTAATAAGAAGATCGCATCCCGTAACACGTTCTGGCAGCGGATTCCCCTTTAACCGAGAGACCATGACGATGCCTGCACCATCAGCAGTAAGGTGTGCCGCGTCGTTAATAATGGAACGAAGCTCCGAATTTTGCTGACAAGACATACTGATTTCTGGATTCAACGTCACCACGTGGAAAAGCTCTGTTTTTTTCTCTTTAATAACTTCGTCAATCAAATCGACAGTTTCACCCATCGTTATTTTAGGGATGGGAATGCCCATAATTAGCGAATGATTTTCCATTAGATCCACCTTGGTTTTTTATCCACATTCTAGCATAGATGAGTAACTCAAACTATCTTCCTCTTTCATGCTCTGATGAACTCGCTGCCGATCAAACAGAAAAAAAGCTCTAAGGACAATTCCTTAGAGCTGCTTATCTTATTTATGAATATTTATTAGGCGAATGGGTAGATCCAGAAACGCTCCGTTCCAAAGCGCTCTTGTATTTCCGCATCCTGAAGGGTTTTATTGCCCATTAACTCGGCCGCTTGAAACTGGGAACGATGTGCTTGTATCGAAGCCATTTTTTGATGCAAAAAAGGTTTAATATCATTCACGATTTGAGGTTTCCCAATCGCTTGTTGATGGTTTTTGGAAAAAGCTACGCAATATACAATTGGCCTCTCCGCTTGCGGCAGCCTGCCGACTGTCCTAATGACGGACGCCCCGCATGCATCGTGGTCGGGATGAACGCTGTAGCCTGGATAAAAAGTGTACACAATTGATGGATTCAGCTCCTGAATAAGAGCTTTTATTTGCCCATCCAACTGCTCATGATCTTCAAATTCGAGCATTTTATCATGAAAACCAAGCATTCTCAAATCTTGTATGCCGATGGCTTGGCATGATTCCTCCAGTTCAAGCTTGCGTATAGCGGGTAAAGTGACCCGATTGGCGAACGGGGGTATTCCCATATTTCGGCCCATTTCCCCAAGTGTCAAGCAAGCATAGGTCACATGAGCTCCATCTTGGATATGCTTAGCCAGTGTCCCCGAAACGGAGAAAGCCTCATCATCCGGATGTGGCAGTATAACTAAAATATTATTTTGTCCCACAGAATTTCTAATCTCCTCTCTCATCAGAAGGGTTCCTTGCTTAATTGCAGTGATACGACAAGTTTTCCTTGCCCATCATGGCCTGCCAGAATCAGCCGCTCCGGTTCGTTTTCATCCCAGTGGGTAAGCCCCTCCGAGTATACCCAGCCTTGCGACATTTTCAAGCCAACCCGATAAGGCCCGCTCCCTGCAATCGAACCGTGAGAATAACGAATCACCACATTCGTAAGGAAATTGGCTGCTGGATGCTTTGAGCTGTCGAGATGAGCAGCGTAAGCACCTGTAGTCATTTCAAGATGAATAAAAAGTTCCTGATTTTTAAAGCTATCTATCCTCTGCTGCACCTTTTCTTGATTAATCAGCTGCAACTTTATCCCTCCCCATATTTCAGAAAAACCATATCAATAAATCGGATACTGAAACAATTTTATCATATTTGCACGAAAAGAAATAACGAGTGCTGAATGCTTGCAACTTTAAACAAGAGACTAGTTGATTTCTCAACTTGAACAAGTCATATACTTACCCTTGGTGAATATATATACCTATTATTCGCGTGGTTCTACCGAACTAGATTGTCGAAAGTATATATGATATACTAACTTACAAATTTATAGAACATACACACTAGATTTTACCATTCATATTCTTTCGGAGGCGATCATTACAACAGTAATCCTGCACATCTTGCCAATACCCCATCGCATCTTTTATAAGAATTTTACTGGAGGTTACCTATGAGAAACCTAACGATTAGCAAAAAACTGCTCGGAGGATTTATTGCTATCCTTATATTATTAACTATGATTTTGAGCATTAATTTAACTCAGCTCACATCGCTTAATCGTACATATACAGAATTAATTGAAGATCGAACACAAAAAATGCTGCATATTAAGAACATGGTCATAGCTGTAAAATCAGAGCAGGTTGCCATACGAGTTTACGCCATGCTTGGTGATCAAACGTCGCTAAACGGAATAACTGCTGCTCATGAAAATTATATGAACATCAGCAAGCAGCTGGCATCTACATTCTATACTCCTACAATGATTGACTCACTCAAGCAAGCCGATCTCATCGAAAATGAGTATTTTCAGCTTCTTGAAAAGGTTATCAGTCTCAAAAAGGAGAATCAAGAGAAGGAGTATACCACTCTTCTTGCGAACCAGGGACGCACCATAACAACAAAGATTGAGAAAATTCTTACGGACATGGAAACCTATCAACAAGAGCAGCTGAACATAGGCTCAGCGAAAGCATCCAAACAAGTGGACGAAGTCATCAGCTTCATCATTACACTCGGGATCATCGCTCTTGTGCTTGGCATATCCATCGCTTTGTTAATAGGCCGACTCATCACCAGACCCATTATTCAAGTCGTAAAAGCTGCGGAGAAGATTGCTTCTGGGGATCTTACAGGCAAAGCCATTATTATAAAAAATAAAGATGAAACGGGTATGCTTGCGAGTTCGTTTAACACGATGTCCGATAATCTTAGAGCTTTGATTAAACAAGTTGATTCCAATGCGGAGCAAGTAGCCGCATCCTCAGAAGAACTAAGCGCAAGCGCCGAACAAACATCGCTTGCAACGGAGCAAATCGCGGTCACTGTACAGGATGTTGCCTCAGGCGTTGAACAGCAAGTGAAGCTTGTGAACGAAAGCTATCAGACGATTAATAATATGTCGATTGGATTTCAGCAAATTGCTGAGAATACAGATACTGTCTCTTCCAAAGCTTCCGAAGCGTCAGAGAAGGCAGCTCTTGGGAACGAATCGATTAAAACAGCCGTTGCGCAAATGGGTTCAATAAATGATACGGTCAATGGGCTTGCTTCGGTTATTGCGGAGCTTAATGGACAATCAAATGAAATCAACCAAATTGTTGGAGTCATATCGGATCTCTCCACACAAACCAATCTGCTCTCACTGAACGCTGCTATCGAGGCAGCAAGAGCTGGCGAGCATGGGCGCGGCTTTGAGGTCGTCGCAACGGAGGTGCGAAAGCTATCCGTACAATCGACACAATCAGCTAAGCAAATCGAGTCGCTCATCTCTACGATACAGATTGAAATGCATAATGCTGTTCAGTCTATGGAAGCTGTAACCAAGGAAGTGTTGTCAGGTATTTCCCTTGTTACCACAGCAGGAGAATCTTTTGAATATATACAAAATGCCGTTAATGATGTCGCTTATGAATCCGTGAAGGTTTCCTCGGCTGTGCAGCAGCTAACCGCTGGAGTTGACGAAATTACCGGATCAATGAAAATGATTTCCGAGGTGACCCAAAGCTCCGCGGCAGGCACTGAGCAGGTTATCGCCTCCACGCAGGAGCAGCTTTCCTCTATTGAGGAAATATCCTCTTCTTCTAACGCGCTTGCAAAAATGGCGGAGGATTTGCAGCATAACGTGAATCGCTTCAAAACGAGTTAGAAGAACGAATGTTTTACCTCCGGCTTTTTATGGTATACTGCTACAATATTAATATGCTGGAGGATTGCCTTATGAAAATTTATGTTATTCAATCATTCAATGAGGATGGTTTGGAAAATGTGTATGTAGGCTCAGATGAGGAAAAAGCATTATCGCTAAAAGCAGCTGACTTTGACAACTGCGATGCCCTCTTCGTTGAAATCTGGGAGGACGGCGGCAAAACAGATGATTTCCGCCTTGTAGAATCGCCCGAAGAAGATGAGGCAGACGATACAAATAGTGAAGAGATTCAGTAGTTCCGATCACCAATAACAAGTAAATGTGCAACCTTTTGTCGAACACTGTCGTCTAGTGTTCGACTTTTATTTTTTAAGGAGAGACATACATGCTACATATGAAGAAATCGTTATCCAAAATGGCTGTACTCGCACTCACAGTATCGATGCTCGCTGCAGGCTGCAGCGATGCCGGGAAAGAACCGGCAAAAAATGCATCAGGCAATGAGACAGCGGTTACAGAACAGCCCACCGTACCTCCTGCAACAGAAGCTCCAACGGAAACCGAAGCTCCACCTGCTACGGAAGAACCTGCTGGTGATCAGGCAACAACTGAACCTGCAGCAACTGAAAAACCAACTGCAACTGACACAAGCAAGGAAAATGAAGCTGGCGTAAAACCTTCAGCTACTGCAAAACCGACCGAAAAACCATCAGGTGCAAAACCTGAACAGAAACCGGCTGCAACAGCGAAGCCTACACAAAAACCGACGCAAAAACCAACAGTCAAACCAACACAAAAACCGAGTGCTACACAAAAACCTAGTGCAACGCCTAAACCTCCTGTAAAGCCTTCTACGGACATTAAGGTTTCGGATATCACGACAAAAATTACGACCGATCTTGAATTTCCGATGCTTGGTAATGTAGAAGCTGAGCGTTTGAAGGATGTTTTCGGAACGGATTTTGATGGTCTCGTGACCGAAGGCGTCTACTTGCAGGCGATGATGAACGTTAAAGCTACCGAGCTCGCTATCGTCAAGTTGAAATCCGATAAAAGCTACGATGCTGTAGCTAAAGCTTTTGAGGCACGCGCAGCAGACATTCAAAAAACGTTTGAAACCTATTTGCAGGATCAATATGAGGATGCTAAAAACTACAAAATTGTTAGAAACGGAAACTACGTAATGCTGTCCATCTCGCATGATCAGGATGCAGTAGTGAAGATTTTCAACAGTTTCTTCAAATAATACTTTATTCACAAAAACCTGACCGACAGCGGTCAGGTTTTTTTTATGGTTTTGAAACATTTTGCCTTGGTTGATCGTGTTAGGTGTGAAGGAGTCGACGATCATGCCAAATGAGTATTCAGATGAATATTTAACCCAGCTTGTTCAACGTTACGCGGATATGATAATGCGTATTGCTTTCACCTATCTTAAAAACAACGCAGACGCTCAGGATGTATGCCAAGAGGTATTTATAAAAGTTGTTAAGCTGCAAAAGACGTTCGAGCTGGCCGAGCATGAGAAGGCGTGGATTATTCGAGTTACGATTAACGCTTGCAAGGATATGCTGCGCAGTCCATGGAAAAGATTCTTTTCTCCCATTCGTGATGCATCTATTCCGATCCAACATTCAGACAACAGAGAAGTTGTTGCCCGCGTCTTAGAGCTGGATCAAAAATACCGGATCGTCATTTACCTCTATTATTTTGAAGATTACAGCACCGCAGAAATAGCACAGTTATTGAACAGAAACGAGAGCACAGTAAGAACACAGCTTAAGCGCGCTCGTGAAATGTTAAAAGGGAGCATGATTGGAGGATTCGCTAATGAATAGATACATAAGCGGAATGAAGGAAATTCAGGCTGGCGATGAGCTGAAGAAGCAGATGATTCACTACGTACAGCAGCAGTCAGCGAGAAAACGCAAAACGTTATCCATAAAAAAAACAGCAGCCCTATCGGCCGCTGCTTGTATGATTGTTTTTTTGGTTGTGCTTGGAGCATCCTTACTGCAGCATGAGAACAAAAAAACAGCATTTGGCGGTTTCGTTATTACGGCCTATGCCGCAGATGGCACATCAATTGAGATGAAACCTGAAACTCAGCTTCCGCTAGGAAAATATAGTCCGCTAATGAGCAGTGTACCCGGTTTTCCAATTCGCATCGTTGCAGATGAAGCAGACATCATTGCAATTACCGTTACAGAAGGAAATCTTCTTCTTTGGTCCCCTTCAGACTCCAAGGTCATTCAAAAAGGAAGAAGCATGAAAACTACATCCGGTACCATTGTATACTGGACTCCTCTTGAAGAGGACGAAGAACATTCTCTTAGTCAATCAGCTACGGTTTCAGTAACAGCCCTCGCGGGCAAAAAAGAGCTGGGTCGCCAGGACATTGAAATAAAAACAGATGACGGGCTAAATTATAGCGGAGTGGTCAAAACGCCCTAATCTTAGGATGCCATATTTCTTGTCTGCCGAGCCGAAAACGTTCTTGAGCTTGCACGAAGCAGCATTGTAACAGCTATGCATTCCAATAAGGTCATGAGCATCAGTGTGAAATCCTGCAAAACACTCATACTGTCAACACTCCAGCCTAGCAGAGAAAGATTGGTCCGCATGAATAAGATATGACCAAAAAACGTTACGATGCTGAACAAACTGATTATTTTATGATAAGTCTGAACGGCTGGAAGCTCTATTTTAATCATTCCATAAAAAAGAAGCAGTGTATTCGGCAACATACTGAATGCCAGCTTATAATCTGTTGTCCATTCACTAAATCGAAGCAGCAGCAGCGTCTCCACTACCGTTAAGCCCAATGCAAAAATCAGAATAGGTTTTACTTTTATTTGCATAAGCGATGTCTCATACTTTGCCAGTAATACACCCAAAGCCACGAACGTGAAGCCAAAGCCGATATATCTCGTCGCAAACAAATACAAATAATCGATGTAGGCAGGGTCGATCGCGGGAAAGCTCTCAGCTGTTATACCGAATAACGTTTTTAAGCTTCCTGAAACAAACTGCATGCCAACAAATCCAGTCAGCGTCAATATAAGAGCAAGGCGAATGTATTGCTTTTGGATAAGCCAATAAGCAGTTAATATACCAAACACAAGCGGCGGGATAAACCAAAATTGAACGAATGGTCCGTTTAGGAAAAATGCGATAAACAGTACCTTCGCTTGGATAAAGAGATTTCCTGCCGACCAGCCGTCGCTAATCAGCTTAGGAACGATGCTCTCTGCAACAAACAGACAACAAAATAAGCAATAAACGATACCGATACGCAGCAAATATTTTTGAATATAAAGCCTTGGATTTGCTGCATGGCTCCAGCCTTTATAGGCAAGAAAACCTGCTACAACATAGAAGCATGGCACAACTATTCTTGTAGCAAGACCAGAAAACTGGACAATCGCTTGCCCCGGCATTAAAGCCATATAGCGTAAAAGCATAAGATGCGCTACAAGCACAAGCAAGGAACCCGCCAGCTTGAATAACGTTATCCCTGGATAGTATTTACGCATTTCTTCTCAGCTCCCCTGTCCCATTCAGAACCAACGATTTAATTTCAGCCACTGAAATTTTACCCGTCGGCGAGAGAGGGAATACAGGCAAAAATACATAATAACGCGGCAGCTTAAACGTCGATAAATATGGAGCCAAATCATTTTTCAGCACACTATCGCTTAGAGTCGCTCCCTGCTTCGCTACAATACAAGCGCAAACTTGCTCACCATAAAGCTCATCCGGGACACCTATGACGAATGCATCCTCCACATCTTTATGTCGCAGCAGCACATTCTCAATTTCTACCGGAGAAATTTTTTCTCCGCCTCTAATAATCGTTCTGTGGAGCCTGCCTGTAATCGTTAAATGTTTCCGCTCATCCAGAAACCCTAAATCTCCGGATCGATACCACCCATCTGCCGTCATACAAGCCCTATCGTTAGTCTCGCTTGTGTAACGCATAACCCGATGACTTCGAATCGCAATCTCGCCATGCTCATGCGGCGGCAGCGCCTCTCCCGTCTCCGGATTTAATATTTTCACCTCTACAACCTTATCCACTCTTCCCCCAATGCTGTATGATCCCTTTTCGAATTCCTTATATTGAATGAGTCCGTTTAAAAGATTTAAGTGTCTCAGCAGCTTATAAAGCAAATATAAAATAATATTTTGCCTCCGATTCACGAAACAAGTCCCATTAGCGACTGCACCTGCTTCCGAAGAGCCATAGCTTACCATAAAAAAGTAAAGGTTCAAGCCTTTCATTATTTTTTGCAATATCGTATTGTTAACTGCTGCTGAAGTAAATGCTACCCCTAGCAGTGATTTCAAATTGTAATCCTCTCTTTTTGGAGAAAGTACCATTTGTTGAATCATATATGGCGTACCTATAAGGACTTTACACTTTTCCTTCTCCACCGCTGACAGAGCATTTATGGGATTAAAGTGGCTGAGCATGACCAACCGAATATTGTATGTTTTTAAGCTTGCAAATAATGTACCAAATCCTCCTAGATGATAAAGCGGCAATAAATTCATAACCGAGAAATGACGAGTAAAGCGATCACTGATTTTCATAAGCATGGCAATGCTTTTCTTTGGTTTACCTGCATTTTCAACAGCCAATAAGAAGGAAGCCGTGGAACGCAATACCCCTTTGGGAAGGCCCAGCGTCCCCGATGTATAAAGCAGAATAAGCGGATCACTTGAGACATTCATATCACAGGCGGTTAAAAACAACTGTTCATCTATAGCTGCGCCAAGCAGCCGTAAATCTGAATAGGGCTGAAATAGCTCGTTTGCTTTCCCCTCTTCCTCCAGTACAAAAATATGCTTCGGGAACCAATTCTGATCTACTCCCTCTTTATGTAAATCCACTATTATTTCCTGCATGATCGTTGGATAATGGACATGCTGTCCTTGAGCTCCCATAATGATGGCTGCAGGGCGAGAATCTTTCAAATAATGCTCAAGCTCTTGTTTCTTAGAGTATGTATTAAGCGGAACAATGATAGCGCCAACGCAGGCCGCTGCAAACATCGAAATAATCATTTCCGCCCTGCCAGGCATAATGATTACGATGGAGTCGCCTTTTTTAACCCCTAGTTGAATAAAGCTTTTCGCCAGCAAGCGCACCTCTTCCCAAATCATTAGCCATGTATAATGCTGATCAGCAGCTGGGTAACTGTATGCCACATCATGAGGATAATCTGCTGCTCTTTTTTGCAACATATACGGAATGGTGTCCCCGCTCAAGCTACTTTTGTTTATCATTGCCTTTACCCCCGTGTCTATAAAATAAACCTATTATTGTGAAGTGTCATACTGTGAACATTTATAATATAACACCGAGTCGGTTCTTAATAAAGAACAATTTTATAAAAAAAACGTCGAAAGGGCTTTTATAACAGCTCTTTCGACGCAATACTTATTATTTGGCAGAAACTGGGGATGGTACTGGTTTTGTTATTGTTTTTTCTTTTACCACGTTGCCCTTGATGTCATCCTTACGCTTCGCCTTGCCCACGAATAAACTAAGCGGCAATGCGACGACTGCTACCAACGTAGCAACAACATATACATCGTTAATGCTCATCGTGAAGGACATCATTTCAATGTGCAGCTTATCAACATCGCCAGCCTTCATGAAGTCGGTAGCATGTGTAATCGACCTTGATGCAAGCATCGTTGTAAAGATAGCAATCGCGAATGAGCCAAACACGTTACGCGTCCAGTTCGTTATCGCAGAAGCATGCCCCGACAGCTCCGCTGGGATTTGCTCCATTGCGGCGTTGCTTGATGGCATTACGACAAGTGCTATCCCGATGTTACGAACGATCATCCACCAGATGATGTAGGCATGCGATACATCAAGACTTAGCCAGCTTAACGCCAGCGTACCGATTGTCAGCAGCACAATACCGCTAGACATAAGCCAGCGCGGACCAATGATGCCGTACAGCTTGCCGACAACGGGCATAAGCAGTGCCATTGCCAGGGAAGCCGGCAATAAAATCATGCCCGTATCCATCGCGGATACATGCTGTATTCTTTGAAGAAATACGGGTGTGAGCAATGTTCCGGAATACAAGCTGATTGTTATAATATTAGCGATAATGGCATTAAGCGTAAAACGACCATTTTTGAATACGCGTAGATTAAGCAGCGGCGTTTCAGCCCGCAGCTCTCGCCATATAAATAGTATCAGTGAAATGCCGCCGATTACGAACAATGAAACAATTTTCCATGAGCTCCAGCCCCAGTTATGGCCTTGCCCCAGTGCAAGCAGCAAGGATGAGCTGCTCATGATAACCGTTAGGAAACCTAGCAAGTCGAAGCTCTTCGGAACGTTCATCCGATAATAAGGAATGTATGCATATACGCAGCCGATTGCGATCAGGCCGATTGGCACGTTCATCAGAAACAGCCAGTGCCAATTCATGTTCTCCAATATCCAGCCGCTGATTGTAGGTCCAAATGCAGGAGCCAGCATTGCAGATAGTCCCCAAAATGCGATTGCCATCGCCTGTCTATCTTTTGGAATGATTTGATAAATGATCGACATTGTTGCCGGTATAATTAAACCGCTGAATGCCCCTTGCAGTACACGGAACAAAATGAGCGAGCCTTCGCTCCAAGCCGATGCACACAATATTGACGTTAAGGTAAACCCAATTAATGAGAATAAGTATAGTCGTCTATAGCTGAATCTCTCCCCTAAATAACCAGCAATTGGAGCTGTAGTTCCCATTGCGAGCATAAAGCCAGTTAACGTCCACTGAACGGAGCCCAGAGTCGTATCAAAATGGTCCTTCAAAATTTCGAGCGCCAAATTTATCGTAGCCGAAGCCAATACGCATAAAAAGGACCCGATAAAAATAGCAGTCATTACTGGCCAAAAACGCACTTTCATGCCTTCTGCTTGGTTCATCTGTTTGTTCCACTCCTTATATATTTACTTTAGAACTTAACTATTATAGTTTAGCGCTAAAGTAATTTCAATGAAAATTATTATATTGTAAAATTTTTCTTTTAACCCCTGTTGTAGGACTCGTTTCATGCCGTCTCCATTCGGCTGTGGGAGCAACCGTAGCGCTTTTGAACAACAGGTCCAGCTTCCCTGTTTCTAGGCGTCCATACCCGGCTGTGGACGTTGTAATACAGCACTAGGCATCAATGAATCTTCAATCCTGTAACTGATCAGCTGAGTTACGCCCCTTGTACGCAAAATAGGGCTGCCTACTATCCATTTCCCAGGATAGAGGGCAACCCTTTTTATATTCGTTCATATGAAATTAACGTATCTCCAGTGAAAAGCTGTTCTGAAAATAAAAAAACATTGTTCACAAGGAACAATGGCATGTTAAAAAAGTAATGGTGGAGGATGACGGGATCGAACCGCCGACCCTCTGCTTGTAAGGCAGATGCTCTCCCAGCTGAGCTAATCCTCCATGGAAACACTAAAACCCACTGCGAGTGGGAGTCTTGCTTCATTGTGCGTTTTGCACATTGAAAACTGGATA
>NZ_JBFTPT010000040.1:0-19558 GCF_056398625.1 Paenibacillus sp. 01T431
CTCATACGAGACTCATACGAGAAATGTCAGTTGCACCAGCACCTTATGTCAAAAACCCTGAAAAAGATTTTACCCGCAAGAAAAAGTTGCCCTTTGAAACGGTTATGCAACTCCTGATTTCTATGGGCGGCAATAGCCTATACAAGGAACTCTTGGAATCACAGGGCTTTCACGTAAACACCGCAACCACTTCTGCTTTTGTTCAACAAAGGAAGAAAATCTTGCCGTCTGCTGTGGAGTTCTTGTTTCACAAATTTACGCAATCGTATACGAATCTCAAGAACTATCGCTGGTATCGTTTGCTTGCCATTGACGGTTCGGATTTGCATATCACAACGAACCCTGCGGATAGGGACTCCTATTATCAGAGCCAATCGAGCACGAGAGGCTATAACCTTCTGCATTTGAACGCAGCCTATGACCTCTGCAATAGACTTTACGTGGATGCTAATGTTCAGCCACGAAGGCTAAGCAACGAGGGGAGAGCGCTGGCGGCTATCGTTGATCGTTCTCCCATCACTTCTATAGAGATTTTCGGTTTGTCCATCTATTCACGGCAAACTTATCTCTCGAAATTAGTACAGCAAATCTGAATTATCACATTCTACATGTTCATACCCTAAATAGGCTGTGAATTCATTATATGTGTGTTCTTTTCTTTACCTTTAACGTGAAAGGTAAAACATTCTCTTTAATATAATTTTAAGTCTGTTTTTTTTCTTCACGATTTCAAATGGTCGCATCATCTCGTAATCTTCATGTTCGAGCATGTGACAATGCCATACAAAAAGTCCAGCAAAAGGATCAAATCTTGCAATAAAAGAGGTAACGCTACCAGTCGGAGCACGAATCGTATCCTTAAATCCCCTTTCATTAGGTCCAGGAGGAACTGCAAGCCCTGTAAACTTAAGCACTCCAGTGGCATGAAAATGAGCAACGTTAAAAGGCTGGCGCTCAAGAATTTGCATATCAACAACATGTAGATGTATGGGGGGTCATCATTTGACGTATTGATTAATCGCCATATCTCAACAGTTCCGAAGTCTATTTTCTCGGATATAGGATCATTCCACATTTTTCTGTCAAGTAAATTCAACGATCTTCCGTATTCATCTTCCACCCTAACGAGTGTGAGATCTCTAGTCCTTGTTGCCATTTCTCTAGAAAGAAAATTAATTTTCGTTAAGTGATCTGGAAGGGAACTCTAATCTTTTCCTTTTAACGGAGTGGTTACTCTGAACTGCATCACTCCGGTTGTTTCGGGGGAGGCGCCCTTGAAGACATATTTAAGAACGATCATCTTGCCGAAAGATCGAGAAAAATCGACGATCACATCCGCACGTTCAGTCGTAAGAAGGAGGATCTCATTCATTTTCACTGGTTTCTCAAGTAATCCCCGATCAGTTCCTATTTGATATAATGGTTGTCCAGAGTCCAATTTGAATGTAAGGGCTCGACTATTGCAGTAATTTAAAATGCGAAATCGATATTTTCTCGGCTCTACTTCAAGATAGGGGGACACTTTTCCTTTTACCAAAATGTAATCTGCATCAAAAGGTGTGACAATTGAAGGATATGGCAGACGAGGATTGTTTTTATCAGGAGAATCGGGGTAATAGAGCGAGCCATCCAGGTTAAACGAGCGATCCTGAATCATGAGTGGGATTTCATATTTTCCTGACGGTAGATTTAGGGATTGCTCATGCTCATCACGAATAATAAAAAAACCTCCAAGTCCCGCATAATTGTTCAACCTTGTAATGCCCATTGTATGGTCATGATAAAATAACGTAGTGGCTTCTAGGTTGGGATACTCGCACACTTTTCTTTGGAACATAGGTCCTGTTTGTTCAAAATTTCTCGTAAACCAAGCATCAGGGTATCCATCACTATGGTCATGCTGTTTTCCACCGTGCAAATGAACCACAGTCCTAACCTGTGGATTTGTTTTTTCTGCTCCATGAACGGTTGTATCGATGGGAAGAAAATGCTCTTTGGGCAGATCATTCATCCATTTGACATATGTCGTTTCATCCTTTACCACATCGAAAGTAGGGCCTGGGTACATTCCGTTGTAGCCCCATAAGCGGGTAGGCCCTAGATCACGATGTAGTTTTTGTGTAAATTCCCTCATGGTCACTTCATAATACGAACCTTTCTTGTCTCGTTTCATCGGGGAAATGGTTTTTATAATCGGAAGTTTATCGACGAATTTTTGAAGTTTTACTTTTACGGGCATATATGTGGAGACCTCCTCATGGTTAATACCTTAAGAAAGAGTATGAACGACAGATGTCCCACTATGTATTTTTGTGGAGATTTCCTTAATGATTTTTTCAGATACGCTTACAACTTAAATGTTTTGATTCATTTGAGTATTAGATATAATTTTGCAAGTTTTCCATTAGGTATGGGGATAAAGTTCTTGTATTCTCTGCTGCGCTCTCCTCGCAGCTGTGCATAATTCTTTGTAGTAGATGCTTTATCAAAGCCATTGAAAAGTCTATATTTTTGGTTAATACAATGGTCGGTAGCTCTTTTTTTCTTCACCGTTTGAGCTAATGTGTTCGTTCCAAGCTTGGGGGGATTGCAGTGTTATGTAAGTCCACTCTAAATAAGGAATGAAAAAGTATGTAGGTTAAGAAGGTAATTATTACAGTTACTCGTCTCTATAAAAGTAACGCAAGAAGCATCTGGAAGCCTAAGGAGATATTTAAGTTTCTGATAGAGTTTTAATGAAAGTTCATTTTAACGAATAACCACCATTGCTTTTAACGCATAAAAGGCCAGAATCACCTTAATGTGACTACCAGCCTTTATGACTCAAGAAGTAAAATTCGTATGATCTATTCTCGTATGCACCTGTATGTCAAATTTCACTACCGGATAGTACTCCTTCCAATTATCCTTCATTTTACGCCAATATTTTGGCTGCTTTCGATGAATCATTTCTCCTATCCCAAGCATATCAACCTTATTTTTCTTGGAAAATAGGATAAACCGATCGATCTCTTGGGTAATGCTTTCATTTAACGCTCTCTCCCAAGCGGCTACCTCTTCCGAATCGATTTTCGTATCTGTGCATTGTTGACTAGTTAAATTCAGATCCGCATAAATTTCTATTTTGACAATTGCTTTGAGCTGCTGATCCACATTAGGATGTATGACGCTGCGGTTATTAATGTTTTCAAATGTCAGCATCTCCTTCTTTCGCCCGCACCCTATCGTTTCGGAAGAACCGTTCATCTGGCCTGAAGCACGAAGGAAACCTTTTGTTTCCTGTACATGCAAGAAACCGACGAGATGATCGCCTTTAAAAGCAAAAAGTCCCTTCGTCTGTAACAATTGAAGTTTTTTATCTACCTGGTCACTAACAATCTCTATCGACGGAATGCTTATGTCTTTGTACTGGTTAATTAATTCTTGATAGACATCAATGAAAGTAGTTTTATGGGTCAAGGCCGTCGTGTTCCCTCCCTCGGATAAACCCCTTAGTGCTTGAGAAGAAATGGATACGTTTGGCATAGATACTTTTAACGCTTCAAAGGCAGTACCTTCCTTTACGTATACTAAAGTTGAATTCCGAAATTGTCTTAACCGTCGGATATCCTCTAACATCTTATCAATTCCGCTCCTGGCTAGGTCCGCACTAAATATAATGGCCGACGTGTGGCCCCAAAGCAGCGTTCGGTCCGATTTCGATCTCATGAGACGGGCGGCCTCGAATAAGCTTCTACCCTCCGTGGATAAAAAAAACGTTCGCTCCTGCATCCCCTTCGGCTGTTGTCCACCAGTCGTCAGCCTCGCAATTTCAGCCGTTAATCTAACCGCTCCGTTCTCTCCTTTGTCAATGGCAATGGAATGTACGATATGGAGCTCGTTAAGCTCCATACTGCCCTTGCAGCCCGTACTAATAAAGCAAACAACAATTACCGCGACAGCAAACCATTTTCTTGCTTTCATCTTTGCTTACCTGAGAATCGCCTGTTTTGAATCGAACGAAACAATCCGGGCCGTTTATTGCTCATTGAATGCGGCCTACGAACGATAATGTCCGTTAATTCTTCGAACTTAAATGGTGAAGCAGGTCCCAAATAAGGAATGCCGAATGAGCGAAGCGAAGCGAGGTACGTCAAGAGCATAATGATCCCAATCATCACTCCGACATATCCTAGCAAGGATGCAAGCAGCGTCATTCCGAACTGAAGCATACGAATGACATAGTTAATAGCGGTAGGAGGCAGCGTAAACGTGCAAATTCCAGTTAAAGCAGCGACGATAACCATAATGGGGGATACGATTCCAGCTGCTACGGCAGCTTGCCCCAATATGAGGGCGCCTACGATGCTGACAGCTTGTCCGACCTGCTTCGGCATGCGGATGCCCGCTTCGCGCATAATTTCGAAAGCGATCATCATCATGAAGCTTTCCACCACCGCCGGAAAAGGAACAGGCTCTTTCGCCGATGCTATGCTCTGCAGTAACGTCGTCGGTACCAGCTCATGGTGAAACGTAACCGTAGCTACGTAAAAAGCAGGTAGCAGCATGCCTATCATTGCGCTGAAAAATCGAATTAGGCGCATCACAGAGCCGATATAGTAGTTCCAAGCGTAGTCCTCGCTCACTTGGAATGCTTGCAAAAAAACGAACGGCAGAAGCATTACAAAAGGCGTTCCTTGCACAATGACCGCAATTCTGCCGTCAAGCAATGCGCCGATAACTCGATCAGGCCTCTCTGTCGATTCAATTAACGGAAATAAGGTCCCGCGATTATCGGTAATCCACTCCTCCACGTAGTTGCCTTCCAGTATCGTATCCGCTGGAATTTCACTGATTCTTAAGTGGACTTCCTTTAAAATTTCCGGATTCGTTATTCCTCCAACTGACAGAATGATGAGGTTTGTTTTACTCAAGTGACCTACCTTGCGGTATTCAACCTTTAAGATGGGAGACGGAAAATGATAACGGATCAAAGCTAGATTATTGGTCAAGGACTCCGTAAATCCGCTTCTTGGACCTTTCACTACCGCTTCAGTTACCGGTTCATCCACGCTTCGCAGTTGGATTCCAAGCGTATTGATGGATATCGCATATTCTTTTTCATCAAAAAGTAGTACCGATAGGCCAGCCGCAAGAGAGTCCGCGGCATCCTCGATGGTGTAGACCTTCTCGTCCATTCGGAAAGCAGTCAGCAGGTTTTCGTCTTCTTTATATCGAATCAGCATAAGATCAAGCTTCCTCGTATCTGTCATTTCATTTAGATAACATACCGTAGCAGACTGGCCCTGGCTAAAGGCGGAATGAACCATAACCAGATCATCCGTCGCTTGCATGTATTCCTTTAGCAATCGTTTGTTCTCGCAAACGTTGCTCGTGAGCTTTGTTTTGTTGTTACTGTTGTTGCCCACAGCATTCACCTGCTTTTTTTTTCATATTCTCTTTGATCAAAGCAATAAACAGCAGCAAGGCTGGAATGAATAGCTGAAACATAACAAAATACCAAGCCTGGCTGTCATAAAAGGTAGATAGCTCGATTAATCCCCATACTTTGAACTTGGAGACGATAACAAAACCAATGGCCATCGGAATAATGAACATGTGAGGCTTGCGGAGCCGCAGCAATTGTGAAAGACCTTGGTGCGCGGACCAGAAGTATACCGTTATTTTGATAAACGAGCTCATCACCCAAACAACAACGAGCGCGGCATCAAACCGTTCTATGTTGCTGAACAGCTTTATATTTTGAATGAGACTAATGCTCGGGTAAGTAAAGGTTGCCGTCGTCTTGCCCCCAAACAGCATCGTGCACGATAAGATCGACATCAAAAGCAGAAGCAAAGTAATGCCCACGGCACTCATGGCATAAGCAGTCGTGTGCTTCGTCTTACGAACATGCTGCAGGACCATTGATATAAACATCAAATCACCAAACCAGGACATGGAAAGTAAAAGCCCCCTGAGCGGCTGAGCCAGACCGTTTTCCAGTATTGGAAGCAAATATTCGGGGTGATATTGGTTGATCAGCAGCATGTAGATCAACAAAAAGGTGGTTACCGTAACAAAGAATATTATTTCCGAAACACGCGCAAACACTTCAAGGCCATGATAAGCCGCGTACGCACACATGATAGCACCGGCAGACAAATACCAGATCTGCGGAATGAGCGGATTTAAAACGATAATAAAAAACTGGGAAAACTCGCGTAAAACCCAAGACGTTACGTCAATAAAATAGCAGATAAATAAAAAGGCCATAACGCTTCCGATCCAAGAACCAAGCAGATGCGTACAAATGGAAATGATATTTTTATTCGGGTAAAGTTGATTGAGCTTCAAAAAAACGAACAAATTTATGAGCCCCATTATTCCTCCCGCCACTGCCAAGTACCAAGAGTTTCGTTCCGCATAATCGGCAAATGTTGCAGGGGCGTAAAGACTCGAGGTTCCGATCGTTGAAATGACGATTAGGGTCATCATTTGAAAGTTGCTTATTGTCGTGATACGACGTTCCATATTGAACCTCCCTTACCGATTGATTCATTATGCGCTGTAATTGGTAATTTATTCGTAGCATAATTGGGTTGCGCATAAGGAATAATAGCTCAGAGGTGAGATATCATTGTGAAAGCTTATATTATCGTGTCTACTTTTTCAGCCGTCTGGCTTGTTATGGTGTATGTGTTTTTATCTGACTACTATTGGTACCAAAGGATAGCTGCTGGAACATGGGGATTTATACTCGTGAATGCCATTACGCTGGTTCCCGTACTGCTATGTTTCTTTATTGCTGATCGGCTTCAGCCTGTCGTGAAATCGGTAGATTCGCAATAAATTGATTTTATGCGTTCTTCGCTATCAGCTGAGTTTATCTGTTCCTCTCTCTCTATACGAATAATGCCAATGAAGATATTAAGAAGTATTTGGGTTCTGGCAGTTCGCCACAGGAATACAGGTGTATTATAAATAAAAAAAACTGCGATAATCCCGCACTTATTTGGGGTTATCGCAGCTTAATCAGTTTCTTATATCTTGGAAAAAACCTCTTTATATTTGTTAACGAACACATTCGAATCAAGTTATACACCATACCGAATATTGTTAACCTTTGTATTTGTCAATGAAAAGTTTTGAAAGACTCGTTCTCCACCTTTTCCTATTGGCGCTTGCGCTACAAGTCCCACCTTGATTCTCTTATCGACTGGTAAGCTAAAGAATCGCATCATATCGAACTTAACCCCATCCAACGAATAATGGAATGAAAATGAATTATCAACTCTTGCAACCTGTAACCATACATGATTTCCGTTAATATTACACCCGTTAGCGTCATCCGAATGATGATTCGTGACAACACTTACTACAGCATGTGTACCAAAATCTGTCTGTTCGAAGCATGCTTTAGCCCACACCTGGAGATCTTGCATAACCATAATGGTCGCCGCATCGTAAGTATCCCTGAAATCATGAGAAACCTGAACACGCATCACAAAATCGCCAGTAACTTCTTTGTAATAAAATGGAGCATTGCAAAGATTTTCCGGTGTAATTCCTGTTTCGGAAACGGGTCCATTATTACAGAAGAAATCACTTTCTGCAGGGGCTTCAATAATCAGTTTGTCATTTTCATAGGTTGCCTTGCTTTCATTAATCCACTTAAAATCGTCAAATATTGAATTTCCCATTTGAGATTCTCCTTTGTTTAGATAAAATATGATGCAAATTACTAGTTTAAAGTAGCTGATTGCTTAAATACATAGTACCATTTTAAGCTGAGACATCGATATATAACCTAATCAATCTCATTCACATTAGAAAACCGACATGTTTGACAGTTAAATTAAACAGTCTTTAATTAACGCAATAATTCACTAGTAAGAGTTGGACTTTACAATTGATGATTACTTTTCAACATTTTTGAGATGGAACTAAACGATTCATCGAGGTAGGAAGTCCCAACTGATATCTGTGTTGATTATAATAATGAAAATAGCGGCCAATCTCTCTTTGCAATTATATCAAACTTTTTCCATTTTTAACAATTAACATTATCATATATATGGCCGATGATAGACTCCTTAGGAGCATTACATCATTTGAATTGACTGTAGGTTTATTTGTATCTGTATACATCAAGGATAAGCGATACTGCTCTTTTGGATCATTCTCTGCTCTACCGCTATAAACCAAACTAAACCAGTTATGACGGACACGTATCTGGTATCGACGTGACATCAAGAAAAGTCCTTCAGCAATTCATGATTGCTCAACCAGGTGAATGTCCATTCTCTACTTTAATTACAGCTATGAAAAAAGTAGATGTTGTTTAGCTAAGCATAACATTCCCCTGTACTTGAATCCGCGACGAGATAAACGTATCATGATAGAACGTATTATAKAAAAAACAATTCCAAACAGAACCACACGAATCCACTGCTCTATCCATTTCTGATTAGCTTAAGATGGTAATAAACCTGTTTCTTGTTGTCTCTTCGAATGCCATTTTTATTGAATGATCCAAAGCCATTTTGAATGTAATTCACGTTAGGATTAGCGATATTACTCGTTGTCAGATTGTTAAACGTTGCATACCCATTGCCGGTATATGTGTAAATAGCTGCTCCTTTATGCGGCAATGTGAATCGTGAGGTTAATATTCGTCAAGCACAGTACCATTGATGTTACTTATGCCACTACTAATAATCGTATCTGGTAAGAGAATGCCGGCATTGTTCTGAAAGTGGGTAATCAGGGAACAGGGTATTCATTCTGATACCGTTACCGTCTACAGTGTCGCTGATAGCATTATTTGTTGACTTGTGTCCTCCTCCTCCAAAGAATGCTACGGCTGCTGCACGCCAGTTGTTCTAAATCGTGTGACACTGCTGACGCGCCATTGGCTTTACTCGTCCACACAGCGATGCCATCATCTCCATTATTGTGTAAGCTGCTGTTACGAACAGTCGAATTGGGCAGTTGGAATTTATATAATGAAAGCGATATGCTTCTTTCATGCCCAATAGACAGAAAAGGTTTGATATGTATAGATGTTTACACAGAGCAGTCGCCCCAAGCTATGAACCCGCTTGAGGCGACTGTATTTTATTTATTTCAATATGGTTGGAAACAATCCAAATATCAAAACTGCTTATTCGCCTTTTTCCATTCCAATTGGCATCATCATACCATTATCCATCCCCATCATTGTAACGCTGCTCGATTCTTCTTCTCCGTCTACCAAATAAACCTCAGTTTCAAATGCTGGCTCAGCATAAGGGAGGTTTGTGTTTCCGCGGACGAGAATTTGACGGTAATTCCCTGAATGACCTTCGAATCCGTCATGGTCCCACGGCACCCAAGAACGTGCATTGCAATAATGGCAAACGAATGAGCGACGGTAGCGATCCTGGGTACGATTCGGATAGGAGCGATGAAGTAGATGCGAATGGAAAAATAAAACATCTCCAGGACTTAGCCGAACAGGTATGGCAGGAGGATAGTTTGCGACAACCTTAGATAGCGTATTCACATTATCGTCTAAATGGCTCACATTCTGCACACCATTCAAATCCTCGAATGCATCCACCGCGTGCACATTTCCTCCTCCAACACCATCAGGAGGATATATGGGTTCGTGGTTCGAACCGGGTACAACCCATAAGCAGCCATTTTCTTCATCTGCTTCCTCTAAGGCGATCCACGCTCCGATTAACGTATCCGGATGCGTCTTAATATAGCATGCATCCTGATGCCAGCCTTGACCGCCTTTTCCAGGAGGATTTAAGAAAAGCATGGACTGAAGGGCGTATACATCCGGCCCGACCAATGCCTCTGTAACATCGACTATTCGAGGGTTAAGCATGCCCCTCTCCGCTGCTCCGCTAAAACGAGACATCATATGAATACGTGTCGCCTTTGCAAATTCCTCTTTGAGAGGGTCCTTGCTATCACGATCTGCCTGATTATCTAGCTGAAGGCTATTAAGCCTTGATTGCTCTGCTAATTCATATAGCTCGTCGATGTCTTCTTTTGACAATAAGTTTCTGACAATTAAGTAGCCTTCTCTGTGATAGTGGGAATAATCCTTCACGCTTACTAAATAGCGGTTATCCCTCGCACGTGATTTAGGTATATAAAACTTCCCCATAACCAGTTCACTCCCTCGATTTATATGCCTACCCCCTAATTTTAGCGTGATGAAGCAGCACTCTCCATAGTCTAAAACCGGCAAATGATGTGTTTATTTGACCAAGGAATTCACCAAAATATTTCGATTTAAAGGATAAGGCGTGTACGGGTCCAATACGGATACCGTATGGCGAAATAAGGG
This sequence comes from Paenibacillus sp. 01T431, assembly GCF_056398625.1. Taxonomy (NCBI): domain Bacteria; kingdom Bacillati; phylum Bacillota; class Bacilli; order Caryophanales; family Paenibacillaceae; genus Paenibacillus; species Paenibacillus sp. 01T431. Next base: position 10,328 of record NZ_JBFTPT010000040.1, read on the forward strand.
ATCCTGGCACCTTTTTATGTAATCCGATGCCGTTATTCCTCGAACTTTTTTATACATTTTTGAGAAATGGTGTTCATCACCGAAGCCTACTGAATAGGCAATCTGTTTCACTGTGCCGGTGCCCCTCATCATCAATATCTCAGCACGCCGAAACCGTAATTCGAGCAGCATCCGTTTGGGGGACATGCCCGTGGTAGCGACAAACATTCGTGTGAAGTATTCATGTGACCAGCCCGATATCGCTGCGATTTCTTCAATCTTTACGGAATCGGTCAAATGCTCTTCCATATAAGTAATCGCGTGTTGAACAGGAATAGGCAAGGGAATGGCTTCCCCTTCCGCAACTTGTGAAGAAAAGGACGATAGTTCTTCTAGAGAGGCGGAAATCAAAACGGCAAGCCTTCTCCGCCAATACGCAGGCTGGTGATTCGCAATCCAAAGTATTTTCTCCATTAAGCCAGTTACGAGCATATGGCGCCCTGCCAGGAACATATGCCCTTCTCGGAGCAAGGCCACGAATCGTTCGTCCGCTTTCCGCAGTGAGGCATAATCAAAATGCACAAACAAATGCCGTACGTTTTTTTCCGGCGCAAACCGGTAGGTATGCCAGTCACCTGGGCGTGTGAATATGAAGCATGGCTCATTAAGAACAAATAGGCTTCCGCCTATCTCATATTCCGTTAGGGTACCATCGGGAAAGTAGACTAATTCGAAATCGTCAATTTGCCTGGGCCCGAGCACAAATCCAGCTTGGATGACAAAGTCTCCTGCGTTATGGACTAATGGCAATTGAAAGGTCTCTTGCTCTTGTTCACTCATATTCATCAACTCCCTCTCTATCTAATATGTACAGTCAAAGGAATTATTTTATTTGTCCCTTCGCTTGAAGATATCATATAAATATTCTAATGCTAATAAAAGAAAAATACCTACTAGTATTAGCGGCATTCAGATATTGTATATGACGGCCTTTCTGTGACCGGTCGTATAAGGCCAAGTTTCATTTGTGGTTTACACATTATATGACTGATACTCTCACTGATCCTGTTGAGCTGGTCGTGGTAAAAACTCAGTCAGAGGTATGAATGCCTCCTTCGAATCATCACATACATTCAGTCGATACTTGCTGCTGATCCCCTCCGGACAGTATGTATGGAAAAACGAAGCCATATCTTTCCCTCCACTCAACTTCATCGACACAAAAAAATGGACATCTTCGTTCCTAAGAAACGGATGCCCACATATGTTGTATAACAATATTTAAAAATACTAAAAATTATAGGATCGTCAACATAGGAGAAATACGGGGCTCGCGGGCATCGCTGTACGATAAGGAAACGGATGGAGGTCTCTTAGGTCTCAACCCGTTTTTTTATGATCGGTTTATCCTTTTATGCCGGACAGTGTTACCCCTTCAATAATATAACGCTGTCCGATCATGTAAACGACCAATACCGGGAGCAGAGCGATTGAAGCACCAGCCATCATCAGCGTCCAGTCCGTCGCATACATACCTCGGTATAGATTCAGCATCATAGGTACCGTAAATTGCTCCGGGCTGTTGAGAAAGATAAGCGGATAAAAGAAATTGTTCCACATGCCCAGAAACGTAAATATGCCGAGTGCTGAAAGTGCAGGCTTGACAAGCGGAAGCATGATGCGCGTATAGATCGTAAAGCGATTGGCACCATCCACAATGGCTGCTTCTTCCATTTCCTTCGGGATGCCTCTAAAAAATTGGCGGAGCAGAAAAACGCCAAAGGCATTTAATAAGGCAGCAGGCACGATGATCGACTGATGCGTATCGAGCCAGCCGAAATTTTTCATCATCAAGTACAGCGGGATGATTGTCACTTGTCCGGGCACCATCATCGTTGCCAGAAACAATATGAACAGCGGTTCCCGGAATGGGAACCGGATTTTGGCGAAAGCGTATGCAGCCATCGAGCATGTTATCAGCTGCGCGAATACGACGATGACATTAATATAGAAGCTGTTAAAGTAAGCTCGCCCGAATGGCAAGGCCGTCAACGAAGTTTTGAAATTGGACCATACGAACGGTTCTGGAATCCATTTAGGCGGAACGACGAACACTTGGGACAAATCTTTTAGCGCACTGAGTATCATCCATAGGAAAGGCAGCCCCATGATGCAGGCCCCAATGATCAGCACGACATGAAGCACCATCGTAGAGGGTTGAAGCTTTTTCGAATTCATGAGTTTTCTCCTTCCCGGTCATCCTTATTCTTCGTAATGAACCCAACGTTTGGATATTTTCATCTGCAGCAAGGTCAGCGTCAAAATCATCGCAAACAGCGTGACAGCGGCCGATGTGCTTGTACCGAAGGTAAAATCAACAAATGCCGAGTCATAAATGTGGTATACAAGTGTATAACTGGCTTTTGCAGGTCCACCCGAGGTCATGACAAAGGATTGATCAAACACCTGGAAAGATCCGATCACGGACATGATGGTGACAAAAAATGTAGTCGATGACAACAAAGGAACCGTAATATGCCGCAGCTGCTGCCATTTGCTGGCGCCGTCAATTTGTGCAGCCTCGTAATATGTCGCTGATATTCCCTGTAATCCGGCAAGGAAAAGCACCATACTGCCTCCAAGTCCCATCCATATGCTAAGCAGCGCAATGGAAGGCATTACGAACCGCGTGTCTGTCAGCCAACGGGGACCTTCAATTCCGAACCAATCTTTTAAATATAAATTAATCAACCCAAAATCCGCGTTAAAGAGCCACATGAAAACGACTGCTACAGCTACGGACATCGTAATGTTAGGCATAAAATAAATGAGCCGGTAAAGGATCTTTCCTTTTACTTTATTTAAGCCAATAGCAACAAGCATCGCCAGAATGATGCCGGTCGGTACGGTGAGAACGGTATAATACAGCGTGTTAACAAGCGCGATCCTGAAATCGGGATCTTTAAACTGCCCCAAGAAATTGTCCAGTCCGACAAAGGTCCGTTCACCGAAGCCGTCCCAGCTCATTAGACTGATGGCGAAAGCCAATATAAGCGGAATCAACGAAAAGATAACCAAACCGACCATTTGCGGAAAGATGAAAAAATATCCCCAAAGGCTGTCCACCGTCTTCGTCCTCATGAAATGACGTTTCGTATCTGTTTGGTCTATTGACGGAGAGGGCCCATTATTAACGGCCGTTTTCATATCCATGTTCGCCACGCCACCCTTCCTCTATTATAGTAAGAAGGAAGGGATTTCCGAATGTTCGGAAGCCCCTTCCATTCCCTTGTGAAAGGACTGCTGCTTGCTTATTTTTTTCCTTTGTATTCCTCAATCTTCTTGTTCGCCAATTCCTCGATTTCCTTCATTGCTGTATCCAAATCCTCATTTTTCAGCCATAGCGCCTCAAAACGGGAATTAATATCATTACTTAGACCGGGAATACCCGCTTCAAACGGGGTTAATGCATAGCCGATTTCACGGGCATCCAGGAAAAACTGTGCATGCTCGGGAAGGTTCCCTTCAAGCACTACTTCATCTGCTCCCGATACCGAAGGAACGGCATTGCCACCTCCTTGAAGACGATAGGTTTGACCTTCCTTATTGACGAATTCCGACAAGAAGGTGTACGCCGCCTCTTTATGCTTGGTAGTCTTATTCAGTACCATATAGGCTGTCGGGATACCTGCAGGCTCGATTTTATTGCCGGTATTTGTCGGCCAGGTGACGATATCGTACTCGAGGCTATCGTTTTTCTTGAACAACGGCAGGTACCAGCGCCCTGCGCCGACAAAGCCAACCTGATTGGACATAAACATCGCATCGCCGCCTTGTCCTTTTGGAAGCGTACCGGCAAATGTAATGTTTTTACTCTTGACGTTATCATATAAGAATCGGAATGCTTCGACCGCTTTCGGATCCGTGTAGCCGATATATTTGCCATTGTCGTCATAAACCTTTCCGCCGTTAGAGGTTACCCAACTGTGTGTGCTGTTCCATGCATTATCAAGTACGTAACCATATTTGCCGCTTTCGCGGATTTTATCGGTCATTTCCTTAAAGGCATCCCAGCTCCACTTACCCTGTTCCTGCAAATCGGCTGGCATTTCAGTAATGCCTGCGTCCTTTAACACCTTCTTGTTATACCAAAGCACCATCGGGTTATTGTCTACCGTGGCCCCGTATATTTTACCATCGCGCTCAGCGGCTCCCCATAGGCCAGGAAAGAAATCCTCCTTCTTAACCGCGCTTCTTGCATCATCCATTAACGGTGTGAGTTCCTCGATGCTGCCGTTTTCAATCAATTTAACAATAAAAGCGTCACCGGCATAGAAAATGTCTGGGGCCGTTCCGCCACTCAATTGCGTTAAGATTTTTTGATCGTACTCCCCCGGGATCGGGATTAACTCTGCTTCAATTTCAGGATGCTTCTTATTAAAATCGTTTGTGAAATCTTGAAACCTTGTTAATTCTCCCGGATTTCCCCATGTAGCCCACTTGATTTTCACTTTCCCCTCTTTTGGACTGTTTGTTCCGGCTTCTTCTCCATTAGACACCCCGTTGTTGCCACCACCGCTCGTACCGCAGGCTTGAATCAAAGCAGACACAGCAATAATCATGATGAGTAGAGACCATTTGAGCTTTTTCATTCTCTTTTTCCTCCCTCAAGATATCTAATTTTCACTCAAAAATATTTTGTAAGCGCTTTAATTATAGTTCATTGTCAAAGCGGGTTTGAACGGTTTATGTTCCGAAAGAGTGTCTTGTTTTCCGCAATTAGCATGATTTTATTTTCGCAACAAACCTTGAAATTCGGCTGGAGATACACCTACGATCTTTTTAAATTGCTTGCTAAAATATTTTACGTCGTTAAAACCAGACTGCTCGGCTACCTCATATACCTTGAGCGATGATCCTTGCAGCAGCTCCTTCGCTTTCTTTACGCGCAAGGCGATCAGGTGGTCGATGAAGTTCTCTCCTGTCACACGTTTGAACATTTCGCTGAAATAATTCCTGCTAACATTTACCGCATCAGCCACTTCCTGCAGGGAGATCGATTCCCTATAATGGCTCTTGATATAGTCAGCGGCCTCCATTACGATCCTTTGGTGCAATGTTTTATCCGGCCGCGGAGAGTCTTCACCGCCCACGATTGTTTGGTAGCCATCTTTTACATGTTGAATGACCTCAGTGACATAACACAGCCTGCCAAGCTCCCGGATTTTCCGGATGATGGAAGAATCTGCGTCTTTGAATATGGCAAACAGGCTAAGCAATTCCTCTGCCTCCTGCAGCACTTCCTCTTTCGATCGATATTGCGGTAACCAATGCTTCATGATTTCATTTATTATTTGTTCTGATCTGGAATGAAAGCCCATCGTTAACGACTCTTTGAGATCGTGTAAGGCTGTCGCAAAAGGATAGGGCGATGCCGAAATGGAATCCGTTTGCTCCTCAGCAGCAATCAAGCGACACGGTCCGAGGAAGAAACCGACCGCTAGCATTTTTTTCGCCTCCATGGAGGCATTCTGAAGTTCAAGATAATTCTCATAAACGACGCTGAGTCCTATGGATACTTGCAGTAGGTGCGACTCGGTATGCTGCGAAAACTGCTCGATAAGCTCATAAAACGTGGCATGCATGTTTGGGTGTACAGGAAGAGCAGCCAAAAGCAAGTCCGGACGAAGCATGACCGACACATAGGAACCAAATGCTTGATAGAGTACCTGTTTGAGCACTTCTCCCAGCTCCGTTAGGAGATCATTCCTTTCAGCATCCGTTTTGCCAAATACGTTGATCCCCAATGCGGCAATACGGTAGCTTTCTTCCGGGCATTCTGTCTTTATTCGTTCGATAGCAGCCAAGTCACCGCATAGCGCTTTGCAGAATGTCTTCTCCAGCATTTTCAGCTTATTAGCGAGCTGTTGGTCTTCAAACTGCTGAACGATTTGTCTGTTCTCGCTTTCTTCCTGAAGCTTTTTTTTCATTTGATTCAGAACCGTTATGAGTGAATCCGAATTAAGTGTCGGCTTCAAGATGTAATCGCTGGCCCCTAACCGGATTCCTTCCCGCACATATTCGAAATCATTATGACAGCTGAGCAGCAACACCTTGACCCAAGGACATAATTCTTTAGTCTTGCGCGTGAGCTCGAGTCCATCCATCACAGGCATAGCAATGTCGGTGATCAATATATCAATCTCTTGATTCTGAATCCATTTCATTGCGTTTTGCCCGTTTGACGCTTCACCAACCAATGTAAATCCGTGTCTCTCCCAATCAAAAGTGGTACGAAGCCCGATTCGCGCTATCTTCTCGTCATCAACCAATAGCACTCTGTACATAAGTTTCCTCCTTTGAATCAGCAATCGTAATAAGCACCCGGGTCCCTTCGTTTTTGATACTTGAGATGCTGAGACCGTATGTATTTCCGTAATATAACTGGATGGTCTGATGAACATGATTCAGCCCGATATTGGTCATCCCTTTATTGCTGCGCTCTTTATCGTTCATCTGCAGTTGATGAAGCCTTCCTTCATCTATTCCGATACCGTCGTCGGTTATTTTGACCACGATATTTTTCCCGTTTTGTTCGACTTCGATATCAATTGATCCATCTGCATCCTTTGGAGCGATCCCATGGAAAATGGCGTTTTCGACGATGGGCTGAAGCAGCATTCGGGGAATTTGTATTTTTTTGAGCTCCTCCCGGCAATGGATATTTAAACTGATTTTGTTATCATAGCGGTATTCCTGAATGATCATATATTTCTGGAGCAGTTCAAGCTCCTCCCCGAGTGGAATGAAAACGCCATTCCGTTCAAGACTGCCTTCCAATATTTGAACCAGCGTAGTGACGGCGTTATCTACATCATTGGTCCGGTTCAATTTAGCCATCCACCTAATCGAGTTCAGCGTATTATAAAGAAAGTGAGGGTTAATTTGATAGCGGAGCGCTCGTACCTCCGCCTTTTTTTTCTCCGATTCCTCCTTGGCGATTCGGGCGATTAACAGATCGATCTGTTTGATCATTTTATTAAAGCTGCGGCCCAGCTGCCCAATCTCGTTCCGGCCGACGCTCTTGCTCCGGACGCTCAGGTCGCCGTTCTCGCCTTTACGCATCAATCGGCTCAGATTAACTAACGGATTACCGATTTTACGGGTAACGAAATACCCCATGCCCATTGCAGAAAGGATGCAGCAAAGTGCAATCCACATCGTGAATTTCCGGATACTGGCCGAATCGGCTGTCAGTTCCTCGAGAGGTACAACCCCAACCACATCCCAGCCGTTATACAGGCGTTCAGGAATCACCAGCGTGCTTTTGTTGTCTTTGTTATATTCCGTCGCTTGCGAAGGAAGGATGAGCTTGGACTCTTTCCCATACTGCTTGGAATCCGGATGATAGAAATAACGGTTCTTGTCATTTGTGACGTAGATGTAACCCGTATCCCCAAATTGAACGCGGTCAAGCTCATCGATCAGAACCTCGCCCATAATCTCAAAAAACATCACGCCGATAATGTCGCCGGTTTCCCAGCTTCGTATGGCGCGGCCAAGGCCGAATACAGGAAACCCCATTTCCGTTTTTTTTAAATAAGAGTTTTGAGAGAGTCCGAACCAAACGCTATTACCGTTTGCTTCCAATATCGCTTTATACCAGTCGGAATCCCATTGATCCAGAGACACCAAGGAGTCCGAGCTTAATACCGAATTGTTGCGGTTCACATCGAATATATAGATATCGAGGATTTCTGACGAATTAATCATGATGGATGTTAGGATATCTTGTCCATCTTGAATCTTGAGCGTGGTTTCATACAACTTCTCTTTCGATTGTTCCTTCAAAATATTGTGGATGACCTTACTGTTTAACAGCATCATGGACGAATCATCAAGCTTTTTGAAATAAAGGTTCAGCTTATCACTCACCTGTGTAATAGTAAGCGAGGCTACCTTACTGACTTGTTCCTCTACGATAGAGGACGATTTATGGTAAGACAAAAAACCCATGACCAGAACGGGAAGCGTCATGCCAATAAAGCAGAACCAAAAGAGTTGGGCTACAATGGAATGAAAATGACGGAAACGCATGGTCGTTCCTCCTTTATATTCAACATTAGTTTGCTGAACTCTATATTACTCAAACTATAACAGCGCTTACAATAGTTCATATTAAAAAAATAGATTATCTTCTACTCTTTCTCTTTTTTTTATGAAGGTGCATTTTGCAATAATCAATGCCCTAGAACCATAAGGTTTTCTGAGCATAACAAAGAAACTTCACCCTGACTTGGAGTTTTTCAAGTAACCAACCCGAAAACGAGCCAAGCAAGTGAAGTCACTTGTATATTCTCCAAGAAAGCCTATTATTCTTTAACAAACTGCAAGTACCGCTTGAGAACATCGATACATTTACAGGCCTGCATCGCCGTTTGAATGTGGATCTTCGCTTCCGTTACCATTGCAGGCTTCGGCTTGATCGGGAAGCTCCTTCGGTAGCGACGTTAATCCGCATCATCGCCGAGAAGACAATTCAAGAACTTGCTAAGCGCCTATTTAATGATCTTGTCACACGCTGTATGCAAGAAGGAGTCATCGATGGGAGTCATATGGCTGTCGATAGTGCAACGATTCATAGCTATGAGAAGTAGCAACCGAAACGCAAATTAGAACTGACTGGAAATGCCAACTGGGGTGCGAAGTTCGACTCCTTCCGCAACAAAGTCGAGTGGTTCGGCTACAAGCTTCATCTTGCCGTTGATACCACAAGAGAGCTACCTATGGCGCTATCGATTACACCGGATCATGTTAATGACAGCGATATGGCCCCCTGCTCTGATAAAAGATACCGATACCGAAAACCAATAATAAATATGGCAGTTTTGATGATCTTCTTAACGAACTGGCAATCGCATTTGAAATTGGATTATAACCTCTGGACAAAAGAATAATGACAGAACTCATAATTGAGAAAAATAATTCCCAATAAGTTACAGAAACACTTCTCAAATGGGGGGAAATAGCGGTGATTTTTTTATTACGTCCTTGTATAGGAATAATGAGGTTTTTTTCAAAAAAAACGCCCCGAAGGGCGAAGCATGTTCCTCCACTATCGTACCCGTTAACATTCCTGTAGGTGTTAGTAGATTCAATTTGCAGTAAAACGAACGCCCCGCTAGGATGAGTATGTACTGGGTTGGAGCCCTCAGAACTCACCTTAGGAGGCGTTATTATGAAGTCTAGACT
>NZ_JBFTPT010000041.1:0-12924 GCF_056398625.1 Paenibacillus sp. 01T431
TTTGGGAGGGTGAACCTCCAAGGGATTGTGGAGTATGCGTGCAGTAGAAACTACCTGGGGAATATTTCCTAATAGTTCCTCTATTTCCGCATGCCCAGCCCACCACCTCAACCGGTATCACCTGTGCTGTTTCTTAAAATCGACCTAATYCAAGGTGATGAAATCCTGCGAATGAGTGAGTATATGTGAGATAAACCCTTAAAACCGAGGGACGGTTAACGTTAGTTCAGCGAGTAGCAGTTCTACGTTTCCAGCGCGTAAGGGTATTTGAGTCTTATCAAAAAGGCTTATGTAGTGACAATGTACTGAGAAAAAATTCTGTATATAAAGGGGGGCGACCCCCCCTTGGCCCCCTCTGTCCGTAAAATAGAAAACCCGATCGAGTGAGATCGGGTTTTTTGTCTCATGGTTATGCATAATAGCTTTTAAATGCAGAATTAAGAAGCACTATCTTCTTAACTCAAACAAACTTCCGACTCGTCTTCTTCCCATCACAGCTGAACACAATCTTCTTATCCTCAACAAAAGTCTCCAGATGAACGTTCTTGCCCCAAAGCTGAACGACATGAGGCAGTGTGCGTTCTACATATTTGAGATCCAACTCCATACCCTCATACTCGTGGATTAAATAAAGCTCACCCACACGATTGAAATCTCCATCCTTAACCATCAAACTAGGAAACCCGCCGTTTACTTTCGAATAAACAAGCTGATCGCGAATTTTCTCCCACGACTTATCGGTAATTTTCCACTCAGGGCCTTTTTTCTCGAAAATGTACAGATCGAGATCATTAACCAGATCCTTCGTCAGGTAGTTGCGGATGAACGAAATATCTGAATCGAGCTCGCGTACCTCGAACATTTTCTCTCTGCCCTTGCCGGGGACGCGTCCGAAGCGTGCTTGTTCTTCCTTCGTTGGATTATCGAATCGGCGCTCGATATCCTCGAATATTTTCAAGCCCAAATAATAGGGATTCAAGGTGTGCCGGGATGGCTGCACGACAGAGGAGTTCAGCTTAGCGAACTCAATTGTTTCATCGCTAGTCAGATCAAGCTCGCGAATAATTCGTTGATGCCAGTAGGAAGCCCAGCCTTCGTTCATAATCTTGGTCTCGATTTGCGGCCAGAAATAGAGCATCTCATCGCGAAGCATAGATAGAATGTCGCGCTGCCAATCCTCCAGAGTAGGGGAGTATTCCTCAATAAACCAGATGAGATCTTTTTCTGGCCGTGGCGGAAATCGTTTGGCGTCAGCGGCCTGTGATTGAGCGGCTGATGCGGCGGCAGCTGTCCGATCCGGGTCCAGATTCCACAAATCATCATAAGAGGAAGAAGGGATATTCCACTCCGAGCGCTCGCTGTCCTTTTGCACCATTTCGATATAACGTTTCTTATCCAATTGATATGGCTTAATGAGCGTCGGATCGACATGCTCTTGAATGGCAAGGATCGCATCGATAAACTTCTCGACCGCCTCCGTGCCATGATCCATTTCATATTGATGAATACGATCCGCTGTAGCAGACATGCTCTCGACCATATTGCGATTGGTTACACCAAAGCGAGCGTTGTTTTTGAAAAAATCACAGTGAGCGAGCACATGGGCGACGATGAGTTTATTTTGAATTAGAGAATTGCCCTCTAGAAGAAACGCATAGCAGGGGTTGGAGTTAATGACGAGCTCATAAATTTTGCTTAAGCCGAAGTCGTATTGGAGCTTCATTTTGTTGAACGTTTTTCCAAAGCTCCAGTGGCTAAACCTTGTCGGCATACCGTACGCGCCAAAGGTATAAATAATTTCTGCCGGGCAAATCTCATAGCGCATTTGATAAAAGTCTAAACCAAAGCCGGTAGCTATTTCTGTTATTTCATCAATGGATCGCTCCAGTGCACGAATTTCATCCTGTCTCATCCGTCATCCCTCCGCATGCGAAAATACGATTCATACCATGTGTATGAGCGGGTGGTCAAGGTTATGACGAAGTGTGCAGGATGGACTCAGCGTATGTGGCGATCAAAAAAAGAAAAAACCTTGGACATCTGCCTTTTCGAGTAAATACTCAAAGTGGAATCAGACGATCTCAAAGTTTTTTTTCATTTTGCTTATTGTCGTACATCGCTAGGTCAGCGTTGCTTATCAATTCTTTTAGCGTGCTAGCCGTGCCGTGCGTTGAACTAATGCCTATGCTAGCGGAAATATGAATGATATGACCATTGATTGTGAATGGCTCGTCAATCGATTTTTTTATTTTACTGGCTACAAAATCGATATCTTGGTTGTCCACCAAATGCTGAAAGCAAATAACGAATTCGTCTCCACCGTATCTAACGAGGATGTCGGTTTTTCTGACGTCTTGTTTCAGTCTCTTAGAAATTTGAAGCAGCAGCAAATCACCAAAGTCATGACCGAACGAATCATTAACCTCTTTAAAATCATCGATGTCGATGAACATCACACTAAACTGCTTGTCCGAGCCAGCATGATCCAAATGAGATAAATAACGTCGATTGTAAAGACCGGTCAAGCTGTCCGTAACACTTGCGTTTTCTAAATCCAATATATATCCGAAAAAAGCGGCCATCGAATGGAGAAATCCGAGCTGCCTTTCATCTAGATGAATCGGTTCTTTATTTATGGCGCATAGGGTACCAACTGCTGTCTGGTCAGCTGTTCTTACAGCGATTCCGACCAAAGCTTGTGCTCCAAGTTGCTGGGTAATAGGTAAAGAGGCTGTACGCGGATCATCAAGTGTATTGGTGATGTTAAGAATGGAACAATCCTGCTCTAAAACAAGATTGCAATAACTTTGCAGCAAATGTAACGGTAAGCTATTGGTTCCTTCATTTTCATGACGGTTGAGCGCTCTTATGATTCTGCTTCCATTATGATCAATTGTAGCTATCAATAAAGTGTCAACCTGTAGAAAGTGCTTCAAGGTGTCAATAATATGGTCGGCTGCATCTTCTAGTGAGCGTATAGTACTGCTCATGCTCTCAACTCCTGCCGTAGTGTTGAAACAAAGGAATTACCTTATAGTCCCATAGTAGTCTAAAAAGAGGACTAACTCAAGAAACAATTGATAATAACTAGGCAAATTGAACTATAAATTTATGACTTCGTAAACCTTTACCTTGTATCGAATAAAGAATTGGTCCTCTATTCCTATGAATTAATATAAATATAAATTCATTATATATAAAATTAATACTTGAATTAATTACGAACGTGTAGTTAAATAAGTAGTATAAATCACTATTAACTCTTAACTAACTAATTAATGAAATTATTAATTTAATTGAGGTGGATGATTATGACAAACAAAGCGACAATGATAGTGGATAAGGATTTTCAAGTTGGGGAAGTGGATAAACGTATATATGGATCATTCATAGAACATCTTGGGCGTGCGGTTTATGGCGGCATTTATGAGGCGGATCATCCGCAAGCAGATGAGCAGGGTTTTCGCTCCGATGTTCTTGAGCTAGTAAAGGGACTTGATGTGCCTATCGTCCGTTATCCTGGCGGTAATTTTGTATCCGGTTACAACTGGGAGGATGGTGTTGGTCCGGTAGATCAGCGTCCGAAGAGGCTTGAGCTTGCATGGCGAACGGTTGAGCCCAATTGGATCGGCTTTAATGAATTTATGGACTGGTGCAAAAAGGTGAATACAGACGCTATGATGGCCGTCAATCTTGGTACTCGCGGCATTGATGATGCACGCAACTTGATTGAATACTCCAATCATAAGTCAGGATCATATTGGAGCGATCTTCGCATCCAGCATGGTTATAAAGATCCCCATAATGTAAAGACATGGTGTCTCGGCAATGAAATGGATGGACCTTGGCAAATCGGACACAAAACTTCTGTAGAATATGGTCGCCTTGCTAACGAAGCAGGAAAAGCGATGCGATGGGTTGATCCGACCATTGAGCTAGTTGCATGTGGAAGCTCGCACATCGGAATGCCGACGTTCCCTGAATGGGAAGCTACCGTACTTGATCTTGCTTATGATACGATTGATTATGTGTCGATTCATCAATATTATGGGAACCCTCATAACGACACGAAAAACTTCCTAGCACAGTCTATGAGCATGGATTCCTACATTAATACAGTCATTTCAACCTGTGATTATGTGCAAGCAAAAAAACGTGGAAAGAAGCAAATCAACCTTTCCTTTGACGAGTGGAATGTGTGGTATCATTCAAATGCACAAGACCGTAAGCTTGATCCTTGGCAAATTGCTCCGCCACAGCTTGAGGACGTGTATAATCATGAAGATGCACTTGTTGTTGGCTGCATGCTGATCAGTATGCTTAAACGTGCAGATCGTGTAAAGATGGCTTGTATCGCACAGCTGGTTAACGTGATCGCACCAATCATGACGCAAAATGGCGGACCTGCATGGAAGCAAACGATTTATTATCCATACATGCACGCAAGCATTTTCGGTCGTGGCACAGTGCTGGTACCGCTAGTGAAATCGCCGAAGCATGATACAAAGGATTTTACAGACGTGCCATACTTGGAAACGGTAGCCGTTCATAATGAAGAGAAAGAGGAAGTAACGATTTTTGCGGTTAACCGCAACACGGAAGAGTCGCTTCCATTCGAAATCGATTTGCGCAGCTTCGGTGCTTTCCAACTAATTGAACATATCGTGCTTGAATCTGATGATTTGAAAATGACGAACACGGCAGACGCGCCAAATCGCGTAAAACCGCACACAGCAGGTAATGCTGCGCTTGCAGACGGCGGAAAAATTGCCGCGACGCTTAGCAAAGCATCATGGAACGTTATTCGTATTAAACTATAATGGAATCAACAAGGGGATCCGGAAGCCGCGATTGCGGCTTTTGGGATGCCCTTCTATTATTATAGTAAAGAGAGAGGAGGAGATCATGATGATAAATGCGAATACGGATGAAGCATGGCTGCCTTTATATGAGGCATTGGCTAGTCCTGTCAGGCTCTCCATTATTAATTTGCTTGCAACAAATATGATGAACGTGAAGGAGCTTGCTGAAGCTATCGGTCTAAGCAGCGCGATTGTAACGATGCATATTCGGAAGCTGGAGAAGGCTGGCATTGTAGAGACGAAGATGGTTCGTAAACATGGCGGCACACATAAAATTTGCTCGCTTGCTGAACGTACCATAACGATTGAACTGCCTCCTAAGGCGCTGGATGTGAAGAAGGTGCATGACGTTAGCGTGCCAGTTGGACATTTTACAGAATTTGAAGTGTTTCCGACTTGCGGCATTGCTACAACGGAGAAGCTGATTGGGCAATTTGACGATCCGCGTTTCTTCTTGGAACCGGAGCGAATGAATGCAGGCATTCTTTGGTTCGGCAAAGGTTATGTGGAATACAAGGTGCCGAATTATTTGTTAGCGGGTCAACGGCCTGTGGCACTTGAAATTACACTGGAGCTGGGTTCAGAAGCGCCAGGGGTAAACGATAATTGGCCATCTGACATTAATTTTTCCCTTAATGGAATGGATATCGGTATGTGGACGAGCCCTGGTGATTATGGAGATGTAAGAGGACGTTTCTCACCGGCTTGGTGGGGAGATCGGGTCAATCAATACGGACTGCTCAAGGTGATACGCATTCAAGAGGATGGGACGCTAATTGATGGACAGCATATGTCATCAACTAGTATCGGTGAAATTGGGTTGGAGCGAAATTTCTGGACATTCCGCATTGGCGTGAAGGAAGATGCCGTTAACGTAGGCGGGTTAACCTTATATGGCAAGGGTTTTGGCAACTATAATCACGATATTATGTTTCGAGTGTTCTATGAAGATGCGCGCAGTGTTTAAGGCAGCTTGACTGCCTTAAGCAGGCGCACCCCCTCCCTCAGATAGCCCCGAGTTTATAATCGTGCATACCATTTTCTGTTCAAAAAGATATAATGAGTAGGATAGCTAATCTAAGCCATTATTACTCGGAGGAACAAAGATGCTGACTATGTTCAATTTTCTCAAAAAATATCGTTTTGCTGCTTACGTTGCTCTGCTGCTTATGCTGGTGGAGCTCGTAGTGGAGCTGCTTCAACCGTATATTATTTCAAAAATCATTGATGATGGTATTGATAAAAATAATTTATCGGTTGTGCTGCAATGGGGCGGCTTTCTAATTGGTTGCTCTGTTATCGCTTTTATTGTAGGAATACTTAGTTCTTTTTATGCTTCACACGTAAGTCAGAGCTTCGGATTTGATTTAAGAGAGCGGCTTTATGAAAAAGTGCAATCGTTCTCATTTGCCAATTTTAATCGTTTTCCGGAATCATCGCTTATTACTAGATTAACGAATGACGTTTCACAGCTGCAAAATACAGTGTTCATGGGACTGCGTATTATGCTTCGCGCCCCATTGCTCGTAATCGGAAGTATCATAATGGCCTTTATCGTTCAGCCTAAGCTGGCCATATGGCTTGCTGCGGTCATTCCGTTTCTTGGTGTTTTTCTGCTTTGGGTGCTTAAAAAGGGAGAAAAGCTTTTTCGTTCTGTTCAGAAGCAGCTGGATCAAGTGAATAGCGTGATGCAGCAAAATTTAATCGGCATGAGAATCGTGCGTGTATTCGTTCGGATGAAGCATGAATCGAAGCGTTTTGCATTTTCCAGCGAGCAGCTGATGGATCGTACCGTATCCGCTCTTCGTTTAACGGAAGTTACGATGCCAATCGTGCTGTTATTTATGAATGCGATTGTTATAGCCGTGTTGTGGTTTGGCAGAATCGAGCTCGATCGGAATGGAGCAACCGTTGGTGAGGTGGTTGCCATTTTGAACTATGCGATGAGGACGATTGGTGCTTTATCCATCATGTCCATGATCGTGGTCAACTTCTCGAGAGCGCGCGCATCAGCTCAAAGAATTGAAGAGGTTGTGCTAACGGATATCGACTTAACAGATACAGTTGACAGCGATGAAGCGGTAAAGCTTCGTGAGGGATACGTTTCCTTCGAGAACGTATCTTTTGAATATCCGGATTCTGATCTGCATGTATTGCGAGATATATCCTTCTCGGTATTACCGGGTGAGACAATTGCCATTATGGGTGCGACCGGTTCTGGCAAAACATCGCTCATTCAACTGATTCCTAGACTTTACGATGTGCAGACGGGCGTGATTCGCGTGGATGGCAAAGACAATCGCTTAATGAAGCTTGAGCAGCTTCGCAAGCAAATTGGGTATGTTCCGCAAGAAATCATGCTGTTTACAGGCACGGTGGCGGATAATATTCGCTGGGGCAAGGAGAATGCCAGCATCGAAGAAATTATAGAGGCTGCCAAACTAGCTCAAATCCATGACACGATTATGAAGCTGCCGGAACAATACGATACGATAGTGGGGCAAAAAGGAGTAAATCTCTCAGGTGGACAGAAGCAGCGTCTAACGATTGCGAGGGCATTAGTTAGAAAGCCAGTTGTGCTGCTGCTTGATGACAGCACAAGCGCACTCGATGTACAAACCGAGGCTGCTCTTCTGCAAGCACTTAAAAATATGAGCTGCACGACATTCCTTATCACGCAAAAAATAAGCTCAACCGTAGCTGCGGATTCAATTCTTCTACTTGATGAAGGCCAATTGCTGGCACAAGGCAAGCATGAGCAGTTGATCCGTGAATCCAGTTTGTATCAGAAAATATACGAGTCACAGTTCGGGAAGGAAGGTGTGTCCCGTGCTTAGACAATTAAAGGAGCCTTTTCAGTACCAAAGATCTGGGGAAGCGGTCGAATCCACTGCAGCAGACAAAGGTAAACGTAAACCACGCGCGCAAAATATGAGCCAAACGCTGAAGCAAATGTGGAGTTACCTGATCGTCTATAAGGGCAGACTTGCAGCTGTCATCGTAATGGTTATATTAAGCTCTGCGTTCTCATTGCTGGGACCCTATATGGCAGGTACCGCAATCGATCGCTTTTTGATGAATAGAGATAGCGGAATTATTGTTTTTCTACTATTGATGGCTCTCGTTTATGCGCTGCACTCGATCACGATGTGGCTCCAAAGTATTTGGATGATAACCATTTCGCAAAAAACGGTCTATCGCATGCGGGTCGAATTGTTTGATCATTTGCACAGGCTGCCGATCCCTTTTTTCAGCAAGCGTCAGCATGGAGAACTAATGAGCCGCGTTACGAATGACATAGAAAACGTAAGCTCATCTTTAAATAGCTCTG
This sequence comes from Paenibacillus sp. 01T431, assembly GCF_056398625.1. Taxonomy (NCBI): domain Bacteria; kingdom Bacillati; phylum Bacillota; class Bacilli; order Caryophanales; family Paenibacillaceae; genus Paenibacillus; species Paenibacillus sp. 01T431. The sequence goes on from NZ_JBFTPT010000041.1 coordinate 8,194, forward strand.
TGATTCAAGTGTTTTCAAGTATCCTTCTTCTTGTTGGAACCGTAAGTGTTATGTTGTCCCTTAGTCCGCTTTTGACTCTATTAACCTTCCTCGTTGTGCCGCTTATGGTACTGGGGATGAAATGGATCACAAAACAAACCGGCCGACTGTTCAAAGCTCAGCAGCGCAATCTTGGCGACTTAAATGGTTATATAGAAGAAACATTGTCGGGACAACGCATAGTGAAGGCCTTTTCTCAGGAAAAAACAGTCATCTCCGCCTTCAAGGAGCGCAACGAGCGTATTCGAGTTTCTGGCTTCTGGGCGCAGACGATTTCTGGTTTCATTCCGAAGCTGATGAACGCGTTAAACAACTTAAGCTTCACGATCATTGCAGGAATAGGTGCGATATTTGTTTTAAATGATCAAATAACAGTCGGTACAATTATTATATTTGTGGAATATTCCAGGCAGTTCACAAGACCGCTTAATGACCTTGCTAACCAGTGGAATACGCTATTATCTGCTGTCGCTGGTGCTGAACGTGTATTTGATGTGCTAAGCGAAGATGAGGAACGAAAAGATGAGGGAGCAGCTCGCGAACTTGCAGAAGTAAGCGGAAAAGTCGTTTTTGATAAAGTAACATTTGCTTATGAAGGAAGGATAGCTACGATAAGCGAGGTAAGCTTTGAAGCTACGCCAGGAGAGACGATCGCTCTAGTAGGTCCAACCGGAGCGGGTAAAACAACACTCATCCAGCTTTTGTGCCGATTCTATGATCCGAGCTCGGGTAGCATCTTGATTGATGGGCACGATACACGTACGCTCAAACGTGAAAATTTGCGCTCGCATATGGCGTTTGTACTGCAGGACCCATTTCTGTTCGAGGGGACCATCTATGAAAATATCCGTTACGGCAAGCTGGATGCAACGGATTTAGAAGTCCAACAGGCTGCAAAACTCGCAAACGCACATTCCTTTATTTCTCGTCTGAAGGACGGCTATGGGACCGTACTTAAATCAGACGGCAGCGGAATTAGCCAAGGACAGAAGCAGCTGCTTGCCATTGCCAGAGCGATTCTAGCAGATCCTTCAATCCTTGTATTAGATGAAGCGACAAGCAGTATCGATACGGTGACCGAAATAAAAATCCAGGAAGCGCTGCAACGGCTTATGAAAGGGAGAACGAGCTTTGTCATAGCCCATCGTCTGAACACCATTCAACAAGCGGATCAGATTGTAGTGCTGCGTGACGGTGCCATTTTGGAGAAAGGATCTCATTCACAGCTCCTTATGCAAAAAGGCTTTTACAGCTCGCTCGTTAATGGGCAGCTTAATAATGGCATGCTGAGTGAATCAGATTAAACGTCTGCATGGCACACTATTACTGATATACGCAAACCTTATTGCAACTATTTTAGGGGATGGAGAGTATTATTAGTTATATCAAGGAGGTGGGATGTATGACTATTACCCTGTGCCCCAAATGTGGAAACCAAAATGATGTCGACGCGAACAGGCAAATGGTTGTGGAATGCTCCTCTTGCGGTACGATACTGATTGATGATGCTGATCTTAAAGATGCAGAAGAAGGGCTTCAAAGGACCTTGGATCATAAACAAATCAATCCGCCTGAGGAAGTTGATATAGAAAAGTACATTAGCAAATTAGGTGACCATGAGAAGCAAACGAAGTATGTAGAGGAAGGGTTCTGGGCAAAAGTGAAGCGTCATGCAGCTAAGGTGCCGTTCGCTAAAGAAGTAGTCACGCTTTATTATTGCTCGGCTGATCCCAAGACGCCGCTATCTGCTAAGGTCACAGCTATTGGAGCTTTAGCCTATTGGATTTTGCCGCTTGATCTTATTCCGGATTTTATACCTGTAGCAGGTTTTGTTGATGATGCAACAGCTGTATTCATCGCTTACAGGTCTCTTAGTGGCCAAATAACGGAAGATCACCGTGAGAAGGCAGAGCAGTTTTTCATATTGAACAAAAATGTGAAGCTAATTGATCCACAGTCGTAATACAAACAGTATAAAAAGGATGACCCAGCGAGTTTATCGCAAGCGGTCATCCTTTTTGTTTTCAAGTAAGGCAGTATATTAGAACAAGCTCCATTCAAACTCTCTCGATAACGACTCAAGAAGAGCAACACCAGCGATGCTGTTTCCTTTTCGGTTCAGCGATGGACCAACTAATCCGATACCATAACGGCCAGGCACCAGCGTTAAAATACCGCCGGATACGCCGCTCTTGGCTGGCAACCCGACATGAATCGCAAACTCTCCAGAGGCATTGTACATGCCGCAAGTTATCATAAAGGTTTTGGCAATTTGAACGAAGCGGCGAGGAATAAGCTGTTCTCCGGTTGTAGGATTTTTGCCGTTATGCGCCAGAACTAAAGCCATTTGAGCCAAATCTGCACAGGTTACGCTGATGGAGCAGTGCCGGAAATAAACTTCAAGGACATCTTCGACTGATCCTTGCAGAACACCGTTATCTTTGAGGAAATATGCCATTGAACGATTAAGGTTCGCTGTATCCGCTTCAGAACGATAGACGTCCATATCGTAGTCAAGTGAGCTATTATTAGAAAGAAGGCGAAGGAAGTCTAACACTCGTGCAGATTTTTCAGCAGGATCTTTGCCAGCAATTAAAGAAGAGATCGCAATGGCTCCAGCATTTATTAGTGGATTAAAAGGAATGCCCGGCTGTACGAGCTCAAGCTTCAGCATAGAATTAAAGTTGTCTCCAGTAGGCTCCATGCCAACCTTGTCAAAGACGACATCTTCTCCGTTATCCATTAGCGCTAAAATGAGCGTGAATACTTTTGAAATACTTTGCATCGTAAAAGAGAGATCTGTATCGCCTTCAGATATAGAAAGGCCGTTTGAATCAATAAGGTGTATTCCTAATGCCCCAATCGGTGATTTCGACAGCTCGGGTATATAGGAGGCAACTTTGCCGCTGCTGCATTGTTCACGGCTTGATTCAACCCATTGTGGAAGCAGAGCTTGAATACGTTCGATTTCTGATAATGTCATTTTTATTGCTCCCTCTTGTGAACTAGCTCTAAAATTGGATAAATGGCTGAATAATCATATTATTATTCTATTATAATTACGAAGTGTTTATAAAGTTGGAATTTGTTAAGTTTATTTGAAAGTAATTGGTTATATTTTACCGAAAATCGAGTGAAAACATGCTTTTTAAAGTTTTTTTAAATAAATGCTTGACCAATTGGAGGGGGGCATGATATATTCTAATTCCGGCCGAGAGAAACACGCGGACGACAAGAAAAACAAGCAAGACAAACGATAGAAAAGTTTGCTCTTTGAAAACTGAACAACGAGTAATAACTGCCTTGCAAATCCTTCGGGATGAGCAAATATAGCGATAAAAGTWATGAGCAAGTCAAACACCAATTTGGAGAGTTTGATCCTGGCTCAGGACGAACGCTGGCGGCGTGCCTAATACATGCAAGTCGAGCGGAGTTGATGAGGTGCTTGCACCTCTGATGCTYAGCGGCGGACGGGTGAGTAACACGTGGGTAACAATCTTCCGCAATGGACGAAAGTCTGACGGAGCAACGCCGCGTGAGTGATGAAGGTTTTCGGATCGTAAAGCTCTGTTGCCAGGGAAGAATGCTTGGGAGAGTAACTGCTCYCAAGGTGACGGTACCTGAGAAGAAAGCCCCGGCTAACTACGTGCCAGCAGCCGCGGTAATACGTAGGGGGCAAGCGTTGTCCGGAATTATTGGGCGTAAAGCGCGCGCAGGCGGCCTTGTAAGTCTGTTGTTTAAACTTGGGGCTCAACCCCAAGTCGCAAGGGAAACTGCAAAGCTTGAGTACAGAAGAGGAAAGTGGAATTCCACGTGTAGCGGTGAAATGCGTAGAGATGTGGAGGAACACCAGTGGCGAAGGCGACTTTCTGGGCTGTAACTGACGCTGAGGCGCGAAAGCGTGGGGAGCAAACAGGATTAGATACCCTGGTAGTCCACGCCGTAAACGATGAATGCTAGGTGTTAGGGGTTTCAATACCCTTGGTGCCGAAGTTAACACATTAAGCATTCCGCCTGGGGAGTACGGTCGCAAGACTGAAACTCAAAGGAATTGACGGGGACCCGCACAAGCAGTGGAGTATGTGGTTTAATTCGAAGCAACGCGAAGAACCTTACCAGGTCTTGACATCCCAATGAAAGCATTAGAGATAGTGCCCCTCTTCGGAGCATTGGAGACAGGTGGTGCATGGTTGTCGTCAGCTCGTGTCGTGAGATGTTGGGTTAAGTCCCGCAACGAGCGCAACCCTTGATCTTAGTTGCCAGCACTTCGGGTGGGCACTCTAGGATGACTGCCGGTGACAAACCGGAGGAAGGTGGGGATGACGTCAAATCATCATGCCCCTTATGACCTGGGCTACACACGTACTACAATGGCCGATACAACGGGAAGCGAAACCGCGAGGTGGAGCCAATCCTATCAAAGTCGGTCTCAGTTCGGATTGCAGGCTGCAACTCGCCTGCATGAAGTCGGAATTGCTAGTAATCGCGGATCAGCATGCCGCGGTGAATACGTTCCCGGGTCTTGTACACACCGCCCGTCACACCACGAGAGTTTACAACACCCGAAGCCGGTGGGGTAACCCGCAAGGGAGCTAGCCGTCGAAGGTGGGGTAGATGATTGGGGTGAAGTCGTAACAAGGTAGCCGTATCGGAAGGTGCGGCTGGATCACCTCCTTTCTAAGGAAATACCCG
>NZ_JBFTPT010000042.1:0-4343 GCF_056398625.1 Paenibacillus sp. 01T431
ATAAATCTGTAATGGTTCCATACAGCCATACAGATTATTATATCTATTTTTATAGATTTGTAAATATAAAATGTGCTGTTTTCTCCAATATCTTTTGACAAGAACTTGAAAAATCTATTGCCTGTACCGACTTTTGTTGGAGAAATCTGCCCGTTAGCGCAACGAAGCTGCCAATCCAGATTGAGGTCGAAGTCATTGCAGTTAAACGAACATTTTATGAGCCAACACAATGGCATTAACCGCTGATACAGTATCCTTGGCTACCAGCTGTTCATCCAGCTTAAAATGAAGTTGTAAGGTAGAGACTGGTGGATTTTTAGTAGAAATCATGAGCCCAACCTCATGAGATGAAAGCACTTTCGCTTGAATGATTTGCAGCCAGGGGATAAGATCCGGTAATGATTTATTCTCCGAAGGGCCGGTTTCCATGCCATCCACCCCAATTGGTGAATGCCCATCGAAATATTCAATCCTGAGCACAGCATAAGAGCGGGTACTGTTCCTCTTCAAGGCCATAGCCGCGTCCATCCGTTGGCGGGAGGTTTTTTTAGAACCGAAAATCACATTCCACAAAACGATTAACATTGAGGGGATGAGGAAGCCGAGCACCGCCAACCATCCACTGGAGGTCTTGACATAGACGGTAAGAAAGAGGGCTGCGGACAGAATCGCAAGCAACCATATGTAGAGCTCCTGCCGCCATTTGGCCTGGCGCTTCCCAGATGTTGGAGGAGTGGACTGTGCTGGCTGAATTTCCGGAGCTTCTTCCGGCTGAGCTGCCGTACGTTCTCTCCATGGCAAATGCTCACCATTCAGCATATAGAAGTTATCGGCTGCTCCCTGCCAGACCTTCACCTGCGAGGGATGCGGCGACTGCCAGAGCGTAACGTATTCTTGAATGTCTTTCAGATAGAGGGCGGGATCGCCCGTAAACGAGAAATATTGTGAAAGCTCCAGATGAATAACGGCAGCAGAATGCCGCTGTACATGGGTCGACAAGGTTTCCAGCCACTCATGCACAGGTGCGGCAAGAGAAGGGAAATGGGCCAGCGTGCCGGGTAAGCTCAGGCGCAGCTGCTCTGCAGCATCCGCCCATGGAATCTGCCATTGGAATGCCTTGGAAAAGCATTCCCACTCAGGGAGATCCTCCACATCCGGTTGGTCCATATGGGGTTGAATCCTGCTCCATGCTTGCATAAGCTGCCCGCTATAGCGCTGGAACTGCTCCTGGCTGACCAGACAAAACCATACTGGAGCGAGAAAATTATTCGTCTCGAAAGCTGTATTCTCATAATCGACCGAATCTGTATCGGCGTTTGTAACGTACAGGAATGTCCGGTTTCCCATAAAAGATCCTTTCCTCCTACCTTTGTTTCACATCCAATAATGGAACCAAAAAGCGATTCTATAAGTTCGTCATTTTATGATGAAAATAAAGTGAGAAGGGCGCCCGCAATTAGAGTGCCCTTCTCTCGTTTGCAATGCAACTGCACCTATTGATCCGTTTGGATTGAGCGGAGTCAGGCTCAGGCAACCGCCGCCCGTACTCGATTTTGGTGACACTTCGCGGCGACAGCTTCATCCGAGGCGGTATTTTGAATTACAAAATTGGCAGTCTTCGTAATTTTAATCACTGAACCCTTTTCCAACAATTTTTTTTATCCAAATCAACATATACCGTGATACTTTCAGTTGAAACACTCAGTATGATTAAATGTAACGGAGTATACTTCTTTTCCGTAATAGCTACCAATTAAATTAGCAAATTATTATTAACAGTCACTTTCCTTACAACTGAATCTTTCGGACTCACAGGAATTTGGTCTTGTTTTTCATCATTAAGACTGTTGAAAGCAGTCATCTCAATTGGTAACTCACTTCTTTCAGATTGAAATAGATTACGTCCGCTAAAGATATTGTTAAAAGGATAAGTATCGGAATAAATAACAATCTCTTCAAGATATCCCTCCTACCGCATCAAGTCCTTTAGCTAATCGTTACTTCAATGAAGCAACAATTCCGCTCGGCACATAGTTTTAGCATTATACTTCAAACGAGATAAGGTATTAAGATGTTGCGTTAAACTACCCGTTAATGTAACGAAGCTGCCGATCCTTGCCCGCAACCTCCTCCGAATTGAGTGTTGAGCTATAGTTCCTCGTTAGCGGAATGACCTTTCTTAATCAGCGAGAGCACGTTTTATGATCGCTTTTGCTTCAGCAACCAACTTTTCATCTTTATAATCAATTGCCTGCATCATGATCAAAATGGGAATGTATATGGCTATCAATCGAGCTAATATCTTCGTTTCTTCATCGACATCCCCATATTCTTTGAAAAAGTCTGAACGCGCATCCGGAGGCAAAAAGCTATACGCGACATTCAAGTCGCAAGCAGGATGTCCGATATTGATATCTCCCCAGTCGATAATCCCTGAAATTATTCCATTCTCGTCTACCAGCATATTTTTAAAATGAAGGTCTCCATGGAGGAATACGTTTTTGGGTTTCACTTTTTCAGTTCCAAGCTGTTCCAAATAGTTCGATAATTCACGATACTCTTCTTCACTAAAATGAAGGGCAAGGTCGGAAATGAATTTATGCAACTTTTCTTTACGCATTGCAATATCAATCAAATTTCTATGGTCATGTTGAACTCCATTTTCTTGGGCAATTTGCACAGGGAATGCATGTAAGCTTTTTAAAAATTGCGCGAGCGTTGTTGCTGATACCGCACGTTTCTTGTCAGTTAATCCGATTGGAAACTCTCCTGATAAATAGGGGTAGCCTAGGAAAGGTGCAGGATAATTATAATCCCCTTCCCCAAAAAATAGCGGTAACGAATATGCAATGGAACAATAATCTTTAAGCTTAGGTAGTATCTTTCCTTCCATCCTTAAACGATTAATTGCAACTTCTCTTCTTGGAAAGCGAAATACATATTCGACCCCGACAAGAAAAACAGTGTTATCCCAGCCGTATCCTAGTTTTTGTACGCTTTGTGAAGCTAACTGCGGAAACTGACTGCTTATTAATTTATGAGCCAATTCTTCTGATACTTCCCATTCCGCATCCCATTGATTCGTACTTCCCATATCCATTTATCGACTCCCTCACGAAAATAGAAAATAGGCTCGACTAGCCTGTTCCATTTACAACATCATATCATTAATTTGTTCTTCTGTTCGAGAACAACCTTACCGTCTGTTCCTCTATCCTGCCAGTTAGCGTAACGGCGAAGGGCTGCCACGCGGCAGCCCTTTTGGTTTTCAACTATCGTCTCCCGATAATCCAATAACAACATCAGACTCATTCCCTAGGATATCCCATGCTATTGATACTAATTAATCCTCTCTAAATATAATCCATTTATCATGCTCTTTTACCATCGCGAAATTAGGGTCAAATATTGAACCGACCTTATCTAAAAAAATCACTACCAATAGTTCTACTTTAGATTCTACTCCGAATTCGTTTTGGATGGCCTTTGCTCTATTATCCGGGTCGTGACGAATCCATAGTATTTTCTCAATATTATCTCGATTTTCGTATAAACCAGTCAGAACTCCTTTCACATCAATTTTATGAAAATCTTTGATATCATTCCTATTCATTGCATCATACAGTTTAAAGATTGTTGATAGAATATCGGGCGATATGGAACTGTCAACAATAGGTGTTCTTTCACTTCCATCCAAGAGTGCTTCAAGCATAAATGAATTCACTCTTTTTAGTTCAGATAAAAGGTTTGTATTATCCAATTGAAGATCAGCTAAATTTTCATTCAATTTATTCTTCTCCAACTCAAAGTCAGCTTTTAGTTTTAAGAAATCCTTCTCTTTAATGAATATTTCATTTTTGTATGTGCTGGCTGTTTGTTCTTTTTCCATTATTTCACTATTTTTTTCAACTAACTGCACACTCATCGAATTTATTTTTTTTTGTTGTATGACGATTATACAAAACAGTATTAATAACAGTAATACGGAACCAAAAAGTGTTTTTTTGTTAAGCAATTGGATTCACCACCTCCTGAAATCAACCCTTATCGATAGCTGCTTTCTCTGTGAACTTCTTTATTCGGCTCTCAAAAGAAGCGCAATCATGCATCATCGCTAACAATAAAATTGATGGAATTAAACTGTAAGCTGGTTACAATTATACCCCAATTAAATGACGCCCTTTCATACCAAATTGTTGCGTTAAACTGCCCGTTAACATTCCTGTAGGTGTTAGTAGATTCAATTTGCAGTAAAACGAACGCCCCGCTAGGATGAGTATGTACTGGGTTGGAGCCCTCAGAACTCACCTTAGGAGGCGTTATTATGAAGTCTAGACTAACTA
>NZ_JBFTPT010000043.1:0-4325 GCF_056398625.1 Paenibacillus sp. 01T431
AGTCTTACAGGCAGGTTACCCACGTGTTACTCACCCGTCCGCCGCTRAGCATCAGAGGTGCAAGCACCTCATCAACTCCGCTCGACTTGCATGTATTAGGCACGCCGCCAGCGTTCGTCCTGAGCCAGGATCAAACTCTCCAAATTGGTTGTTTGACTTGCTCATAACTTTTATCGCTATATTTGCTCATCCCGAAGGATTTGCAAGGCAGTTATTACTCGTTGTTCAGTTTTCAAAGAGCAATCTTTTCTTTCGTTTGTTTCTCTCGCCGTCCGCGTGTATCTCTCGGCCGGAATTAGAATATACCATGCATGCATATATGATTGCAAGTCTTTTTTGAAATTATTTTATTATATTTATGATTTCACTATATAAATGCCATTTAATACGTCTATAATGCCTGTAAAACACTACATTTAAGCGTTTTAATATTTAATTTCGTTAATATAAATGAACAAACATATTATTAGTTATTTATTTTGAGCTCAATATTATCCTAGTTAACTATGTGTAATGCAGATGATTAACAAATGGAATTCAAATCAGCTCATATAATCATCGTTTTCTGCTTGATATCTGATTCTGCCTTACATCAATCTATTTAATCCTAGAAGACACAAAGCTGCATCACTTCTTATCTATCCCTGTACAGGTTTGTATGAATTCCGTGACTTGCTTCTGATACTCATTTACAGGGGAATAGCATCTTGATTCATAAATACGATTGCTTTTTAAAATGAATTATAACTGTGCAAAGTCCTTAACTTTAAAAAAGCCATTAGTAATTCCTCTTTATCTATTAAGATCACCTACGTAACCTGTTCGTTATTTACAATCAGAATTAATCCTTGCTTTACATCCTCCACGAATGTTCATTCTATTCTAGACCAAGACCATCCGTATTCAACATTCACAATAGCAGCTGAACCGTCCAGCATAAGCACCTCCCCGACCTATTCGTATGTGTAGGAACTAAAATAATCCTACCACGCATATGAAAGGATGGGTTTTTAATTTGAAACAAATCAAAATTAGTATAGTAGAAGACTACAACCACTAATTACAAATAGCCTATTTCGACGTGCTTATATAACCACCACAACAAACAATTTCTCGCTACAAAATAGCGTATCTTAATAATCTAGGAGGCGTCCATTGTCATGCCATTGACCGTACATTTTATTTTCCTTAGTGTTTGCAATGAATTTGTCTAATCTACTATTAAATAATTCCGGCTGGTTTTTATTACTTTGTATCGTGTCGATCCGAACTCTTTTATAAAGAGCTGGAAATGCCGAAAAATTCTCAATTACCTGTCTCTCCTCTTTGAGCCTTTGCTTTATAACCTTATCTATTTTAAAAGAATCGTAATCCATATCGGGAAGTACCTTTCTTCCTTCATCTCTCATTAACCCCAACTTTTCAAGGCGGCGGACACGTTCTTTATTCAATTCAGTCCATGAACTTTTTTTGCTTCTAGGTGATAGTCTCTGCGCCATTTGAGTTTCGGTTATTTTCTTTTTCACTCCATCAATCCATCCAAAGCACAAAGATTCTTCGACCGCGTCCAAATACAGCAACGTATCTGGGTTTGGCGTCATGCTAACTACTACCCAGCAAGACTTTTTAATATTTCCATTTTCCTGTAGCCAAATCCTCAAATCTTCTCTCGAATTTACTGTAATTAGATTTTCAATTTCCATAGATAAAATTCAAGCTCCTTCTAACTATAGTGTGTAATTAAATTCATTATACAACCTATGACCCAAGTCGAACTTGATACTATTAGCAAAAGGGTTAAATGATACTTATCTCAACTAGCAATGGTGACTTATTTCTTCTATTAAATCGAAGTAAAAAGGTCGACTCCCCTATTTTTAGAAGTATCGACCTTTTTAGTATAATTTGATTTAATTCAAAACAATATCCATTGCGCTCACCAAATCTTCAAAACGATGAGCCAGTGTTTAAACGGATTCCGCAGCTTCCTGATACCAAAAAAATGCATAGTCGTTCATGACGGATGCGTGGCCTAGTTGGCGCAACATTGTTGAAATATTGCCTCTGTGATAGGTCCCATGATTGGCCACTTGCAGTACAATTTCCGATAAGCGTGTTTGGCGAATTCCGGCAAATGGGTTATCAAGCAAAACGGTTTGCTCCAAATCAGCTTCGCTTTGGAACCATTCTCTGTATTGTTCCGATAACTGTGCGAAGTTGTTGGCGTATTCATCTACAGAATGCAGGATACTCACATTTAGCGACATACATTCTTGAAATGCCTCTCGCATACCAGTGCCTGTTAAAACCTTATACCACATCGTATCCACTGCATAGATATGACTAAGGGCATGGGCAATGGTAGGAAATGAGCTGTTTACTTCTTGACTTAGCACAGAGGCAGGGAGTTCCTTGATTCTCCCCATGATCGTTTGGTTGGCCCATGTGTGGTATTGAAACATTTCTACTGGATAATTGGACATTCGTAAATTCTCCTTTTGATTTCTAATAAATTGATTTTGGTTCTGTAGTTATAATAATAAAAGAAGTATGACAACAGACTGTCATACTTCTTCATAAAGTTTGAGTGTATTTTGAAGCTGTTCTTTTAAAATCCCTCGCAGTGCATAAGGTTCGAGTACTTCGGCGCCACTGCCAAAGCTCAGAAGAATGGACCATAGCCATCTTGCTTCAAGTGGTTTATAAACTGGAATTCGTATCGTTGCATTTCCATCGGCATGAAATTGCATATCCGCTTGGTGAAACTGATCCATAGCTATCGCCAAAGCCTCCGGTCCCACTTGAATCACAACATCTTTCAAAAGATCGCACCATTCCTTGTTTGTGAAAGTAAGCTCTTTCGACACTAAGTGGTGCTGCTGAAAGTCTTCCTGCGTCAACACTAAGTTCATTATTCGTGATAATCGGAACTCCCGATAGTCACAACGCGTTCGACAAAAGCCATAAACGTACCAATTGCCATATTTGAAATGAAGCTGTATGGGTTCCATATCACGGGAAGTACGATCATTATTAGCATTAATATAATCAAAACGGACGATTTTTCGCTCCGTAATGCCCGTACGTAAATGTTGAAGCGCGTCAGGCCCTGACCGGCGGGTTTCTAAGTCGACAGATACAGTGGGGATCTGCTGCTCGGGTCCGATTGTTTGTAGTCGTTCAATGGTACCCTGAGCACGCTCATCTTTAAACACGCTGGAGAGGCTGCTGAGCACGGTGATTAGGGAATCGACATCATAAGAACCGAGCAAGCTTTTATCCATTTTGTATCCGTCCATTATCCCGTATCCGCCATTCATTCCCTGATACGATATGACAGGGAAGCCCGCAGCGCAGATCACATCGATATCCCGATAAATAGTTCTTTGGGAAACTTGATACTCTTCAGCCAGCATAGAAGCAGACAAAACTTCGTTATTCAGGAGCTTGTAGATTATGGAGATCAATCGCTCCAATTTCATATATATCCCCGCCCGTTAATCCATTTCGCATTGCTGCTTAATATTATATCACAGATTTTTTATTACTAATTTTCAGGGACACCCTGCTTGATGTATCGTAGATACATGAATTGGATTGAACGATCGGGGTATCTAGATTGGCATAACACCGTAAAACCCACGTTAAAAAGCATCTTCTATCGCAGGTAGACGTGCAGTCATAATGGAAGGAGTTCTCTTGAAGAACAAACATCACTAATGTAAACGCACCGATGACCAGCCGGTCGTGTGTGCGCCAGAGGCACAGAGACTAGAACATTTAATATAGTGTTATAGTCAAAAAAAGCTACTTGCATTCATTCGAACATCTACCCTAGATTATTGAATAAATTTCCGCAGCATTACGATCTGACATATTAGTAATACCTAGACAAACAGCTGTCTAAGCGTTCGCCTTTTCAATGAGTTCACTTGCAGTCGAATCACAGTACAATTATAGAGAAGTCTTCTTCTTTTTTAAGACGTGTTTATTTGGCTCTTAACGTCCCATACCTTCGTCTCTTATTAGATTCCAGATATTAGAATGATAATACTTGTCTGCAGAGGGTTAAAAAGCTTGGGAGAGGCGTAGAGGAATTTTTTACGAGATCGGAGTAATAACAACTGAAGCCTTATTACGTTTTACCAATATGAGTTACCCATTTCATGAAAATTACTCAAAAGCATCTCATTTGAATATCATTTCCTACTTTTGAACAACAAAAAAAGCCTTGCTAAGCAAGACTTCTTTTGTCGTACTATGATGCGCGTAGAGGGACTTGAACCCCCACGGTTGCCCGCTAGATCCTAAGTCTAGTGCGTCTG
>NZ_JBFTPT010000044.1:0-3778 GCF_056398625.1 Paenibacillus sp. 01T431
ACCAACACCTTCTATTCCCGCATGCCCTCAAACGGAACTGCCTAGCCCATGTTATGTAATCATTTAAACTCCTATTTAAATCTATATGTGAAATCCTGCGAATTCGCGAGTATTCGTGAGAAAAACCTTATTCTCTGAGGGAGCTTAATAAAAAGAGCAGCCCACCGTAGCGCCTGCTCATCAAGTGTGTTATTAACTATCGTTTCCCGTTAGCTTAATAATAAATGGAGCAGATGCCCCGGCAAACTGCTCCATTTTCCGTTCAACTATCGTTCCCCGTTTGTTCAATAGTATCAACAGTTTCAGTCCGATGGTATCCTCTTGTCTATGATTCAAGCTACCACTTTCAATCCTATGATAAAATACTTATAAATCCCACTATAGCCAAACGGCCAAAGCGGATATAATCTTACTCTAAATTACTGGAGGTAGCGCTCCGTACTCGGCCCACTGCTCTTTTGTCGGGCCGTAAAGATCCGGCACACGAAGGCCTGCCTGACGCATCAGGACTGTCATCTGACCACGATGATGAATCTCATGCTTTACGAGAATATCCAGCATTAAGCCGTTTGGCCATTGATCACCATACATATCGCTCATGATAAGCAGATTCTCATCTTTCCAACTGGACTGTATAGCATCAAGGAGCGCTTGTGAGGTCCTCTTATAGACTGACGCGATGTCTGCTGCCGAAGCTGGCACCGGCATATCTTCGCCCGGTCCTTCGAAAGACAGTCCCGTCCGAGATGGCATTTCGTGCAACGTCTGTACCAGGTGCCATGCAACACGTCCAAGCGTTCTATGATCGCTTGTTATCTGTTGGCCAAGAGACTCGTCGGTCAGCATCTCCAGTGTCCGCATTGTTGCTTCCGTTTCATTCTGCCAAGTTGCGGCAAAATCTTTAATTTGTTTATACATATCCAACATCTCCTTTTTGTAATGGAATCAAGTTTATTATACCGAACACTAGTTCGCAAGTAAATATTTACATTTACTTAAACTACCCCCGTTAACCAAACGAAGCTGCCGAAAATCATTCCGCTAATCCCGAAATGTAATTAACTACGTATGGTTAATACTTTTGATCATTTTGTTTACGCTAGCCTGCCCGTTAGCTTAACAAAGAAATGAAGCAGCTGCCATGTAGCAAACTGCTCCTTATTTGTTCACCTATAGTTACCCGTTAGTTCAAAAGTCTCCTGCAAGTATTGATGTTTAGTATTTATCAACAATTGCTCCCAATACGGCTGCTTTCACATATCTCTGCCCCTTTAGTGCTTTTAAATGTTCCACTGTTCCCGTTACGACAACGCCGAGTATACGGACATCACTTTGAGCCGGTTTCTCTTTTTCTTGCCTCAAATAATCAAAGATGCGTTTGTATTCGCTATAGTATTTCCCCTTGACGTTTATACCGTTCTGTACAGCTGATAGGAAATCTTTTTCGGTTACATCCTCGTAATCGGGGTGAACTCCGAATCCATACACTCTTCGTGCCGGGTCGGGCGACGGATTATCAATAGTACCGTCAGGCATTTTCTTAGCTAGGTATGGCTTTTTATTTGAATAGGTGTCCACCCAATACCACACGGGATGTATACTTGGCGGCAACATCTCATTGATCTGCTCCACGGTATAGTTTGTATTAAATGAGATTCCGAGCTCGACCAATTTACTGCTATCCATGTCATCAAGCTGCGAGGTTTCATTCAGAACCTTCGGGTAAGAGACATCAGGAAGGTAAAACAACATCTCTCTTTCACCATTGTAAGGATTGTAAGGTCTTAGATAGTCAAACTTTTCATTGCTCATGGAGAAGTCAGGAAGCGATAGAGAAGAATAGTCTCCAAGAGACCTGGAAAAGTTACCCACTGCATTGAACTCATAGGTTTCTTTATTCCAAACAACGGGAATACCCTCTACTAGCTTATATGTCTGAAATTCTAGAGCCCCCTCAAGAAAACCGAAGTTTTGTCGGTAGCCTGCTCCGTACTGATTCGGACCACTAATTTCTTTGAACATCGAAATATCACGCAGAGCATGGTCCGCTTTTTTATATAGCAGATGCAGGTTTACAAGATACCCACAAGCCAGAACGAGTAGGGAAATACCCAGAGATACCCCCACGATCCGCCACATCGATCTTCGCTTAGCTTTTTTTATCAGTTTTGATAATCCTCCATCTTCATCTGGGTTAAATTCTCTATCATTCATCATGCAGGCCTCCATATTTTTTTTGAAATTGTTTTCTAGCTCGATACAAATATGTTTTTACCATTTCCATGCGTATACCTAGCAAACCGGATATTTCTTGATAGCTCAAATCCAATTCATATTTCATGATCAGTAACTGCTTATAGATGGGGGTTAGATCTTCCAATATGCGTTCGATCTCTTCCCGTCTTTCCTTTTGGAGGAAAAGTTCTTCCGGGGCTTCATTTCCTTCAGCTGCGACATCCTCAATCGGAATTTCCATCCGTTTTTTCTTTCGGCACAGATCGTAATAATGATTTAGGGCAACTTTGAACATCCATGCCGAAAATTTGTCCTCATGAATGGAATCTATGTATAACAGCCCTTTGTAAATGGTTTCCTGAACGATATCCTCAGCGACGTCTCGGTCGGCTCCTAGACGGATCAAATATCGCTGGATTTGTTTCATTTTCAGATTTAAAAGTCGATACATCAGCTCATTGTCCACCTTGAACCTCCCTTCATGCTATATAACGAATGAGCTTCCTTTATGTATACACTTGCCCCTCAAAAATGTTGGGACTTCATATTTGTTAAACAATACTGCCCTTTTTAAGCATAGCGAAGGGCCGCCATGGGGCAGCCCTTCAGCATTTCTATTGTGTTTCGTTAGCTTACTTAAACAGATTCGCTTTCTCAATTCAGGTGAACGCCAAAAAAGTTCCGCATGAAAAATACCTGTTACATCAATAAATAAATAAATAAATGAGGGATTTCCGAATTGCAATCTACTGTCGTTTCCCTTTAGCTTAACGACGTTCTATATTCATTTCGTCTAACAATAATCTCGCTGAATATAAGATATTTGGCTTGTATGCATCTAGTTCTTTTATGCGTTCCTTTAACGCTTCTTGATTCCACAAATGATATTGCGCAGGTAAGGGTATATGAGCCAAATTGTGATAATGCTCTCCAAAATCTATTCCAATAAAGGTATGGCCTTGATGCCATAACCCATCCAGTTCAAGGCATCCAAATATAATATTTATCTTCCCATTAAGCATGTCATTGAGGATCTGAACTACTCTTTTTTTTACTAGATCATCGCTCACTTCCACGCCCCCAATATTATTCCCAGTCATATACGAAGGCCTTCGCAATGAGGGGCATTATTATTGAACTATCGTTTCCCGTTAGCGTAACGAACAAGCATGTCATCCTGGTTAAGCACATCCTCTGAATAAGATAATGACCGTACCGAATAGTGCTTTTGAATACACTTATATCCACGTTTGAAACGATTTATTAACTATCTTTACATTGTTTATTTTTGCCCAGCTCTTTAAATCCGAGATGCCTCTATCTTCATCCTTTGAATACCTAAATGCCATATCCAATGGGACGATCTTCCTGCTGTAAGGTAATATCCCAATAACAGGTTTAAAGTACCCCATGGTCATTATCACTTTAATATCCCTTGAATTAATTATATTCCCATTTAATATGATTTGCTCATTGGATAGGCATAACACGGTTGGTTTCTTAAAAAATGTTCTGTACAATGCGAGTAACAGTACAACTAAAC
>NZ_JBFTPT010000045.1:0-3457 GCF_056398625.1 Paenibacillus sp. 01T431
ACCAACACCTTCTATTCCCGCATGCCCTCAAACGGAACTGCCTAGCCCATGTTATGTAATCATTTAAACTCCTATTTAAATCTATATGTGAAATCCTGCGAATTCGCGAGTATTCGTGAGAAAAACCTTATTCTCTGAGGGAGCTTAATGACCTTATCATCAAACTGTGGTAAGGCTTAGCTTTTATTCAACATATAACCTACTTTACAGATTCCGCTATTCCAAAGAGCACATCCGCTGTAACATGATTCCCTATCCGACTATCTACTGCCAGACGGTACTGCCATCCGTTTTTTTCAAACACTAAAGTATTGAATCCTCCCCTAGCCTTTGGGGATTTAGTTGTAAAGTAAAGTGCTTCACTACCGTCTTTGAATTTGTATTTTTCCCCATCTCTCTTTGACTTCCCAAAGACTAATTTCTGCTCAATAGGTCTTACATCAATCTTATAGTGGTTTTTGCCCTGAGATTCATGGAGGTATTCTATTTGAATTTCATCGTAATAATTCTCCTTGTCGTTTACACATCTACCCAAATAATGAGTAAATTCCATAGGTGGTAATTTAATCGGCAATTTAAGTTCTCTTTGATTAAGCGTTTCGCATTCCTTTAATGCTTCCCCAACCGACTTATACCCGATTTCGATATATGGCTCATCTAATTGAGGAACATCGCTCTGTGGTGCTACACTTGATGCAAGTATTTCGTTTGTAAACAAGTTACTCAGTAGTAAACAAATTATCAGAAAGCGGCTCATGATATAACACCACCCTTTTTTAGGTAGTGTACTCATAGCCGATTATTTGTACTCGAACCACGAACCGCTTCAAACTTAGAGTGCGTTAAACTGCCCGTTAGCACAACCAGGCTGCCGTTTCATGCCGGCAGCCTGGTTATGGTGATTGTTAAGCTATAGTTTCCCGTTAGTTCAATTTCTAGATGATCATCAATATCTGTATATCGTTATCAATCCGTTAATTTCACACCAAGCGAAAAAAACGAATTTACGTAAGGTGAAAACGGATGTTGCTGACGCATACCAATTGGGTGAAATGTTCTACAAAGAAGAGCTGGAGCCTTACAAAAAACGGAGTCAGTATCTCATGAATCTGCGTTACCTGACACGGCAACATGAGTCACTAACTGAAATGTATGTCCAGGTAAAGTTGCAGTTTCAAGCGGTGTTGGATCAAGTCTTTCCAGAGTATCATGGCGTGTTTGGTGACCTTTATTCTAAGGTATCACTTCGTTTCCTGGCCCAGTATCCAACGTCTCAATCGGTGCTAGCGTTGTCCGAGGAAAACGTTACGGCGAACATAAAAAGCCTTGTTGGACATGTTGCCTCGAACCGGTGGTCGCTGGAACGGGCACAGAAACTAATGGCTGCAGCAGAGCGAAATCCCTTCAGGGAGACCGCTTTTCCGAGTCATTTAATCTCATTAGAGCTATTCATTAATTTACTTCTTCAGTACCAGGAGCATCTAACAAAACTGGATAAATCGATAGAGACTCTGGCTGAAGAATTAATGGAGTATGATCTAATCCAATCGATACCTGGCATTGGCACCAAAATTGCAGCAACAATTTTAGCTGAGGTCGGAGAAATTGATCGATTCGATCACGCGAAGAAACTGGTTGCGTTTGCTGGTATTAAGTTTACAGCAACCCGAAATAAAATCACCAAACGTGGTTCTAGAAGGCTTCGGACAGCCTTATATCAAGCTGTAAGGTGTGGACTGAAAGGCTCACGTAACAAGAGAATAAGAGCTTATTACGACAAAAAGCGTGCAGAAGGCAAACTATTTAAAATAGCCGTGATCGCTTGTGTAAATAGACTGATCCATTGGATTTATGCGATTTTGACCAAGAAAGAACCTTTCCGCTTGACTGAATAAGCAACGTTTAGATATTGAGGAAAACCTTCCCAAATTCTAAGAGCGGTTATTTGTCATGCATTTTTACCAGTATAGCATCCTTCGTTTACTTCATTAATAATTAAATATTGACAGGCTATTAGCTGGTATAGCGGAATGAAGGGCTACCACTAGGCAGCCCTTTCAGTCCATCCGTATGAATTTATTGATGATATGATAAACTGATTATTCCCTAATCCAGCCATCCTCTATTTCAAGCTCGCGAATCACCTTTGCAGGACTTCCTCCGACCAATACATTGTTAGGAACATTCTTATTTACGGTACTCTTAGCCGCGATTACGGAATTGTCTCCAATTGTGACTCCCGGAAGAATAGTACAATCCGCTCCAATCCAAACGTTATTACCGATTTTAATTCTTTTAGCGAGTTCACCTTTATCGGTAGAATCCATACGGTGGTAATTGCTATCAAAAATACTCGTTCTTGGACCAATCTTAACATTATCTCCAATGACAATTTCTTTATTAGCCGCGATTCCCACACCTGCATTAACGTATACATTATCACCGATTGTCAAGTTGGCACCCTTGGTACTGGTAATTTGAACTGCCCATGGATGTCCTATTATGGAAATATTATTTCCAACTTTGATTGCTCCAAATTTATTAACGAACACTTTCCCACGTAGCTTTGGTGCTGTTTTCCCGAATTTGTAGAGTCCTCTAAGTTTGTACAGTACAGTTTTAAACCCCATATCAAAACCTCCCACTCCTTTCAGTTCGCTTATTGAGTATTATAACAGAGATAAATACAAATTTTCGAATAAAGTTATTCATATTGAATAATTAATTCGGATTACCGATATGTAGAACCAGGTATGACCAGGCGTCATTTTTTTTATAAAAGCGACTACCGCAGCAACCGCTTTTCCACTATCGCGTCCCGTTTTCTCACCCTAGATTATTTGATGTACGCTCTGAAGGTCTTAATTTGAATAACCCTATTGCCATACAAATCATGCTGACTGCCCAAATAATACCAATCAAACCGATGTTCATAGAATTTTCTTCTGAAACCATAGTGCCAGTTCTCCTTGCTCCTAACAATTCAATCCAGCCCCAAGCCCAACTGAATAAAATAGAGTGTATTAAAAACCATCCATATCCAGCTCTTATATTTTACAAGAAGGGTAATGATCACTAGGAATATCAGAGAGATTATAATTCCAAAACCTATTCTTAAAAATGATAAGACTTCAGCCTCCATTGCCACATTTAACACCTCAATTTTTTGTTTGCGACCCACTAAGCAATTAGACGTTAAAACAATAGTGTTTGTTACGTAATTCTGCCGGTCAGTTAACAACAGATTAGTGGCAGCTAAACGAACCTGCCAAATAGCTTAGCGAAAAACATAAAGGGCTCCACATATTATGAAGTGCACCCCTTAGAATAGACATTGGAAAAACCCCTAGGTTATTCCGATGAAATTCTAGGGGGTGTATTTTTGTGGCGGTTAAAGGGCAAAAGTTTAAGCATTATGAAGATACAACGAAAGTGGAGGCAATCCGCTTACATGTTG
>NZ_JBFTPT010000046.1:0-3309 GCF_056398625.1 Paenibacillus sp. 01T431
CAGACGCACTAGACTTAGGATCTAGCGGGCAACCGTGGGGGTTCAAGTCCCTCTACGCGCATCATAGTACGACAAAAGAAGTCTTGCTTAGCAAGGCTTTTTTTGTTGTTCAAAAGTAGGAAATGATATTCAAATGAGATGCTTTTGAGCTATTTTTTTGTCAAAGGAGTTAGCCTCGTGTACAATAAAAACAGCTAAGGGAGGACATATATGAATTTTTCCGTCACCTTTTTTACAAATATAAGCATTCTCATCACTTGTGCTTACCTTTTTAACCTCCTATATAAGAATTTTCTAAACCGAGCTTCCTCCAATGTGAAAAATAGTTTGTTGATTGTCACTTTTATTTTATCCGGCTGGCTGACGATGATGGTTGGTGTAGAATTAGGTAAGGGGCCCTTATTCGATTTGCGCGGCGTACCTATTATTTTTGCAACATTAGTGTTCCGAGATCCGCGCCATGTTTTTATTATTGGACTTGGTATCTCTGCTTCAAGATTTTTTGTCAATGGAATAACACCAAGCTCACTAACGGGATCAATTAATATCGCTATTATGGGACTCGTCGCTGCGGGGCTCGTCATGCTTTACGAACGACGCCAGTTATGGGGCTATCGTAAGAAGGCAACGATTTCTTTGCTCACCATCAATATTGTACAGGTAACTGGTATCGCGATCTTTGGCGCTCTGTCTCGTGAGTTGTACTTGAAGCAGATTATGCCTTTTACGCTGCCTCTTTCTATTTTGCTTGGTGCCTTATTCTTATTTATTATTAATGATTTTTATAAGGAACAGCTCCAAGCGGACGAGCTGCGCGACAATAACTTGCTTCTAATGGAGCAAACGAAGGAGCTTGAAGACAAAGCGATACAAATCATGAAGTCATCCAAATACAAGTCGGACTTCCTCTCTAATATGTCTCATGAGCTTCGGACACCTCTTAATAGTATCATTGTCCTCTCAGAGCTCATTCGTGAGAATACGGCCAGCCAGGAACACAATGAGAATTTTGAGTATGCAGATATGATAAACAGCTCTAGTAACGAATTGCTGCGAATCATTAATGACATCCTTGACTTATCCAAGATGGAAGCAGGGAAAATGAATATCAACTGGGGAGAAGTGTCCGTCGAGGATGTTACGCAGCTGGTATACCATGAATTTGCCCATTTAGCTGAAAAGAAGCAGCTAAGCTTCGAAGTTTTAATAGATGAAGAGGCTCCTCAAATGCTAGTATCAGATGGGCAAAAGCTGAGCCAAATTATTCGCAATCTATTAAACAATGCAATTAAGTTTACGGATAAGGGCGATGTCGCTTTGCACGTATACAAGGATAAGCTTACTGACTGCATTGTATTTGTTGTAAAGGACACCGGTATTGGGATAGATGAGGACAACCAGCAGCGAGTCTTTGATACATTTTCACAAGAGGACAGCACGATTCAGCGGAAATATGAAGGAACTGGATTAGGGCTTTCTATTTGCATACAGCTTACCAATCTACTTGGCGGCAAACTTGCGCTTAAAAGCACAAAGGGAGTTGGAAGTGAGTTTGCACTAAGTGTGCCGTTATATCCTACAACGTAATAGGATAGCTGCTTCGATTGGAACCGCAAATCGCTTTCGACTAGGTTGGATAGTAAGTTTCTATATAAAGAAATGAGTTGTTAGATTCGACTAACAGCAAGGAAGGTGTAGTTAGGCAAATGCCTTCCTACACCTTTCTTTATGGATTTAGCGAGGTATCCATATTTGTATAAATAAGAATGGCATCTCTTAGAAATACAGCGGCACCGGGCTGGTTTTTATCATAATAGGCTGTAAACCTTTCATCATCTACATACATTTGAGCAACACCCGCATGTGCTTCTTTGGTATAGCTGCCCCAATAAAAACTTAGCCATTGTCGATGGAGATCGGCTGCTTTCTGTGCTAACTGACCAGCGGGATCACCAGTTGCAAAAGCTTCCTCAAGCACGCTTATGACCTCGGCCCCTAACTTTTCGATTTCAGTGTGCTGTTCTTTAGTCATGTTTTTGATTATTTGGTTAGAGAGATCCACCTGCTCGTTTCCGTACTTTTCTCTAATCTCTTTACCAAAGCTCTTCTCGTTCTCATTAATGAGCTGTTGCTTAAAACCTTCGAATTTCTCTTTATTCTCCATTATTATTCTCCCTTCTTTTTGAGCTAATGTTTTGTCGACATTAGCGATAAGCTGATCTAGCTGAACTCTTTTCTCTAAAAGCTTTTGTCGATGCTGCAGCAGTGCCTTCTCACCGTCAAAGGAAGGTGATGTCACGATGGCCTTGATTTCCTCTAATCCGATTCCAAGCTCTTTGTAAAATAGAATCTGCTGCAGCCGATCAACCTCCGCTTGCCCATAAATGCGATAGCCTGAAGAATTCAACCGTGCAGGTTTAAGCATGTCGATCTCATCATAATAACGCAGCGCACGTGTACTAATTCCAGCTAATCGACCTAGCTTTTGTATGGTATATTCCATGTGTTCACCTCCTGACAACATCATCGTACACCTTCACGCAACGTGAAGGTCAACTGTTTTTTTATAACGCAAGAGCAATAGTAAAGGATTTAACCAGTGTGGAATTGGAGGATGAACTAATGTCTTTCATGTAATTATTCTGTTTATTGAAGTAAGTAAACTCTATTCACAATTAACGAGGAATTGTTGTATAGCCGAGAATGCTATTGTTGAAAATAATGTTATCCAGCGATGGAGAGCGATATAGCATTATAAAATGGATGGAAAGCAGTTATGATTGAGAATGTTAAAGAGTTGTTCATTTGCGCTGTAAACGATATCCATTTATAATTAATGTTATTCTTCTTCTTTAATGATGGAATCATGTATTTACATGCTTTATTGTAGTAAACATAGGCTTTACAGCTCTATAGAAAGGGTTTTACATATGTAAATAAAGATTATTATAAATTAATTTCAAAAATGACTTGCATAAATGGGTGAATGCATGGTATATTCTATTTCTGGCCGAGAGACACACGCGGACAGCAAGCGAAACAAGCATGACAAACGAAAGAATAGATTGCTCTTTGAAAACTGAACAACGAGTAAAAACTGCCCTTACGATTCTAACGAATCGTGAGAAAAGCGATAAAAAAGTTATGAGCAAGTCAAACAACCAATTTGGAGAGTTTGATCCTGGCTCAGGACGAACGCTGGCGGCGTGCCTAATACATGCAAGTCGAGCGGAGTTGATGAGGTGCTTGCACCTCTGATACTTAGCGGCGGACGGGTGAGTAACACGTGGGTAACCTGCCTATAAGACT
>NZ_JBFTPT010000047.1:0-2813 GCF_056398625.1 Paenibacillus sp. 01T431
AGTTACTCTCAACTGAATACATAGGTTGGGTAGAGGCATACCAGGGGAACTGAAACATCTAAGTACCCTGAGGAAGAGAAAACAATAGTGATTCCGTCAGTAGCGGCGAGCGAACGCGGATTAGCCCAAACCAAGGAGCTTGCTTCTTGGGGTTGTAGGACGTCTCACAYGGAGTTACAAAAGTGTTTGGTAGGCGAAGAGGTCTGGAAAGGCCCGCCAGAGCAGGTAAAAGCCCTGTAACCGAAAGCAAGCACYCTCCGAGACGGATCCTGAGTACGGCGGGACACGAGAAACCCCGTCGGAATCCGGCAGGACCATCTGCCAAGGCTAAATACTCCCTGGTGACCGATAGTGAAGCAGTACCGTGAGGGAAAGGTGAAAAGCACCGCGGAAGCGGAGTGAAAAAGAACCTGAAACCGTGCGCTTACAAAAAGTCAGAGCCCGTTAAATGGGTGATGGCGTGCCTTTTGTAGAATGAACCGGCGAGTTACGATCACGTGCAAGGTTAAGTCGGGAAGACGGAGCCGTAGCGAAAGCGAGTCTGAATAGGGCGAATAAGTACGTGGTCGTAGACCCGAAACCGTGTGATCTACCCCTGTCCAGGGTGAAGGTGCGGTAACACGCACTGGAGGCCCGAACCCACGCATGTTGAAAAATGCGGGGATGAGGTGGGGGTAGCGGAGAAATTCCAATCGAACTCGGAGATAGCTGGTTCTCCCCGAAATAGCTTTAGGGCTAGCCTCGAGGAATGAGCGTCGTGGAGGTAGAGCACTGATTGGGTGCGGGGCCCGCCAAGGGTTACCAAGTCCAGTCAAACTCCGAATGCCATAGACGTGCTACTCGGGAGTCAGACAGTGAGTGCTAAGATCCATTGTCAAGAGGGAAACAGCCCAGATCATCAGCTAAGGTCCCCAAGTGTGTGTTAAGTGGGAAAGGATGTGGAGTTGCAAAGACAACCAGGATGTTGGCTTAGAAGCAGCCATCATTTAAAGAGTGCGTAATAGCTCACTGGTCGAGTGACTCTGCGCCGAAAATGTAACGGGGCTAAACACACCACCGAAGCTATGACATGTACCATTAGGTACTTGGGTAGGGGAGCGTTGAATACGGATTGAAGTTGGACCGTGAGGACTGGTGGACTGTATTCAAGTGAGAATGCCGGTATGAGTAACGAAAAGACAAGTGAGAATCTTGTCCGCCGAAAGCCTAAGGGTTCCTGAGGAAGGCTCGTCCTCTCAGGGTAAGTCGGGACCTAACGCGAGGCCGAAAGGCGTAGTGGATGGACAACAGGTTGAAATTCCTGTACCACCGAAGATYGTTTGAGCAATGGGGTGACACAGAAGGGCAGTGACGCGGACTGATGGAATAGTCCGTCCAAGCAGTGAGGCTGATSGATAGGCAAATCCGTCGATCATAAGGCTGGGCTGTGATGGGGAGCGAAAATTGCAGTAGCGAAGGTCATGTACTCCGGCTGTCAAGAAAAGCCTCTAGTGAGATCTAGGTGCCCGTACCGCAAACCGACACAGGTAGGCGAGCAGAGCATGCTAAGGCGCGCGGAAGAACTCTCGTTAAGGAACTCGGCAAAATGACCCCGTAACTTCGGGAGAAGGGGTGCCTCGGTAGGGTGAATAGCCCGAGGGGGCCGCAGTGAAAAGGCCCAAGCGACTGTTTAGCAAAAACACAGGTCTGTGCGAAGCCGTAAGGCGAAGTATACGGGCTGACGCCTGCCCGGTGCTGGAAGGTTAAGGGGAGCGGTTAGGRGYAAYCCGAAGCTGTGAACCGAAGCCCCAGTAAACGGCGGCCGTAACTATAACGGTCCTAAGGTAGCGAAATTCCTTGTCAGGTAAATTCTGACCCGCACGAATGGCGTAACGACTTGGGCGCTGTCTCAACGAGAGATCCGGTGAAATTTTAATACCTGTGAAGATGCAGGTTACCCGCGACAAGACGGAAAGACCCCATGGAGCTTTACTGTAACTTGATATTGAACTTTGGTACGATCTGTACAGGATAGGTGGGAGCCTWWGAAGCATGAGCGCCAGCTTGTGTGGAGGCAACGTTGGGATACCACCCTGATCGTATCGGAGTTCTAACCTAGAACCGTGAAACCGGTTCGGGGACCGTGTCAGGTGGACAGTTTGACTGGGGCGGTCGCCTCCTAAAATGTAACGGAGGCGCCCAAAGGTTCCCTCAGAATGGTTGGAAATCATTCGAAGAGTGCAAAGGCATAAGGGAGCTTGACTGCGAGACCTACAAGTCGAGCAGGGACGAAAGTCGGGCTTAGTGATCCGGTGGTACCGAATGGAAGGGCCATCGCTCAACGGATAAAAGCTACCCTGGGGATAACAGGCTTATCTCCCCCAAGAGTCCACATCGACGGGGAGGTTTGGCACCTCGATGTCGGCTCATCGCATCCTGGGGCTGAAGTAGGTCCCAAGGGTTGGGCTGTTCGCCCATTAAAGCGGTACGCGAGCTGGGTTCAGAACGTCGTGAGACAGTTCGGTCCCTATCTGTCGCGGGCGCAGGAAATTTGAGAGGAGCTGTCCTTAGTACGAGAGGACCGGGATGGACGTACCGCTGGTGTACCAGTTGTTCCGCCAGGAGCACCGCTGGGTAGCCAAGTACGGACGGGATAAGCGCTGAAAGCATCTAAGCGTGAAGCCCCCCTCAAGATGAGATTTCCCAGTATGTAAGACCCCTTGAAGACGACGAGGTTGATAGGTTCGGGGTGGAAGCACAGCAATGTGTGTAGCTGACGAATACTAATCGGTCGAGGGCTTATCCTAAACACGTTTACTGTGACCCATACATCC
>NZ_JBFTPT010000048.1:0-2788 GCF_056398625.1 Paenibacillus sp. 01T431
TGGCTCCGGTTGCTCCCGTAGTTCCTACAGCCCCAGTTGATCCCGTGGCTCCTGTTACTCCCGTTGCCCCTGTAGTTCCGGTAGTTCCTGCAACACCAGTCGCTCCCGTTGCTCCTACACCAGTTGTACCTGTCACGCCTGAGGCTCCGGTTGCTCCCGTAGTTCCTACAGCACCAGTTGATCCCGTGGCTCCTGTTACTCCCGTTGCTCCGGTAGTTCCGGTAGTTCCTCCAACACCAGTCGCTCCCGTCACTCCTACACCAGTTGTACCTGTCACGCCTGTGGCTCCGGTTGCTCCCGTAGTTCCTACAGCCCCAGTTGATCCCGTGGCTCCTGTTACTCCCGTTGCTCCGGTAGTTCCAGTAGTTCCTGCAACGCCAGTCGCTCCCGTTGCTCCTACACCAGTTGTACCTGTCACCCCTGTTGCTCCGGTTGCTCCCGTAGTTCCTACAGCCCCAGTTGATCCAATGGCTCCTGTTACTCCCGTTGCCCCTGTAGTTCCGGCAGTTCCTGCAACACCAGTCGCTCCCGTCACTCCTACACCAGTTGTACCTGTCACGCCTGTGGCTCCAGTTGATCCCGTAGTTCCTACAGCCCCAGTTGATCCCGTGTCTCCTGTTACTCCCGTTGCTCCGGTAGTTCCGGTAGTTCCTCCAACACCAGTCGCTCCCGTCACTCCTACACCAGTTGTACCTGTCACGCCCGTGTCTCCTGTTACTCCCGTTGCACCTGTAGTTCCGGTAGTTCCTGCAACACCAGTCGCTCCCGTTGCTCCTACACCATTTGTACCTGTCACGCCTGTGGCTCCGGTTGCTCCCGTTGCCCCTGTAGTTCCGGTAGTTCCTGCAACACCAGTCGCTCCCGTTACTCCTACACCAGTTGTACCTGTCACGCCTGTGGCTCCGGTTGCTCCCGTAGTTCCGGTAGTTCCAGCAACACCAGCCGCTCCCGTTATTCCTGTCGCTCCTGTAGTTCCGATAGTTCCTGCAACACCAGTCGCTCCCGTCACTCCTACACCAGTTGTACCTGTCACGCCTGTGATTCCGGTTGCTCCCGTAGTTCCTACAGCCCCCGTTGATCCAGTGGCTCCTGTTACTCCCGTTGCCCCTGTAGTTCCGATAGTTCCTGCAACACCAGTCGCCCCCGTCACTCCCACACCAGTTGTACCTGTCACGCCTGTGATTCCGGTTGCTCCCGTAGTTCCTACAGCCCCCGTTGATCCAGTGGCTCCTGTTACTCCCGTAACACCTATAGATCCTGTGCCTCCAGTTAGACCAGTAACTCCTGTCGGTCCCGTTGCACCTGATACTCCTGTTGTTCCGCCTGTTGCCCCAGTTGCCCCTATTGACCCCGTATATCCTGTAGCTCCCTTTTCACCTGTTGCTCCTACACCCCTGGCTCCAGGCGATCCAGTGACACCAGTAGCTCCTGTAGCTCCTGTAGATCCTTTAATACCCGGATCACATATTACTCCGGCAGATCCCCATAGTCCTCGAGGACCTCGCGGTCCTTTTATGTTTATAGCTATTACTTTTTGTTTTTTTAAACACTTGCGTCTATTTCCCTTGTTTATAGATGATCTTTGTTTTTTACAATCACATTTCCTATGTGCATAACGAGGGCAATTTTTTTTATTACGGCTATAAAACTTTTCTTTAGACAATTTCGTTTTTTTAGCTTTTTTTCTCAAAAAAATGCCCCTCCTTTAGTTCACAGTATGATCATAATTTAAAGACGGAACGGCTAATACACAAATTTTCAATACTGTGTAAGAGGCAAATATCAATATGTATACAAAAACCGTTACACTTTGCCTTTATAAAGTAATAGTGATCTCGTCCCGAATCCATGGATTCCTAAAAAACATCTTGAATAAATCATAGAGGATTCATATAAGGAGATTATCAAAAATAGCAAATTTATCGTATGAATCTTGGAAAAGAAATCATTTGCACAGCCGCATCTCATCAAATAAGTTGAGTAGGATGCTATCCAAAATATTGCTTCACATATTCTATATCAAATATCCAGGTTACTATATTAAATTTAAACTATATTCAGCATCCCATCTCTCTAAATAGTTGCCGAACAGAATAAGTATTTTTCATGTCACTTATGCTTTTGACCTCGGACTTTGAATCTAATTCATTACGTAAGCCTTATCAACCTGAACTAATCGTTAATAACAATAATTCACATAATCATTTGATAATTAAAAAACAGAAAAACCTTTAGAAAAAGAAGTAAGGTATTGGTTTCATATTATGATAAAACCTAATAATTTTGAGGCTTTAATGAAGATGGAGCGTTATTCGAATAGGTTATATTATTCAACAGTTGGATCCAACAACTTGGGTACGATTCCAATTCACTCACCAATATGTTAGTTATACTAAATAGTAATTGTTTGTCTTCGATTTTGTTGACTAAAATTATTAAGTTATTTCGCAAATGAATAATTGCTTGAATGGCTTGTTTTTTTCATAATGAGAAATAAAAAAAGCCACCTGGAAGGGCAATGTCATTAAGTGAAGGTGCAGGACCAAAAACCATGAATAAAGAGTAGGTTATCGAAAAGATAGCCTGCTCTTTTTTTTGAAAAAGTGAAATAGGACTTGAYAYGTAGATGGAAATGTGTRGCGAAGCCCCTTGAAAAAACGAGGGGGTTACGCCAATGAATGAATATGCGAATTCGCTAAAAGAAAAACTGACATCCCTCATACGAGAAATGTCAGTTGCACCAGCACCTTATGTCAAAAACCCTGAAAAAGATTTTACCCGCAAGAAA
>NZ_JBFTPT010000049.1:0-1582 GCF_056398625.1 Paenibacillus sp. 01T431
CCAAGTGAGAAATAAACCAACCACCGATAGAAGCCCCTACAGTAATTCCAAGATTGGAAAATGAGACAAACAAGCTGTTGCCGAATTCGGGAGCTTCTTTCGCCTCGGTCGTTAACCATGCTTGACTGACAATAAGCCCGCCGGAATGCACTACCCCCCAAATGATTACGATAACAACCATCGGAATGAGATAAGATCCCAGATAATAAGCGAATAAGTAAATTACCGCATATAGCAGAGGAAACATGATKACGGTCTTTGTAATGCTTTTATGAACAAAGCCCCCAAATAAAAAATTCCCRAAAATCATGATGATACCAAAGACCATCAACATGATGCTGATTCCTGACCCGTTCATATGTGTTACTTGCACAAGATATTCAGCAAAGTAGCTGTACACAGAAAACATAGCTGCAAAGATAAAAATAACGGTCACGATATTTAACCACAATTGAGGTTTACGTAATATGCCAAGCTGCTTGCCATAAGACATTTTTTCCTTAACAGGCATGGAAGGAAGCCAAACTTGTATCCCTACAAAGGCAATCATGCTTACAACAGCTCCGAACAGGAAAGCGACTTCTAACGAAATCTTCTCCGCGAGATAAGATGTCAAAGGCACGCCAAAAGCAAACCCCACCGTGATTCCGGCGAAAACCTTTGTGACCGCTTTACTGCTTTTTTCYGGAGGGACAAGCTTGGCTGCGGTCACAAGGGCAACCGAAAAAAAGACGGGATGAAAAATAGCAGGGATAAAACGAAAAACTAGCATCACATCGAACTGGGTCGTATAAGCATAAACCATATTCGAAATTGCAAAAATAAGCAAAGTGGTTAATAGAATGACTTTACGATTAATACCGGATACGAGTAATGTCAGGAATGGACCTGAGATAGCAACGACGAGAGCAAATATACTTACAAGCCATCCAGCCTGTGAGGTCGATATATTAAATTTTTGAGTTACCTGGGGTAAAACACCTATAATCCCCATTTCCGTTGTAATAATACCGAATACGCCTAAAGCCAAAATAATGATAAGCAAAGGGTTAACCTGTTTCATTTTAAATGTAAGTCTCCTTTTATATTTACATATATAGATTCATAGATGTATATTACAAAAAAAAAGACCTCCTTTCAGTCTATAGTTTCTTTTGGATGTACTCGGAAAATTCCTGTATTGTCTTTTCGTTTCGACGATAGTACGTCCACTTCCCAATTCGCTCAGATTCCAACAAACCAGCTTTTTGCATCGTCAACAAATAACTCGAAATAACAGACTGTGCAAGACCTGCTTTAGCCTGAATATCTCCCACGCATACACCAATTTGAAAATTGAGATTTTGTTGTAGATAAGGTTTTTCATCAAAGAATTCCTCTGGATTCTTTAACCATAGCATAATTTGACTACGCGTCTCGTTAGACAAAGCTTTATAAATCTGTAATGGTTCCATACAGATTATTATATCTATTTTTATAGATTTGTAAATATAAAATGTGCTGTTTTCTCCAATATCTTTTGACAAGAACTTGAAAAATCTATTGCCTGTACCGACTTTTGTTGGAGAAATCTGCCCGTTAG
>NZ_JBFTPT010000050.1:0-1449 GCF_056398625.1 Paenibacillus sp. 01T431
CAATGTCATTAAGTTAACATAAGAGTCAGGACCGGGAATAAAAATAGAATCAGAAACGGCTTGGGAAAAAGTCCTGTGCCGTTTCTTTTTTTATGCAAGTATGAAAAAAGGGAACAGCAAACAAGCGGATGGATGATCAGCTTAAAAAAGTGTTCATACGAACCGAATTTATGCTACTCTGTAGACGAAGCTAACAGATGATTTATAACGGATTTTGCGCGTATTCTGCTGCCCTGGTCGAATGGGCCGAATCGGCAAAACGTTTTTGCGAATCAGTGCTTCAACATCGGGCGGGGGTTCATCGTCTCTTGAGCGCAGGAAATGTCTACAAACGTGAACGGCAACCGTGAAGTTGACTTGGTAGTGGTACTGTTTAGCTTTTTGGGAAATGACGACGTGCGAGGTCATCATTTCTGCAAAATTGTACATGATCATTCTTGCGAAAATTTCTTGGATGACGGACTCTCGTCTCTTTGCGTGAAAATTCGTCAGACCGACGGTGTATTTTAATGCCCTGAATGAGGTTTCAATTCCCCACCGCATGTTATAGATGGACCTGAGTTCATCGGGTGGGRAATCGGCGTCAGATAGATTCGTAATGACGGTCTCATAAGCGCCACCCGGCAGGACGAACCGAACTACCCGAAAAGATATCGGGTAGTACAGGTGCTCCTTCAAATCTAAGAAATCAAAGGTAGACGTTGAAGGGACGAACTTGTAAATTTCGGGATGAGCTTTGACCTCTTTGGTTTGTTTTTTAGTAAGCACCAGATGAACTTCCTTATCAAACGAACCGCTATCGGGTAAACGCAAGCCCGAGAGAATACCATTGGAGGCCAGATCCTTTACCCGAATGACATAGCTCCACCCTTTGCGTTCAATATGCGCGAAATTGTTGTAACTTTCATAACCTCGATCGGCAATTACAATGGTTTTTCCCTCGATGTAGGAACGGTCAACCATATCCCCCAGCGCCTTTCTCTCATTACTTAACCTTCGCGGCTGAACAATCGCATCCACGTAAAGTCTGTTGCAAAGGTCATAGGCGGCGTTTAAATGCAGCAGATTATAGCCTCTTGCTTCCGGTTGACTTTTAAAATAGGTGTCGGTATCCGCAGGGTCAGTGGCGAAATGCAAATCCGAACCGTCAATGGCGAGTAACCGATACCCTCGGTAGTTCTTGAGATCCGTATACGATTGTGTAAATTCTTGAAACAAATATGCCATTGCAGACGGCAAGATTTTCTTCCTTTGTTGAACAAAAGCAGAAGTGGTTGCGGTGTTTACGTCAAAGCCCTGCGATTCCAAGAGTTCCTTGTATAGGCTATTGCCGCCCATAGAAATCAGGAGTTGCATAACCGTTTCAAAGGGCAACTTTTTCTTGCGGGTAAAATCTTTTTCAGGGTTTTTGACATAAGGTGCTGGTGCAACTGACATTTCTCGTATGAG
>NZ_JBFTPT010000051.1:0-1411 GCF_056398625.1 Paenibacillus sp. 01T431
ACGGGAATCGAACCCGCGACCCTCGCCTTGGCAAGGCGATGCTCTACCGCTGAGCCACTTCCGCATATAAATGGCTGGGGATTCAGGGATCGAACCTGAGAATGACGGAGTCAAAGTCCGTTGCCTTACCGCTTGGCTAATCCCCAACAAAATACGTGATGCTAATTTTTGAATTAATGGGGCGATCGAGGGGAATTGAACCCCCGAGTGTCGGATCCACAAACCGATGCGTTAACCACTTCGCCACGACCGCCATATTCAAATGTTTTTTTGGCAGGGGCAGCAGGAATTGAACCCACACCAAAGGTTTTGGAGACCTTTGTTCTACCTTTAAACTATGCCCCTAAGGTAAAAAATGGTGGAGGATGATGGATTCGAACCACCGAACTCAGAGAGAGCAGATTTACAGTCTGCCGTGTTTAGCCACTTCACTAATCCTCCATGTGGTGCCGTCGAGAGGACTTGAACCCCCAACCTACTGATTACAAGTCAGTTGCTCTACCAGTTGAGCTACAACGGCATATTCACTTGTGTTGCTTGTACTGCATCAATGGTGGCTCGGGACGGAATCGAACCGCCGACACGAGGATTTTCAGTCCTCTGCTCTACCGACTGAGCTACCGAGCCTGATGTTGTTTTTAAGTGGCGGAGCTGACGGGATTCGAACCCGCGGTCTCCTGCGTGACAGGCAGGCATGTTGGGCCACTACACCACAGCTCCACATCATGTTCTCGGAAAGTTCCGAAAGGTAAAGAATTTGGTTGCGGGGGCAGGATTTG
This sequence comes from Paenibacillus sp. 01T431, assembly GCF_056398625.1. Classification (NCBI taxonomy): domain Bacteria; kingdom Bacillati; phylum Bacillota; class Bacilli; order Caryophanales; family Paenibacillaceae; genus Paenibacillus; species Paenibacillus sp. 01T431. The sequence goes on from NZ_JBFTPT010000051.1 coordinate 780, forward strand.
AACCTGCGGCCTTCGGGTTATGAGCCCGACGAGCTACCGGGCTGCTCCACCCCGCGTCATTATTATTGATTAAATGGTGGAGGATGACGGGATCGAACCGCCGACCCTCTGCTTGTAAGGCAGATGCTCTCCCAGCTGAGCTAATCCTCCATGTTGAGCGACCTTTATATCTTATCATAGGTCATTCTTTTTTGTCAATCTTTTTTTAAAAGAAAAGTTGGTGACCCGTAGGGGACTCGAACCCCTGTTACCTCCGTGAAAGGGAGGTGTCTTAACCACTTGACCAACGGGCCTTGCTGGCAGAGAGGAAGGGATTCGAACCCTCGAGACCCGGTTAGAGCCTACACGATTTCCAATCGTGCTCCTTCGACCACTCGGACACCTCTCTACAATGGCTCCCCGAACAGGACTCGAACCTGTGACAACTCGATTAACAGTCGAGTGCTCTACCAACTGAGCTATCAGGGAATATTAAGCATTCAAAGCAAGTTGCGCCCTGAAAACTGGATACGAAAGATTAGGCTTGCTGAAGCCTTTTTAGCTGCTGTCTACTGGATGTATGGGTCACAGTAAACGTGTTTAGGATAAGCCCTCGACCGATTAGTATTCGTCAGCTACACACATTGCTGTGC
>NZ_JBFTPT010000052.1:0-1264 GCF_056398625.1 Paenibacillus sp. 01T431
TGAAGTGCACCCCTTAGAATAGACATTGGAAAAACCCCTAGGTTATTCCGATGAAATTCTAGGGGGTGTATTTTTGTGGCGGTTAAAGGGCAAAAGTTTAAGCATTATGAAGATACAACGAAAGTGGAGGCAATCCGCTTACATGTTGAAGAGGGATGGTCGTATCAAAAGATAGCGGATCACCTAAATATTAATGACAAGAATCGTGTGAAGATTTGGATGAGGAAATATAGACAGCTCGGTGAATATGGACTACTGGATCAGCGAGGACGTCGTGAGGAATACATCGATCAGGATAGATACGTTCAAAAGCTTAAACGAGATAATCAGATGCTAAAAAAGTGTTTGGAAATCTGGATGCGGGAGGTACAAAAACGAAATATCGTGTCATTGAAGCAGCAGCAGAATCCTACCCTCTTACTGAACTCTGCAAATTGTTTGGCGTCTCCAGAAGCGGATACTACGCCTACTTGAAGCGCAAAGTTATAGATCGCGATGRAGATCTCAAGGCATTAATTAAACGAGTGTATACGAAGTACAATGGCGTATATGGATATCGGCAGATTCAAATGCATTTACTTCAGGACCATGAAAAACGTGTGAATCACAAGAAAGTTCTTAGGCTTATGCAAGAGATGGGGATTCGCTCTAAGATGCGTCAGAAGCGACGTCAGAGCTATAAAACCACAGTAGGAGCACGCGTTGCGGAAAACCTGCTTCAGCGGGAGTTTAAAGCGGATAAGCCTAAACAAAAGTGGGTAACGGATGTCACTCAATACCGCGTAGTCGATACATGGATATATTTATCTGCCATTAAGGATTTGTATAACGGAGAACTCATTGCTTCTCATATGAGCCTTCGTAATGATAACCAACTCGTTCTTCAAACCTTTGAGAAAGCGTTTAAAAAGGAAACAGACGTGACTGGATTGATCGTTCACAGCGATCAAGGATTCCAGTACACGTCCTACGATTACCAAGACATGCTGCTGAAGGTTGGCGCCCGAATCAGCATGTCCCGCCGAGGCAATTGTTATGACAATGCCTCTATGGAGAGCTTTTTTTCGCATTTAAAAGCGGAAGCACTCTATCCTTATCATATCCGAAGTTTAGAAGAGGCACAAAGGAGAATTGAAGAATATTTGCATTTCTATAATAACGAGCGACCGCAGAGAAAACTAAAAAAACTGACGCCTGTTGCTTACAGACGTCAGCTTTCTGCCTAGGTGTTTTTTGCAATGTCTACAAATAGGGGTCTTGACCA
>NZ_JBFTPT010000053.1:0-1182 GCF_056398625.1 Paenibacillus sp. 01T431
AAAAATAACGATGACTATGGGAAGACTGCGGAGCAACATCAGGTTTCCTACCAACAGGTATATCAGTGGGTGAAGAAATACCAAGACGGCGGGCAAGATGCGCTGCAGGATGGACGTGGACGTAAAAAGACCGAAGAAGAGTTAACTGACATAGACCGCCAAAAGCTTACCATGAAGAAGATGCAGGCTGAAAATGAACGCCTACGCGCAGAAATTGCATTCCTAAAAAAGTTAGAGGAACTCGAAAGAAGGCGACGCTAAGTCGAGTAAGTCAAGAAAACATCTATCTTGCCATTCAAGCTGTACAGCAAGATGGGCAGTTCAGCATTAAGATACTGTGTGAAATTGCAGAGATTCCACGATCAAGCTATTACAAATGGTTGAACCACAAGCCTAGCGTACGTGAACTAGAAAACCAAAAACTCACAAAAGCGATGATCTCTCTGCATGAGAAAGTAGGCGGTATCTACGGGTACCGTCGATTAACCCTTCACTTATGCAAAGAAACGGAGCAGCAGATTAACCACAAGCGCATCCAGCGCCTCATGCAGCTGCAAGGCATTCAGTCAGTGATCCGCCGTAGAAAGCGTAAGAAATATGCAACATCAACGCCTCAGCACGTGGCTGAGAACTTGTTAAACCGCGAATTCACTGCGACAAAGCCGAATGAAAAATGGGTAACAGATGTAACGGAATTCAAGTATGGTCAAAGTCAAAAGGCGTATTTAAGCGCCATCTTAGACCTCCATGACAATACCGTTGTATCCCATGTATTCGGGCACTCGAACAACAACAGCCTCGTGTTTCAAACCGTCAAAAAGGCGATAAAGGCAGCACCAAGAAGTAGACCGATGCTGCATAGTGACCGAGGCTTTCAATACACTTCTCAACGGTTCAAAAAGTTATTTGGAAAAAAATTAACCCATAGCATGTCTCGCGTAGGGAGATGCATTGATAACAGTCCCATAGAATCCTTCTGGGGAACCCTGAAGTGCGAAAAATATTATTTGCATACATACCGAACTTTTGATGAGCTTGAACGGGACATTGAAGCCTACATTCACTTTTACAATTACGAACGATTACAGGCGAAACTAAACGGCCTCAGTCCAATGGAGTTTAGGACTAAGGCCGTTTAACAGGTTTTATTATTTGTAATGTCTACTTGACGGGGTGCAGTTC
>NZ_JBFTPT010000054.1:0-1061 GCF_056398625.1 Paenibacillus sp. 01T431
CGCCTTTCGTAATACCTGACGTCCATGCGCATACTGTCTTAAATCTCCTGTGCCAGCTAGTATGGCCGCGGTGAAGATCTTCCCGAGACCTTTTATGGTGCGAAGCTGCTGTGCCATAGGAATCTCAGAAAGCAGAGCTTCGATGTCCTCTTCAATCTGTTCAAGCATGGTGGTAACTCGTTCATATTCTTCAATGAGCCGTATTAAATCTGCCTTCGATTCTTCTACAGCGGTTCGATCTCCGATACTGCGTTTAGCATGTGCTATGAGCTGCGCAGCCTTCTCAATCCCCGTAGAACCCCCAGCGCGCTGCATATGGGTTCTCCAAGCTTTGATTACATCCGGTACTGCATACGTCTCCAAATCCTGTGGGCAAGGGAATGTCTTGAGGGTCGCCAATGACCGCTTACAGGTCCAGTCTTTGAATACCGATGGATATTCAGGAAAACGGATGTCGAGCCAACGCACAATGCGGTTCTGCAGTCGAACACTGTTCGCGACCCAGAATTCTCGGTCACTCATTATGGTCCGTAAGCGTTGAAACACAAGCGATTGTCGCGTGTACTCATAGTAGAAGCCCCGACTTACTGAATCTGCGATGACAAGTGCATCTTTGGGGTCGTTCTTTGATGGACTGTTATCTCGATTTTCTTTATTTCGCTTCGTCGTAGCAGGGTTAACCATGACCACATGTAATCCCTTATCTGATAACCAGTTAGCTAGGTTAAACCAGTAATGACCGGTTGGTTCCATGCCGATGATGAGCCTCTTTAATCGATGTTTCTGTTGTAGTTCGGTTATCCAGCGGCTTRATTTTTCAAAACCTTCGATAGAATTCGAAAACGAGAGATGCCGTTTTGAAATGACGATTCCTCGGAAATTTGTGGACTGTGCCACGTGAGTTTCTTTGGCCATGTCAATTCCTATGACAAGATGCGAGGTGGYAATTTGTTCAATCCGTTGATTTTGTGCGTCTGATTGCTTAAACTTCATAGTAAGAGCGCCTCCTTGATGTGTTGTCGACAAACCCATCATACCGAGGTGCTCCTTTTTTGACAAAG
>NZ_JBFTPT010000055.1:0-939 GCF_056398625.1 Paenibacillus sp. 01T431
GTGATATAGCCCATTTTACCAGTGATATAGCCCATTTTACCACTCTTACTTGTGAATGAAGGCGGGAAATCATAGAAGATAATTGCACCCGTAGCAATAGTTTCTTCATTGTCTTCAACGATCCAYTCGATTAACGAACCATCACTCATCTTATTGTGAAAAAAAGAATTGAGTTCGCTATCAATATCTTGATTCGGTTCRATCCCTTCATCAACTAATTGCTTTTTTCTTAGATGAACCAATTGATGAATATCATTCATATTTGCTTTACGATAGTACATCTACTCACCGCCCCAACAAATGTATATATTGCTGAACGGAGTGTAGCATATTTCACAGTGGAAGTCACCGACTAACATAAACATAGAAAAGCTTGCAAGTTCGTGTTGACCATCTTGCTAGCCTAATACCATACAAATATTCAAATCTTCTATATCAAAGATCTAAAATGCAGTTTGAATCGGAAGAGGCGCCTTCTTCATACCAAGCAGGAAAGTTCGTTCCCCATACATTGTTATGCAAGTTCACATGCATTACGCCTTTGAGTGGGGGAAAGGAATGATCAAACTGTAAAAATCTTCGTTCACCGGGGCATACAAGCGCTGCATCCAATGTTTCAATTGCTAAAGAAAGCAATAAAAATAGCCCGATTATTAGCATGGTGGTATTAAAATAAAATATTTCTTTCTATGCACATTCATCCCCTCCCTTTTGTTTAATATTAACAAAAACACCACCCTCATGTTCAACTAAACTGCCCGTTAGTTGAACAAAAGACTGCCATGCGGCAGCCCTGTCTGTACTTAACTATCGTTACCCGTCCCTCGGTTTTAAGGGTTTATCTCACATATACTCACTCATTCGCAGGATTTCATCACCTTGGATTAGGTCGATTTTAAGAAACAGCACAGGTGATACCGGTTGAGGTGGTGGGCTGGG
>NZ_JBFTPT010000056.1:0-902 GCF_056398625.1 Paenibacillus sp. 01T431
AATTTGTTCAATCCGTTGATTTTGTGCGTCTGATTGCTTAAACTTCATAGTAAGAGCGCCTCCTTGATGTGTTGTCGACAAACCCATCATACCGAGGTGCTCCTTTTTTGACAAAGACTATTTCTTAGCCTCAACAGGAATGTTTAGCTAACGGGAGACGATAGTTGAACAAACATGGAGTAGTTTGCTGCGGCAGCTGCTCCATTTTTTCATTACGCTAACGGGCAGGAGAACTGAACAATGAGAATAGAGGAAATTATAAAGACTCAACGAATATATTCTTTGTTATTGATGAACCAGCTGGGGGGAGGTATTTTTTATGCTAAACATTCAATGTCAAGTTCCGATTTTACCCGTACGTAATATGGATGAATCCCTTGCATTTTACCTAGATGTGCTTGGGTTTAAGGTGGCTTGGATATGGGATGACAATGGCTATGCCGCAATCCAATGTGGTGATATTGAATTTCATCTGGATGTACAGGAATCGTTCACAACTTATAGAGCTCACTCTTATCTCTTTGTACAAAATATAGATGAAATTTATACATTGTATAAAAGTAAAGCACTAGACATTGTGCAAGATATTGAACAAAAACCCTGGGGCGTAAGAGAGTTCACATTTCGAGATGTTAATGGGCATATGTTCAGGGTAGCACAAGAAGCGTGAAATAGTCATTAAGCTATCGGAGAACGATAGTGGAATAACACAAATGATGAGCAGGCGCTGCGATGCCTGCTCTTTTTATTGAACTAACGGGCAGATTTCTCCAACAAAAGTCGGTACAGGCAATAGATTTTTCAAGTTCTTGTCAAAAGATATTGGAGAAAACAGCACATTTTATATTTACAAATCTATAAAAATAGATATAATAATCTGTATGGAACCATTACAGATTTAT
>NZ_JBFTPT010000057.1:0-782 GCF_056398625.1 Paenibacillus sp. 01T431
AGCTGGGTTTCCCCATTCGGAAATCCTCGGATCAATGCCTGCTTACGGCTCCCCGGGGCGGTATCGTTGTTCGCCACGTCCTTCTTCGGCTCCTGGTGCCTAGGCATCCTCCGTGCGCTCTTACTAGCTTAACCAAWTGCTCGTGGTGATTCGGCTTGTSCGYCGTTTTCATTTTGTTTCCTCRATTTCCTAAGACATCAAGTGGTTGAAACAAAACGAAAAGAAGTCGCAACAATCTCGAACACCTTTCGCTTACRTAAAAACARCTTTAAAGGATGTTTCAGCAATTCTTTTCTTTCGTTATCCAGTTTTCAAGGTGCAATTTTGTCCATACTGCTTTCGCRGCAGGARTRTTAGATTAACATATTCGCTYGTTACAATCAACCACTAAAAGTTGGTAACTCACTTGTATGATTYAATCCGCTTGGCGACGTCCTACTCTCCCAAGACCCTGCGGTCTAAGTACCATCGGCGCTGAAGGGCTTAACGGTCGTGTTCGGTATGGGAACGCGTGGTTCACCTCCGCCATCGCCACCAAACGAATGACTAGACAYACTGAAAGAAAGCGTACTACAATTCCACGAAATCAGATCAGGCGCTAACGCCTCGTTCTTCATCTATGTATTGCTTTACTCTTTCAAAACTGACAACGAGTAAGCGATAAACTGCCAAGTTTATCCGAACCTCATCGGGTTCGGGTATTTCCTTAGAAAGGAGGTGATCCAGCCGCACCTTCCGATACGGCTACCTTGTTACGACTTCACCCCAATCATCTACCCCAC
>NZ_JBFTPT010000058.1:0-732 GCF_056398625.1 Paenibacillus sp. 01T431
AGGACATCGAAGCTCTGCTTTCTGAGATTCCTATGGCACAGCAGCTTCGCACCATAAAAGGTCTCGGGAAGATCTTCACCGCGGCCATACTAGCTGGCACAGGAGATTTAAGACAGTATGCGCATGGACGTCAGGTATTACGAAAGGCGGGCCTAAATTTGGCTGAAAGTACGTCAGGAAAGCGAAAAGGACGAATTGTTCTTTCGAAAAGAGGAGACTCCGCCTTGCGRAAATATCTCTATCTCGCGACGGTTCAGCTCGTTTGGAATAACCCCGTGTTCCGCCATCTGCATGAGCATAATGTGCAAGAAAAGAAGATGAAAAAGCAGCAATCCATATTTAAGTTAGTAGGAAAGCTGGCACGAATTCTAGTTGGTATTATACAACGAGGAGAAAAGTTCACGCCAGAGAAAACGGTAATTGCATGGGCAGAAGCAGCTTAAATTAAGTAGAAATCACGTATATTGACTCATTCGCAGGATTTCAAAAAGAAAGCACGGAGGACCGAGTTCGTTACCCATAAGGGCTCAGACCCATCCGCTAAACGCTATCGGTCTCCACACCTTGGACAGGTATAACGAAGGAATGTAAGGGCAGTGACCCGTTGAGATTTGGGAGGGTGAACCTCCAAGGGATTGTGGAGTATGCGTGCAGTAGAAACTACCTGGGGAATATTTCCTAATAGTTCCTCTATTTCCGCATGCCCAGCCCACCACCTCAACCGGTATCACC
>NZ_JBFTPT010000059.1:0-679 GCF_056398625.1 Paenibacillus sp. 01T431
GGGGTGAAGTCGTAACAAGGTAGCCGTATCGGAAGGTGCGGCTGGATCACCTCCTTTCTAAGGAAATACCCGRRCCCGATGAGGTTCGGATAAACTTGGCAGTTTATCGCTTACTCGTTGTCAGTTTTGAAAGAKTAATCATCTTTCAATGYAAGTCAAGTCATCCGTTTGGTGGCGATGGCGGAGGTGAACCACGCGTTCCCATACCGAACACGACCGTTAAGCCCTTCAGCGCCGATGGTACTTAGACCGCAGGGTCTTGGGAGAGTAGGACGTCGCCAAGCAGGTGTTATRTTTTACACCTATGCAGCAGCCGTAAGGCTCCGCTGTGATTTACTTTGCACCTTGAAAACTGGATAACGAAAGAAAAGAATTGCTGAAACATCCTTTAGCTACATTGATTTAATTGTTAGTGAAGGTTGTTCGTGATTGATGCGACTTCTTTTCGTTTTGTTTCAACTATTTGATGTCTTAGGAGATCAGAGAAACAAAATGAAAACGGCGCACAAGCCGAATCAACCGGAACGATAGGTTAAGCTAGTAAGAGCGCACGGAGGATGCCTAGGCACCAGGAGCCGAAGAAGGACGTGGCGAACAACGATACCGCCCCGGGGAGCCGTAAGCAGGCATTGATCCGAGGATTTCCGAATGGGGAAACCCAGCTATCGTAATGGATAGT
>NZ_JBFTPT010000060.1:0-657 GCF_056398625.1 Paenibacillus sp. 01T431
ATTTGTTCAATCCGATTTGTTCAATCCGTTGATTTTGTGCGTCTGATTGCTTAAACTTCATAGTAAGAGCGCCTCCTTGATGTGTTGTCGACAAACCCATCATACCGAGGTGCTCCTTTTTTGACAAAGACTATTTCTTAGCCTCAACAGGAATGTTTAGCTTGATTAGTGAGTTCAGTTTACAACTTTTATGTTTATCTTCTTCACCTTCTCCCTGCAATCTATCGGGAATGAGTTCAAGTTCTTATCAAAATCGGGAATGGGAGTTCTTGTCATTTGTTTTTGACAGGAACCTTATCCCACAAAATAAAAAAGCCACGATTTTCGCGGCATTAGAGTATTTGTAATTGCCTAAAGATTTAATTCCATCCAATAATCTACTTCAATAAAACCAAACTTTTTATATACCGGTCTACCTAATGTTGAAGCCCCGAGCCAAATTTTTGATACACCTGCGATTCTAGCTTCATCAACTAATTTATTTAACAAAGTCGTAGCTATCCCTTGTCTGTATACATATTTGTGATATAGCCCATTTTACCACTCTTACTTGTGAATGAAGGCGGGAAATCATAGAAGATAATTGCACCCGTAGCAATAGTTTCTTCATTGTCTTCAACGATCCACTCGATTAACGAACCATCACTCATCTTATTG
>NZ_JBFTPT010000061.1:0-634 GCF_056398625.1 Paenibacillus sp. 01T431
TGATATGCTCCCCAAATAGTAGACAGGTGAAATAATAAAAAACCTGTTGCTATGAGGGGAGCATTTTCATGTCTAAAGTTAAATATTCCGCATCAGAGAAACTTACCATAATCGGAGAGATCGAAAGTGGTGAACTTGGCTCTATGGCCGCTGCGTATAAATATGGCTTATCAAAAACAACATTGGCGAAATGGCAACGGAGGTATAAAGTCTATGGTTTGGAAGGGTTAGAAATTCAGACGTTAAACCGCAGCTATACCGCAGAACTTAAGCTGCAGGCGGTGTTGGATTACCTTAAGGGGGAAATATCCCAATACGATATTATTGATAAATACAAGATTGCGAGTAGAACACAGCTATCGAACTGGGTAAAGAAGTATAATAGTCATAGCAGCTTAAAAGCCTATAGAGGGGGAGCAAGGGCTATGACGAAAGGACGTTCTACGACATGGAAAGAACGGATAGAGATTGTTCAGTATTGTCTAACAAATAACGATGACTATGGGAAGACTGCGGAGCAACATCAGGTTTCCTACCAACAGGTATATCAGTGGGTGAAGAAATACCAAGACGGCGGGCAAGATGCGCTGCAGGATGGACGTGGACGTAAAAAGACCGAAGAAGAGTTAACTGA
>NZ_JBFTPT010000062.1:0-594 GCF_056398625.1 Paenibacillus sp. 01T431
GGGGTGAAGTCGTAACAAGGTAGCCGTATCGGAAGGTGCGGCTGGATCACCTCCTTTCTAAGGAAATACCCGAGCCCGATGAGGTTCGGATAAACTTGGCAGTTTATCGCTTACTCGTTGTCAGTTTTGAAAGATTAATCATCTTTCAAAGGAAGACCAAAGGGAATACCCAAGGGCCTTTAGCTCAGCTGGTTAGAGCGCACCCCTGATAAGGGTGAGGTCGGTGGTTCGAGTCCACTAAGGCCCACCATTATCGACTCTGAGAAGTCGGTACCCATTTGGGGCCATAGCTCAGCTGGGAGAGCGCCTGCCTTGCAAGCAGGAGGTCAGCGGTTCGATCCCGCTTGGCTCCACCAAAAGAATAATGTTCTGTCTTTGCTGAAGATTAACTCTGAAGCAAACTCAGCGCAAAACATTTGCACCTTGAAAACTGGATAACGAAAGAAAAAGAATTGCTGAAACATCCTTTAAAGCTGTTTTTACGTAAGCGAGAGGTGTTTCGAATTGAAGACGGCTTTTGAAGACGTTATTTCTACCTCTAAAGAGGTTATTAATCAAAGAAATAAGGCTTCAACGACGGATCAATCGAAATCA
>NZ_JBFTPT010000063.1:0-587 GCF_056398625.1 Paenibacillus sp. 01T431
CAAGAAGCAAGCTCCTTGGTTTGGGCTAATCCGCGTTCGCTCGCCGCTACTGACGGAATCACTATTGTTTTCTCTTCCTCAGGGTACTTAGATGTTTCAGTTCCCCTGGTATGCCTCTACCCAACCTATGTATTCAGTTGAGAGTAACTRTCCATTACGAYAGCTGGGTTTCCCCATTCGGAAATCCTCGGATCAATGCCTGCTTACGGCTCCCCGGGGCGGTATCGTTGTTCGCCACGTCCTTCTTCGGCTCCTGGTGCCTAGGCATCCTCCGTGCGCTCTTACTAGCTTAACCAAWTGCTCAGGTGATTGCTCACCTTCGCTTACGTAAAAACAACTAAAGGATGTTTCAGCAATTCTTTTTCTTTCGTTATCCAGTTTTCAAGGTRCAAAGTAAATCACAGCGGAGCCTTACGGCTGCTGCATAGGTGTAAAATWTAACACCTGCTTGGCGACGTCCTACTCTCCCAAGACCCTGCGGTCTAAGTACCATCGGCGCTGAAGGGCTTAACGGTCGTGTTCGGTATGGGAACGCGTGGTTCACCTCCGCCATCGCCACCAAACGGATGACTTGACTTACATTGAAA
>NZ_JBFTPT010000064.1:0-577 GCF_056398625.1 Paenibacillus sp. 01T431
ACGGGAATCGAACCCGCGACCCTCGCCTTGGCAAGGCGATGCTCTACCGCTGAGCCACTTCCGCATATAAATGGCTGGGGATTCAGGGATCGAACCTGAGAATGACGGAGTCAAAGTCCGTTGCCTTACCGCTTGGCTAATCCCCAACATATATTTTGTTACTCTTCTTGTAAAAGTGGCGGAGCTGACGGGATTCGAACCCGCGGTCTCCTGCGTGACAGGCAGGCATGTTGGGCCACTACACCACAGCTCCGTATGTAAGCTCGGATAAATCCGAAAGTGAAACCTTGGTTTGGTTGCGGGGGCAGGATTTGAACCTGCGGCCTTCGGGTTATGAGCCCGACGAGCTACCGGGCTGCTCCACCCCGCGTCATTTACTACTAAAGCTATTCATTTACAGAACGATCACTAATGCATGCATTAGCAAATTGCGCCCTGAAAACTGGATACGAAAGATTAGGCTTGCTGAAGCCTTTTTAGCTGCTGTCTACTGGATGTATGGGTCACAGTAAACGTGTTTAGGATAAGCCCTCGACCGATTAGTATTCGTCAGCTGCACACATTGCTGTGCTTCCAC
>NZ_JBFTPT010000065.1:0-534 GCF_056398625.1 Paenibacillus sp. 01T431
GCATCAGGTACACCTGGTACGGCAGCGGCGGCAGGCCCGGCAGGCTCGCCCCGCCCTGTTGCAGGCGCAGTTGCAGGGCGTCGAACGCGGCGAACAGCACCGCGCCAAGCAGCGCCCGGCCCGGCCGCCAGGAGGCGAAGACCACCAGCGCCACGCAGATCCAGCCGCGCCCGTTAATCATGTTGAAGAAGAACGCGTTGAAGGCGGAGAGCGTCAGGAACGCCCCGCCCACGGCCATCAGCGCCGAGCCGGCCATGATCGCACCAATCCGCACGGCCGCCACGCGGATGCCCTGCCCCTCCGCCGCCGCCGGATTCTCGCCGACCATGCGCAGGGCCAGCCCCAGCGGCGTGCGATAGAGCAGCCAGCCGATCAGCGGCGCCATGCACAGCGCCAGCAGCGTCAGCGCGGTCTCGGCGGCCATCACCGGGCCGATCAGGGGGCCGAGAAGCGGAACCTCCGCCCACCACGTCATCGGCGCGAACGGGGTGATCGTCGGCGGCGACGACACCTGCGCGAAGTTCAGCCGATAGG
>NZ_JBFTPT010000066.1:0-527 GCF_056398625.1 Paenibacillus sp. 01T431
CAACACCAGTCGCTCCCGTTCGTTACTCCTACACCAGTTGCACCTGTCACCCCTGTTGCTCCGGTTGCTCCCGTAGTTCCTAAAGCCCCAGTTGATCCCGTGGCTCCTGTTACTCCCGTTGCTCCGGTAGTTCCGGTAGTTCCTGCAACGCCAGTCGCTCCCGTCACTCCTACACCAGTTGTACCTGTCACGCCTGTGGCTCCGGTTACTCCCGTAGTTCCTACAGCCCCAGTTGATCCCGTGGCTCCTGTTTCTCCCGTTACTCCTACACCAGTTGCACCTGTCGCCCCTGTTGCTCCGGTTGCTCCCGTAGTTCCTACAGCACCAGTTGATCCCGTGGCTCCTGTTTCTCCCGTGGCTCCTGTAGTTCCGGTAGTTCCTGCAACACCAGTCGCTCCCGTTACTCCTACACCAGTTGCACCTGTCACCCCTGTTGCTCCGGTTGCTCCCGTAGTTCCTAAAGCCCCAGTTGATCCCGTGGCTCCTGTTACTCCCGTTGCTCCGGTAGTTCCGGTAGTTCCTGCAAC
>NZ_JBFTPT010000067.1:0-515 GCF_056398625.1 Paenibacillus sp. 01T431
CTGCTTCACGCGCGGCGTGAAGTACGCCAGGGCGGCGATGTAGCCGGCAATCCACAGGATCAGCGGGATCATCAGCCGCCAGTCCGCCTCGGCGAACAGGATCAGCGCGCTGATGGCGTAGATGATCACGTGCCAGAGCGCATCGAGCGCATGCACGGCCGAGTCGCGCAGCGAGACCCCGGTCTGCATGATGCGCTGGGCAATSCGCCCCGCGAAGTCGTTCTGGAAGAACGACAGGCTCTGCTGGAGCASGTAGCGRTGGTTCTGCCAGCGGATCAGGTTGGCCAGGYTSGGGTTGATGACCTGATGCASCAGSAYRTCGTGCAGGCCGAAGAACAGCSGMCGCAGGATCAGCGCCACGAAGGCCATCCACAGCARCTCGTTCTGATGGCGCGCGAAGAACTGCCCGTCCGGCGCGCCCTTGGCGAGATCCACGATGCGGCCGAGGAAGCTGAACAGCGACACTTCGATCAGCGCGGCGATCAGGCCCACCACCAGCAGCGCGAACAACACCC
>NZ_JBFTPT010000068.1:0-514 GCF_056398625.1 Paenibacillus sp. 01T431
TTACGGAAATCACTTGAACAGGGATGGCAGGCTCATTAATTTCAATCGTTTTGGTTCCAAATACGGCACTGCCGTCAGCAGCCGTTGCTTTAACGGTAACTGTACCTGCTGAAACACCCGTCAATACTCCGCTTTTGCTGATTGTTGCTATGCCTGTTCCGTTTTCAACAGACCACTCGATTGATTTTTCCGTTGCATTTGCAGGAGCAACGGTCGCGTCAACGGTTAACGTCTGACCAACCAGCACGCTGGAATCACCTGTTAACGTAATCGAAGCAACAGGGACTTGGACTGCCGTAATCGTAAGAATCGTGCTGCCTACAACTCCGCTTTCATCGGCAGCTGTTGCTTGGACCGTTACTGTGCCTGGATTGCCGGCAGTAAGCTCACCCGTTGTTTTATCAATAACAGCCGTACCTGTTCCATCTATTACGGACCAAGCGACCGCTTTGTTTGTTGCGTTGCTAGGAGCAGCCACAGCATTCATTTGCAGCTTCTTACCTGATTCGATTGT
>NZ_JBFTPT010000069.1:0-489 GCF_056398625.1 Paenibacillus sp. 01T431
TGATTTCGATTGATCCGTCGTTGAAGCCTTATTTCTTTGATTAATAACCTCTTTAGAGGTAGAAATAACGTCTTCAAAAGCCGTCTTCAATTCGAAACACCTCTCGCTTACGTAAAAACAGCTTTAAAGGATGTTTCAGCAATTCTTTTCTTTCGTTATCCAGTTTTCAAGGTGCAAATTGATAAAAGTTGTTGGTGGAGCCAAGCGGGATCGAACCGCTGACCTCCTGCTTGCAAGGCAGGCGCTCTCCCAGCTGAGCTATGGCCCCATACAAATTCCATCAAAGCTGAACAAATGGTTTTCACGTCTTGCGCTCAAAGCGCCATATACCGATAACTTGTATCCGAACCTCATCGGGTTCGGGTATTTCCTTAGAAAGGAGGTGATCCAGCCGCACCTTCCGATACGGCTACCTTGTTACGACTTCACCCCAATCATCTACCCCACCTTCGACGGCTAGCTCCCTTGCGGGTTACCCCACCGGCTTCG
>NZ_JBFTPT010000070.1:0-472 GCF_056398625.1 Paenibacillus sp. 01T431
AAGGTGGACGGCGAGCAGTTGTTCTTCCCAAGCTACGAGGGGAAGTAAGTCACCCCCACCCGCTCAGACTGCCGTGGCTTCCAGCCGCGGCAGCTGCGGCAGGTCGGCGGCCACCTCGGCGATCATGCGCCGCATCCACATCACATCGGGCGCTGCGTGGCAGCGCTCGTGCCACAGCTGGTAGAACCGCATGCGCGGGAACGGCACCGGCGACGCCACCATCCGGATCGGCAGGTACTGCGCGTAGTGCGCGGCGAACTGGCGCCCCGTGGTGAACACCATATCCGTCTTCATCAGCACGTACGGTACCAGGCCGAAGTACGGCAGCGTGACCTGGATGTTGCGCTTGTAGCCCTGCTCGGCCAGCGCCTGGTCGATCATGCTGCGCTGCATCGACGCGTACGGCGCCGGGGCCAGATGCGGCATCTCCAGATAGTGGCGCAGCGTCAGCCCGTTGCGGGCCAGCGGATGC
>NZ_JBFTPT010000071.1:0-465 GCF_056398625.1 Paenibacillus sp. 01T431
CGTGATCGCCGTGAACCCGAACTTCCCGGCCAAGGACTACAAGGAGTTCCTGGCCGTGCTGAAGGCCAACCCGGGCAAGTACTCGTACGCGTCGTCGGGCACCTGCGGCTTCGGCCACATGCTGGGCGAGCAGTTCAAGGTCTCGACCAAGACGTTCATGGTGCACATTCCGTACCGTGGCGCGGGCCCGGCGCTGAACGACGTGCTGGCCGGCCAGGTGCCGATCATGGTGGACAACCTGCCGTCGTCGATKCCSTACATCAAGGCCGGCAAGCTGCGTCCGCTGGTGGTGGCRTGGRACAAGCGCGTGGAGGGCTTGCCTGACGTGCCGACGTTTGCCGAAGTGGGCCTGAAGGAGCCGAACGATCCGGCCTGGTATGGCCTGGTGGCACCCGCCGGCACGCCTGACGACGTGATCAACAAGCTGAACGCCGCCGCCGTGAAGGCGCTGCAGGACAAGGACTT
>NZ_JBFTPT010000072.1:0-464 GCF_056398625.1 Paenibacillus sp. 01T431
ATACCCATGGGACGTGTAGACGCTGCCCTGATCGCTATGGAGAATCGCACCAGGCACAGCTGGCAATTGATTAAGTGTATCCAGGACAAAGTCCGTATCTTGCGTATCGGATAGACTGCTAGCTACGATCTCTCTGTTATATAAATCGAGGATGCTCGATAGGTACATCATTTTTCCGCCGAATGGTAAATACGTAATATCCTTGACGAGTTTATGCATCGGTGCTTCAGCTTGAAATTGTAGCTTTAATAGGTACTCAGCTACATAAGCAGGCTGCCCTGTATGCTTTCGTTTCTTGACTCTGACTCGACATTGTAGCTGCTCACATTGCATGATTCGTTGTACGCGCTTGTGATTAATCTTGTACTTTTTTTGAAGCAGTGCAGTAATCTTTCGGTATCCGTAACGGAATTTATGCTCAGTGCAGAGTTCTCGAATCTCTTCAACCATACTGTCCAATGGCC
>NZ_JBFTPT010000073.1:0-458 GCF_056398625.1 Paenibacillus sp. 01T431
CGCACACGGATGCCGGCGTGACCCAGGCCACGCCCGGCGACCCCCGCGTGACGCGCGTGGGCGCCTTCCTGCGCCGCACCAGCCTGGACGAGCTGCCGCAGTTCCTGAACGTGCTGCGCGGCGAGATGTCCGTGGTGGGCCCGCGCCCGCATGCCATCGAGCACAACGAGCTCTACAAGGAGATCGTGGACCGCTACATGCTGCGCCACCGCGTGAAGCCCGGCATCACGGGCTGGGCGCAGATCAACGGCTGCCGGGGCCGCACCGACACGGTGGAGAAAATGCGCCGGCGTACCGAGTTCGACATCTTCTACATCCGCAACTGGTCCTTCGTGCTGGACCTCCGCATCATCGTCCACACCGCCGTGCACGGCTGGACCGGCCGGGACGCCTACTGACGACTGACCCAGCCCGGCAATGTGACCTGTCGCGCGTGCCCCAGGGCGTTTGTTGGACAC
>NZ_JBFTPT010000074.1:0-450 GCF_056398625.1 Paenibacillus sp. 01T431
GTGGGGTAGATGATTGGGGTGAAGTCGTAACAAGGTAGCCGTATCGGAAGGTGCGGCTGGATCACCTCCTTTCTAAGGAAATACCCGAACCCGATGAGGTTCGGATAAACTTGGCAGTTTATCGCTTACTCGTTGTCAGTTTTGAAAGATTAATCATCTTTCAAAGGAAGTCCAAAGGGAATACCTATGGGCCTTTAGCTCAGCTGGTTAGAGCGCACCCCTGATAAGGGTGAGGTCGGTGGTTCGAGTCCACTAAGGCCCACCATTATCGACTCTGAGAAGTCGGTACCCATATTAAATTTGGGGCCATAGCTCAGCTGGGAGAGCGCCTGCCTTGCAAGCAGGAGGTCAGCGGTTCGATCCCGCTTGGCTCCACCAAAAAAACTTTTTAAATTGCACCTTGAAAACTGGATAACGAAAGAAAAGAATTGCTGAAACATCCTTTAAAGC
>NZ_JBFTPT010000075.1:0-445 GCF_056398625.1 Paenibacillus sp. 01T431
AATAGACCAACACCTTCTATTCCCGCATGCCCTCAAACGGAACTGCCTAGCCCATGTTATGTAATCATTTAAACTCCTATTTAAATCTATATGTGAAATCCTGCGAATTCGCGAGTATTCGTGAGAAAAACCTTATTCTCTGAGGGAGCGTAACGACGAAGGGCTGCCACGTGGCAGCCCTTTTAGTCTTCAACTATCGTTACCCGTCCCTCGGTTTTAAGGGTTTATCTCACATATACTCACTCATTCGCAGGATTTCATCACCTTGAATTAGGTCAATTTTAAGAAACAGCACTGGTGATACCGGTTGAGGTGGTGGGCTGGGCATGCGGAAATAGAGGAACTATTAGGAAATATTCCCCAGGTAGTTTCTACTGCACGCATACTCCACAATCCCTTGGAGGTTCACCCTCCCAAATCTCAACGGGTCACTGCCCTTACATTC
>NZ_JBFTPT010000076.1:0-437 GCF_056398625.1 Paenibacillus sp. 01T431
TTCAATGTAAGTCAAGTCATCCGTTTGGTGGCGATGGCGGAGGTGAACCACGCGTTCCCATACCGAACACGACCGTTAAGCCCTTCAGCGCCGATGGTACTTAGACCGCAGGGTCTTGGGAGAGTAGGACGTCGCCAAGCAGGTGTTATATTTACACCTTAATATACGAACTATGAGAATTAAGGGCCTTTAGCTCAGCTGGTTAGAGCGCACCCCTGATAAGGGTGAGGTCGGTGGTTCGAGTCCACTAAGGCCCACCACTATAATTCCATAATTCAAAACCTAACATGGGGCCATAGCTCAGCTGGGAGAGCGCCTGCCTTGCAAGCAGGAGGTCAGCGGTTCGATCCYGCTTGGCTCCACCAAAAAAACTTTTTAAATTGCACCTTGAAAACTGGATAACGAAAGAAAAGAATTGCTGAAACATCCTTTAAAGC
>NZ_JBFTPT010000077.1:0-437 GCF_056398625.1 Paenibacillus sp. 01T431
GGGGTGGAGGGCGGCCGGGGGCGGCGCGCCCGCCATTATCGGGGACGATGCTTGCGGAAGGCTTGCGGTCAGTAGATGCTCGGCTCGCCCACCGGGTCGCCGAAATCGGTCTGGAGGAAGTCGAAGTCGCAGCCGTCGTTGGCCTGGCGGATGTGCCGGGAGAACATGAAGCCGTAGCCGCGCGCATAGCGGGGCGGCGGCGGGGTCCAGGCGGCGCGGCGGCGCGCCAGTTCYTCGTCGGAYACCTCCAGGTGGATGCTGCGCCGGTCGATGTCCACCGAGATCAGGTCGCCGGTGCRCACCAGCGCGAAGGGCCCGCCGATGTACGCCTCGGGCGACACATGGAGGATGCAGGCGCCATAGCTGGTGCCGCTCATGCGTGCGTCGGACATGCGCAGCATGTCGCGCACACCCTGCTTCACCAGCTTCTTCGGGAT
>NZ_JBFTPT010000078.1:0-431 GCF_056398625.1 Paenibacillus sp. 01T431
CCATCACCCTGCGCGAAATCGAGGGCCTCAGCTATGAGGAAATCGCCGAAGCCATGGGTTGCCCGATCGGCACCGTGCGGTCACGGATCTTCCGCGCCCGCGAGGCGATTGCCGACAAGTTGCGCCCCCTGCTGGGAACAGCCGAGGGCAAGCGGTGGTAGAGGTAGCAAGTTGAAGAATGTCGTGCAGCCAGCGTTGCAGCCAATTCCTGCATCGATAAACGACAAGCAGCAGTACGGGATTTATCGGTGTTCAATGGAATTTCTTGGGGTGGGAAATGGGTCAGGCTCATAAGCAGTCGGTTCATGTAGTGGAAGCATCGGAGCAAATCTCCGTTTTGATGGATGGCGAGCTGGCGCCGAACGAAGTGGACGCCGTGCTGGGCCTCGCGAAGAGCGACGCCGGCATGACGGACTGGACCGTCTACCAGC
>NZ_JBFTPT010000079.1:0-416 GCF_056398625.1 Paenibacillus sp. 01T431
CTCAAAAGCATCTCATTTGAATATCATTTCCTACTTTTGAACAACAAAAAAAGCCTTGCTAAGCAAGACTTCTTTTGTCGTACTATGATGCGCGTAGAGGGACTTGAACCCCCACGGTTGCCCGCTAGATCCTAAGTCTAGTGCGTCTGCCAATTCCGCCATACGCGCGCATCCGAGATTAAAAAATGGTGAGTCATGTAGGATTCGAACCTACGACACCCTGATTAAAAGTCAGGTGCTCTACCAACTGAGCTAATGACTCATACTATGGTGGAGGATGACGGGATCGAACCGCCGACCCTCTGCTTGTAAGGCAGATGCTCTCCCAGCTGAGCTAATCCTCCATGGAAACACTAAAACCCACTGCGAGTGGGAGTCTTGCTTCATTGTGCGTTTTGCACATTGAAAACTGGATA
>NZ_JBFTPT010000080.1:0-413 GCF_056398625.1 Paenibacillus sp. 01T431
GCATGCTGGCGCACCCAGTTCACGACCTCGTAGCCGCTCATGTCGGGCAGTTGCCAGTCGATGACCAGCAGGTCGAACACCTGGTCGCGCAGCGCGCGCAGGAAGTCCGATCCGGCGGCGAAGCTCGTACACGTAAAGCCGGCCTCCTCGAGCAGTTGTCGGATCTGTGCGGCCTGGCTGGGGTCGTCCTCCACGGAGGCAATTCTCATACATCCCTCTGATGACTGCCGCCGATGTGTGGCGCGGCCGCRTCATGTTACCCAAACGCGCGACGGCGCGTCGAGGCTCCGTTCGAGGGGCATGCAACAGTGTTGCGGCGCCGCTGCGACGGCGGGGGATGGCGCGGGGCAAGCGCAGCATTGGGCCCGCACGTTTGAAACGATGGCCAGCGGGGCCGCGCGCGCGCCCTGCCG
>NZ_JBFTPT010000081.1:0-401 GCF_056398625.1 Paenibacillus sp. 01T431
GGGTTGTCGAGGGAGTCGTCTGGCGCGGCGGTCTTGGGCATCGGCACGTGGAAAAGAAAAACGGAACGGGTGCAGGCAGGATCAGCCGAGCGCCACGTTCCAGGCGTTGTAATCGTACACCCAGTCCGCGTTGCCGCCGGCCTTGAGCCACTCGTTGCCGCGCGAGCCGATCTGGATGCGGCTGGTGCGGTCGTGGCGGGCCGCCTGGTAGCGCGCCAGCGCCTCGGGGATGGTGTCGTCGCTGGCCTCGGCCAGGCAGCGCGCCAGCACCACGCCGTCCTCGATSGCCATGCCGGCGCCCTGCGCCATGAACGGCATCATCGGRTGGCAGGCATCGCCCATCAGCGCRATGTGGCCGGYCGACCAGGACGGCAGCGGGTCGCGCACGTACAGCGCGGAGA
>NZ_JBFTPT010000082.1:0-395 GCF_056398625.1 Paenibacillus sp. 01T431
TAACACCTGCTTGGCGACGTCCTACTCTCCCAAGACCCTGCGGTCTAAGTACCATCGGCGCTGAAGGGCTTAACGGTCGTGTTCGGTATGGGAACGCGTGGTTCACCTCCGCCATCGCCACCAAACGGATGACTTGACTTACATTGAAAGAAGGTTTCCAGAACCCTTTAYAGGGTGCGGTTACTCTTTCAAAACTGACAACGAGTAAGCGATAAACTGCCAAGTTTATCCGAACCTCATCGGGYYCGGGTATTTCCTTAGAAAGGAGGTGATCCAGCCGCACCTTCCGATACGGCTACCTTGTTACGACTTCACCCCAATCATCTACCCCACCTTCGACGGCTAGCTCCCTTGCGGGTTACCCCACCGGCTTCGGGTGTTGTAAACTCTCGTGG
>NZ_JBFTPT010000083.1:0-394 GCF_056398625.1 Paenibacillus sp. 01T431
GTTGGCGGGCTTGAGCGCTTCCGCCGCGCGGGCGATGTCCTTGTCGTTGGCGCGGGCCAGCGAGCAGATCGTCGAATCCTTGACCACCTGGGCGATCGAGCGGATGGCTTCGAAGTCACCATTGGAGCTGGCCGCAAAGCCGGCCTCGATCACATCGACCCTCAGGCGTTCCAGCTGGCGCGCGATGCGAATCTTCTCTTCGCGGGTCATCGAGGCGCCGGGCGACTGCTCGCCATCACGCAAGGTGGTATCGAAAATGATGAGTTTGTCAGACATTTTGTGGAGCTCCTGGGCTGTACCTTGTTGTGTGCCGTGCCGTCCCGTCCTTCGTGCTGCCGGGCGCCGCAGTCTCGAACATCGAATGCAAAACGCCCCGGCGTGCATGGTTGCAGGC
>NZ_JBFTPT010000084.1:0-392 GCF_056398625.1 Paenibacillus sp. 01T431
GTGGCCGACTACGAGAAGTCGCTGCTGCTGGTGCGCAACCAGTACCAGGCCGGCACGGCGCAGCGCTCGGACGTGTTGCAGTCGGAAACCCAGCTGAAGAGCGCGCAGGCGCAGCAGATCGACATCCAGATCACGCGCGCGCAGTTGGAGCACGCCATCGCGGTGCTGGTTGGCAAGCCGCCGGCGGACCTGACCATGGCCGTGGTGGAGGTGGACGATGCGATTCCCAACGTGCCGGTGGCCGTGCCCTCCACGCTGCTGGAGCGCCGGCCCGATATCGCGGCGGCGGAGCGGCGCATGGCCTCGGCCAATGCCGACATCGGCGTGGCGCAGGCGGCGTACTACCCCACGCTGTCGCTGTCGGCCACGGGCGGGCTGACGGCGGGCACGCT
>NZ_JBFTPT010000085.1:0-392 GCF_056398625.1 Paenibacillus sp. 01T431
CGCCTTTCGTATTCGTAATACCTGACGTCCATGCGCATACTGTCTTAAATCTCCTGTGCCAGCTAGTATGGCCGCGGTGAAGATCTTCCCGAGACCTTTTATGGTGCGAAGCTGCTGTGCCATAGGAGAAAGCAGAGCTTCGATGTCCTTTTCAATCTGTTCAAGCATGGGCATGGTGGTAACTCGTTCATATTCTTCAAGAAGCCGTATTAAATCTACCTTCGATTCTTCTACAGCGGTTTGATCTCCGACACTGCGTTTAGCAATGGCTATGAGCTGCGCAGCCTTCTCAATCCCCGTAGAACCCCCAGCGCGCTGCATATGGGTTCTCCAAGCTTTGATTACATCCGGTACTGCATACGTCTCCAAATCCTGTGGGCAAGGGAATGTCT
>NZ_JBFTPT010000086.1:0-388 GCF_056398625.1 Paenibacillus sp. 01T431
AGACCGCAGGGTCTTGGGAGAGTAGGACGTCGCCAAGCAGGTGTTATGTTTTACACCTATGTTTTATCTTGCACCTTGAAAACTGGATAACGAAAGAAAAAGAATTGCTGAAACATCCTTTAGTTGTTTTTACGTAAGCGAGAGGTGTTTCGAATTGAAGACGGCTTTTGAAGACGTTATTTCTACCTCTAAAGRGGTTATTAATCAAAGAAATAAGGCTTCAAYGACGGATCAATCGAAATCACCACGAGCARTTGGTTAAGCTAGTAAGAGCGCACGGAGGATGCCTAGGCACCAGGAGCCGAAGAAGGACGTGGCGAACAACGATACCGCCCCGGGGAGCCGTAAGCAGGCATTGATCCGAGGATTTCCGAATGGGGAAACCCAG
>NZ_JBFTPT010000087.1:0-387 GCF_056398625.1 Paenibacillus sp. 01T431
AGACCGCAGGGTCTTGGGAGAGTAGGACGTCGCCAAGCAGGTGTTATGTTTTACACCTATGTTTTATCTTGCACCTTGAAAACTGGATAACGAAAGAAAAAGAATTGCTGAAACATCCTTTAGTTGTTTTTACGTAAGCGARAGGTGTTCGAGATTGTTSCGACTTCTTTTCGTTTTGTTTCAACCATTTGATGTCTTAGGAGATCAGAGAAACAAAATGAAAACGGCGGACAAGCCGAATCACCACGAGCAATTGGTTAAGCTAGTAAGAGCGCACGGAGGATGCCTAGGCACCAGGAGCCGAAGAAGGACGTGGCGAACAACGATACCGCCCCGGGGAGCCGTAAGCAGGCATTGATCCGAGGATTTCCGAATGGGGAAACCCAG
>NZ_JBFTPT010000088.1:0-381 GCF_056398625.1 Paenibacillus sp. 01T431
GGGATCAACGGGATCAACTGGGGCTGTAGGAACTACGGGAGCAACCGGAGCCACAGGCGTGACAGGTACAACTGGTGTAGGAGTGACGGGAGCGACTGGTGTTGGAGGAACTACCGGAACTACCGGAGCAACGGGAGAAACAGGAGCCATTGGATCAACTGGGGCTGTAGGAACTACGGGAGCAACCGGAACCACAGGCGTGACAGGTACAACTGGTGTAGGAGTGACGGGAGCGACTGGTGTTGCAGGAACTACCGGAACTACAGGGGCAACGGGAGCAACCGGAGCCACAGGCGTGACAGGTACAACTGGTGTAGGAGTGACGGGAGCGACTGGCGTTGCAGGAACTACCGGAACTACCGGAGCAACGGGAGTAACAGG
>NZ_JBFTPT010000089.1:0-361 GCF_056398625.1 Paenibacillus sp. 01T431
CTCATTGCCGGCGCATGCACCGAGCTCGCGGGCTCCAGCGCCTGGTTCGAGCGCGGCTTCGTCAGCTACTCGAACGCGGCCAAGACCGAACTGCTGGGCGTCGACGCTGCGCTGATCGAAGCCCACGGCGCGGTCAGCGAGCCGGTGGCGCGCGCCATGGCCGAAGGCGCCATCGCGCATTCGGCAGCGCGCGCCGCAGTGGCCGTGACCGGCGTGGCCGGCCCTACCGGCGGCAGCCCCGACAAGCCGGTCGGCACCGTGTGGTTCGGCTGGTCGGCCGGCGGGCAGCCGGTACGGCTCAGGATACTTCACGCCGGCCAGGTAGAGGCCATCGGGCATGAAGGTGGGCGCAGCCAGGCGG
>NZ_JBFTPT010000090.1:0-337 GCF_056398625.1 Paenibacillus sp. 01T431
TATCCATTACGATAGCTGGGTTTCCCCATTCGGAAATCCTCGGATCAATGCCTGCTTACGGCTCCCCGGGGCGGTATCGTTGTTCGCCACGTCCTTCTTCGGCTCCTGGTGCCTAGGCATCCTCCGTGCGCTCTTACTAGCTTAACCAAATGCTCAGGTGATCGCTCACCTTCGCTTACGTAAAAACAGCTTTAAAGGATGTTTCAGCAATTCTTTTCTTTCGTTATCCAGTTTTCAAGGTGCAATTTAAAAAGTTTTTTTGGTGGAGCCAAGCGGGATCGAACCGCTGACCTCCTGCTTGCAAGGCAGGCGCTCTCCCAGCTGAGCTATGGCCCCA
>NZ_JBFTPT010000091.1:0-318 GCF_056398625.1 Paenibacillus sp. 01T431
CCTGGATTGCCGGCAGTAAGCTCACCCGTTGTTTTATCAATAACAGCCGTACCTGTTCCATCTATTACGGACCAAGCGACCGCTTTGTTTGTTGCGTTGCTAGGAGCAGCCACAGCATTCATTTGCAGCTTCTTACCTGATTCGATTGTAGTAACTTCACCATCCGCCGTTACGGAAATCACTTGAACAGGGATGGCAGGCTCATTAATTTCAATCGTTTTGGTTCCAAATACGGCACTGCCGTCAGCAGCCGTTGCTTTAACGGTAACTGTACCTGCTGAAACACCCGTCAATACTCCGCTTTTGCTGATTGTTGCT